>CAZENU010000037.1:0-23069 GCA_964513735.1 uncultured Dehalococcoidia bacterium
GACAGCCTGCTTGGAAGGCAGGAACTCTACCACTGAGTTACTCCCGCTCAATTCCAGATTAGGTCTCCACGCCTGCACAGTCAAGGGTAGGACCCAGGACGCTCAGGCCGCGACCAACTGTGCTTCACGTCTTGTTCACGCGATCTTCATGCCGCGTGCGCCATGTTCACGCCGCCTGTATTCGTAGCCGAGATACTGGATTGTGACCTGATGACAGACCGCCGGCCTTTGATAGCGGCCGGCGCAGAACGGAGGAGCGTCATGATCTACTTCAAGGCCTGTCCCAGATGCGTCACCGGTGACGTGGTCACCCAGAAGGACCAATACGGACATTGCTACCTCTGCCTGCACTGTGGTTACAGGGCCGAGCTGATGGCCGAGCCTGCGGAGCCCGTTCCGCTGGCCCAGCCCGAGACCGAAGAGCCGGTCTCGCTGACTGTGTGAGCCGGGTCCAGGAGGCAGCAGATGTCGGTCGGGCACGTCGCCGGGTCGATCATCGACCTGGCCCGCGAGACGCCGGGGACCGTCGTGGTCATGGCGTCCCACTGCCGGTCATGCATCACACGGCGGGCCTGTGGTGATCGTGCCGTCGCCCAGGGACGAAGGCTGACCCGATAGCCCGCGGGTGACGTTGGCCTCCCTTGGACGGAGTTGATGCGCCTGGAAGGGGCGCGGTATCATCAGGCAGGTACCCCGCCATGCCCACCAACGTTCCTCCCCAGTACCGCCAGGCTGAAGATCGGTTTCGCGAGGCCGAAACCACTCAGGCGAAGATAGCCGCCTTGCAAGAGATGCTGTCGGTGATGCCTAAACACAAGGGCACCGACCACCTCAAGGCGCGGCTACGTTCTCGCATGTCCCAGCTCATGGGCGAGCTTGAGGGACCCTCCCGCGGGCCGGCCGCCGGGCGCACGGAGCCCTTCTCGCTGCCGAAGGAGGGTGGTGGCCGGGCGACGCTGGTCGGCCTCACCAACGTCGGCAAGTCGCTACTGCTGGCAAAGGCCACCGGAGCGCAGACCCGCGTCGGCGCCTACGTCCTCAGCACCCAGGAGCCGGTACGGGGCATGCTGCCCCACGAGGACGTCTACATCCAGCTTGTCGACACACCGCCGATCTCCAATCCGCGGACCCAGAGCCGTCTGTACGGGCTGCTGCGCAACAGCGAGATATTCGTGGTCGTGGTGGACCTGACCCTGGACCCTGCCGCGCAGGTCGCGGAGGTCTTCAACGTCCTCGGCGAGTGGGGCTTCCGCATGCTCCCCCGGTGGCAGGGCCTAGATACGCACGACCAGTGGCTGGACAAGCCGGCCATCCTGGTGGGCAACAAGGCCGACGTACCGGGCGCGCTGGACGCGTTCCAGGAGCTGGAGGCGGCGTACGGCGACGACTATCCGGTGGTGCTCACCAGCGCAGAGGAGGTCGTAGGGCTGGATGACCTGGGCGAGGAGATATTCAAAGCGCTCAACGTCATCCGCGTCTACACCAAGTCCCGACGAGAGAAGCTGGAGGAGTTCGAACGCATAAACCCCCTGGTGCTTCCCGTCGGGTGCACCGTGGCCGAGGCCGCCGAGCAGGTCCACAAGGACCTGGCCCGTAGCCTCAAGTTCGCGGTGTTGTGGGGCCAGTCGGGGAAGTTCGAGGGCCAGCGAGTCGGCAGGGGGCACGAGCTAGCCGACGGCGACATTATAGAGCTCCACTAGTCCCGTCAGGTCCTGCGCAACTGACCAGGCTCGCCTCGTTCGTCCTGAGCTTGTCGAAGAGCCCTTGAGCCTGAAAACCGGCACGCTTGGTTCTAGGCATCCATAACGAGGGAGGCTGCCGCCATGTTCGAAGGATTCACCAGGGCCGAGATAGCGACCTCGGGCACCACGATCAACCTGGTGCACGATGGCGAGGGCCCGCCGCTACAACTGCTCCACGGCTACCCACAGGCCCACGTGATGTGGCACAAGGTCGCGCCACGGTTGGCAGAGCACTACGCAGTTGTGGTGCCGGACCTCCGCGGCTACTGAGACAGCGGGTGGCCCCGCCTCCAACGACCTGAACGACTACTGTAAGCGCACTACGGTCCGGGACCAGGTCGAGGTGATGACCGAGATGGGCTTTGAGTCGTACCATGTCGTCTGCCACCATCGCGGTGCCCGCGTAGGCCATCGGATGGCCCTTGACCACCCTAAGCGGGTTCGCACTTTCACGTCGCTGGACGTGGTGGCCTCCCAGGCGGCCTTCGACAACATCGTCAATTTCTTCCTTGACTTCCTGCTGCAGCAGTGGACGGCGGTGGACGGTGCGATTACGGAGGAGGCGTACGCCGAGTACCTGCGATGCTACAGAGACCTGGAGACGATTCGCGGCTCGTGTATGGACTACCGGGCCATCGAGATCGACCTGGTTCACGACGAGGCTGACCGCGGTCGCAGGATAGAGTGCCAGATGCTGTTGCTGTGGGCCGGGAACATGGCCAAGCGGCCCGGCTTCTTGGCCCGGTCGACCGCCGCCGCGATGGCTTCCAGATCGCCCTAGATCGCGGCGTCGAGGGGCGAGCCGCCCTGGTCGACGAGCTCCGCCGGCGCGACGTCCAGCGGGAAGTCGACGTGCACCGGTCCGGGACGCTCGGCCGACGCCAGCCGGATTGCGCCGTCGATTTGGCTGCCGGCGCCGTGGGAGCCTATGGTCACGGAGGTCTTGCAGGTGGACGCGAAGGTAGCCGGATGGTCGATCTTCTGAAGCGTCATCCGCACGCCCGCTTCGGAGCCGTAGCATTCGGTGATGCACAGCAGTGGGTGCCGCTCGAGGAACGCATACGCCGCGCCGCCGGTCAGGTTGGCCGCGCCGGGGGGCCATGATCGAGATGCAGGCGCCGCACGAGCCGGTCAGCTCGCCGCACACGACGGCCATGAGCGCCGCGGTGGTCTCGTGCTGGGTCAGCACGAAGGGGAAGCCCTCGTCGCGGCAGGCCTCGATCAGGTCAATGGAACTGCCGCCTCCCGGGATGCCGAACAGGTATGGTACCCCGTTGCGCTTGAACGCCGCGGCACCTCCCGGGCGACTCGCAGCTCGGCCGGCGTTTCTTTCGCTGTCTGGGTCATGGTTTGGTTCCACCTGCTTTCGATACGTCTCGACGTCGAATCGGGGGCCGTGCATACGGAAATAGCCGTGTCGTTTTTGGAACAGGAACGCTCACTGTCGAGTACTGTAGGGTCGGGTTTCAAACCCGACCCTACCAACGCGGTAAGGCAGACAGTTACTGGAGATTGGTCGACTACCTGTTCCCGCGGAGGTCTACGGACGCCGTGATAGTATAATCCAGCGTGCCGGTCCTTCGGAATAACGCGAGCAGAGGTGGCTCTATGGCGACGACGACCAGTGCGGAAAAGAAGGCGGCCGCCGGGTTCACGGTGATCGGCACGCGGCCGGTCCGGCACGATGGCCTGGACAAGGTCACGGGCCGGGCGAGGTACGGCGCCGACATCCATCTCCCCGGCCTCCTCCACGGACGCATCCTGCGAAGCCCCCATGCCCACGCGCGCGTCCGGTCCGTAGATACGCGCAGGGCTGAGGCCCTTGAAGGCGTCTGGGCGGTCGCGACCTCCAGCGATTTCACCATCGTGCAACAGCAGGACTTAGACGTTCGGGTCGGGGTGACGCCGCGGATGATGGCTGACAACGATCTGGCCGGAGACAAGGTGCTCTACAAGGGGCACGCCGTGGCGGCGGTCGCCGCCGTCAGCCAGTATGTTGCCGAGGAGGCCCTTGCCCTGATCGAGGTGGACTTCGAGGTGCTGCCGCCGGTCATGACCTTCAAGGACGCGATGCGGGACGACGCCCCGCTGCTGCACGAGGGTCTAAGGGACGGCGGCAGCGACGAGGTGCCCGGCGGGGACGGACCGGCCGTCAGAGGCAACGTCGCCTCCCACATCCAGCTCAAGCGCGGTGACGTCGAGAAGGGGTTCGAAGAGGCCGACGTCATCGTCGAGCGCGAGCTGACCACCGAGGCGGTGCACCAGGGCTACATCGAGCCCTTCGCGGCCACCGCTGACTGGTCTGAGGAAGGTCGCCTGACCATCTGGACCAGCACCCAGGGGATATTCACCGTCCGCACCAACACCGCGGCCATCCTAGGCCTGCCGGAGTCGGTGGTGAAGGTGGTGCCCATGGAGATCGGTGGCGGCTTCGGCGGCAAGGGCGTCGGCTATCTGGAGCCGGTCGCCGCGGTGCTGTCGCGGAAGGCCGGACGGCCGGTGAAGATGGTGATGACGCGCCAGGAGGTGTTCGAGGCCACCGGACCCGCCTCTGGCAGCTTCATGCGCTGCAAGATCGGGGCGACCAGAGACGGCCGGATCACCGCAGCCCAGCTCTACCTGATATACGAGGGCGGGGCATATCCCGGCTCGTCGGTGGGCGGCGGCGCCAACAGCGGCCTGGGGCCGTACCGGCTTGATAACATGCTGGTCGACGGCTACGACGTGGTCTGTAACCGGCCCAAGACCCAGGCGTACCGCGCGCCGGGCCATCCGCAGGCCCAGTTCGCGGTGGAGACCGTCATCGACGAGCTGGCGGAGAAGCTGGGCATGGACCCGTTGGACTTGCGGACCCTGAACGCGGCCCGCGAGGGCGACCGCGCCCCCAACGGCGTCCTCCACGCCCGCTTCGGCTGCAGCGAGGTCGAGGACGCGATGAAGGCTCACCCGCACTACACCGCGCCGCTGGGCGGTCCCAACCGCGGACGCGGCGTCGCCGTCGGCTACCGCTTCAACGGCGGCGGCAGCGGCTCGTCGGCGACGGTCAACGTGAACTCCAACGGCACGGTCAGCCTGGTCACCGGATCGGCCGACCTGTCCGGCACCCGCGTCGCAATTGCGATGCAGGTGGCGGAAATGCTCGGCCTCCCGGTGGACGAGGTGGTGCCGACGGTGGTCGACACGGACTCGGTCGGCTTCACCGGCAACTCCGGTGGCAGCCGCATCACCTTCGACACCGGCCGCGCGGCCTTGACGGCGAGTGAGGGAGTCATCCGGCAGATGGCGGAGCGGGCGGCGCTCATCTGGGAGATCAGCCCCGAGGACGTCGAGTTCAGGCGCGGCGTCTTCATCTCCGGCAAAGACCCCGAGGACCGGCTGAGCTTCAAGAATCTGGCCGGCAGACTGATGGAGACCGGTGGTCCCGTGACGGCGTCGGCGTCGGATGCCCAGGGCGGGGTGGGCGCGCAGCTAGCGGGCAACATCGCCGACGTGGAGGTCGACCCCGAGACGGGCAAGGTCGACGTCCTGAGATACACGACCTTCCTGGACGTGGGGCAGGCCGTGCACCCGAGCTACGTCGAGGGGCAGATGCAGGGCGGGGCACTGCAGGGCATCGGCTGGGCGTTGAACGAGGAGTATTTCTACAACGAGGATGGCACGATGGCCAACTCGACCTTCCTCGACTACCGCATGCCGACGACGCTGGACCTGCCGATGATCGACACGGTGATCCTCGAGGTGACCAACCCGCGGCACCCCTTCGGTATCCGGGGTGTCGGCGAGGCGCCCCTCGTCCCGCCGCTGGCGGCCCTGGCCAACGCCGTCCACGCGGCGACCGGCGTCAGGATGACCAGGCTGCCCATGACCCCGGCCGCGATCCGCGAGGCAATGACCGCCGGCGTTGGCGGGTAGGCGGCTGCGGGCCACCCACCGAATTGTAGATACACCCCGGCGGGTCGTCTCCACGTCGAACAACGAACAGGAGGCCCAACATGGCTGACGCTCTGACAAAAGTGGTGCTGGGACGCACCGGGATGGAGGTGACGCGGCTCGGTTACGGCGCAATGGCGCTGAGCGACACGGCCGACGACGTCTCCGAGAAGGCGCTCAACGCCGTGCTGGACGCCGGCATCAACTTCGTCGACACCTCCAACGACTACGGCCACAGCGAGGAAATGATCGGCAAATACATCTCCCGCCGCCGCTCCGAGTACTTTCTCGCCACCAAGTGCGGATGCCCTGCCGGAGGCGGCGAGCACGTCTGGACCCGCGAAAACCTGTTCCGGGGACTGCACGAGAGCCTGAAGCGGCTGAAGACGGACTACGTCGACATAATGCAGCTCCACAACGCCAAGGTCGAGGACGTCGATCAGGGTGGCTTGGTGGACGCGCTGGAGGAGATGCGCGAGCAGGGGACGGTGCGTTGGATAGGAGCATCGGCCGTGCTGCCCAGCATCACGACCTTCGTCGAGCGAGGGGCCTTCGACGAATACCAGATACCGTACTCGGCGATGGACCGAGTCCACGAGGGCGTCATCGGCGACGCGGCGCGGTCCGGCGTCGGCACGGTGATCCGCGGAGGAGTGCAGCAGGGCGAGCCGGGACCGGGAAGCCGAGGCCGGGCCGAGCAGTGGGAGCCATTCGACGCGGCCGTGCTGGACGATCTCAGGGATGCCGGCGAGAGCCGCACGGCCTTCCTACTGCGCTACACGCTGACACACGCGGACCTGCACACGACCATCGTCGGCACCAAGAGCCTAGACCACCTGCGGGAGAATCTCGACGCAGCCAACCGCGGCCCACTGCCCGCCGACACCTACGCCGAAGCCAAACGCCGGCTAGAGGCAGCGGGGTAGCCGAGTAGGTATTCCTGCTTCACCGAGCCGATGGAGCAAGTTGGGCCTGCCTTGAGCTGACCGAAGGGACGAGGGACTCCGGCGCGGCTGCAACGACGCTCCGCCAGAATGACCGTGCGATACGACCCGCTCAGCGGTCCATCTCGACCGGTCGGCCTCGACCAGGGTCGCCTTACGGCAGCGTAACAGCGCCTCCTGCGGCGGCATCCCCGCCTACTCCCGTTTCACTACCGTTCCGTCGGGGCTGATCCGCTGGACGCCGTTGGGGGCGTCGGTGTAGGCGATGGCCTTGACCGACGCGTCGAGGCGCTGGCCGGGCTCCATGTTGACCGCGGTGCCGTTCTCGATGGCGCTGGTCAGCCCGTTGTTGGCGAAGCTGGTGAAGGGCTCCAGACCCACGTTGTAGGCGCGGCCGTACCACGGGTAGCCGTAGCCGCCGCCCAGGGACTGCCAGTACCACAGGTACTTGAACAGGTCATTAGGGAAGACAACGCCCAACCCGACGCCGGTGCTCTGGTTGGTCAGCGCGTACCAGCCCTCTGGCATGTCGGTGATGTAGGCCATGTCATAGGCCTCGATGCTGGCCGACGGCACCTTGCTCAGATCGACAGCGTTGCTGTCGTTGTCCTCGGTCCAGGGCCACGGCCCCTGAATGCCCGGTTTCAGTCGGGCGTGGGGGGCCGTTTCGGGGTGTGTCATCAACGTGCCTCCGGGCAGGTCGATGACGCTGTCGCCGCTCAAGGTTGGCGCACCGATCGCGATGTGCTCGCCCCAGACGCACGGGACCGTCTCGTTGCCCTCGTTTACAAGAAACTCGTTGATCTGAAGCACCGGCGAGCCGCCGGTCAGCGATAGCGTCTTCTCGAAGTAGAAGGGCGTGCGTGCGGTCCGTATCCAGCAGCGGATGCTCACCTTCTCGGGCGTATCGTCGACTATCTGGCAGTCCCACGGCGCGAGGCTGGACTCTGCGTGGAGGCCGAGGTCGGCGCCGCCGTAGGTGGCCGGGAAGCCGCCTGCCGGGAACACCGTCTGCCAGCCGCCTTCGTAGAAGTCCATCCATAGGCCCTCCCCGGACCCGGTCGTGGGCACGAACTTGGACGGGTCGCGGACGCCCCAGGGTGAGCGCCACAGGAAGTCGACGTCGGTCGGCTTGTGCACCAGCTCGAGGATGTCGGCGCCCTTGTCGACGAGCACGACTACACGCAGGAGCTCGTTCTCCATCACCACGGTCTTCAGACCGCGGTAGGTCCACGCGTCCGATACGCGGCAGCCGTAATTACGCTCGTTCTGGTACTGCATCTCTACCTCGCTGGTGGTTGCCTACAAACGTAGCTGTTCCCGTCATCCCCACCCGTTACCCTGAGATATTAGGTTTGGGCGACACCTACAAACCCCTGCCAAAGGGGGCGCCGCCCCTTTGGAATCCCCCGGAGGTGTGGGGCACGTCCATCACATCTTCTCCAGGGGAGGGACCACCTGATGGGCAAGTATCACAGCAACCAAGCACTAGTCCTGGGCGCCGGCGGCGCCGGCCCAGGCCCCGAGGGCCATGTACCCGCCGTCGACGCAGACGTACTCCCCGGTCATGAACGACGCCTTGTCGCTGGCCAGGAACAGCACGACGTTGGCGATGTCCTGGCCGGTGCCGATCCGTCCTATGGGGTGGCCGCGGCCCCACTCATGCACCGTCGCATCGACGTCGCCGCCTTCGAGGGCGGCCATAGTACGCACCATCTGGGTGTCGATGGCACCGGGGCAGACGGCCAACACGCGGATGTTCTCCTCGGCGTAGTCCAGCGCCATCTGCCGGGTCAGCGAGAGGATGCCGCCTTTGCTGGCCGCGTAGGCCGGCACGAGCTTCATCGACTGCAGACCCTGGACGCTGGCGGTGTTGATGATGGCCCCGCCGCCGCGCTTCCTGATCTCGGGGATGGCGTACTTGGACATCAGAAACGCGCTCTTGAGGTTGACGTCGAGGATTCGGTCCCACGTCTCCTCGGGCGTGTCCTCGACGTTGCTATACGAGTCAGGGGGCTGGATGCCGACGTTGTTGAACAGCACGTCGACGCCGCCGTAGGCCGCGACTGTCTCGGCTACAACCCGCCTGCACTCGGCGTTGAGTCCGACGTCGGCCTCCACCAGAATACACTCGCCGTTGGCCGCCTCGACCCGCGAGACGGCGGCCTTGCCGGCCTCGCTGTTGACATCGGCGATGGCGATGCGGGCGCCCTCCTTGGCGAACTCCACGGCTGTCGCCGCGCCGATCCCCAGCGCGCCGCCGGTGACGATCACAGACTTGCCTTCGAATGTGCCCAACGGTATCCCTCCCGGAAGAGCGCCTATATGGGGCCCATTAGGCGCTGGGGCCAGTATATGGACAGCCTCGGAGAGCGTCAACCGGAGACCGCACGCGCGATATTGACGCCGGTAGGTGCCACCGCTAGACTCGCATCCGTACGAGCGCTTTAGAGGACAGGAGCGATGGGAGAGATCCGAAAAGTAGCGCCGTTTAGCACCTTCGTTGTAGGTAGCCTGCCCAGGCCGGTGTGGGTGCGGGAGCTGGTCCTGGAGCGCAAGGCCGGCCGCATCGGCGAGGCCGCTGCCGACAGGCTCCTCGACGGCGCCGTTCCCACGGCGGTCCACCTGCAAGAGCGGGCCGGCCTTGACTACCTGTCCGACGGCGAGTGGCGTCGCGAGAGCTACACCCGGGTGATGTCCGAGGCCGTCGACGGCTTCGAGAACGACCTCATCCCCGTCGGCGACCCGGCACCGCCGAACATGGCATATCCGGCTGTGGTCTCTAGGCTGCGACGGCGCAGGTCGTTGGCCGTGGGCGAGGTGTCGTTCCTGCGCCGGCAGACCGACTCGCGGATCATCGTCGCGCTGCCTTCTCCGTACGTCGTTGGCTGGCGCATGTGGAGCGCTGAGCATTCCAGGTTGGCCTACCCGACGCGGGAGGAGTTCATGGCGGCGTGCACCGAGATCATCCGCGACGAAGTACGGGAGCTGGCCGGACTGGGCGTGGACGCGATCCAGCTCGACGACCCCGACATGGCGATGCTGGTCGACCCCTCTTACCGCGAGCGCATGGGGATCGCCGACGTCGACCGCGAGATCGAGCTCTCCGTGAGCTGTATCAACGGCTCTGTGAAGGACGTGGGCGACGCCTTCGTCACCGTCCACTTCTGCCACTCGCACTTCGACCGACGGCACACCACCACCGGGCCGTACGACATGATCATAGAAGCCCTCGGCGAGATGAACGTCGACCGGTTTGCGATGGAGTTCGCCACTCCCAACGCCGGTGGCATGGACTCGCTTCGGCGGTTCCCGGCCGGCAAGATGTTGGGCCTCGGCGTCATCGACCACACCGACCGCCACGTCGAGACGCCGGAGGAGGTCGTCGCCCGCGCCGAGCGCGCGATGGAGCACGTGCCGGCCGCGCGACTTACACTCAACCCGGACTGCGGTTTCTCGCCGTCCAGCCTGAACCCCACGGACATAGACGATGCCTATCTGAAGCTCAAGTCGCTGTGTGCTGGGGCGCGCCTGCTACGCGATAAGTACGGTTAGGAACGTACCACGGAACTCACAGAGAGCATCAGAGGGGGAAGGTAAATGGCGCTGATCGACATCGCCTCGCGAAAGCGGATGGTCGCCCACCACTTATCTGGACCCGGGCATCGCACCGTCCTCGACGACATCCGTGTTAGTATCACTCACGAATGCCGTCGGCCATCTCGCAAGCAGTGAAATCGTGCTCCGAGTCTTTGTGTTCGGCGTCGACAGAAGTATTAACGGGGGATGAACAGCAATGTCGGACATCTACGAAGTTAGGCGAATAGTCCGTGCTTCGTCGAAGCGCCTGTTTGAGGCGTGGCTCGATGGCCGTGAGCATAGCGCCATGACTGGCCGAGCTGCCACAACCAGTGCAGTGGAGGGGGACGCGTTCAGTGCGCTCGACGGGCTCATCGTTGGTAAGAACCTGGAGATCGAGCCGTATCGGCACATCGTGCAGGCGTGGAGGACCCAAGAGCCGGGAGTCCGTGCCTTCGAGTCGCGTGTGGACTTGGTGTTGGCTACAGGTCGCGTGAACGGTGGTCTGGGAAGACCGCACGACGACGGTACTACCATCACGGTCCGGCATTCGGGGCTTCCGATGGGCCAAACGCAGTTCACGGCCCAGTGGTGGGAAGACAACTACTTCAAGCCGATGGACGCCTATTTCGCCCAGGGAAACGCCAGGTTCACACGACCTTCACCCTGACCGGACCGGGCTCCCCCCGGCTTCCCGTATCCGTATGGAAGCCGTCGTCGGGCCTTTTGTGATATGATTCACTTACTGACAGCATCTGCGTCTGCTTAGGTTACACTCAAGCATCCTCGGATTTCCTTTGGCTTCCCGCTAGCCCTCTGGACCTCCCCAGGGACTCGTTACGTGTTTCGGCCTCGGTGACCAGACCCTTGTCAACTATTTCTGAAGAGGAAGATCACCATGACCGCGAGCACCACGAAGCTGGACCTCGATTTCGGAGGCGGCAATTGAACGACAGGCCAGGCAATTCACAGGCGTCGAACGACGCCCGCTCGACACGCCCGCCGTATCGTCGTAGAAGGAGCCGCCGCAACGGCAACGTCCCACCCAGGAACGACAGGCAGGCGCGACCTGGACCGGCGGCGGTCTTATCCGACGACCTGGCTCGAGACAGGCATTTCGGCGATCTGCGGGTATCTCAGCCGGTCTTCTCCGCCCTCGAGGACCTGGGGTACGCCACGCCCACGCCTATCCAGGAGCAGACCATCCCCGCCATGCTGAAGGGGGAAGACCTCGTGGGGCAGGCGCAGACGGGCACGGGAAAAACCGCCGCTTTCGGTATCCCGATGGCAGAGACGCTGCTCCCTGGAGAGAGGCATGTTCAGTCGATTGTCCTCACCCCCACCAGAGAGCTGGCCGATCAGGTCGGCGAGGAGCTCCGCGGTCTGTGCAAGTACCGGGGTCTAAGAGTGGCGACGGTGTACGGTGGGCAGTCCATTATTCGTCAGATCGATGCCATTCGACAGGGCGCGCACATTATCGTCGGCACCCCAGGCCGAATACAGGACCACCTCGGCCGAGGGACGTTGAGCCTCGACCGCGTCCGGACCGCCGTGCTGGATGAAGCCGACGAGATGCTCGACATAGGGTTCGCCGATGACATCGATCGGATACTGCGCTTTACACCTCCTTCTCGTCAGACGGCCCTCTTCTCCGCCACCATGCCGATAGCCATCCATCGCATGGTGTACCGGCACCTGAATCATCCGACGTGGGTGCGCCTGGGTGGGGAGGCCGAACCGGTGGCACAGGTCCGGCAGATATACTACGAGGTAGCCGCCCAGGACAAGAACGCCGGCCTGGAAGAGCTTCTTGTAAGTGGTCATTCGACGAACAGCCAGGCCGGTGAAGGCCAGACCCTTATCTTCCGCAGGACCCAGAGAGGGGTCGAGAGGCTGGTGGACTACCTGCGGCGGCGGGGGGTCTCGGTCAGAGGGATCCACGGTCGCCTGAGTCAGAGCCAGCGGTCCGCGGTGATGGGCGCCTTCCGCACCGGCCGCCTAGAGCTGCTGGTGGCCACGAACCTGGCCGCGCGCGGCCTGGACATTCCGGGCATCTCCCGGGTCATCAACTTCGACATGCCTCAGAACGTGGAAGAGTACATACATCGAATCGGAAGGACCAGCCGTATGGGCCGCCCTGGTACCGCCATCACCTTCGTCAGCGAGTGGGAGTTCGACGACTTCGAGCCCATACAGCGACACGTAGGCGACAACCTGGAGCAGGGCAGACTGGCGCGCTACTCCTGACTCCGCGCCAAGCGGGTAACGCGGCCCCAAGAGGATACCCTCCTGGTGACTTTTCGTGGCGGTACTCGCCAGGAAGATGCTTCAGATCGCCCACAGGAGGTCGTAGCTTGCCAGAGGAGGGCTCCTATCGCTTCGGCGACACGACCATCCACTACGGTGTCACTCGGAGCCGGCGGCGCAAGAAGACTATAGAGATCACGGTGGACCCATTCGAAGGTGTTTTGGTTGCGGCACCCGTTGCCGCTTCTTTAGAGCACATCAGGTCGGTGATCGAGAAGCGGGCTGGTTGGATCATCAGGAAGTCGAATAACTCTGACTTCAAGCCACGACCGCGCCGGTTCATGAGTGGCGAGTCAGTACCCTACCTTGGCCGGGAAATCCGCATGTTAGTGGAGGCGACCGACAAGAACCGGGCTTCCGTCAAGTTCGACCATTGGAGCTTCAGGGTCCAGAGCCCGGCCGCAATCGACAACGAAGAGGACCGGCGCGGCCGGATCAGGTCGGCTCTAGAGAACTGGTATCGCCAACGCGCCGCAGAACGGCTGCCTGCGGCGGTCATGCGCTGGACGCAGCGCCTCGGCGTCGAGCCAACCGGGGTTTTCATAAGAGACCAAAAGCACCGCTGGGGTAGCTGCTCAACTGACGGAACGCTCCGTTTCAACTGGCGCGTCGTGATGGCCGACCCTGTGCTGATCGACTACGTCGTCATACACGAGATGCTGCACTTGAAGGCCCTCAACCACTCCCGAAGCTACTGGCGGAACTTCGCTCGGGTCATGCCAGATTATGAGGTCAGGCGACGGCAACTCAGGGAGATCGGGCCGTACCTGTCAATCTGATCCCGACGGTCCGGCTGTGCCAGTCCCAAGCCCTCGACCGGCTTCAGCCCGAAGCGCGGGCGTTCCCCGACTACCCGGAGGCCCGAGGCGTTCTACAGATATACATCCCTTCGGAACGGTACGGCCGGGCTAACGGAATTGGAACGAGTACAGCTTGGCGTTCTTGAAATAGAACCGCAGCTTGATCGTCTTGCCCTCGAACCGGCTGAGGTCCGAGCTGCCCTTCCACGACGCCAAGTGATCGATGCTGTCCGTTGTTATCGGATCGGCGTCGTCGAACTCGTAGCCGTCGATGTACGCATGGTTGGGCTCGAGGACCTCCACCCGTATTTCGCACGGTCCGGCGCCCCACTGCTGGAGCGCGGCCTGGACGTTGAGGTGCAGCTCCGAGCCTGTGAAGCTGAAGGAGCGGGTGACGAGCTCGCTGTACTCCGCTATTTGACCCCGGCCAGGCGGTACGTCCGTCGCCCTCCCCTTGGTGCCGTCCACCGAGACGAACCCGTCCAGACGGGTCACGGCCAGGCCGATGGCGCCCTTGGACCGGTCGCCCAGCTCCATCAGAGTCTCGGGGGAGCGCCAGTTGCGGCCCGTATAATAGGTGAAAATCTGTCCGCCGTGCACGATCGGCGCGTCGGCGTATAGCGACACCGAGTCGAAGTCCGCGGGATTGCTGCCGCGCTCGATGAAGGGCCGGCGGTAGTCCCTGCGGTAGTGGATGCCGTCGCGGCTGAACACCGCTTCGGGATGGTGGGTCATGTTCGTCGTGCTGAAGATCCACAGGAGGCCGACGTACATTCCCTCGTAGGCGCTGACCATCAGGTCGTAGAACTCGGTATCGGACGGGTCCAGCCTGTCGGGCAGCAGGATCGTCTCGGGCTCGCTCCACCCGATCCCGTCGTCGCTCTCGGACCGGCCGATAAGCCGCTTACCCAGCGGGGCGCGTCTGTGAAGGCAGTTCTCCATGTGGACGGCGTACTTCCGCCGGATCGGGTCCCAGCCCATGAAGTCCGTCGGGCCCCAGCGCCCGATCCTGGGCGAGGTGTCGATGATCGGGTTGTGCTCGTAGGGCGTCCAGGTCTTGAAGTCCGGCGAGAAGTACAGGTCGAAGGTCATCCCCGGTGACTTGGTATCCCCGGTCCTGACGTGGCCGCGGTAGCGCTTGGCCGGGTCGGTGGCGTTGGGGTCTCGATACGTGTACCCCATCAGCCATTCGGGCGGCAGGATGTTGTTGTCCTTGGAGCCCTCGAACTCTACCTCGCCGACGACCGGCTTCTCCCAGTGGATGCCGTCCCTGGACGTGGCCAGGCATGTGCGACCGGCGCCCTCGCCCTCTACGATCACCTCGCCGTCGCCCTGGCTGACGGCCCACTGGGTGGTGCTGTACCGCATCGTGAACAGCCCCTGTTCGTCATCCCACATCACATGGCCCATTCCGACGTCGTTCCCCTCCCAGGGGTGCTCCGGCCTGACGATCGGGTTGTGCTCAACCTTTTCCGCGCGGTTGAGCACCGTGGTGCAGTGGCTCATGCTCTCGATCAGATAGTCGTCTATGAAAAACTGTTTCCGGGACCCGATTTCGATGAGGGCCATGCTCCGTACCTCGTAAGGCGGCATCTCGGGCAGGCCCGGATGATCGCGCCGCCAGACTGGTGCGACTATAATCAACGCCGCGAAAGCAAGTCAATGGGAGGCTCAGGCGTCTTTGGGAGAGGTAGACCTCGACTTCAGGCCGGCGGTCCCGGTCTTCGACGCCAACATGGCGCTGGGAAGGCGTCACGACCGTCGCGTCCTGTTCGACTCGGTAGAAGACGCCCTGCGCGAGATGGACCGGGCCGGGGTCCAGCGGGCGCTCGTCTACTCGCCGGTGTCGAGCTCCGACCCGGTCGGCGCCAACCGGCGGCTGCTGGAGCTGCTCGCCGACGAGCCCAGGCTCGTGCCCCAGCTTGTCTGCAGCCCGGTCCGCGACGCCGTGGAGCCCTTCGCCGCGGGGCTGGAAGCCGGTCGGGCGTCGTCCGTGCTCAACCTGGGCTGAACGAGATGCCCAGGCTTGAAACGCCATCGGGCTGCTGATATGCTTCCCAACTCTGCCTAAACGCCATTTCCGTGGGCCGCTGCGGCTATCAGCGGCCCGATGATCGCAAGGACGACACAAGGAGGAAACGAGGATGGCACAGTCTGAAGAGCAGGTTGAGGTCAGTGAGGCCGAAATCGCCGCACACTGGAGGGAGGAAGAGTTAATCCACCCCAAGTCGGGGTTTGTTGCCCAAGCCAACATGGCCGACCCCAGCGTATTTGAACGGTTCAGTCAAGAGAACTTCCCCGAGTGTTTTCGCGAATATGCCGATCTTCTCACATGGGACAAGGACTGGCACACCACCCTCGACTCGTCAAATCCGCCTTTCTTTAACTGGTTTGTCGGCGGAAAGCTCAACGCCTCTTACAACTGCGTCGACCGGCACCTCGCCAAATACGGTAACAAGGTCGCCTTCACCTGGGTTTCCGAGATCGAGGAAGAACCTGACCGCGTCATCTCGTACCGCGACCTTTGGGTGATGGTGAACGAGTTCGCGGCGCTGCTTAAAGACTTCGTCGGCGTCCAGGCCGGCGATCGAGTCACCCTCCATATGCCTATGGTCCTCGAACTCCCCATCACGATGCTAGCTCTGGCTCGCCTGGGCGTAACCCATTCCCAGGTCTTCGGCGGATTCAGCGGGGCTGCGTGCGGCGACCGCATCGTCGACTCGGAGAGCCGCGTCCTTATAACGTCGGACGCCTATTACAGGAGCGGAAAACTCCTAGACCACAAGGTCAAGGCTGACGAGGCCGTGGACCAGGCCGAGAAAGGCGGCGTCAAGGTTGACAAGGTGCTCGTATGGCAGCGCTACCCGGGCAAGGCTTCGTCGTCGACTCCCATGGTGGAGGGCCGTGACTACTTCGTGAACGACCTTCTAAAGGACTATCGCGACCAGCATGTCAACCCGGTGTCTCTACCAGCCGACCATCCCCTATTCCTCATGTATACCAGCGGCACGACAGCCAAGCCTAAGGGGTGTCAGCACTCCACCGGCGGCTACCTGGCATATGCCGCCGGCACCAGCAAGTTCTACCAAGACATCCATCCGGAGGATGTCTACTGGTGCATGGCCGACATCGGATGGATCACTGGCCACTCCTACATCGTCTACGGTCCTCTTTCGGTTGCCGCCAGTAGCGTCCTCTATGAGGGTGTACCCAACTATCCCGACCCCGGCCGGCCCTGGAGAATTGCCAAACGGCTCGGCGTGAACATCTTCCACACAGCGCCGACCACCATTCGCATGCTCAGAAAGGCCGGCCACGACGAGCCGGCAAGATACGACTATCACTTCAAGCACATGACCACAGTGGGTGAACCTATCGAGCCCGAGGTTTGGCGCTGGTACTACGACGTCGTCGGCAAGGGCGAGGCGGCCATAGTAGACACCTACTGGCAGACGGAGACGGGCGGTTTCATTGGCACCACGCTACCGGCTCTAGAACCAATGAAGCCCGGAAGCTGCGGCCCGGGTGCCCTCGGTATCGTCCCGGTGATCCTGGACGAGGACGGCAACAAGATCGAGCCCGGCTCGGGCAAGGCCGGTAACATCTGCATTAGCAATCCATGGCCAGGCAGGATGCAGACAATCTACGGCGACCCCGAACGCTTCGTCGACACCTACTACGCCAAGTACGCCAAGCGCGACAGCAAAGACTGGCGTGACTGGCCCTACGTGACCGGCGACGGCGGGACCCAGGGAGCCGACGGCTACCTGCGCGTCGTCGGCAGAGTCGACGACGTCATTAACGTCGCTGGCCATCGCCTAGGCACCAAAGAGCTCGAGTCGGCGGCACTCACCGTTGAGGAGATCGGCGAGGCGGCGGCCGTGCCCGCCTTCGACGAGCTCAAGGGGCGCGTCCCCGAACTCTACGTGTCCCTGAAGCCGGGCGTCGACTCCTCCACCGTCGAGGACCTGGTCAAAGGAGCCGTCTCCACAATCATCGGACCCATCGCCCGCCCTTCCCACGTATGGGTTACGAACGACCTGCCCAAGACACGCTCCGGCAAGATAATGCGCCGCGTCATCGCCTCCATCTCCAACTTCATCGACGTGGGAGATACGACGACTTTGGCGAACCCCGAGGTCGTAGAAGAAATACGCGTCCAAGTCCAATCGGTCAAGGTCGCGGCGGGACAGGTGCCGAAAGGTGTGCCCGCCAACGTTATCGAGGAGATTAGGCGGTTTGGCGAGGAGAACTAGCCCCCCCTATGCAACGGCGGTAGCCATAGCTGTAGCTCGACGGCGATAACTGGCCCGTCTAAGCAATAATAGGGGCCGCCCTACGTAGGGCGGCCCCTATTATTCGCCAGTTTATCAGCCCGCATCCTCCGTCCAACCCGGGTGCCCCATCGGGGCACCCGGGTTGGACCCCAGCGTCTCGGTGCGGCTACTGGCCCGGCACGATGCGGGCGGACCGTACGCCAACGTCGAAGCGGTGGATCGCATGGGCGCCGGCGACGGTCACGTACAGGGTAGTCTTCCACCAGCACAGGTTGGTAACGTTGGTCCCACCGGCCGGGTAGCTGGCCAGCACCTCGCCCTTGTCCACGTTGACCACGTCCACCGTACCGTTCGCCCACCGCGCGACCCACAGGCGGTCGTACTCGTCGAACATGATGCCGTCCACGGTATCGTTGGGGAGCTGTACGGCGACGTGCCTGTTGGAGAGGTTCCCGTCGCTGGCCAGGTCGTAGCCGACGATCTGGTTGAGCCACGAGTTGGCGAAGTAAAATCGCTTCCCGTCCGGGTGCACGGCGAGGCCGTTGGGGAAGACCTGGCTTTCCTCGATCTGCTTCACCCCGGTGAGCCGGTTGTTCGCGTCCACGTCTATCCGGTAGATGCCTCCGATTGGGTTCTCCGGCGAGCTACCGCCGGGGTCCGTAAAATAGATGTTTCCGTTCAGGTCGAGGCACACGTCGTTGGGCCCTCCGTAGGGGTGCCCCTCATAGATCTCGGTGAGTACCTCCATCGCCCGGGTCAGCGTGTTGAAGCGCGTCACCCGCTTGCTGCCGTGGTCCGCTGCCACGATGTTCCCGCGGCCGTCGTACTTCAGCCCATTGGCCACACCGCCGGTGTGGACCCACACCGCAACCATGCCGTCGGGCGACATGCGACCGAGAGTGCCGCGCTCCATGTAGTTGACGAAGTACAGATTGCCATGGTCGTCGAAGATAGGGCCCTCGGCGAACTCGATGTTCGCGATCACTGGATAGGGTGTCAGCTTGTCGGGTAGCGGTGGTGGACCAGCCACGGGGCGACCTCCTGGCGGGTTGGACAGCTTCGTACCGCGTTCGGGCGAGTGAGTGGATCTTGTTGCTGCCGCCTACGCCGCCTGATCATTAGCCTTGGCGGCTGCTAGCCGGTAGGGTGGAGCCTCACGGCCGCCTTCGGGCAGGCCAAGCGGCAGCCGGACGTTGAGCAGGAACGGCCGCGCCTCCGATTCCGTGACGCCCAGGCCGTGGGCGATGGCCTCTTCCAGACGCGACTCGTCCTCGACGTGCATGCCCTCGACGCCGAACCCCTCGGCGATCTTGACCGGGTCGATGCCGCCCAGCACGACACCCGCGTACTCGCCTGTTTCACTCATTGTCTTGGCGCCGCGCTGGAAGGAGTTGGCGACTATACCATAGGCGCCGTTGTTCGGGACTACGTAGAGGACTGGCACGCCGTGGTGCGCCGCCGTCCACATCCCCGAGTCGGCGTAGTATAGAGAGCCGTCGCCTACGAGCCCTACTACCGGCCGGTCCGGGGCCGCCAGCTTCACGCCTACGGGGGCCCCGACCCCGTACCCCTCGGACCCTCCGGCCGCGTGGAGGTACCGATTCCTCGCCGGCCCGTCGGTGTCGCCGACGGTGTCGATCGGGATCGCGAACTGCTCGATCATGACGAGCCCCCCGCCGGCACGTTCTAGAGCGTAGTCCAGCGCCTCGCCGAGACGCCACGCCCTTACGCGCGACGGCTGCGACGCGCCGCCGCGCGAGGCGGCGCGTCGCGCCGAGCGGAGGCTGGCAGCGACCTCCTGCGCCCACGTGCGCCGATCCGCGAACCGGACAGTGTCAGGGCCGAGAAGTGCGATGCTCTCCAGCGTTCGCCTTTCGTCGGCCAGGATAGCAAGGTCGATACCCGGTATGCCCTTGAGATTTCGCACGTCGGGGCCTATGGCCATAATCCGGTCCACGGTTGCGAACGGGGCGAAGTCGTTCACGCCGCCGCCGCCCGTGTGCCGGACTCCGATGGCTATCATGAAGTCGGGGTCCACCGCTGCCGCAGCCTGCTGTGGCGCACCACAGTGCAGCGGGTGGGCGAAGGGCACGCTGGGTTGATATCCGGTGATGGGGACTCCGAAGTGCTCCGCGAGAGCCGTTAGTTGGGCAATCGCCCCGCTCTTCCAGACCCCGTCGCCCGCGTAGATCAGCGGTCGAGTGGCGTCGTGCAGCGCCCGCGTCAGCTCTTCGACGTCCCTACCGTCCGGATGGCCCGCCCGAGACTCGGGAATCGGCCCATCGGCGATCCGTGCGGTGACTGGCCCCGAGTTCAACAGACGGTCGTACACAGCGAGGTGCACCGGACCGACAGGTGGCGTCTTGGCCACTCTCAGTGCCCGCTCGACTGCGTGCGGCAGGTGCTCCGGCTCGATCACGGCCCAACTGGCCTTGGTGAACGGCGCCGAGATTGAGGTCGGGCCGAAGTCGTGGCTAAGGTCGAGACCGATCCGGTCCGAGTAGCTACCCGTGTCTCCGACGAAGGTGATCATTACCACCGGCAGGCTGCCGGCCCAGGTGTTGATAAGCTGGCCTAGGCTCTGGGCGAGTCCAGCGCCCAGGTGTACCACCGACACCGCCGGATCCAGCTTGACCTGCGTGTAGCCCGAGGCCATCGCGGTCACGCTCCCCTCGTGCAAAGCCAGGATGCCGTGCACGTCCCGGTGCTCGTGGAGAGCGTCGAAAAAAGGCGCCTCTCGCGATCCCGAGTTGTTGAAGACGTACCGGACGCCCGACGCAGCCAGTTGCTCGACCATGAGCTGGGCCGGAGTAGCCGTGATCTCCCTCATCCGCATGACGAAACCTCACTTGAGCTTCTCGGTGTGCCTGGGTCGTCGAGGCATGGTACCACCCGCGCAGGTGGTTCGCACGAACGTAAGTTCTCCTCTAGTACGCATCGCGGGAGAGGATTAAGGCCTGTCCTATGATGTTTTGCTCATCTCCTCCGCAGGCGGATCTATAACCCTGTTGAGTTGGGGTGTATCGGAGAGCCCGCCGAAGAATGAGGGCGATTCCTGGCACTGACGGGTGATGGACACAGCACAGCCTAGGCCAATACAATCCGACACATATCCCCCAGAGGTGAAATCGTGGACGCTGGACAGGTCACCGTTTCGGACAAGACCCTGGACACTCTCAGGGCAGTCGGGACCCCGACGCTGACGGGCCACCTCTTGGATCTCGGCTACCGTAACACCTTCATGATTGGTGTCGAGCCGCTGGCGGTCAGGTCCGGTCAGCAAATGTTGGGGCGAGCCCGTACACTCAGGTTCATCCCCTACCGAGAGGACCTGGTGGAAGCGCAGTACGGCTCCCTGACCTCCTCGCCGCACCGCGAGGCGCTGGAGGCCATCGGCCTTGGGGAGGTGCTTGTGGTCGACGCGGGGGGTAGCCGCGAGGCGGCGGTCCTCGGTGATATGTTTACCCGGCGCGTGATGGAACGGGGCGGGACCGGCGTCGTGATTGATGGCGTGGTACGCGACCTGTCTGCGATACGCGGTGTCGGCCTGCCCATCTTCGCCGGAGGGGTCCACGGTGCCGGGATACCGCGGGCCCTAATGTCCGTAGGTCGCGATGAGCCGATACGCTGCGGTGGCGTGCCCGTCATTCCAGGCGACGTCGTGGTCGGCGACGAGGATGGAGTGGTCGTGGTGCCTCCTCATCTGGCGGACGAGGTGGCCGTGGCCGCCTTCAAACACCAGGAGGAGGAGGTCTGGATCCGCGAGCGGCTCAAGGTCGGGGAGTCGCTGCACGACGTATACCCTCCGAACGCGGAGCGGCGTAGGGAGATGGAGGCATGGATGGCGGAGCGTCGGCGACGGTGAAGCCCGCTGGGAGGTCATAATGTCTGTGACCACGGCCGAGATCCAGAGCAGGAGGTTCTACTCGCCGTCCCTGAACCACCGCCACCTGATGGAGTCGATTACACCCTCGCTGGCCTACAAAGGCAGCGACGTGAAGGCCTGGCAGCGGCGGCTGCGGCGCCGGGTCAAGTCGCTCATCGGCATGCCCGGCGGCGAGAGGGAGCCGCTCAACGTCCGGTCGCTCTGGAAGCGCGAGCACCCGCTGGGCTCCATCGAGAAGATCGTCTTCACCAGCGAGCCTTACTCGGATGTGATGGCGTACGTCTGCCTGCCCGAGTCCGCGACGCCGCCTTACAGCTTCTTCGTCTGCGTGCAGGGTCACTCGACCGGGGCGCACAACTCCATCGCGGTGGACCTGGACGACAACTCGGCCCCCCATGAGGTCGAGGGCGACCGCGATTTCGGGCTGGGTTGCATGCAGCGGGGCATCGCTGCTCTCTGCATCGAGCAGCGCTCCTTTGGCGAGCGCCGGGAGCTGCACCAGGAACGGGTCGCCCCGCACGGTTGCCACGACGCCACCATGCACGCCCTGATGCTCGGCCGCACCCTTGTCGGCGAGCGGGTGTTCGACGTGGACCGCGGGCTCGACTACCTGGCTACCCGCGGCGACGTCGACTGGTCTCGCGTCGGCGTCATGGGGAATTCGGGAGGAGGCACGATCAGCCTGTTCTCGGCGGCGGTACTCCCCAGGATCAGATATGCGATGCCGTCGTGCTACTTCTGCACCTTCAGAGATTCCATCATGTCGATCTACCACTGCGCCGACAACTACGTTCCGGGGCTGTTGCGGTACGCGGAGATGGCCGATGTGATGGGCCTGTTCGCGCCGAAACCCGTGGTGCTCGTCGCCGGAGAGCACGACGACATATTCCCCATCGAGGCCACGCGGCGCGCATTCGACGAGCTGAAGGTAATCTACGAAGCCGCGGGGGCGGCCGGCCGGTGCCACCTGGTCGTCGGCTCAGAAGGTCACCGCTTCTACGCTTCGGACGCCTGGCCGGTGATGCTGGAGGAGTTGAAGAGAGGCGGCTAGCCGGCGCCTACTGCCCTGTTCCGGACTAGGCGGGCATTGATTACCTCTTCGTCGAGCCCCTTGGCGCCAGCCCTCAAGGGTTTCCGATCCACGAGACCCTGCTGTGAACCGACGTGGTCATTCTCATGTTTCCCCATCTAGATCGGCAGGTCCGATGGTGTGCCTGTCCGAGCTGTGCTGATGGAAGCGACTTAGGTCATTATCACGCGTTGGATTAGAAGAGTTCTCTCTAATATATCTAAGCAACTTGGAGTTGGAGAGGGATGCAAACGTGGTGAAAGCGACCTCCGCTGTCCATCGAACGCCAGCTCACGACGCCGACGGATGGTTTCGTGAGCTGGATGGGGAGGGTGACGGCATTCGTGAGTAGCACAAGAATCTGGGGTGCCGTCTTGCGCAACTCCTGGAGGACATCACGGCGCGTTACGGTGTATCCGGGGATGCTAAGATACTGGTCGGCCAGCCTTGGACGGCTGGCACACGACGGTGCCGCCCCGTGGGCCGGTAGCTCAGTCTGGTCAGAGCATCGGACTTTTAATCCGAGTGTCCTGGG
>CAZENU010000038.1:0-1210 GCA_964513735.1 uncultured Dehalococcoidia bacterium
TTCTCGAAACTTTATATGCGGAAGTCGATCAACACAAGGTCCCGACCCTCGAGCCAGGAACGGAGTTCTACAAGCACGAGCCGCCGATGGCGCAGGTCAGAGGGCAAGGGAAGGCAGCCGGCATCAAGCACATGCTCGACTGCATTGAGTAGGATGAGGTACCGCTCATTGATGTAATTGCGGGGGCACGGGCCATCGCTGTCTGCGACGCCATCTACGAGAGTAGCCAGACCGGCCAGTCGGTCAAGGTCCAGACTGTCTGACCGACCCGCTGACACGCCTGAAGAGCAGCTGGGCATACATGAGGCGACGAAACAGCGGATTAACTCAGGAGCAGGACAGGCGTCCTAGCGGGAAAAGAGTGACGTATCAGAGATCGGTGGGACTATTGCTATGCATGCGAAGATGTTCGAAGCTAAGCTGTTTGCCATACCCCCGGCATCTGTAGGAGGAGAAAGAATGATCACCATCGAAGCTACTGTTCCTTGCCATGCGGCCCCCTCTTGGGCTGTCTGGGAGCGCAAGCTCATTAAAGTTATGGAACAGTCTGTCTATTCGTTTCTGGAGAAATACACCCGCGAGGACGGGACTCTCATCTGGGGTACGGAGTTGGAGACTCGTGACGGTGCAGATGATTTCTACGAAAGCTTTTATAACTGGCCGCTGCTTTACCTACTGGGCGGGGGAGACCACCTGCTCAGCCTTGGAATTAGACAGTGGGAGGCGGTAACGAAGCAATTAAGTGACATGGACATGTTGCACAGGGAGTATGAAAAAGGTTACGACTGGTTCCATCAAGGGGAGAGTTGCCTCTACTTCTACTTCCTTTGCATGGCTGACCCCACCAACTCTAAGATGATTGATCGGGCGCGGCGCTTCGCAGGCTTCTATTTGAACGAGGATCCTGATGCCCCAAACTATGACCCGGATCTGAAGCTCATCCGGGCTCCTCACAATGGGAGTTTAGGGCCACGGTGGGGATTAATGGACGGTGATCCCGTCTACTCTTGGTCTTCTGTCATGCGTCACTATGGGCTCCCCTATGAAGATGTGCCTGGCATAACCAGCTACGACGACCTTAAAGATCACGAACTTGCCAGGCGCATGGGCCAAGCACTGTACGACCGGATGGGCCGTGGAGATGTGGCGACTAACTTATTGGCGACAAGCCTGGTAACTAACGCATATCTCATTACAGGAGATGATAAGT
>CAZENU010000038.1:1220-4080 GCA_964513735.1 uncultured Dehalococcoidia bacterium
GAAAGTGGGTTTTAGAATACGTGGATGCGTGGCGGGAACGCGCCCAGCGCAACGGTGGTCTATTGCCTGACAACGTGGGCTTATCCGGTGAGGTTGGCGAATATAACAAAGGTAAGTGGTACGGTGGAAACTATGGATGGACATGGCCTCATGGGTTTTACAATATTGGACAGGCGGCTATAGTGGCTGCCTCGAACGCGTATCTTCTAAGCCAAGATTCTGATTACCTTGATTTAGCTCGTACGCAAATTGACCAAGTGTTGGAGCAAGGTGCAGTGCGAGATGTACGGCACCTTGAAATGAGCCTTGACCACCACTGGACAGGCATTCTTGAGTCTTTGGACGAAAAAAAAGGGACTTTTGTTGTTCCCTATCGATACGGCGATAATGGCTGGTTTGACTACCAACCTATGTCTCTAATGTTTCCAACGGCTGTATGGAACCTATCTATGGCCTCTTCTGACTGGGAGTGTATAGAGAGAATTCGGCAGGCTAGTCGATATGATTGGAATCTGGTCATTTCCTTTCGCACCAAGGAAGATAGCGGTCATGAGCAGCCGTGGCTAAGATTTCTGGCTGGCGAGAATCCTTCCTATCCGGAACTTATTTTGAGTGCTAGTTATGCTCAGGTCTGCCGCCGACTTGAGAGTATACGGCAAGACAATGAAGATCTGATGAAAGTCAGCATTCACCATTGGCAAAATCTCAATCCCGTAGTCACAGAAGCCCTTATACAACTTACCTTGGGCGCACCTCAGATAATGTACAACGGCGGATTATTGATGTGTAGAGTACGTTACTTCGACCTCGACCGACACCGTCCAGGGTTGCCAGAAGACGTGGCTGCCTTGGTAGAAAAGTTGGAAGATAAAAGGACCGTCTTGCGATTGGTTAATCTAAGTCCCCTGCGCAGCCATGATGTCGTCATACAGCCTGGGGCTTTTGGAGAGCACCGTTTCAATTCAGTCCGATATACCGTGGGTACAAATGAGTGCCCAAGACCCATTGGCAACAACTCCGCGACTGAGGTGCAAACAGAGCAAGTTACTACGGTCGTTGGCGATGATACTCTCCATGTTCACTTGCCACCCGCAAGGGAAATTGTGTTGGATTTGGAGACGGAACGGTATGTCAATCAGCCATCCAATGAACTTCCCTGGAATCGGTGAATACAAGACAATTTGAGATGCGGCTCAAATCCGGTACGCTGTCTTCGAGTCCAAGGACCACCCCGTGGACCTCTCCGGCGATGTTCTCTGGTTAAGGGACTAAGCTCTAGCCACCCAACCCCTCCCTTGACCTCTTCGTCTAGCCCCCTTGCGCATCCCGTGCTACCATCCTCTGCGGCGACTCGAGTCCTCACTTCAGCAGTTCTACGCTTGCTGAAGTGGTGTGCCTGTTGGATCAGCTCAGCGAGTTACATAGGGCTTAAGCTCCTCCCCGGGCCGAATCCCCAGTCCGATTTCGCGCACCGCAATCTGATGAGGTAACGTAAACAAATGTCTCACATTCATTCCGTTAAGGTGGCACTGGTCGCGACAGCGCTTCTGGCGGCTCTGGCGGTCGGGTGTTCGACCGGTGGCGACACCGGCACGGAGTCTGTACATCCAGGCGAAGTCGGCGCCGCTGCCGATGTCGTACTGCCGGAAGAATATGTTCTGACTCAACACTTCGAGCTGAGCATCAACGTGACCAGCTCGAAATTCAACACGAAAAGGCGCATCCCCAGAAAGTACAGTTGCACCGAGGAGGATGTATCACCCCCCATAACTTGGTCCGAAGTTCCCGAGGGTACGGTGTCCCTTGCCCTGGTGGTGGACAGCGACCAGATCCCCGGCATCCCTTGGGTGCACTGGATCGTGTGGGGCATCCCTCCGGATGCCAGAGGGCTCCCGGAGGCCGTCCCCAACACGTCGGAGGCGCCGTCCATCGGCCCCAAGGTAAGGCAGGGAACCAACACTGACAAAGAGGTCGGGTGGTCCGGACCCTGCCCAGGACCCGTCCGTCTCGATTTCCACGGGGCGGATGCGACCGGCGTTAAGCCTGTCAAGACGTATTCGTTCAAGCTTTACGCACTGGACACCGACATCGAGCTGGGCACCGAGGCCACCAAGCAAGACCTGCTACGGGCCATGGACGGCCACATCCTGAGCGGCGGTGAGCTGCTGGGCGAGCACGTGTCCAAGGAGCGCATCAGAGACGGCAACAGTTAGGCCAGAAGGGACCCTCATAGACCACTTCAGGTGATAGCATCTCGCCTTGGCCTGACTTGGATCGGCCTATGAGCGTCTGCCCGGGCGCCGGGGTGGGCCTCCTCACTCTGAAAGGAGGGAACTGTGAGCCGCTAGCGCGAAAAATGACGACGCCTAGACTGGCGGCCTATATTTAAGCTTGAAATCTATGATGCGCTTGTCCCCGATAAGGAATCTGACAAATTCAGCCTCCAAGATACCGTGCTCCTGATCGAGAAGGTGTTCCTTGGAATACGGAGGGGTCAACTATGCCGAAACGCAACGGTGCGGTGTTTTCGGCGTGTGGGTACAGCTAGCTTTTTCGAGTAGGTTCCGCGAACGACCCCAGGCAGCCCTAACTTGGATTCGATGTGGATGGTCGGCAGAAGGTCGCGCCTGGTCGTCTCGGGCCTTGGGGTGAGCCCAGTCTAAAGGTTAAACTGGGGGTCATCGTAGTCCTTGAGCTTGTTGTAGATCTGAACACGCCACCGATGGGTATCCGCGATGATCAGTCGCCCCCTGTCGTTGTCAAAGACGACTCCCATGGGCAACGCCAAGCGCCACTCCGGCTCCAGTGTGTAGGCCCGCCGACGTGCCTTGACGACATCGGGATTGGCATCCACCACCCG
>CAZENU010000038.1:4090-22322 GCA_964513735.1 uncultured Dehalococcoidia bacterium
CCGCTGCATCCACTTGGACAGATGTTGGGCGTCACCGATGAAGCTGGTGAGGAAACGTCCGTCGGGGGTAAACAACTGCACCCGATTGTTGGCCCAGTCGCAGATGTAGACATCGCCGTCTGGGTCTACTGCGACGTCGGTGGGGTGACTAAGTTGCCCCCGGCCGGTACCGTACGAGCCGAACTCGGCGACGAACTCGCCATCCGGACTGAGTTTCTGCACGCGATGGTTCTTGTGGTCGGCGACGTAGACATACCCTTGGCCGTCGACGGTTATACCCCACGGTGAATCGAACTCACCAGGGCCATCGCCTGGCCCGCCCCATTTCGCCAGAAAGCCTCCGTCCCTGGTGAACTTCTGGACGCGGTGTTTGAGCGTGTCGACGATGTAGAAGCTGTCGTCTCGATCTACGGCGATGCCCGACGGTCGATTAAGCTGGCCGTCGCCATCTCCCACGGTACCCCAGAAATACTGGAAGTTCCCCTCTTGATCGAAGACCGATATGCGGTTGAGCCACTCGTCAGTGACATAGACGTTGTACCGGCTATCTACGGCTATCCCAACCGGCCAGACGAACTCACCTTCGCCCTCGCCGAAGCTGCCGAACTGGCCCAAGACCTCCTCATCGCCGGCTTCGGCTCCGATGTTCAATCTGTTGACCTGGCGTACGGCGTACCCTACTCGAAGGATCACATACATTTCGTCGCCTTGGCCCAAGGCCAACGCGTTCGGCTTCCTTAACGGACGTCCGCCGACGGCGTGGCTGAAGTCGTACACGCGGTTCGCGACCGTCTGGGTAAGCAACGTTCCCTCCTTTCAGAGTGAGGAGACCCCACCCCGGCGCCCGGGCAGACGCTCATAGGCCGATCCAAGTCAGGCCAACTGGTACTCCCTCAGCGAGACAATAAGCTGGAGCATCTCGGCTACTCTCTGAGCCGAGGCCTCGGACTGATCCTGGGTGTCCCATTCGAGGGCCCCGTCCGAACTGGTGTGGGCCACCAGCTCGTCCCTGCTCTCGTCGTCGATCTCGAGAGGGCCCACCAGGTCGAGGCAGGTGTCAACGAAGGTCTCGGGGGAACTGCCCTCTGACTTCAGCCGGCCGACGATATAGCGGGTACCGGGACGGCCGAGATCGCTGAACATCTCGGCGAAGAAGTTGGTCCGCTTCATGAGCGAGCCGCTGTTTATCCACTCGGTGCCCGTGTGCCAGCCCTCGACGCTGGGAGGGTTTAGGAGGTCCTGGCCCATATAGGCGATCTGGTTCGACCATTCCATGATGTCCGGGATAGACGTTGACACATCCGAATAGCCGACATATTTGGGGAACTGGTCGTCGCCAACCAGCCGCACGGCCCCGACCACCGCCTCAAAGGGGCTCTTGACCTTGGCAAAGCGCGACGCCTTGAAGAAGTCCGAGTTGAATAGCAGCCGGAGCACCGATCGCATGTCGTAGCCGGAGTCCATCAGCGCCCCGGCAAGCAGGTCGACGGCTTCCGGGTCTCTGGGGCGCGTCACCGACCAGGCGGACACCTGGGCCTCGTCGGCAACGAAGAAGTTGTAGAGATGGCGGGCGATAAAGTATGCCGTCGCCGGCTGCTGCAAGATGATCTCTATGACGTCCTCACCGTTGAAACGACCGGTGTGGCCCAGAAAAGTCTTCTCGCCATCGTCATGGTCGAAGTCCTTGTACTCGAATGTCCAGTCGAACCGACCCATGGGATACCTGGGAATCTTCGGCGTGATAGTCCAGCCTGTGAAGGCCCTGGAGCACTCCATCACGTCCTGCTCGGTGTAGCTTCCGACACCCATTGTGAACAATTCCAGTAGCTCTCGTCCCCAGTTTTCGTTGACCGAGTCGGCGTGGTTCTGATTGTTGTCCAGCCAGTAGATCATGGCCGGGTTTCTGGCCACGTCCACCAGGATGTCGCCGTACTTCCCGAGCGCCCTGTCGCGAAACATGTCCACCATGTCGACGATCTCGTGGTAGTGGTCTACCTTGGCGACACCGGTAGCGAATAGCCCGTGATAAAAGGCGGTCATCTTCTCCTGTAAGGGTGCACGGGTGCTGATCATGCGCCAGACCCAGCTGGCCTGCCCTACGTCCTGGTTCCCGGCGTGCCACTGCCAGGGCAGGTAGCGAAGGAACTCATAGATGTCGAGAGGCTCCTGGTCCTCGGGGTGCAAGAGCTCTTCAACCGTTTCCTCGTACCCCCTGGAGACCCGCGTCTCCAACTCGCTGCGGGGTGCCCCAAAGCCGGCACGACGCAAGAGGTGTGCCATTAGGGCGATAGCGCTATCAGCCATAGGTCAACTTCCGCCGGCTCGTGTGAAGGAGGGCATCTGCTGGCGAAACCAAATATAGATGCCGTGCGTCGCCGTTGTCAAAGGCTCCTTAGCGGCGCAGGATATCCCAGGTCAGATGGCAGAGGGGTGGCATGGCTTAGCACATCCAGCTACGAGGGATACGCCACCCCCGACGGTTTAGTTTCGACAAAAAGGCCCTTAGCGGCTCACGCCCAAGGTGCCAGGGCCGGGCAACGGACGTGGCGGGCAGAGGACCAAGCGACGACGCATCCCGTTCGCGGCAGTCCGTCTCTATCGCCGGGTGTAACATAGATTCAGGTGGCAATCCTGCGAAGGAGTGCTGAATGACCGATAGCGGGTCGAAGGCGCCGGTTACGAGAGGGCACAAGGGGAGATTCGGTCTGCCGGCACTGATGACGGCGCTGTCCCTCATGCTCACGCTGGGGCTGGCGGCCTGCGATGACGATACTCCCGAGGCCGCGACGACATCGGACCTGAGCAATCTCGACGCCGCGACCATCGTGACGGCGTAGGAGCAGGTTTTCGCTGGGATCTACGAGTCTGTGCTGCCATCCGTAGTACGGATACGAGTGCGACGGGCGGCGCAGCAGTCCCCCGACGGCGTCCCCAACGGGTCCATCATTGGAGAGGGCTCGGGTTTCGTCTGGAGCAAAGCCGGGTACATCGTCACCAACGACCACATCGTGTCGAACGCCACCCAGGTGCTGGTGATCTTCTCCGACCGGACGGAGGTGGCAGCCGAGGTCGTCGGCACGGACCCGCACTCAGATTTGGCCGTACTCCGAGTCGACATGCTCGAAGACCGTCTGCACCCGGTCACAGTTGGAGACAGCGACGCTCTGAAGGTCGGGCAGGTGACGCTGGCCGACCTCAGCCTGCGGCCCGCAGCGATAGGAGGTAGCGGCGCGATGGGAAATGCCCCCGGCAGCCTGCCACTTAACGACGAGACCGACTACGGCCTTTGCTTCGCCTGCGGCCCACGCAACCGATCCGGCCTGCACCTGAGGTTCCAGCGCGACGGCGGCACCGTGACGACGTCGTTTCAGGGCCGCGAGGAGCACCAGGGCTTCCCCGGCTATGTCCACGGGGGCGTCATCACGGCCCTGCTGGACGAGATCATGAGCCGAGTCTCCCTGCTGGAGGACCGGTGGACGATCACCGCACGCATGGAGGTCCGGTTCCGAAGGCCGGTCATGCTGGACCAGCGCGTGACGGCCGTCGCCGAGAAGAGCGACGAGAGGCGCGGGTTCATCGAGGCAACGGGCCGGGTCGTGCTGCCCGACGACTCCGACGCGGCGGTGGCCTCGGGGACCTTCGCTTTCCTGAGCCGGGAGTCACTCGCGAAGATGAGCGCGGGCCACCCGGGGTTAGCCAGCCAGTGGATGAGGTAAGTGAGAACGGGTTCCGGGTAAGGGGTACGGGGTTTGGGGTGAAGAGGATGGGGGTATGGGGTCTAGGCGGAGCTGAGCCTGTAGACCTGGAACCGATGGCGGTTGGTCTCGGGGACGTAGATCCGGCCCTCGGCGTCCAATGACACCGAGACCGGGCCCCAGAAGTAGGGCTCGGTCTGGGACGACACGTGGTAGGGGTCGCTGAGGTGCTCCGGTAGCTCCGAGACCAGGTCCGACTGCTCCCGCACGGACATCTCGTCGGGGTTGGACGCGAAGAACTCCTGGGCCCACCTGGACAGCGTAGCCCGGCCCCGCTCGTTCCACAGGAAGACGCCGTCCGGGCCCAGCACCTGCACCCGCTCGTTGCCCCAGTCGGCCACGTATATGTTGCCTTTGTCGTCGACCACCACCGAAGACGGCCGATGGAACTGGCAGTCGCCTATCCCCGATTCTCCGAAGGAGGCCAGGAAGCCGCCATCCGGGGCGAACTTCTGAACGCGGTCATTGCGCCAGTCAGCGACGTAAACGTTGTCGTCGGTGTCGACGGCGACGCCCCAGGGCATATCGAGCCGGCCCTCCGCCGCGCCGTGGCCACCCCACTGCAGCAGGTAGGCGCCGTCGCGATCGAATTTCTGGATGCGGTGGTTGTGCTGGTCCGCCACGTAGACGTTGTCACCGGAGTCGAAGGCGATGCCAGCCGGGCCGTCGAGCTCGCCGTCGCCCAAGCCGTGGGTACCCCACTTGCCGAGGAATTTTCCAGTAAGGTCGAAGACCGAGACGCGGTGGACCTGCTCGTCGGTGACGTGGAGCCGTTGCCGGCCGTCGAAGGCCATGCAGGTGGGTAGCATGAGCTGGCCGTCACCATCACCGTAGCCGTAACCAAATTCGCCCAAGTAGTCTTCGTCCAGGTTGCAGATCCCGACGCGGATCGCGGCGCGGCGGAACGGGTCGCAGCGGTTGAGCACGTAGATACGGCCGTCTCTGGAGACGGCTATGTCATAGGGATTGGTGAAACCGCGGCCGTTGTCGCCGTTGTTGACGATCCCGATCGTCTTAACGTAATCGAGCGTCACCGCTGAGCCGACCACTCTGGTGTTCATATCCAATGCTCCGTCGCCCGGTCTCCTGGGCCCTTAGCTAGTCGCAACCATGCTGGCGTCAGCCTATTGTCTCCTCTCGCTTGATGGGAGAGGATTAAGGTGAGGGTGATTCGGAGATTGGGTGGAAAACGTCGCCTCACATCACTGATCTGCCAACTGTCGGCGGTTCCCCGTCATCCTAGCTTCCTTCCACGAAGGGCATAGTACATCACAGTTTTCTGCACTGCGCCTAAGGCAGGCCGCTGCCGCGCCTTTTCGACCATCCCCCTAACCTCCTTCCTGGACAGGAAGGAGGAAAAGAATAAGACTGGGGGACACCCCAACACCCCTGCCAGAGGGGTTTACTCCTCTGGACTCCTCTCGCAAAAGTGTCGTGCAGTAAGCCCACGAGGGGAGAAGCGACCTCTGGGACAGGCTCACTGGCGACGCCGCGACGGTCTAGTTAGGCGAGCTGGAACTCGCGGGTGGAGACTATCAGCCCCAGGAGCTCACCCACGCGGGCCTCGGAGTGGTCGTCGGATCCGGGACCGCGCAGGTGGACCGGGCCCTCCTTGGCCACGTACTCGGTCAGGCCCTTGCGGGTCGCCTCATCGGCCTCCACGGGGCCCATCAGATCGAGACATCCGTCGACCAGCTCTTCGGGCGACAACGTCTCGCCATCGAGCCCGGCCAGCCTGTCGATGATGGCGCGAATGCCCGGTTGATTGACGTCGCGCACCTCGCGCGAGACGAAGTTGACGCGCTCCACCAGGGCGCCGCTATCTATCCACTCGTCGGCCTCGTGCCAGCCCTCTACTGTGGGCGGCATGAGCAGGCCCTGGCCCATAAAGAACGCCTGCTGGGTGACCTCGTCCACGCCCAGGGTCGGCCTGCGGTAGCTGCCGGCCAGGCGGATGCCGCCCACGACCAGCTCCACAGGCCCCTTGACGTGAGCGAACCGGGCCTTCCGCGACTTGAAGTGGTCGGAGTTGAACAGCGTCCTCAGTACGGCGCGTATCTCGTAGCGCGATTGGAAGTAGGTCTCCATCATCTCCTGGATCACCTGCTCGCCTTCGTCGTCGACCTCGTCGGCCGCGAAGAACAGGAACAGCCGCCAGCACACGAACCTGGCCGTCGCCCGATGGCGCGCGATGATGTCGATTATGTCCTCGCCGTTGAAGTTACCGGTCTCGCCAAGGAAGGTTTTCTGACCCTCGTCGTGGTCATGAGGGCGGTACTCGAAGTGCCATGCGATGCGGCCGTAGGGCCATATCGAATCTTTGGTCGCCCGCACCGCCATGTACTGGACATTGGCCAACGTCCAGCCAGTAAAGGCGCGGGCACACTCTTTGACGTCGTTCTCGGTGTAGTTGCCGATGCCCATCGTGAACAGCTCCAGCAGCTCCCTGCCGAAGTTCTCGTTGATGGCGCCGTCGTGGTTGTCGTTGTTGTCCAGCCACATGATCATGGCCGGGTCTTTGGAGAGCTCCACCAGGAGCTCGGGGAAGCTGCCCAGGCCGCGCCTGTGGAACATGTCGATCTGGTTCAGAAGCGACCTGGCCTGGTTGAGCTTGGTGTAGCCGGTGGCGAACAGGCCGTGCCAGAAGAGCGCGATCTTCTCCTCCAGCGGGTTCCTGGTGGTGATCATGCGGTACATCCAGTTGGCGGCCGCCGAATTCGGCTGCCTGACCTCGGACTGGTCGACGTGCAGCCGCCTGATCACGTCCTGGGGGATGTCCTGTGGGTCGCCAGGGTTCAGTAGCTCCTCGACCGTGGCCTCGTAGCCTTTGGCGACGTGTGCTTCCAGCTCGTCCCGGGTGGCACCGAAAGCGGCGCGGCGGAACAGGTGCGCCATCAGGGGGATCCGGTCACTGGCTATGCCTGTCCTCCTGAGAAAGAGTTGGCCACAGAGGACACCGAGAGGAGAGCGGGAGGGAAGAGAACAAACCAGTCCGAAAAACCCTCTGAGAGCTCTGTGGTTGGTGTCTTGTGCTAGGCGGCGATCATGTCGAAGGGCTCAAAGCGGCCGTTGACGATGGGGACGGCGTCGAGATGGAGCCACTGCTCCAGGATGGACGTGTAGGTGCTTCGGAAGTCGTTGTTGAAAAGGAGGTCCCCCTCGAGCTGTTCCTCCTCCTTCAGGGACGGGTACTCGCCGTACATGCCCCCTTTGACGCTGTTGCCGATGACGAAGGCGACGCCGCCCGAGCCGTGGTCGCTGCCGCTGCCGTTGTCCTGGATGCGGCGGCCGAACTCGGAGAACAAAAAGAGCACCGCGTCGTCCTCGCGGTCGTGTTCCTTCAGGTCGTCCATGAAGTCGCCTACCGCGCCCGAGACGTCGGACCAGAGCGTCTCGTGGGTGGCCAGCTCGCCTGAGTGGGTGTCGAAGCTGCCGTGCTGGGTGTAGTAGACGCGGGTGCCCAGGTCGGCGAACATCACCTGGGCGGCGCTCCTGAGACTCTGCGCGATGGGGTTGTCGGCGTACTCTATGCTGGACGAGTACCTGGCTGGTGCGGTGCGAAGTATGTCGGCGCCTTTCAGCGCATCCAGTCCGGTCTGGCCCAGGAAGTCCATCACGGGGTCCTTCCCACGAGCGCCCCCGTACATCATCGCGAAGGCGTCCAGGGCGTACTTCCTCAACGTTTCGTCCTGGATGTCAGGGAAGAGGCCGTAGGTCTCCAGGTTACCGACCGAAGCGACCGGCACGCCCCTCAGCCCCAGAGCGCGGGGCAGGCCGCGGCCGAAGTTGACGCCGGTCAGGACGTTATCGCACCCGGGGTCCAGCTCCTTGATGACCCGGCCGAGCCAGCCCTCCTGGCCAATGTCGTCGGGCAGCGCGGTGTGCCAGATGTCCATGGAGCGAAAGTGGGAGCGGTTGGGCTGCGGATAGCCGATGCCGTTAATGATGGCTACCTTGCCCTCGTCCCACAGGCGCTTGATGGACTCCATCTGCGGGCGGAATCCGAGGCCGCCGCCGATGTCCAGCACCTGCTCTGGCGCTATGTGCACCTTCGGGCGGTAGTCGTAGTAGAGGCCGTTCTCAAATGGGACGACCGTGTTCAGGTAGTCGTTGCCCCCGGAGAGCTGCAGAACAACCAGCGAGCGGTTTCCATTGATAGCGGCCATCGGTCACTCCTTGACCCGCGCTGCGGGTTCCGGCACGGTGCCACAGTGTACAACAATCTACTACCTGTTACCTTCGACGTTACCTTCGACTTCAACCTTCGACGGGGCGGTGAAGGATTGCGCACACCCGGTTGCAAGACCTATAGTACGCTTCGGCGCGGCAACCAGACCAGGAGTCAGGAATGATGATCTCCTCCATGTCAGGCAAGATTCAGACCGTGCTCGGGACCATCGATCCCGGCGAGCTCGGCGTGACGTTGGGCCACGAGCACCTGCTGGTCGACCTGTCCCGCTTCCCGGGCGACCCGGCGGACTCGATAGCGCCCGAGATATACGACCAGCGGGTCACGCTGGAGAACCTGGGCTACATCAGCCACTACCACGTGCCCAACGTCGACAACTCCAGGCTCGACGACGTCCAGACCGCCATCGACGAGGCCCGGATGTACGTGGAGCGCGGTGGCAGGTCGATGATAGATGCCACGTGCGTGGGCATCGGGCGCGACCCCGAGGCGCTCGTCCACATCTCGAAGGAGGCCGGCCTCACGGTGATTATGGGCGCGTCCTACTACACGGACCTGGCCCACCCGGACGACATGGACGAGCGCGCCGAGGACGACATCGTGGCGGAGATAGTCCGCGACGTGACGGTCGGCGTTGGGGACACTGGGGTTAAGTCTGGGATCATCGGCGAGGTGGGCTGCTCGTGGCCACTGACCGACAACGAGCGCAAGGTGCTGCGGGCCTCGGGCCGGGCCCAGCGCAACACCGGCGCGCCGCTGCTGATCCATCCGGGGCGAGACGAGAAGGCGCCGCTGGAGATCGTGGCCGTCCTGCGGGACGTCGGCGCCGACCTCAGGCACACTATCATCTCCCACGTAGAGCGCACGGTGTTTCAGAAAGACCTTCTGAGGGAGCTGGCCGAGACCGGTGTCTACCTGAACTGGGACCAGTTCGGGAGGGAGATCTCCTACTACTGGCCCAACACGAAAATAAACATACCGAACGACGGCACCAAGATCGACGACGTGGCCTGGGCCGTGGCCGAGGGCTACGGTGACCAGGTCATGCTGGCCCACGACGTCTGCTACAAGACCCGGCTGCTGAAGTACGGCGGACACGGCTACTTCTACATCCTGACACACATCGTCCCCAGGATGCGGGCCAGGGGCATCCCGCAGGAGGCCATCGACCGCATGCTAATGGACAACCCCGCCGCGGCACTGGTCTTCACCGAGCCTCAGCCCGAGTAGGCCGGCGCGGCGGAGCGGTCGGGTAAGACCGATGGCCACGGAGACCGGCGACAGCTTCGTCAAGTCGGGTACTGCGCACCTGTGGTCGATCTCAAGTGGTCAAAGCACACCTCTCTTGATGTTCAACGGCGGGCCGGGTTGTGATGACTACCTGGCGCCCGTGGCCAGCATGATCGACGACCTGTGACACGTGATCCGTTTCGAGCCCCGAGGCTGCGGCAGGTCGGACTGGGACGGAAACTACGACCTGGAGACTCTGATCGCCGATGCGGACACCGTCCGCCAGGAGTACGGCGTCGAGCGGTTGATAGTGGCCGGCCACAGCGCCGGTCCCACGTTGGCGCTTTTCTACGCGCTCAGGCACCCCACGGTCGTGCTCGGTCTGATCGGAATCGCCGGCGGCAACATTGTGAACGACCGAAACTGGAGCTCGGCCTACCACAAAGGCCTGGCGGAGGTGGGCGAGGACCACGGTGGGATCGAGTTCACGGCCGACCCGCGGGTCAATCCAGAAGGCAACGAGAGCGGGCGCTCGTACGTCACGCGCCCGAGGCTGCTCAGAGAGATCGCCGGCCTCGACGTGCCTGCGGTGTTCATCAACGGCGGACGGGACATCCGGCCCAACTGGCCTACGCAACAGCTAGCGGCGCTTCTGCCGCAGGGCGAATATGTGGAGATCGCCGAGGCAGCCCACCACATCTGGCTTACGCACGCAGACCGGCTGCGCGCCGAGCTCAGGAAGGCGGTCCGCCGGATCGTGGGAACGAATCCGGTGAAAGCCCTCTGAGGCGTGCCGCCCCCGGACGGCGCCGGCGTGATGGCAGCCTCGCACACCAGCCAGGCCTCTCCGTGCGTCGCACCCTTACTCAACCAGGGGCATGGCGCAGGCCGGGCGGGCAACGAGAACAGGTGGGACGCCGCGGTGCCACCGCGGTCCGGCCACGCTACCGGGCCAGCTTGACACCCCCGAGACGCGCCGCATAACATGAAATCGGCGCCGAGGTAGCTCAGTCGGTAGAGCACAGTGCTGAAAACGCTGGTGTCGCCAGTTCGATTCTGGCCCTCGGCACGCCGACAGTCCTCCCCACCGGCTCAGGATACGGGCTCACTTCTCCCACGCGGGGCAGAAGGCGGCCAAAAGCCCGGGTGGCTGTGGACCAGCGAGCGGAAGTAGCTCAGTGGTAGAGCGCCTCCTTGCCAAGGAGGAGGTCGCGGGTTCGACCCCCGTCTTCCGCTCCAGATACCCTCCAGATAGAACTGCAATACCCGCTGTCCGACCCCTAAACGGTGGCAGGACAACACCGTCGACAGCAGCCGGGCTCTACACAGGTCACTTCCACTCCTGGGAGTGGCCTTACTCTTTGGTGGGTCTTTCCAGAAGTGGCACGTACCGAAAGCAAGATTCTGTACCCGCCATTCACAGTACGATAGAAACTAGAATGCCAAATAGTTTCCATATTTCCTCAATTAGCAACTGGAGTTTCTAATTGATCCTTGGAGCCAGGGGTATCCTGCAAGAACTGGCTGCTGCGGGAATCGTCGACGAGTCCCGTGATGAGTGGCCACGGGTGTACGTTGCTAGAGAATTGCTCCGAATGATTGAAGCACCAACCGCGGGGAATGATTCGCACACAGCGTCGGTCTAGCCATGTGGTTACACCCGGACAGGGTGGTATTATTCTGATGGCTGGAACCTGGAGGGCTTCGAGCCGAGTGACTGCAAGCGGTACGACCGGAGCTGCCGGAGGCCAGCGATGACAAGGCTCTCTACCTACACGATTGCGGCGATAGCGACCCTTACCCTGGCGATGGTGGCGCGCTCCAGCGGTTCCGACGGCGGAGGCTCGCAGCCGGCCGCGGCCACGGGCGATGACAGCGGCCTGATGCTGGACACTCCGGAGTACAAGGCCCAGCAACAGTTCCCACTGGACCTTGAGCTCACCAGCACAGTGTTTACCAGGATTAGGCGCATCCCCACCGAGTACACGTGCACCAAGAACTACTGGTATCCGCCGGCAGGCGCCGACGCACGGTACGGTGAGGAGAAGTCGCCGCCATTGGTGTGGACCGCCGGGCCCGAGGATGCGCAGGTTTCCGGCCTGAAGAAGGCGCTACTTGACTGACGAGCGGCCGAAGCTGCGGGCTGTAGAGTCGCAGTGGGTGGAGCACCAGGGCCGGCCATACGTCAGCATACGCGATCCCCTAGGCCTGGCTAAGCAGGGCTTGCTCGTTCCGCAGCCGCTGGCGCCGCTGCTCAACCTCTGTGACGGCACGCGCGACGTCCTGGCACTGACGACCGCGCTCGCGCTTACCGCCGACGTCCAGCTTTCGCCATCGCAGATCAGGGACTTTGTACAAGCCATGGATGCGGCGCTACTGCTGGACAACGGCTCCTTCCGTAAGGCATCAGTGGCGGCACTGAAGGAGTACCGCAAGGCGCCGCACCGGAGGCCCGCCCTGGCCGGCCGAGCATACCCGGCCGACCCCAACGCCCTCGCCGACGCGCTGGACGGCTACTGTGCCAGGGCGCCATCGGCCAACGGCGCCCTGCCCGGGTCGGCGGACCTGCGCGGCATCGTCTGCCCCCACATCGACTACGAGCGTGGCAACGGCACCTACACCCAGCTATGGCAGCGGTGCGCACCGGCGCTGGAGGACGTGGATCTGGCCATCCTGCTCGGCACCGACCACTCCGGCGGCCCCGGTGCGCTGACCCTGACCCGTCAGGACTATGCGACGCCCTTCGGCGTGCTGTCCACCGACCGCGAGATAGTCGACGGCCTGGCCGACGTTCTGGGAGAGGAGGACGCCTTCGCCGAGGAGCTTCACCACGTGGAGGAGCACTCCATCGAGCTCGCTACAGTCTGGTTCCACCGGTCCATCGGCGGACGCGACTGCCCCATCGTGCCGATGCTGTGCGGGTCGTTCTACGGCTTCACCAACTGCGCGTCGGACCCGGCCGAGGACGGCCGCCTGAACGCGGCGGTGGACTACCTCAGAGCGGCGATGGCAGGCCGGAAGACGCTGGTGATCGCCGCGGGTGACCTTGCCCACGTCGGCCCGAATTTCGGCGACCCGGCCCCGTTGGACGCAGCAGGCCGCGCGACGCTGGCGAAGGAGGACGCCGCGTCTATCGCCGCCATCCGCGAGGGCGACGCAGCGGGATTCTTCGAACTGTCGCTGGCGGAGGGCGACCGGCGTCGCATATGCGGTCTACCGCCGATCTACATGATGCTGCGGCTCCTGGACCCGATGCAGGGCGAGTCGATGGGCTACGCCCAGTGCCCCGCCGACGCCAACGGCGGCTCGCTGGTGTCCATCGTGGGCGCGCTGCTGTACGAAGAAGAGTGAGAACTCTCCCATGAGAAAGGCACTTTGACGAGGTGCTAAGAGTATATCGGCCTCGGACGCCGGGTGGGGGCTGTTGGCATCCCGAGCACGGCGACACTGGGCCTTCTCGCGCCGTCCGTCAACGTCCAGGAGGCGCGGGCCCGGGCACGGGAGTCAGAGGCCCAGAGAGAGGGGAAACGGGAGCGCTCTCGCCTGAGCCGGGACTCCTGCGAACGCAGATACCGCCAGCAGTTCGCCGAAGCGGTCTTCCGGTTCCTGGACTTCGCACCTGATAACCGCGAGCTCGCACGACAGATCGCGGATGGGACCGCCGCGCAGGCGACGGTGGTGAGTAGCGGCAGGGTCGGACGCACCACCAGGCTCAAGCTGGAGGAAAAGGCCGAGCTGGCGGCGCGGGCGTATATCAGACACCGCCATACGGGGTTCGAGGACAACCTGATGGAGCAGGGCGTTTCCGAGGTCGATGACTCAACCTACCGAGAGGCAAAGGCCGAGGCTCACCGGGAGATCGAAGCATTCCTGCGGAAGCACAGGTCCGACAGCTCGTGTTTCAGCGGACCTGACGTGTTGGACACATGAGGCTCGAAATTCCCGTCCCGGCTGTGCTGGCGGGGGAGCTTATCGCCTTCTGGAGGGATATCTTCGGAGACCTGCCCGACGTGCCGCCTGAGGTGCTGTTGGGAGACGAGGCACACGACAACGACAATGTCCTGTTCATACGGCGGCGCGCCGACAGGCTGGCAGGAACGTGCCTGCTGACGGTCCCGACGGCCTCGGCGGCCGTAGGCGGCTTCGGGGAGGTGGCGACCCGGCCCGAGTTTCGCGGCAGCGGCATTGCCACCGAGCTATGCGCAAGGGCCATCGACGAGTTCCGCCGGCGCGGCGGCGGAGCGCTGTTCCTCGGCACGGGCAATCCCGACGCGGCACGGATATACCATCGGCTCCGCTGGCGGAAGCTGGCCGGCGCCGACGTGATGACCAACGTCACCAGCGGCGACCCCCCCCGAGGCCTTTCTGGTGGACTACTTTCGCACCCCCGCGGACGCCATCACTGTGGGCCCCGGGTCGCCGGCGGACCGCGTCCCCTTGGTCCCGTTGCTCCTGACGCCTCACGAACGGCACCTCCTGGACGCCAATGCCGGAATGCTCTCGACCCGCTACAGCATCCAGAAATCGTGCATGGGTCTCTACCCACACTACCAGGCCGTGGCGGCGGACGGTCGCGGTGCCTGGTTCAGCGCCCGCACCGACGACAGCCGGGTCGTCGGACTGGCCACGGCGCGGCTCGACCACCAGGGCCACTGTCGGGTCGACGGTTTTGCTCACGCCTACCACGCGAGGGCGTGGGATGATCTCATGACGGCCGCGATCGCGTGGGCCGCGGCCAGAGGCGCCTGCGGTTGCTACGCGGAGGTGGCGGGCGAAGACGAAGGCAAGGCCGCGCTACTACAAGACCTCGGCTTTCGCTATGTCGGCGGGGGCACTGAGATCAAAGTCGCCGGTACGACCGTGACGACCCAGAGGCTGGAGATCCATACCTAGCTGACGTTGTGACTGGCCCCACCCACGGGTTGTACATATGGATAGGCGCACGTATCGGCCCCTCGATACGGCACTCATGCCTGCTCAGGGTGGACGGAGTCCGGTTGCCACACAGTCCGAGAAGGCACTCCTTGCTCAGTCGTCCGAGCCCCCCGATACGCCCCGATGTGGCATCGGGGCGTATCGAGGGGCCATATCACCGCGGGAGCGTTAGCTGGAGATCCACCGCCGCCTAGGCCAGGAGGTCGCGCATCCTGTCGGCGATGGTCTGCTCTTCGCCGTCGTTGAGGGTGTGGACGTTGATCGCCAGGGTGTCGTCGCCGTCTGCCACTGAGAGCCTGATGCGCGGGCTGCCGTCGAGCAGCTCCTGATTGACCTGCTCGGCGTTCTTGCCCAGCTTCTGCGTGTCCAGGACGACGTTGAGCATGAGGCTGTAGAAGTTGTCGGTGGGGACGACCTTGGTCTCCTTCACTCCCGAGGCGCCCTTCAGCGCCTCCTCGATGACGTCGAATTTGACGCCGTAATTAACCAGGCGCTGCTCGTGGTCGGCGTTGACCCAGCTCTCTATGGCGACGGTCAGGCCTACGATCTCCTGCCGGTCCATCTTCATACCTCTGCCCAGCGGGCGGGGGCCGATGAAACCGTGGGCGGTGACCGCTTCTATCATGTCCTTCTTGCCGCAGGCCAGTCCCGTGGAGTGCGGCGCGCCCATGTACTTGCCACCGAAGCAGACCAGATCGGCCGACTGGGCGTTGCGACGCAGATAGTCAAGCGGGTAGATCTGAGCAGCCGCGTCGGCGATGGCCGGCAGCCCGTGGGAGTGGGCCAAGTCTACCGCATCCTCAAGGGACACGGACGAGGCCCGCTGGTCGACCTGGACCAGGTAGGCAACGGCGGCCGTATTGGGACCTATCGCAGCCTCGAGCTCGTTCAGCGTGCACCCGTTATCGTCGCCGGCCAGCACCAGCTTGCTGCCGGGCACCGTGTAGGCCCGGTCGTAGCCATAACGCTGGCACTGCTGAAGGACGATCTCGTCCTTCATGCCGGTGGTGTCAGGTAGCTGCTCCATCTTGTCGGGGTTGTTGCCGGTCAGGCACGCCGCGGTGCTGAGCACGAGCGCCGCGTAGCAGCCTGCGGTCGGGTATGCGGCCTCGACTCCCAGCAGCTTTGCCAGGTGGTCCCCGGAAGCGGCCAGCACCTCCTCCATCTCCACGAAGCTCTCGCCGGCCTCTAGCATTGCCTGCATGACCTCAGGAGACGGTGTCGAGCCGCCCCACAAAGTCGTGTTTCCACCGGCATTGATCACGGGCCGGGCACCGATCCGTTCATACACGTTTTTGCTCATTTCAGCCTCCTTTTAGGAATTTACCGCTGAGTACGTAGAGATCGCAGAGAGATAGGAATTTTACATCTCTTTTCTCAGCGCGCTCTGCGCTCTCTACGGTCGTTTTCCAGCCCCTAGAGCATCAGATCGCCGCCGTTGATGTCGAGGGACGCACCCGTGATGTAGGCGGCCCTGTCGGAGGCCAGGAAGGCGACCAGCTCGGCCACCTCCTCAGGCTGTGCCAGTCGTCTGATCGGGAAATCGGCGGCGTAGTCCCGCACCTGCTCCGGGGTGACGAACTCGCTGACCATCTCCGTGTCGACCAGGCCGGGACATACCGCGTTGACGGTTATGCCGTGGCGCGCCATCTCCTTGGCCACCGCCCTGGTGAAGCCGAGGACGGCCGCCTTTGCCGTCGTGTAGTGCGGACCTCCAAGGGTGCTGACGCTCCTTCCCGCGGTGGACGAGAAGTTGACGACACGGCCCCAACCGGCCTCTTTCATCGCCGGGAGCACCGCCCTCGTGCACAGGTACGTGCCCTTCAGGTTGACGTTTAGGACCAGGTCCCACTCGTCCTCGTCCAGGTCGAGGATGCCGGTGCGCCGCAGAATTCCGGCGTTGTTTACCAGCACGTCTACGTCGCCGAACCGGTCTCTCGCGGTGTCGACGAGACGGGCCACGTTGGCGGCCGAGGTGATGTCGGCCGCGACGCCGATGGCGTCTGCGCCACCCGCGACGAGCTCATCGGCAACCCGCGTGGCGCGGGCCTCGTCTACGTCGTTGACGACGACGCGGGCGCCGCCGGCCGCTAGCCGCTCGGCGCAGGCCCGGCCCATGCCCCGGCCTGCGCCGGTGACTATGGCCACTCTGTCGGTGAAATCGTCCATGTCCGGAGGGGTACCTCGATCGCCGCGTTAAATCAGCGAGAGTTCCTTGCCGGCGTCCTCGAAAACGGAGATCGCCGTGTCGAGCTGCTGCCTCGTGTGGGCGGCGGAGAGCTGCACGCGGATGCGCGCCTGGCCTCTGGGCACCACCGGGAAGGTGAAGCCAACCACGAAGATGCCGCGCTCGTTGACCGCCCGGGCCATCTCGATTGTCTTGAACTCGTCCCGGATCATGATGGGCACGATGGGGTGATCGCCGGGGATGATGTCGAAGCCAAGGGACTCCATCGCTGACCTGAAGTACCTCGTGTTGTCGTGTAGCGTCTCGCGCAGTCCCGGGTTGCTCTCAACCAGGTCGAGCGCCTTCAGGGCGCCCATGACGATGGGCGGCGCCAGCGTGTTGGAGAAAAGGTACGGCCGGGAGCGTTGCCGAAGGTAGTCCACGATCTCCTGGCGCCCCGACGTGTAGCCTCCCGAGGCGCCGCCGAGGGTCTTGCCCATAGTGCTGGTGACCACGTCGACGCGGTCGACCACCCTCTGGTCCTCGGGCGTGCCCCGGCCGTTGGGACCGATGAAGCCGGTGGCGTGGGAGTCGTCGACCATCACCATCGCATCGTAGCGGTCGGCCAGGTCGCAGATGTCGCCGAGCCTGGCGAAGTCGCCCTGCATGCTGAAGACGCCGTCGGTGGCGATCATGCGGAAGCGGGCCGAGGCGGACTCCTTCAGCATGGCCTCCAGGTCGGCCATGTCGCTGTGAGCGTAGACCTTCCTCTGGGCCCGACACAGCCGCACGCCGTCGATGATGCTGGCGTGGTTGAGGGCATCGCTGATTAACGCGTCCTCGGCGCCGAGAAGGGTCTCGAAGAGGCCGGTGTTGGCATCGAAGCAGGACGTGTACAGGATGGTGTCGTCGGTGCCCATGAACTCGGTCAGCCGGCGCTCCAGGGTCTTGTGTATCTCCTGGGTGCCGCAGATGAACCGGACGGAGGCCATGCCGAAGCCATAAGTTCGCACGCCCTCGGCGACGGCCTCGAGCACCTCGGGATGGCCGGCGAGGCCCAGGTAGTTGTTGGCGCAGAAGTTGATCAGACGCCCTTCGGAGGTTTCGACCTCAGGCCCCTGAGGAGTTTCGATCAGCTTCTCGTCTTTGTAGAGGCCGTTATCGCGTATGCTCTGTAGCTCGTCTGCAAGCCAAGACTTCACCTTGCCGTAGGACACGTCGGTCTCACCTCTCTGATACGAGTGGGTACGTTGCCGAGGGGAGCGTATCCGCTGCGACAGGCGGTGTCAACGCCGTCATGGCCAGGAGTCGGGGCGTGCGTCGATGCGGGCTCCGACGATCGGCGTCTGTTGGTGGTCTTGCGGAACCAAGGGGTAGAGCCTTCGACGGACGCAGGCCCAATGTGGACGACTAATTGGCGGCCGGACTGGCAGGCACGTGGGTCTGCAGGCTGTCCGGCTGGCTAATAGTAAGTCACGAGTGTTTTGGTTTTCATCTTGGGAACGGGATGGATCGTCCGTCCCCTCCTCCTTTGTGGAAGGAGGAATTTGCCTCCAGTGACTCCGGAATCGTCTGGAGCATCACTTCCATCACTCCTTCGATCTCCTTTAGCACTTGGGAGATCATCAAAGCGGATCACTCACAAACCCGGGACGCGAGGCAGGCATCCCTCTGTATCACCAATCCCTCCTTATTCCCCCTCCTCTCCTTTTATTAAGGCGGGGAGAGAGGGGGGCAGAGCCTGCCCCTCCCACCCAAGTTTCACAAAGCTGCTAACCGGGTGTGCAGGAAGGAGCCCGCGGCGGCACACATCATTTTGAGCGTAACTTACCGCTAGCTGGGGACGAGGTACTTGCGGGGGATCTCGGCGCCGACGGTGTACTGGATGCGGCCGATGCGGACCATCTGGTAGACGTTGACGCGGAAGTCCGGGTTGATGCAGGTGTGCATGTAGGC
>CAZENU010000039.1:0-22103 GCA_964513735.1 uncultured Dehalococcoidia bacterium
TGCAAGGCTTCGTGACCAACTCCAACATCAGAGTTAACCTCTGGGACATGTTCGTAGAGAAGCACTAGGGCCCACTCCGGGCGACAGTTGACGCGGTCCTAAACGAGGCTTCGGGGAGACGGCTCCCCGAAGCCTCGTTGCTTGTATTCTAGGATCGTGTGTTGCCTGGGTCCAAGTAGCTTGATATGGGGAGTGTCGAGCTAACCGTCGTGGGGCCGATCCCACGAGGGGCGCATTTCGGGTTCATCGCTCTAACCACCATTGCTTGGGGCGGCCTCTGGAGCCGCCAGAGCCCTCAGGTTGCCTGGAGCCCCACGTCACATCGTGACCCAGGTGGAGGGAAAGGTGTGACCAGTTCCCTGGCCCGCGACACGCTGGAGATTCTGCTGGGCGTCTTCCTGTCCCAGACCCGCAACGGCGCCAGGGTCTCCATCCCGCTGTCCCGCGACTAGCGACGCAGCTAGCAGCCGGATCAGCCGCGGGCGAGGACCGCACTGGCCGTAAAGACGCCCGCCGGGGCCTGGTTTGAGTAGCCCAACCGAGAGCTGAGGGTCTTTGTCGGTTTGCCGCCACGGCCGAGTTGGAGAAGTGACGCCCGCCCCGAACGGTGAGGATAGGAGGTCAGCGGAATGTCTTATCCTGTGTCCATCAAGGCGGTACTTGTTGGGATAGCTGTCTTGGACGTTACGGCCTTCCCGTGTTTGAGCGGCGACGACGGACAAGCTGACGCCCCAGCCTCCACTGGTACTGCGGCAGTCGCCGAGGACGAAGCCGCCGGCGGGTCTGCAGACGAATACACGCTTGCCCAGTAGTTCGACCTGAGTATCGAAGTGACGAACTCAGAGTTCGACGAGAAGCGGCGCATCCCGAGAAAGTACAGCTGCACGGAAGAAGACATACGCCCCCCATAACGTGGAGTGGCGCCCCGGAGGGGACGGTGAGGATAGCCCTGCTGGTTGGACAGTGACAAGTACCCAGAATCCCGCTGTGTACTTGTCACTGGGTGTCGTGGGGCATCCCGCCGGATGCCGGAGGGCTTCCGGAGGCCGTAGCCAACGCGCCGGAGGCGCCGTCAATCGGGCCAACGGCGAGGCAGGGGACCAACGATGATAAAAAGCTCGGGTGGTCGGGACCCTGTCCGGAACCTGTGATCTTCAGGACTAATGCTCCCCAACCGCAAGATGCGAACACTGTCAAAAGGTACTCATTCAAGCTTTTCGCGCTCGACGCCGAGAGCGATCTGGGCCCGGAGGCTACGAAAGCGGACCTGCTGCGGGCCATAGATGGCCACGTGCTGGTCAGCGGCGAGTTGACTGGTGAGCAGGTGAGCAAGATCACGGTCAGCCGGTGATCGACGCCACGCCGCCGCAGCCGGCATGTGGCATTGTCGGGCTCATGGGCGCAGATAGGCCGGGTCCGGCTGCAGGTCGGTGCGGGCACGGCCACGCCGGGGATGTTCCGGCGAATTCAGACCAGGGAGGTCTTCGAAGTCAAAAACAGCGTCTCATATAGCAGAGGTGAGAACATGACCGGTAGTTATCCTCGAAAAGTAGCGATCATCGGGCTCCGGCACGGTCACGTCGGGAGCATAGGCCCCGAGAAGCAAGGCCTTATCCAGACCTTCTGGCGGCTTGAGGAGGTAGAGATCGCTGCCTACTGCGAAGATACCAACACCGGTCTCCTCGACGCGGCATCCGAGCACGATTCCGATGCCAGCGTCTACGCCAGCGTGGATGACCTGATCGCCGACGAAGATTTCGACATCGCCAGCATTACGCTTCCGCCCAACGAGATTCCGGAGGTGGGGATCAAGCTGGCCGAGACCGGCAAGCACTTCTTTATGGAGAAGCAGTTCGCGAGAGTGAAAGAGCTTTTCAGCAGCCTGCTAGCGCTTGCCCCGATATCGCCAGCCGGATGGGAGAGACGTCCAGCACCGCGGGTTGCTCCAACGCCGGGCTCACAGCCAGGCTTTGCTACGCGTCCGCGGCCGACTCTCTTCTCAGCTCTTCTTCCAACTGCTCGCGTTCTCTCTCCGAGAGCTTGTGCTTGATCATCCAGGCGACCAAGCTGAGGATCCAGAGCGCGCCGGCCGCCAACATGCCGGCCACAGAGCCCCTCAACACTGCATTCATCGTCAGCGTAAAAAGCACACTGAAGACGAAAACGATCACTATCACTGCGCCAAACGATCCCATAGCGTCGCTCCTCCGAGCCAGTCTCTATTCCACCTGCGGCCCTTGGTTTGCCTCAAGCCTACGGCCACTTTGCCATCAACCCCAACTCAGTAGCGGCAATCATACCATCCCAGGCCTCGTCGCGGTGATTTGCGCGCTCGGCACTGCGGCACGGCAATGTCGGATGCCACTGATCGCCGACTATCTTCCCGAGCGTGAAATGCTCCCGGTCCGGGGACCACAGTACGCGCTGTTCGTTGTGCTCCGCCAGGCTATGGCAGGTGTAGACGGCTGTCCGCTGCCGGCCCTGCGGGCACACCGCCGTCGGACTTCTGGGGCGGGCTGAACCACACGGGCTGCTCCAGCAGACCCGCCGCCCGTCACGGACTCACAGTCACCGCGACAGGTAGATGGTCGGACGCGATGCTGTCCGCGATGCTGAAGTCGCTGGCCGTCAGGTCGTTCGAGAGCCAGATATAGTCTATGCGCTTCACCGGGTTGTCTGGCCGCGACGTGTACCCGTCTCCCGGTGCGCCAGACGCGACGAAGGCGTCCTGTAGCCCGGCTTCTCGCAGGCCGGCCATCTCTGGATCATCGGGCCTGGCGTTCATGTCGCCCATGAGCACGACCGCCTTCATGCCGCCGATGAAGTCCACGATGGCGTTCACCTGGGGCACGCGCTGGGCGCTGTTGGCGTCGCCGTGACGCAGGTGCGTTCCGATAACGGTCAGCGTCCGGCCGCCCCCGACGTCCACGTTGACGGACGTGAAGGTCCGCTTCAATCGTAGCTTGTCGTTGTTCGGCATCGGGCGCGTCTCGTCGCCCGACAAGGGGTACCGGCTCAGCACGGCGTTGCCCCACAGGGAGTCGGCCGCCGGGCCCCATTCATAGACCATGTCCAGCCGCTGCGACAGCCATACCAGCATGTCCACCGCGCCGTCGATGACCCAGCCCCTCGACACCTCTTGCAGCGCCACTACATCAGCGCCTTCGGCCTTGATGACCTCGGCCAGCTCCGCTAGGTCCAGCCGGCCGTCGAGGCCGAAGCCCTGGTGCAGGTTGTACGACATTACCCGCACCGACCCACTGGGTGCCTGCCGGGGGACCGGCTCGTCCCATGCAAGCCAGTAGCCCGCGGGCACTACGAGCAGCACGACCGCGATCGCCGGCGCCACCCCGCTTCGGACCTGGTCCGGGAGCAGGTCGGGCAACCTGCGTGTAGCCAGTACTCCGCAGGCGAGCACCACTGCGGCTGCCAGCGGCGCGAAAGCCGCCCTGGGCAGAATAACCTCGATGTCGTAGCTTGCGTAGTAGCCGAATAGCAGGAGCAGCATCAGCATCATGCCGCAGCCGCTGGCGACCGACGTGCGCCCCAGGCTGGGGTGGCCCTGGCCCGCCGTCGCCGCCACCGCGATGAGCACCACGGCCATGGAGACCGCGGCCTGACCCGCGGCCATCGCGGCCGCCGTCGTAACGCCGGACCACCCCCGCAGCACGGCGATGACCAGCAATACGCCCAGCAGGGCGGTGACCGGCGTCGCCAGGGTGCCCCTCCACCGGAGGGCCAGCGTGCCTGCGGCGATGCCCACGACGTTGGCCGTCGCGACCAGCACGAACACCACCGGCTGGCTCCACTCCGTGAACACGGTCAGGTGGCCGATGTTTTGGAGCACCAGGAGCTCCAGCAACAGCACCGGTCCGATAGCCAGCAAAGGCAAGGTGGTCCCGCCAGAGCCACTCCCGCCCGAGATGCCCCCGCCTGCCCGCAACACAGGCACCAGGCCCGCAATCAGGCCCGCCGCCAGCACCGCGGCCACGAACGGTGGCCAGATGCCGGCCTGCCACGACAGGTCTACCGTGCCCAGCGCGCCTTTGAGCGCCGTGTCGGCGGCTATCCCCAGCAGCATGCCGAGACCCAGTGCGCCGCCGGAGCGCGCCCTGACGGACCGGGCGTGGTGGACGTATAGCGGTATCGCCAGCAGCAGCATAGCCGTCCCGGCCGTCGCGACGGCCAGATCGGCCGGGGCCCAGGTGACGAGCTGCTCGACAAGCCGTGCCACCGCCACACCCCCGACGGTCACCGCCACGGCCGTTCGAGGACCCAGGACCCGGTGGACCACCGGCGCCAGAAACGAGACCAGGAACAGCACGACGGCGTAGAGCCCGACCAGCGGCGTGGAGGACCCGGCCGTGTCCCGCAGATAGAACAGCAGGCTGGTGACGAGGCTGCGTATCAGTTGCAGGCCCAGCATCAACAGCAGCGCGGAAACGAGGGTCGCCGTCAGGTCGTCGCGGAGGCTTCGCGCCATGGTCATGTGGGGTCCTCCGGGAAAAACGCCTCAAGTCTACCCCTCCGGGTCAAAGCCGCACAAGCAGTCTGGTCAGCCGACCCGTGCTCCCATGATTTTCCGGAACACCGCCTCCGTCTCCTCCGACGGCGTGGTGCCTAGCTCCGTCTCGAGGTGCTTGCGCAGGCTACGGTACGCCTCAGCCGCTCTCACTCGATCGCCGCCGACGGCATGCGCCTGCATCAGGTGCCGGCAGCTCACCTCCCGAAAAAGGTCGACCTCGACCGCCTCGGTGGCCATCTCGACGGCTGTAGCCGGCTCGCCGCGGGCAAGTGACATCACCGTCAGGCAGTCCAGCGCGCGCAGCAGCTGCCGCTTGAGTCGCCTACGTTGCGAGTCCGCCCACTCGTTCTCGATGCCGGCCAAGAACGGGCGCCGGGCGATGTTCAGCACCACCGTGGCTGGGTCAAGCACCCGGCGCGGGTCGCCGGCGCGCAGAGCGCTCTCAGCCTGGTCGATATAGGCCGTCGCGGCCTCCAGGTCCGTCCACGCGCCCACGGGCAGGAAGAGCCGGTACTGTCTCCCGAAGCCGCCCTCCAGCGAGACGCCGTGTTCGTTCAACGACCGGGAGGCCAGTAGGGACCGAGTCCGGCTCATCAGAGAGCTGAGCGCCGTCTCCCAGTTCGAGGCCAATTCCTCGCCCGAGAGCAGCCTGCCCAGGTCCTCCTTGGGAACGGGCCTGTCGCGGGACGTTACCAGGTAGGCGGACGCCAGTCTGCCTTGTTTGCCCCGGATATGTGGCTCGTCGATGACGGGCTCGCCGTCCAGTTCGAGCACGATCCTACCTGTCAGATACACCCCGATGGTCATGAGGCGTCAAACAAACGTCAACGTTGCGTCAATCGGCCACCGCTCGTATAGGCGCCAAGTCTAGGATCGGAGGCGATCACATGGGAAAGGTAGTCAACTGCCCCTGCGGCGAGGTAATCCGAGCGGACACCGACGATGAGCTGGTCTCCCTGGTGCAGAAGCACGGCAAGGAGGTCCACAAACAGGATATCGGCCGTGAGGAAGCGCTGGCGATGGCCAAGCCCGAGTAGCCAGACAGTCTCGTCCAAGTTCGCACCGGTAGGTGCGCAAGCCATGCGCGCGTCGTTGGGCGCCGTCTCTGAGTCAATTCCCTTCTGGGGACGGTCTAGGACCCGGGGGTCTCCCCGCTACTGCGCCGGCGCCTCGTCCAGCTTGAGGAAGCGGTCCAGGTACTGCCCCTCGGTCTCACCCGCCAGCGGCGAACCTGTCGCCAAGGCGTCGACCCAGGCCACGAGCCTCCACTCCGGTATCGCCCCGACCCATCGTTGCTCTACCACGCCGTCGCGGTTCACGAAGAAGGTCACCGGCATGCCCACCACGCCGTAGTCGACCGTGATGGTGCCGGAAGGATCGGGTCCGTTGGGGTACGTCACTCCGAATTCCGCCAGATAGGACATGGCCGCCGCCTCGGAGTCCTGCAGGTTAAGCCCGATGAAGGTCACGCCCTGGGCCCGGTAGGTCCGCCACGCGCGCTCAAGGCCCGCCGCCTCGTCGCGGCACGGCGCGCACCACGACGCCCAGAAGTTCAGCACCACGGGCGTACCTTCGAGCTGTGAGAGGGTGAGCTCGCCGCCGCCGAACAGTTGCACCGTGAAGTCCCTGGCCGGATTGCCGACCCTCGTGGCGCCGCTCAGCCCGGTAACGGGGTTCTTGTTGGACAGACCCCACGCCATCAGCGCGATGAACGCGACGATCAGCAGCGTGGGTATTCCGAAGACAGCGAGCCGCAGGCGGGGCGACAGCCCGCGGCCGGTGGCCAGCGTCCGGCCTGAGGAGGCCGTGCTAGGCCTCCTTCACCCCGACCAGCGCGGCCGTCACCAGTAGCCGGTGGTCGTAGTATAACCGCGGGGTGCAGGTCACGAGAGTGATGTCGTACTTTCCGGAGTCTGTCAGCGACAGATCGTCCTGGTAGACCACAACGGTCACGTACACCTGGTACGCATAGTGACGGTCAGGGGTTTCCAGGAAGATGTATACCGGTGCGTCGCCGGCGAGCTTCGTGATCTCGGGCAGCCGGGCGAACACGTTGCCCTCGCCCTTGAGCGGGCTCTCCAGATGGCCGAAATACCAGCCCTCCCCCTGGGCGCCGGCCGCCGCCGTGGTCGGGATGTGCCCCACGACCTGGTTCGGCGTCTCCCACGCCAGGCTGCTGTTGAGCAACAGGATCTTGAGCTCGTTGATAACTGCGTCCACTCCGATGGTCGGAATCCTGATGCGGGTCGCCCGCGCACCGGGTAGGGCCAGGTCTGCTGGCGTTGGCGCCGAATACGTCGCCAGCTCCGCAGTGGAGACCTCGATTGCGGCCAACCGGGGGTCGGGCTCGGCGGGCCGGGCGACTCCGTCCGACGGCGAGCCGTCGGCGGAGGCCATGTACTGGGGCGGCTCGTCTGAGTCCGTGGTCTCGGAGGCCGGCCACCTGGTTGCGGTTGTAGCGCTGCCGGTCTGGGAGCTCACAGCGGGAGCGCCGGGTGCGACGCTGGACGTACCGTCCGACGGCGGGTCCGTCGATGCGATGGCCTGGGCGCCGCCCTCCGCGGGACCGGCGGAAGCGCCGGAGCCCGCTTCGGGCGATTCGCTGGCGGCTGCCGGCCGGCTGCCCTGTTGCCGCACCGGCTCGCCGTCGGTCGTCGCGGCGGCGGAGACGCTCGGGGTCTGGACGCTCTGCGCCGCGGTCACGGTAGTCGGCTGTGTGCCCGGCACGCCGGAGGTCGCTGCCTGCGGCGCCGGGAGATCGTAGCCCTGGCCCGCGAACTGCGGCCGCTCGACGGCGAAGCTGTACTGGTCCAGGTTGGAGCGGACGAGCCAACCGTACACCTGGTAGCCGACGGACGCCGTCAGCAGGATCGCGCCCAGAGTCAGCAGGATCGCGCCGGCAAAGAGCTCTATGCGGCGCCTGCCGGCCGGGTTGTCTTTACCTGGCTTGTCCGCGCGCGTGTTCGTTGCCATATCTATCTGAGCCGGCGTTCTGGTCTTAACGCCCCACGTACGTCGTCCGACCGCGGACGCCACTGACTATTATACGCTGCCTACCCGACCGCAGTTTGGAAGACACCGCTCCCTTGCCGGTCCCATGTCCGGCGCGACGCGAGGCTAGTACAGGTCCGGGAACCGCGTGTGCCAGTCGGTCGCTTGCTCGTAGGCGTGTGCGGTGCGCAGGAGCGTCTCCTCGCCCATGTGCGGCCCCATGAGCTGCAGGCCCACCGGTAGCCCGTCTACCATGCCCCCCTGGACCGATATGGCCGGGATGCCCGCGATGTTTGTCGGCTGCGTGAAGATGTCGTTGAGGTACATCTGCACAGGGTCGTCCATCTTGTCGCCCAGCTTGAAGGCTACCGAGGGCGACGTGGGCGACGCCAGCACGTCGAACCGCTGGAACGCCTCCTCGAACTCGCGCCGGATCAGCGTTCGCGCCTTCTGGGCCTTGAGGTAGTAGGCATCGTAGTATCCGGCTGACAGCGCGTACGTCCCGAGCATGATGCGCCGCTTTACCTCCGGCCCGAAGCCCTCCTGGCGGGTCTTTGCCAGCGCATCCCACATGCTCGCGGCATCGGTGGCCGAGTAGCCGTACTTCACGCCGTCGTACCGTGCCAAGTTGGCGGAGGCCTCTGAAGGCGCGATGATGTAGTAGATCGCCATCGCGTACGACGAGTGGGGCAGCGACGTCTCCTCGACCTCGGCGCCCAGGTCCGCCAGCACCTGGACCGCGTCGCGCACCGACCGCTCCACCTCCGGGTCGATGCCCTCGACGAAGTACTCCCCGGGTACGCCCACCCGCAGCCCCTCGACGCCCGCGCCCAGCCCACGAGTGTAGTCGGGCGGCTCGGCGTCGATGGACGTGGAGTCTCTGGAGTCGTGGCCCGCGATGACGTTGAGGACCATCGCGGCGTCGGTGACCTCCCTCGTCAGGGGCCCTATTTGGTCCAGCGAACTGGCGAAGGCGATCAGCCCGTAGCGGCTTACCAACCCGTAGGTCGGCTTGAGACCCACGACCCCGCACAGCGCGGCCGGCTGGCGTATGCTCCCGCCGGTGTCAGAGCCCAGTGCGAAGAGGCACTCGCCGGCGGCCACCGCCGCGGCAGGGCCGCCGCTGCTGCCACCCGGGACACGCTCCAGGTCCCACGGGTTCATCGTCGGGTGGAACGCCGAGTTCTCCGTGGACGAGCCCATGGCGAACTCGTCCAGGTTGCCTTTCCCCACCAGGACGGCGCCCTCGTCGCACAACCGCCTCGTCACCTCGGCGTCGTACGTCGGTACGAAGTCCTCCAGCATTCGCGAGGAGCAGGTCGTGGCGATGCCGGTGGTGCAGAGGTTGTCCTTCAGCATCATCGGCACGCCGGTCAATGCGCGGCCGTCGCCTGAGGCGATTCGCGCGTCGGCCTTCCGCGCCTGCTCCAGGGCCACGTCGGCGGTCACCGTGACGAAGGCCTTCACGTTCGGGTCGACACGGTCGATGCGGTTCAGCACGGCCTGAGTAAGCTCGACCGACGAGACGTCGCGGCTGGCAAGGAGCGAGGAAGCTTCTCGCAGCGTAAGCGCGTTGAGGTCCGGTGATCTCATACTGTGTCCGTTACGCCGCGCCTGGTCCGATCGCGGCGGAGGTCTACTCGAGGACGGCCCTGACGCGGACGAAGTCGCCCTCGCGCCGCGGCACGTTGGACAGCGCATCGTCGCGGTCGATCGACTCGGCAACACGGTCTTCTCGCATCACCGTCTCGACGTCGGCCGCGTGGCCGGTGGGCTCGACGCCGTCCGTGTCCAGCTCCTGTAGGGAGTCGAAGTGCCCCAGGATGTTGGAGAGATGGTCGCGCATCAGCTCGACCTCGTCGTCGGTCATGCCGACTCTCGCCAGTAGCGCGATGTGACGGACTTCCTCGGTGCTCAGTCGCATTGGCGGTGGTCCCCCGTTCCGGCCCTTGATCCAACCCATCGACGCGGCGAGTGTAGCAAACCTTGAAAAGCACCATCAAGGCGACGCCGGCTCGGCTGAGCGGCTGCTAGTTAAACCGGTTCATGGCGGTGTCGATGCCGTCTTCGATGACGGCCGCCACAGCCTGGGCTGCTCGGTCTACAGCGTCGTCTATCTTCTGCCGCTCGTCGGCCGCCGGCGGTCCCAGCACGTGCTCGACCTCGTCTCTGCCCAACGCCGGCCGCCCGATGCCGATGCGGAGCCGCGCAAAGTCCTGCGTGCCGATGGCCGCGATGATCGACCTCATGCCGTTGTGGCCGCCGGCGCTGCCCTTGGAGCGCAGCCGTAGCTCCCCCGGCGCCAGGTCCAACTCGTCGTACACCACGATCAGGTCTGCCGGAGCGGCTCTGAAGCGGGTAAACAGCGACACTACGGCGCGCCCGCTGTCGTTCACGTACGTCCGAGGCTTGGCCAGCACCACCGGCGTGGCTCCGGCCATGCCCTCTCCCGACACGAACAGCCTGCGCCGCCGGGAGACGTCGATCGCCCACATGTCAGCCAGCCGGTCGATACACAGGAAGCCGAGGTTGTGCCGGGTCCGCGCGTACCTTTCGCCCGGATTGCCCAGCCCGACTATCACCTTCCGAGCCCCGGGGCCTTCGTGGTCTCGCTGCCCGAGCACCTGGTCGAGAATGCGGCCTATCCTGTTCACAGGGCGGCGTCCTTTCCCGGCCGCCCGTCGCTCACGAAGCCGCACAGGAACTCCACCACCCGCTCGTCCAGGACGTTGGCCAGCTCGGTAAGGTCGCTGACCCGCATCAGGTCGATGAACCGGTCGAGCTGCTCCCGGGTCGGGTGGGCGAGGATTCGAGTCACCGCCTCCGAGCTCAGCCGGCGGTTGTATTCCCGCAGCGCCGCATCGAGGTCGGCTATTATTCTCTCAGCCTGCTGCCGCGGGACCTTCTCGTCCAGCGACAGCGAGCAAAGGCCGCAGTAGGGAGCGTCTTCAAGGGCGAGGTCGGCCCCGCCCAGCTCGCAGCTCTTCAGGAATGCAACCAGGTCTCCGAACCTGCCGGGCACGTCGCTCCCTAGAGGTCCGCCGAACTCCGGCACGTCGTTGAGCCTCGCCACCGCCGCGACACGCGGCCTCAGATTCTCCAGCCGCGTCGCCAGCGCAGCCGCCTCGTCATGGCACCGCACGCGGTGGGCGGCGTAGGCCGCGCCGTAGTCGCGGCGAAGCTGGGTGAAGCCTGCCTCGATGCTGTCCAAGAGCGATGGGTTGGCCAGCAGACCGGCCGGAGCGGCCCTCGCGGCCAGCGAGTCCCGGGCCAGCCTGAGCTCTCCGCGTTCGGCGTCGAAGGTCATCCCGTCCAGGTACTTCCTCGCCGCGGCTATCCCGGGCGCGAGGACGGCCAGCCACTCCAGCCGCTGGAGCACCTCCATCGTGATCCGAGGGTCGCGGATCTGCCCCGCGGGGACGCGTCTGGGTACCGTGTAGAGGACGACCCTGAAGCTGGTGTCGCCGTCCATCGGGAGCACCCAGTCCGGGTTGACCGTATCGGCTACCATCACCTCACCGGGGTACTGGAGCCCGCGGTGTGTGACGACCCAGGGCTGGGCCTCGCCTAGATCGTCGTCGTCGAGACGTAGCCCGCGGTTCGCGTTAGTCGTGGCTGCCATGCCTGTCCTGAGGGCGCGTGAACCGGCTAAGGGTACTGCGGGCGACGAGCTGACGCGGGCAGCGGCATCAGGGCTCCAGGACGATGTCGCCGCTCTTGCCCCCGCTCTTCCTCGCCAGCCGGATGCCGTCGATGCGTATCGCGCGGTCGCTGCTCTTGCACATGTCGTAGATGGTCAGCGCGGCCACGCTGACCGCCGTCAGCGCCTCCATCTCAACGCCGGTCTTCGCCGAGGTCCGCGCCGTGGCCGTTATGTCCACCGCGCCGCGCTGCTCGTCCAGATCGAACTCGACTAGGACCTGGTCCAGCGGCAACGGGTGGCACAGCGGGATGAGCTGCGACGTGTTCTTCGCCGCCATGATGCCGGCCACGCGCGCGACGCCCAGCACGTCGCCCTTTCTAATGTCGTTGTCCTTGACCAGCTCCAGGGTCTCTCCGCGCATCAGCACTGACCCCTTCGCGACGGCGACCCGTCTCGTCTCCGGCTTCTCGCCTACGTCCACCATCCGCGCCGCGCCCGATTCGGCCACATGCGAGAGCCGTGGGTCGTGTGAGCTGCCACCGTCGCCGCCGGTGTCTGCGTCGGCCGGCCCGGGGTTGTTGGACCTGCCGCCTTTACCAATTGACTCCATCCGGGCCAGTCGGTCCGCCTCTTCGTTGAGCGGGTGGCCCGCATGGCCTTCCACCCAGCGCCAACTCACCCGCCGCTTCGAGACCGCTTCGTCCAGTCTCGCCCAGAGGTCCTGGTTGGCCTTGCGCTTCCAGTTGCGGGTCATGGTGTTGATGACGTACGTGCTGTCGCTGAACACTGTGACCTCGGATGAGGGCGGCAGCGCCTCCAGCCCTTCTATCGCGGCGAGCATCTCCATGCGGTTGTTGGTTGTGTGGTCCTCCCTGCCGTGGAGCCGCCGGGTCGCGCCGTCCTCTATGACGATGGCGGCCCAGCCCCCGGGGCCGGGATTGCCGGAGCAGGCACCGTCTGTGTATATCTCGATCATGTAACCCGCCCGTAACGTCTCAGATATCGGGGTATTGTACCGCACCGGATTCCCCAGGTTTGACAGAGATACCCGCCGTGCTATGATCGACAGATAGGGCACTTGGCGGCGCCCACGGCCCTATAACCCTCGCAAGGAACGACATGCGCAAGCTTCTTCTCATAGTCCCCGTGGTACTTGCGGCCTTCCTGCTCGCCGCGTGCAGTGACTTAGACTCCGAGTCCACCGTGACCCCCGCCATGTCCCCGATCGCGGCATCCGTGGCCGTGGATACCTCCACCCCGACGACCGCGCCGGTCGCCATCTCCGCCGCCGACGTCATCGCCGGGGTTGTGGACGCGATGCGGCAGGTGACGAGCCTCCACTTCGAGATGGAGTCCCGCGTCAGCGTCACCGTCCAGGAGACGAGCCTGACCATACCTCTGAAGCTATCCGCGGACTACGTCGCGCCCGATCAAGTAGCCGGCACGCTATCGGCCACCATCGCGTTCGTGATCTTCGAGACGCAGGTCGTAGCCATCGGCAACGAGCTCTACGTCACAGACCCGTTGAGCGGCGAGTGGACCCTGACGGAGTCAAACTCGCTGCTTACCCTCCCCATAGACTTCCTGTCGGCGGACCTGTCCACACTGCTCCAGGACCCGACCGCGGTGGAGGAGGAACTTGACGGCGTCGCGGCCTATCGAGTAACCGCCACCGCGCCTCTCCGACAGCTTGGGGACGCCAGCGCTACCTTTAAGCTTGACTTCTGGATCGGGGTCGACGACGGCAGGCTCAGGCGGGTCGCCGCCAGTGGTGACTTCGACCTCGGGGGCGATGTGGACCTGTTCGAGGGCATTACCATCAGTAAGGGCTCGATTTCCATGACGGCCACGCTGTCCGACTTTGGCAAAGAGGTCACAATCGTCGCGCCGTCCCTGACACCGACCGCGGTCGCGGCGCTTCCGGCTGACGAATCGCCCGAGGCGGCAGCGGTGCGTCAGGTGGCACTGGACTACTGGGCCGCCTACAACGCCTACGACGTGGACGCCGCCCTTTCGTACCTGGAGGCGGCCTATCGCGCCGAGCAGGAAGCCGACATCCGCGGCAGCATCCAGCTCATGCAGGGCTTCGGCGCAAAGCTCGTCATTACCGAGGAGAGCCCTCCCGTCGTCGCGGCCAACGGCGAGGGCGAGATCGTGGTAAGGATCAAGGACCCGCTCAGCACCCGCATCATGCGCATGACCCTGGTGATGATCGACGGAGAGTGGAAGATATCCGCGTCCGAGCAGCAGTAGCCCCGGTCCAAGGGCCGGGCGCCGTTAGCCCCCGATGTGGTACATCTCCACCTTGTCTCTGACCGGGCTCGTCAGCGACGTCCGCGTCTCCGAGTACCTGTCCTCGCGGACGTTCCAGGCCGACGTTATCAGCGACCGCAGCTCATCGTCGCCCGCGCCGTCCCTCAGCGGGGTCTGCAGGTCGGTGTCCTGGCTGGAGAACAGGCACGTGTAGATGCTGCCCTCCGGCGATAGCCGAAGCCGCGTGCAGTCGTCGCAGAAGGGCTTAGTCACGGACGCGATGACGCCGATCTCGCCGCCGCCGTCTGCGTACCGGTATCGCAGCGCGACCTCTCCCAGGTAGTTGCCATCCATCGGCTCCAGCGGCATCTCGGCGTCGATACGGGCGACGATCTCGTCGGCGGGTACTACCTGGTCCATCCGCCAGCCGTTGCGCGTGCCCACGTCCATGTACTCGATGAAACGCATGATGTGGCCGCGCTCCCTGAAGTACCGGGCAAGCTCGACGACCGTGTGGTCGTTGACGCCTCGCTGGACCACCGCGTTGACCTTGATCGGGTGGAACCCGGCCGCCTCGGCGGCCGCGATCCCCTCGAACACCTTGGCCGTGCCGAAGCCGCGGCCGTTCATCTCCCGGAAGATCTCGTCGTCCAGGGTGTCCAGGCTGACCGATACTCTGTGGAGACCGGCCTCCTTGAGCGCCGACGCCTTCTGCGGCAGCAGGTACGCGTTGGTCGTCAGCGTCAGGTCGGCCACGCCGTCGACGGCCGCCAGGTCACCGACCAGGCGCTCCAGGTCGTTGCGCACCAGCGGCTCGCCGCCCGTCAGCCGGATCTTCACCGCGCCCAGGCCGACGCATATCCCGACTACCCGCGTGATTTCCTCGAAAGTGAGCAGGTCTTCTCGCGGCAGGAACTGGTAGCGCTCGCCGTATATCTCGGCAGGCATGCAGTAGCGGCACCGGAAGTTGCACCGGTCCGTGACCGAGACCCGCAGGTCCCTGAACGATCTATCGAATCTGTCTGCGATCAATATACTGAATCCGCCAAAAAGTCTTACCAGGGAGTACGCGGAGAACGCAGAGTCAACATACTTTGTTTCTCTGCGACCTCAGCGCTCTCTGCGGTTAACTCATCTGTTTGAGCGCCCGGGCCGCCTTGCGAGCGGCCTTGCCCCTGTGGCTCGTCCGGTTCTTCTCCTCCTGGGTGAGCTCGGCCATCGTCCGGCCGAGCTCCGGGAGCAGGAACACCGGGTCGTATCCGAAGCCGTTTTCACCCCTCGCCACCCTTATGATGCGGCCGGGGCAGATGCCGGTGTAGAGCTCCGCCGGGACGTCCGGTGCCTTTACCGCAATTACGCAGCGGAAGCGGGCGGACCACTGCTCCTCGGGTATATTGTTCAGTTTCGCCAGCAGAAACGCAATTCTTTCGGCGTCGCTGGCCCCTTCGCCGGCGTATCTGGACGACATAGGGCCCGGTGCGCCGCCCAGCGTGTCTACCTCCAGCCCCGAGTCGTCGGCCAGGGTCAGCAGGCCGCTCATGTTGGCGTAGGCCGCGGCCTTGAGGGCGGCGTTGTCCTCCAGGGTGGCGCCGGTCTCGGGAACGTCGGTGTCGATGCCCAGGTCGGCCAACGAGACGATGGGCAGGCCGCAATCGGCCAGGATGGAAACGAGCTCCCGGAGCTTGCCGGGGTTGCCCGTGGCTATCAGCAGCGGCGGATTGCGCTCGATCATGCGGCTTTGAAGGGACGGGGCCGAGCAGTCAGTTTGCGAATATCAGCCCGTGTTCGACTTTGAGACCGCGGATAACCGAAGAGCGCACGCTTCCCGCGGTGTGGGTCCGCGTGTCCTCGGCGCCACCCGGTCCGAGAGTCAGCACCTGGACCGACTCCTGCTCCGGGTCCACCAGCCAGTATTCCCTGACGCCGGATCTGGAGTAGAGCCTCAGCTTCAGCTCCTTGTCCCGGTCCGCCGTGATTGGAGACAGGGCCTCGACCACCAGGTCCGGCGCTCCCAATATGTTGCGCTCCGTCACTATGTCGCTGCGCTCGTTGGATATGAACAGGATGTCCGGTTGCACCACGTCCTCGTCCGATAGCACGATATCCAAAGGAGACCACAGGACCTCGCGCAACTCGTTCGATTCAACATATTCGCGCATTGCTAACGCGAGACGCGCGATGATCCTCTGGTGGCGGACGGTGGGAGAAGGTATCACGTAGAGCTCTTCCTCGATCAGCTCCCGGCGGTCTTGCTCCTACAACAGAAGGTAGTCCCGATATGTGAACTTGGTTCTTGGTCTTAACATCGCTATCCCTCGCGCGACGGCGTGGCAAACGGCCCTCGGCCGGGTCCCGTAACTGGACGTGGCACCTCTCCCCGACATTTTATCACGATGGCAGCGTTGCCACGGGAGCGTCGGAGGCCTCCAGATCTCTGATAGAATACGGCCGTTCGAGTGGGAAGGTGCGGAGTGCCCGAGGAGGCATGCCATGACCGACGTGGAGCTTTGGTGTGAGCTTGGGCAGCAACTACGTGTCGACTCCGTGCGGGCCAGCGCCGCTGCCGGCACGGGACATCCCACATCGTCTATGTCCGCGGCGGACCTGGCCGCGGTCCTGCTCGTCAAACATCTGCGTTACCGCTTCAACAAACCCGACGACCCCGCCAACGACCACCTCGTCTTTTCCAAAGGCCATGCGTCGCCGCTGCTTTACTCCATCTTCAAGGCGGCGGGGGCCATCACCGACGAGGAGCTGCTCAGCTTCCGAAAGTTCGGCAGCCGCATGCAGGGTCACCCGACCACGGAGATCCCCTGGGTCGACGCCGCGACAGGGTCCCTTGGTCAGGGCCTGCCCATAGCCGTCGGGCTGGCGCTGGCCGGCAAGCGGCTCGACAAGCTGCCATACCGCGTTTGGGTGCTCTGCGGCGACAGCGAGATGGCCGAGGGGTCGATGTGGGAGGCCTTCGAGCAGGCGGCCTTCTCCAGGCTTGACAACCTCACCGTCATCATCGACGTCAACCGCCTCGGCCAGCGCGGCGAGACGATGAGCGGCTGGGATACCGAAAGCTACGCGCGAAGGGCCCGGGCCTTCGGCTGGTGCGCCATCGAGATCGACGGACACGACGTCGAGCAGATAGACCGCGCCTACACAGAGGCGTTGGCTACGGAAGGCTCGCCCACGGTCATCGTCGCCAAGACCCGCAAGGGACGCGGCGTCTCGTCCGTTGAGAACAAGGACGGCTTCCATGGCAAAGCGTTGGACGAGGCGGCGGCGGCCGTCGAGGAGCTGGGCGGCATTCGGCACATCGAGGTCGATGTCAAGACCCGGACGCGTGGCAGTGCGCGGTCTGCAGCCGCTGGAACGTATCGCGCGCCGACGTATGCTGTCGGAGACAGCGTCGCGACCCGCAGGGCCTATGGCGACGCCCTCGTCGCGCTGGGCGCGGCCCGCCGAGACGTGGTCGCCCTCGACTGCGAGGTGAGTAACTCGACCTATGCCGACGCCTTCGCCGCGGCCTACCCCGACCGCTACTTCGAGATGTACATCGCGGAGCAGATGATGGTCGCCGCCGCCATAGGAATGCAGGTCCGCGGCTGGGTGCCCTTCGCGTCCACCTTTGCGGCCTTCCTGACCAGGGCCTACGACTTCATCCGCATGGCGGCGGTCAGCGGCTCCAATATCAGGCTGGTGGGCTCCCACGCCGGCGTCTCCATCGGCCAGGACGGCCCGTCGCAGATGGGTCTCGAGGACATCGCCGCCTTTCGCGCGGTATTCGGCAGCACCGTGCTGTACCCTTCTGATGCCAACCAGGCATCCAAGCTCGTGGACGCAATGGCCGACCGCAAAGGCGTCGTCTACATGCGGACCACCCGTGAGGCCCTGCCCGTGATCTACGACCCCGCGGAGCAGTTCGCCATCGGCGGCAGCCGGGTCGTCCGCGCCTCGGACAGCGACGATGTGACTATCGTGGCCGCGGGCATCACGCTCCACGAGGCGCTGACCGCGGCGGACAAACTTCAGGCCGAAGACGTGACCGCCAGGGTCATCGACCTCTACTCGGTGAAGCCCGTCGACGCCAACACGCTGAAAAGGGCGGCATCGGCCACGGCCGGCATCATCACCGTCGAAGACCATTGGCGCCAGGGCGGCATCGGCGACGTGGTCCTCGACGTCTTCGCCGAGCAGAACGTGCGCCCCAAGGTCGTCAAGCTGGCGGTCAAAGGCATGCCCACCTCCGGCACGCCCGGCGAGCTGCTTGCGGCTGCCGGCATTGACGCCTACCACATCGCAGGGGCCGCCCGGAGGCTGGTCCAGAGAGCCGCCACGGCAGGTGCTAGACGCTCCTAGCAGAACTTCGCGGGTTCGCTCACTCTGCCATCCGGCAATACGCCGCTGCAGGGCCTGCGCTGCTCCCGGGGCGAGACACGGTGCCGGCCGGGGTGGAGTTCGTGTTCATCGCGCCGCCCTGAGAGATGCCGAGCAGGTTTAACCGGACCAGGCCGAGGTCGGCGACGACCGCACCCAGATCGCTCACCCACCTCTCGAACGACTGGCCGCCGATCTGGCGGTCCGAAAGCCCGGAGCCGCGCTGATCGAACCTCACCAGGGCGTGGTGCTTGGCCAGCTCCTCCCACCAATGGCGCCACACTGGGATGCTCCACTCGAACTCCAGACGGGTCAGCCAGTTGGGCGCCTTGACCAGCGAGGGGCCCTAGCCTACGACCGCGTAGGCGATGCGGACGCCATCGCGGCCCGTGCAGAAGCGGGTCTCTTGCTCCATCGACACCCGTCCCGACATCTCGATTCAGCAGCGGCGATTGAAAGCATTAGGCTATCAGGCCGCCGAGGGTCGGGAAAGACGCGTCACGCGGACACCTGCGTCACGGAGCGGAGCTTGGCTGACAGCAGACTGAGACCACCCGCATGCCCCGCGAGGCCACTACCGGCGTGAGGATTAGCCCAGCGCGGCCCTGACCTTGTCCAACGTCGGCAGATCCGGCGCCATGATCACCACCGTCGTTGCGTTCCGAAGGCTGACCGTGATCAGCTCGTCGGGCAGCGTCATAAGCCGTGCGTCGCTGCCGAGGGACTCCCACTCACCCCCGGTGCGGGCTGTCGTGAGCTGAACAAAGGCGTCGAAGAACTCCTGGGCGTCCTGCTCCGCGTCCCACAGGGCGGACAGCAGCAGCACGGTCTCATCGCCCGGGCCCGTGTAAAGGCTTACGCGGTCGCCGCCCCAGCCCGCCGCGGCTCGGATCGGGTTGGTGGAGTAGAAACCGGTCTGCAGGTACGCCCGGATCACCATCTCCCCCAGCGTGTCCTCGACCAGCAGTTCCCATCCCTCGCCCAGAGTCGGGAGCAGGTCCGGCAGCGTGACTTCCAGGGGCGGCTCGGTGGCAAGGTACTTGTCGGGGTGCAGTACCTGCTCGGTGCTCTGCGGGACACGCGCGAACGCCTCGTTGACGGCCGGCCATCCGCCCCGCTGGTATAGCGTGCTCACGAAGACGGTCCCGTCCTGGTATGGGAACGTGTACTCCCGCTGAATCACGTGCGGAGCCGATCTGAACGCCTGGATGAGTGCGGCGCTGGCGGGAGGCTCGGACGCCGCCCGCTCCTCCGCGCTCATGTACTCGAACATGTAGAGCGTCGTCCCGAGGCTCGCGTCGCCCTCGATCAGCGCCCGCAGGGCAAGCTCGGCGTCTGAGTTGCCATCCAGTCCGTCCCTGATCGACTGGAAATCGAAGTGCTGCTGTTGGACTCCGTGAATGAACTCGTGCGCGTACGTGCGAGCCTGGAGTGGCTGGAACCCATCCCCGTCTTTGAGCACGTAGAACCGCTCCTCGTCCGCCTCGTAGAAGCCGAGCACGCCCTCCCCCAGCAGCGCGAGAATGGTCTCGAACAGGTCCTCGCCGTCGTCGATCGCCCCGAGGGCGGCGTAGAGACGTTGCGCCTGATATATCTCTTCCCTGTCCTCGTCCAGGTCCTGCAGCAGCCGTGCAATGAGCTCCTCCCGGGTCATGAACCGCCGCTCGATGGGCCTCAGAGAAGGCAGCTCCCGCAGCGAGCTCACTCGCGCGCCGATCTCGTCCAGCGTCGCCGCCAGCCGCAGCTCCTCCGCGGTCAGCGTCGGCGTCGGGGCGGGCGGAGCCGGACTCGGCGATGTGTGCACCGTCGGCGGTGGCGTCGCCGTCGGCTCGGCGCTCTTCGAGCTGCTCTGGGCCGCGACCGTCGGCACCGCCGAGGGCGTCGGCCTCGGTGCCTCAATGGTGGCTTGAGATGACGCGGTAGGCGTTGGCCTGTCGGCGACGGTCGCGACCGTCGCGGCTGCAGGCGCCGACGATGCCTGAGGCGATGGGTCGGCCGCCGGCTCGGTGGGTGCCGCCGTAGGGGCCGCAGGTGTCTGCGACTCGCCGCAGGCCACCGCGACCACCATCGCCGCCACCAGGCCGGCTAGCGCGCAGACCGCGATTCGGCGCGGACGAAACGACGTCCCTGTCGCAACGAACCTCAGTTCAGCACTCCCTCGGTTAGCCTTCGGCCTGTCATGTCTCTATACGTTCGCCAAGCCCGGCGCGGTTCAGCATCGCTCACTACTACAATGGCGCCCAGTTCAGCGGGAGGGTTTGCATGGCCGCGTACCTGTCGTCCGAGATCTCCGGGGTGTCGCGCTGGGCCCGGTAGGCCACATCGCGGTCTCCGTGGGCGTCGGCGCCGCCGTCTGGGCTGGCACCGGCTCGCCTCTCGCCGTACCCGTGGCCGCCGCCACCGGCGTCCTCACCGACGTCGACCACGTTATCGATTACTTCAACCTGTTCGTCAGGCGGGATGACAGGCGCGTCTTCGTCGTGTTTCACGCCTGGGAGTACTCGTTGCTCTCTATCCTCATCGTCCTGGGAGTCTGGTATCACCCACTGCTGCTGGCGGCGGCTCTCGGCCACCTAGGCCACGTAACCGCAGGCCATCTGGCCAACCGGCCGGCCCACCCGCTGGCCTACTCGATAGCATACAGGACGGCCGCTGGATTCGACTGGCGCAGGCTATTCGGCGAACCCCCGGCCAGCTTCTTGGACTCGATGGGTGGCAAGATACCGATGTGGCGATACATCGAGCCTGGGCTGGACAGGCTCGCGTCCCGAGTCGGCAGCGACCGCCGATAGAGGCGTCGTGCCGCCCGTCGTCTGCGCCCAAAGGAGCCCGGTTGGGGATAGTTCCTATCTTGACGCGCCCATAGGCCGGGATTATGGTTTAATGAACGTACGCTAGTCTAGGAGGGAGTTTGGCACATGCGTAAGATCGGCGGATTCGGGATTCTCTTCATCGGTGGCTCCCTTGTCATTGTAGGCTGGCTGGTCCAGTCCAACCTCTTGGAATGGCTTCTGGATGTCATCGGTGTCATAATCATCGTCACCGGTGTCATACTGGGAATTGTCGGAATCGTCAAGATGTTCTCGGGCGGCGACGGCGGCTCAAGCGACTTCTGACGCTCCACGGCGGCATCAGAGCGTAAGTCAGGGAGGAAATGGCTATGGGAATGGTATCGAGGATGTCCACCATCGTTAAGTCCAAGATGAACCGCATGCTAGACAATGCGGAGGACCCCCGCGAGACCCTCGACTACTCGTATGAAAAGCAGCTCGATATGCTGCGCAACGTCAAGCGGGGCGTTGTGGAGATGGTCACGGCCAAGCGGCGCTTGGAGATTCAGGCCAAGAAGGCCCAGGCCAACCTGGCCAAGCTCGACACCCAGGCGCGGAAGGCGCTGGAGATGGGTCGCGAGGATCTGGCGCGCCTGGCCCTGGAGAGGAAGCAGGCGACCATCACCGAGCTCGATGGCCTTGACCAGCAGATCGCGGGCCTGGAGCTGGAGCAGCAGAAGCTGACCAATGCCGAGCAACGTCTCCAGGGCAAGGTCCAGGCCTTCCGCACCAAGAAAGAGGTCATCAAGGCCCAGTACAGCGCGGCTCAGGCCCAGGTTCGAATAGGCGCCGCGCTCTCGGGCGTTTCGGAGGAGATGGGCGACATCACCCTCGCTGTCGAGCGGGCCGAGACCAAGACCGAGACGCTGCGGGCGAAGTCAGGAGCCATCGACGAGCTCGTCGCGACCGGCGTCCTGGACGAGGTCGGTGGCGGAGACAGCGTGGACCGCCAGCTTGAGCAGATATCGGCCTCCGCGTCCGTGGAGTCCGAGCTAGAGGCGCTGAAGGCGGGCCTGCCCTCCGGCAACAAAAAGGAACTCCCGGGGGGCCAGTCATGATCGTTCGCATACTCACCGAGGGGCAGTTCAATCTGCCGGGAGCCTATATCGATGAGCTCAACGACATCGATAATTCTGTCGTCGAGGTGGTCGAACAGGAGGACCGAGAAGGCTTTGCGAAGAACCTGAAGCGGATGCTCGACCTGGTCCGTCAGAACGGGACTCCGGTGCCCGTCGAAGAGCTGGTGGAGTCGGACCTGGTCCTGCCGGAGCCCGACATCACGCTGGAGGAAGCCGAGGAGATCTTCATCGGAGAGGGCCTAATCCCCGACTAGCCTCTCTTTCACACCCGCCCACACAAACAAACGGCCCGCACACCACACCGTGCGGGCCGCCCTTCTTACCCCTCACCCCTTACCCTCGACCCCTGTCCCCGCTCCTACTTAATGATGTGCTTGTTGACGAACTCCGCCCTGGCCTCGCCGGCGCCCAGT
>CAZENU010000040.1:0-2090 GCA_964513735.1 uncultured Dehalococcoidia bacterium
GAATGACCACTTGCCATGCCCGAGGTGGGCGCCCATCGGGGCTCGTAAGCTCCTTTTCGATGCCCTCGATGTGCTTTTGGGCCTCCATCTGTCGGGTGAGGACACGCTCCTCGGCTTTCTTGAGGAGGCTGACCCGTCCGATCTCGCCCAGGTACATGCGCACGGGGTCGTCGGTCGTATCGTTGGGGTGGACTCCCTGCTGCCACGCCTGCTCCGCCTCTCTCTCAGCATCTTCTTCTCGCCGGACCTTGGCCCCGTTCTCGGAGCGGTCCAGGTCCAGGGCGCCGCTGGAGTCGTCGTCGGACATCTTTGGAGAGTCGCCAGAGCTGGTCAGTCCGATCAGGTCCCGGGCCGGATTGGAGTCGCCCCCGAGACCGCTCAGCAGGTCCTTGGTGTCCTCGCCGTGAGATCGTCTAGCCATGGATGTCTTGACCTCTCCTTAGCGACACACCTATTCGGCGATCGTGTGTCATTTCAACCTGTTCGGCCTCGTCGAGGCGAATCGCCAGCACTGTGTCGGGTGGAACGTCGCGCACGACGCCAACGGCGGCGATCATGCCGACAAGCTAGCACAATGACGTGTGCTCTAACCACCCCTATTCCCTCCAAGGCCTCACCTTAGCCCCACATCTACGAGACCCAACTCACATGATCACCTCGGATTCCGTCGGAGGTTGGGCTGCGTTGCCAGACGGCGGCTAGCTCACTACACTGTGAGGGTGATATGGACGGTTGACGGCGTTGGTGAGTGATCCTACTATTGCTCTCGCTGACATTCTCATGCCAAGCTGGCTAGGTCCAGCCAGCTTGGCATGAGAATGTCAGCACTAGGGACTACGTACAGCGGAATCACGGCCAGATGGAGGTCAGCGCGCCTTGAGTGAGATGATGCTGTTCGTCGACGACCACGACGTCGCCGCATCCAACGGGCTGACCCGGGTTGTCCACCCGGGCCGCAAGCACGGGGAGCCGGTCATGGCGGCCGACCGCCCGTGGGAGCATAGGCTTCTCATGGGCGGCACGGCCCGCAAAGAAGACGGTCTATACCGGATGTGGTATGAAAGCTACTCGAAGGAGACGCAGTACATCAACCTGTACGCCGAGAGCGAGGACGGCATCGCCTGGCGTAAGCCGTCCCTCGGCCAGTTCGAGGACTTCGACGGCGGCCTCGACAACAACATCTACCTGAACCGGGCCTCGATGAGGTCGCCGGTGAGCGCCCCGTTGAAGGTCACCCAGGACCACAACCAGAATGTGCTGCACACGCCGCACCTGGGCCCGGACAAAACGTACACCATGCTGGCCTACGAGTACGCGCGGTCGGGTTACGGGCCCTACGACGGGTACTACCTGGCCTACTCCGACGCCGGCATCCACTGGACCGATGGGCCACGCGAGCCGGTAATCCCGGGCCACGCCGACGTGGGATGGTTTACCTTCGACGAGCGCGACGGCCTGTTTCGCGGCATCGTAAAGACGTTCCTGAACGTGAGAGGGTACCGCCGCCGCTCGGTGCTGTGGACCGAGAGCGCCGACGCCCTGAAGTGGTCGATGCCTCGCCCGGCGATCATTCCCGGCGAGGCCGACGACGCCTGGGGCGGGGGTGACCCGGACCGGTACACGCAATTCTACGGCATGCCCATCTTTCGCTACGGTCCGGTGCTGCTCGGCTTCGTGCAGGACTTTCGGTGCACCGACGGTATGGTTTCCACCGATGGATACATGGACGTGCAGCTGGTCACCAGCCGTGACGGCCGAACGTGGGAGCGGACTGGCGACCGGACGCCGATCCTGGGGTTGGGTGGCAAGGGCGACTGGGACTGGGGCATGGTCGCCATCGGCAACTCTTTCATTGAGGACGGCGCCGAGCTCAAAGCATACTATGGGGGCTGTAACGCGACCCACAACGGGACGACGCTGGACGGCTCGGAGGAGACCGGAGCGATCGGACTGGCTACCTGGCGGCGCGACCGCCTTTCCGGCCTGCGAGCAGGTCCCGAAGGTGGCGAGCTGCGGACGAACCCTCAAGCCATCGGGCCGGAGTTCCATGTAAACGCAGACGCCGCCGGGGGGTCGTTGGTCGCCGGGCT
>CAZENU010000040.1:2100-19245 GCA_964513735.1 uncultured Dehalococcoidia bacterium
TCGGTGGGGGCCCCTAGCACGGCCGGCGGCCCGGCGGGCAGCCCGTGCCCGGCATGGAGGTCTCTGATTGCGTGCCGCTTGCACAGGACTCCCTGGACCATGTCATCCGGTGGCGGGGAGGCACGACACCGCCGGGGGAGGATGTGGAGGTCGTGCTGCGGTTCTCCAACGCCGAGGTGTTCTCGCTCTGGTAGGCGCCGGCATCACGTCTGAGCCCTTCGGCCACCTGATTGCCAGCGTGAATGGCGGGCCTGCCCAATGCGCCCGGCCGCAATCATCGGAACCTTTTGAGCTCGATAAGTTCATCGCCTTCAAGAGCTACGGACCGCCCGGGCGTCGCGAACACGTTCTTGACGGACAGCAGGCTGGCCTCAGCAATGAGCAGCGTCATGGTCTTGGCTCCAGGCAAGGTATCGTCGGTTTTCAGGAAGCGATTGTAGAGCTCCACGCCTTCATTGTAGATTTCGAGGGGTGGTCAATGCCCTTCCAGCGGCCGAAAACCTGCCAGGCTGCGACGACTCGACGGTGTTCCCATCCTCAGTGACGACCGAGAGTTTCGGGACCTGCTGCTTCTCGCTGCTCCTTGTGTTGTCAAGCGAAGCCAGGACATAGCTAAACGTCCCTTCCGCGGCTATTTTCGCTCGGTGGGCTTCCAGGTCAACGACCATGGAGTTGTCGGCAGATGCGAGGACTGCGAATCTGAACTGCGTCCCGGCTCTCTCCAAGCCGGAGACTCCAAATCCTCCTTCGGTAGTTCCAGACGTATCGCCGAGGTCATCAGGCCCGCCGCCGCCACAGGATAGAGCAGCGAGAAGGCCAACTAAGCCGAGCACTGCCAGCACGATCTCTTCATCTATTCGCTCAACCGAAAACTCAGGGACTATGCTCCGGCAGAAACGTCGAGGTCGCCGAAGCTGAACATGCCGCCACCCTACCACACGGGCTTGTGACCATACGGCGGCCGGATCCGGCGTTTGGGGAGAGGCACGCAATGGATTGGAGGCTGAACCAGCCTAGGGCACCGGACTGAACGTGAGAGCGGCTGGCTTTGAGGGTAGGCCGTGGAGCGTTCGGCGTGGTAAGGTGCTAGGACTGCTAGACATCAACGGGAGCTGATTCGCCCATGCAGGACCTGCGTTCGCTGTCACAGTCAGTCGGCACTCTGCTGAAGCAACGGGAGCAGACTGTCGCGGTGGCCGAGTCGTCGGCGGGGGGCCTCATCTCGGCGGCTCTGCTGTCGATCCCTGGGGCCTCGGCCTACTTTCTCAGCGGTTCGGTCGTCTACACGAGGGTTGCACAGATGGCGCTGCTCGGCGTGCCCGACGAAGGGATGGCCGGTCTGCGGGCCAGCACCGAGGATTACGCGCTGCTGAACGCCCGGACCGTGCGGGAGTCCCTCGGGGCGACCTGGGGGCTGAGCGAGACCGGCGCCAGCGGCCCGGCGGGGAACCGGTACGGCGACGACGCCGGCCACGCGTGCATCGCGGTGGCGGGCCTCGCCGAGGTGTCGATAACCCTGGAGACGGGTGTCAACATCCGAGAGCGAAATATGTGGACGTTTGCGGGCGCGGCCCTCGGCCTGCTGGAGCAGTGCGTGAGGGACACCGCCTAGACTGGGGCGGAGCGGCTCTTGTGTGACCAGGAGATACGACTGATGAGCTCAAACGGGCAAGTCGCCATCGTTACCGGCGGGGGATCGGGGATCGGCAAGCACTCGGCACTGGCGCTGTTGCGAGACGGCTACTCTGTCGCCATCGCGGGGCGCCGCCCCGAGCCGTTGCAGGAAACCGTGAGAGAGGCCGGGACGGATGGGCGGATGCTGGCCGTCCAAACAGACGTCGGTGACCCTGAGTCCGTCAAGTCCCTGTTCGGCAGGACCATGGAGGCCTTCGGCAGGTTGGACGTGCTGTTCAACAACGCGGGTGGTGGCGCGCCGCCGGTGTTGTTCGAAGACCTGACGTACGAGCAGTGGCAGGGTGTGGTCGACTCCAACCTGACGGGGACGTTTTTGTGCACTCAGGAAGCGATCATGATCATGAAAGACCAGACCCCCATGGGGGGGCGGATCATCAACAACGGCTCCATAGCGGCCCACACGCCGCGCCCCAACTCGGCGCCGTACACTGCTACCAAACACGGGGTCACGGGTCTCACCAAAGCGACCTCGCTGGACGGCCGCAAGTACGACATCGCCTGCGGTCAAATCGATATCGGCAACGCCGCCACCGACATGGTGGCACGAATGTCCGACGGCACCCCGCAGGCCGACGGCTCTCTCAAGGTCGAGCCCACCTTTGACGTCAAGCACGTCGCCGACTCGGTCCTGTACATGGCAAAGCTGCCGCTGGACACCAACGTCCAGTTCATGACCATCATGGCGACCAAGATGCCGTACATCGCCCGCGGGTAGCTCGGTCAGAGACGAGTCGATCGGCCGGCGAGACCTACACTGAGTCAGGAGGGCTTTCATGACGCGACTGCAGGAAGCCGAACCGACAGTACAGGAGTTGTTCGATCTGACCGGGAGAGCCGCCTTGGTGACCGGCGCCGCAGGTTGGCTCGGCTCGTCGTTTGCCCGGGCGCTGGCCGAAGCGGGCGCCTCTGTCGTGGTCTCGAGCCGGGATGTGGGGCGTGCCCGGGAGGCAGCCGCGTGCCTTCCCACTCCCGGTGGGGCCGTGCACCACGGGATCCAGCTTGACCACATGGAGCCTGAGTCGCTGGAGAACGGCTTCAGAGACGCCGTCGCCGCCGCGGAAAAGCTGGACGTGCTCGTCAACAACGGGCTCGAACCGCTTTCAGGGGGTATAGACGACGTCACATTCGAGGAGTTCGCTCGCCATCAGGCCAACAACGCGGGCTATTTTATGCTGGCCCGCCTGATGCACAACCATGCCGTCGCCCGATGCGCGCCGGCTAGCATCGTCATGATCGGGTCCATGTACGGGCTCGTGGGATCGTATCCCGACGCATATGAGGGGCTGGACTTTGGCAGCCCAGTCGCCTACCACGCGCTAAAGGGAGGCACGATCCACCTGACCCGGCACCTCGCCGTGTACTGGGCACAGGACAACGTGCGCGTTAACTGCCTTAGCCCCGGCCCGTTTCCGAAAGACCAGACCATCGAGGAGGTCATCACGCGCCTGTCGGCCAAGAACCCCATGAAGCGCATGGGCCGGCCCCACGAGCTGAAAGGCGCCCTACTACTGCTGGCCAGCGACGCCGGCAGCTACATGACCGGCCAGAACATCCTGGTGGAAGGCGGCTGGACGGCGTGGTAGCGGCGTGTGTGGCTTCGGCACACACGGGCCGCCGGGGCTAATAGATGGCAGCCGAGCTCCTCTCCCGACCTCCCAGCCTCAACGAGTCCGCGGCAAGAGATCTGCTGCGCATTATCGTTATCGACGTCGCCAACGAGAACGAGGCGACTCCCGAAGGCTTCGTCTGCGAGGCGATATTGATTATCGGCCCGGCAGGCGAGACGATGCTCATCGACGCCTCGTGGCCGTCTGACTTCGTCCATCCGAGTGGACGAGAACCGAGCTACGGTCCCAACCCAACGTTGCCTTTTCTGAGGAGCCAGGGCGTAGACACTCTCAACCGGCTGATGGCCAGCCACCTGCACGACGACCACGTCGGCGGCATACCGGAGATCATTTGCTCCGACGACGTAATGGTGGAGGAGCTACTCTGGTCTACGCTGTCGACTCAGCAGCTTCTCGATGCCGAGCCGTGGGGCTCTGTCTCGGTGGACCTGGTGCGGGAGATACTCGATGCGAGCGCCGAGCGCGGAGTCTCTGTCAGGGAAGCGCGACAGGGAGAGACGTTTTTCATAGGCCGTGGCGTGGCCGGAGAAATCCTGGCGGTTGGTCAGCCGGAGCTTGACCTGCCGAACTACATCAACAACAACGGCATTGTGATGCGGCTCAGCTACGGCGACTTCTCGATGATGTTCACCGGCGACACGGGCTTCGAGCAGGAAGACCGCATTTTGGCGAGCGACAGGGATCTCGCTTCAGACGTCCTGAAGATCGGGCACCACGCCGGTGCCGGCAGCACCGGCGTGTCGTGGATGAGCGCGATCGACGCCAGGGTCGGTGTGTCCTCCATGCCCCGGGCCCTCTCGATAGACAACCCGAACGGAGAGCGCGTCTACGACCAGCTGAAAGCCGCCGGTACGGAGATCTACCGGACGTGGGAGCACGGCAACATCGAGATCCAGACGGACGGCGCCCGGTACTGGGTGATCACACAGCGGTAGTCTCCGTGGCCCCGGCCGTTCGCGCGCGCCGCCATTGAGTACCTGCTTGCCATACGGCGTCGACCGAGTTGGTCCTGGGATACGAATCGGTCGACGGGGCGTATCGAGGAGCCGTGCGTGTCCTCTGGTACTCGTCGCGATCCGCGGGCGCAGCGCCGTTGACAGGCCTGTCGAACGGCGATACGGTATCCCCCAATCTCAAACTGGCACCCAGGTCCGTCCACCGAGGAGGCCGACATGGTGGTGAAGAACGTGTTCGACAAGGGGCCGGAGTCGTGGTGCTCCTACGACTATCATGCGAGCGTCGTGACCGGGCGTGGCAGGGTGTTCGTGCTGGCGAACTGGGAGAGGGAAGGAGGTCTGAACGGCGCCCCGTACATCTCCTGCGAGGAGACCTACTGGACCCCGGACGTTCCGGAGAAGCCGCTGTCGATCCTGCCGTTCATGCACTACCGGAGCTGGATTGGTGAAGACCCGATCGACCTGCGGGACCTGGAGGTGTCGGTCTATCTGAGGGGCGACGGCCTGAAGTTGAACGGAGGGGAGTGCTACTTCTGGGTAGTTGGTCCGGCCACCAGATGGCACTTGAACAGCAGACCGATCGACATATCGATGGGCGAATGGGCCTCCGACCTCACCACGTTGCGCCTGGCCAACGACGAGGCATCATGGCACATGAGCTGGTCGTCGCGTCCCGGGAGCCCCGCCTCTCTGGACGAATGCCTCGCGAACTGCAACAGCTACGGGTTCTCTTTCGTCGGCTTCTCGGCCGCGGTCCAGGGCAAGCTGTCCATGGGGGCCTTCGAGATCAGATAGCCTGAGAGGTGACGTCAGTCGAAGGCGGGCACGACCTCCTCGACGAAGGCCTGCAACGCGTCCCACCGGAAGGGCACGGTCATGCTGATGTTCACGCCCTCGGCCCCGGCGTCTCCGTAGACACCGATGCGGTCGATTGCCTCGGCCGGGGTCCCGAATAGCATGGCGCCTTCTAGCCCGTCGGCGAGGTCCCCGTAGAACTCGCAGAACTCCCGACGGCGGCGGTCGGCGTCGGCGTTGTCGACGCCCATGTAGAACCCCACGTTGGCGCTGCGCGATATCGCCGTGGAGTCGCGGCCCTCGACCTCGCACCACTTCTCCAGCACCCGGCGTTTGTGCCGGAACACCTCCGGGCTGGCGCCGGTCGCATTCCAGCCGTCCGCGTGTCGGGCCACTATTCGCAGCGTGCGGCGCTCGCCCAGCCCGCCCACCCAGACACGCGGCGACTTCTGGACCGGGGCGGGCGATGAGCACGCGTCCTCGACCTGGAAGTGGTTGCCACTGAAGGTCGTGGACTTCTGGGACAGCATCGACTTGATGACCTGAACTCCCTCCTCGAGCACGTCCATGCGGGCTCCCACGGGCGGAAAGGGCAGCCCGTACGAGGTGTGTTCGAGCTCGTACCACCCGGCGCCGACGCCTAGCTCCAGGCGTCCGTCGCTGACGTGGTCGATGGTTACGGCGGCCTTGGCCAACTGCGCGGGATTCCTGTAACCCATCCCGAACACCAGGCAGCCCACGCGCACGTTGCTCGTCTCTGCCGCCAGGGCCGTCATGATCGAGATGCCCTCGAACTGCGGCCCGCGGACGTCCATCTGCCCGATGAAATGATCGCAAACGGAGACCCAGTAGATCCCAGAGGAGTCCGCCAGACGCCAGACCCGCTGAAGGTCCTCGTAGGTGCAGTCCATGGGAAGCGCATGAATTCCGAGTTTCAGGGTCATGGTCAACTCCTTCAAGCCGCAATGCCGGTGATGTCGTGGCTAGTCTGGCCCAGAATGCGGGCACAGGGTAGCATCGCCGCCCGCCAGGCGTAGAGGAGACTCCGATACGCCGCCGATGAAGCGGGTCAGGCCTCCGGACAGATCATCGATGCCGTACGCCAGGGATGGGCGAAAAGAAAGGCCGGCGACTGCGCGGTCGCCGGCCTTCGGGCCTACGTCGGGGCCGTCAGCGGTTATTTCCTCAGCGACTTGGGCCGGTACTCGGCCGTAGCCTGTCCGCCGGCGAGGATGTGGCCGTCCATCGCCTCCAACAACTGGTCCTTGGTGGCGCCCGCCGGCAGGTCGAGCTCGATGTCGAGAGCATAGAGCTTGATCACGTAGCCGTGGGGTAACACCTTGATGCCGGTGTAGATGTGCGACATCGGATCGTAGGTGCCGCCGGACTGGCCTATCGAGATCGTTGAGAGGCTGGGGCAGGGGCCCGTGTAGCCGGTCACGTCAAAGTCGTTGGTCCCCTGCCTGACGTTGGGGCCCAGAGACGCGACTTCCGTCGTTGTCGCGATGTGCTCCGGGAGCTCGGTCGTGTCCGGCGGCAGGTTCCACATGACCCACTGCACCTTGGCGTTTAAAACGTCGGCCTCTACGTCGATCACGTCCGGGTCATCCATGACCAGGGCCAAGCTTACCGTACCATCAGGCACGCCGGTCCATCTGAAAGGAGGAGACTTGTCCAAGCCCGCTTCCCAATCGCCCTTCAGTGTCAGATTCCTCTGCGTTAGACAGGTGTATTCGATTTTGAGACGCCTGATCCTGTCGAACACGTCGCTCGTGATCTCGATGGGCATGTCGAAGGTCTGCTTGAGCTGATATCCGAGGGCGACGCCGATGGCCGATCCGGGGGTACCGCCGGACGCCGCAGCCTGCTGGTCTCCGCCATCGTCATCAGAGGAGCAGGCCGCTGTCAGGAGCATCAATAGAACGAACGCCACCAGCAGGGGCGCGACAAAACACCGGTTACGCATGATTGACCCTCTCTAAAACCTGTTTAGCCTACCGGTCTCATTGGCCACTTTGCGGCCGTAGTATAACGTCCTTAGCTGAGAAATGTCTCAACCTTGGCTGGATGCGCCACCTGCTGGAGTTCGGCGAGGAAGGCCGCCCAGTCGAACCCCTTGCGCCGCCTGTACTGGTAGTGCAGGCTCACACGGTCGTCAAGGGTCGACGCCGAGACCAGCTTCAGGCCCGACACGCGCTCTTCGAGGTACGCGGTAAGTTTTGGCTCGGCTTCTTCGAAAAAGTCACGGTCGACGGAAAGCATCAGGTTGCCCCAGCCGGTCAGGGTAAGCCTCTGCTGCATCAGCCTCTGGACCCCGAGCGCGGCGAACACGAAGGCAAATAGGACGGCGGTGACCAGGTAGTTGCTCGTCGACGCCCCGATGGATGAGGCGATCAGGAGCAGCAGGAAGCCGATCTCGGCCGGGTCCTTCACGGGCGTCCGAAAGCGCACGAAAGACAGCGCCCCCAGCAGCCCGAGGGAAAGGGGGATAGACGTCTGGATTCCCAGAAACAGCGCGGTGATGGCCGGGCCCCCAATGATAAAGGCGCGGTGCACGCCCGCCCCTACCTGACGAGACCCGTAGAACAGCTGGTACATCAAGTAGACCACGATTGACGCGCCCATCGAGAATCCGATCGCTCGGACCGCGTCGGCCAGGCCCACCGGGGAATCGGTAAAGCTGTCGAACAATCGTTACCCTCTCGTCCCGGCCAGCAGACCGGACGGCCACGGTCCGTCAACCGCCTCCGTCTCGGACAGGTGTGAGCCGAGGCAATGACAGTACTTCGAGAACCTGCTCCAGCCCGTGTCGAGCAGCCGGATACGCTGCAGCGTCGGAGGCAAATCCATGGTGGGCCCCTTGACCTCCACGACGCCACCGGGCAGCCTGATCTCAGGCTGGCCTGAGGCGATCTGCCGTGCGACCAGGGCCGACCTGATCTCGCTGTCGAGAGAGACTCGTATGCCTGTGAGCATCTCGCTGAGCCTGCGGCGGCGGTACGAGACCACCACGATGGGTTGGAGCGGCCCGTCTGCATGATGGCCCATTTCGGCCAGCGTATCAACCAGGGCATGCCGATCGAGTATCCCCTCACGCAACCGGTCCGGGCGCAAACGGTCGGCTGGAACGGTGAACAGCCTTCGCTGCTTGGCGACCGAGAACCCGCGCTTGGACTTGCGCTCCAGGAACACGGGCACCGTCTGCGAGTTTTCGCCTGCCTCCCCATACCAGCGCACTCGGACCTTGTAGCGCTTCCAGTCCCCCGAGGCGGAGGCCGAGTAGCTGTCGAGGTCTTGAGTGTCGAAATAAAGGCTGTTAACCCGCCCTTCAGGGTAGTCGCGATCGGGGCGGCAAACGTGCCGTAGGACGGCATATGCGAACTCGCCCTTGCCGGGCAGCAGGTAGAACTTGCGCTCGAACCGCCGGCCGGTGCCCATTTCCGGCAGGTAAGCCGCGTTACTCATGCCGTGTCCAGGCAATGGGCCGAGGTCGCGCCGTTTCCGCTGCCGTCGCCCGAGCTAGGGCGAATACCGGAGAGCTGGCGGCGGACTGAGCCGGCTCGCGCGACGGCGAAGCTCTTCAGCTCCGCGACGGCGGGCGAGTCCCGCAGCATCGAGCGCGGCAGGTCGTAGTCGAGTTCCGATACACGCCGCCGTTCGGCCGACTGGAGAGGTCCGATCAGCGGAGCTATCAGGCCGGCCAGCCGGTCGATTCTGACCTCGATCTCTCCTGGTGCGAAGGGGCCGTCGAGTAGCGCCCGCAGGTAGCCACGGTACGCGTCCAGGTACGGTGGGTGGGCCAGCAGTCGTGCGACCAAAGGTCGGTCCAGCGGCGGCCCGGGCGTCGGCTCGTCGATGTAGAGGTCGATCAGCCGGCGGCGTTCGATGCCGCAGTGGAACGTCCCGAAGGATTCGTTCATGTCCCACGGTATGACGCTGAACCTGCCGTCGGTCTCGTAGAGGTAGTAGTTCTGGCCCGAGCCCAGGTAGCTGTCAAGATGAACGGTCATGGCTGACACGGCCAGGAAACGCAACGCTCCGCTGACGTCCAGCACCCGCTCTATCGCCTGAGGGAATGTGGCGTTGGGTTCGCTGTTCAGCACTTCGAGAAACCGGAGCAGCGCGGAGTGGTCAGCCACGTTCTCATTAGTCTTGAGGTCCGCCGCGGCCAGGAAGCCACCGGGCCGCGGGCCGGACTCGGCAAGCTGCGGGCCACTCTGGCCCAGGGCCGCGAGCAGCTCGCCCAGGCTGCCGCCGCCCAGGTTTGTCGTAAGCGGCTTGAGGCCGCGTTCATCGGCCTCGGTGAGATCTGCGCCGGTCCAGGCGAGCGAGCCGGACAGCCCGGCGGGCTTGTACAGGTTGCCGGCGTCGTTAGGGAAATGACGGCGCAGGAACGTCCTGTCGACCTGCTCAACCAAGGCATATGCGCCGAGATGCGTATTATTCACCCAGACGTCGGCATAGGAGGTCTCCGGGGCAGGCACGCCCATCTCCAAGAACAGCTCCGACGCGAGCCGGGCGCGGAGGAGGAAGTGGTACTTGAAGCCGGTATTGAGGTTGACCTTGCTGAGGCCGCGGAAGTTGCGGGCTACATTGAACAGGTTGAAGTCCACGGTCAGCCCGAACCACGGAATGCCTAGTTTCGCCACCGCCTGAAGCGACGAGCTGCCCTTGGGCCGGACCGCCACGTCGCGCAAGATCTCGACGTCCAACGAGAAGTCGGCCGGCACGTAGCGTTTGGCGAGCGGACCGGCCGTCATCGCTGCCCAGTCGTCCTCTGCCATCGTAATGCGGACCTCGGCGACGCGGTCCTTCTCGAAGACCGTCACGTCGGCGGGCGTGCCCTTATTCTGGTCGGCGCGACAGCCGACTAGGACAGCGGCGACTGAGGCCACCGCGGCTAGACGCGCTATGGCGTTCCAGGTGAGTCTCACCGGATGCACTCCATGATGCGGCACATTCTATGGGTTGATACGCAGCGGGGCAATATCGGCCTCTCCAGGGCCGTCATGCAGGACCCGCGTGATAGCATGCCGCACGGGCGATGCTCGCCAGCCACCGATGTTTTGAGTGAGGTGACAGGATGTCTGTCGTGTTCGACGCCCACAGTCACTGTTTTCCCCCGCTGTCGGAGAACACCGGCGGCACGGCCCGCAAGCTTGCCGAGCACCAGTACCACGTCCGCTTCCATAACCAGGGCATTAGGCCGCACGCGCGACAACGCAAGAGTCGATGAGCCGCTGATGGCCGGAGAGCGAGACGGGGTCACATGGCAGCCCGACGTCGGCTTTCGCATCGGGCGCTACGGCCGGTTGGAGTTCACCCACGGTGGCGAGGAGTACTACTTGCAGTGGATACCGCGCACGATGGAGGACATGGCATCGTCGGCCGAGTACATCGTCCGGCAGATGGACTACGTCGGCGTCGACAAGGCCGTCATGCAGCACGATCGGGTCTACGGACGCCTGGACGACTTCATGGCGGACTGCATCCAGCGGTATCCTGACCGGCTGGTGGCCCTGGCTCAGGTCGAGGAGTGGAGGGCAGGGGAGCCCGACCAGCTCGAACGGCTAGAGCACGCGGTCAGAGACCTGGGCCACTCGGGGCTGTACTTCTCGACCAGCGGCTTCTTTTTTCAAGGACTTCCAGATCAGCGTCAACGACCCTGAATTGAAGCCCTTGTGGAGGCTTGTGGAGAGCCTTGCATCCCGGTCCACTGGTATGCCGGCACGCTGCAACGCCCTCTGGCCAAGGTCTACCTTGAGGAGCTCCACGAGTTCGATCGCTGGGCGGAAGCCCACCCGGGCGTGGCCTGCGTGCTGACCCACGGGTTGAACAACATCCACTACGACGTGGGTAAGCCGGACCGCTTTACGGCGCCTCCAGAGATCATCGCACTGCTGAAGCAGCCGGGCTGGCACATGGAGCTGATGCTTCACCTGATGAACGCCGACGCCGAGTTCCCACCGCACAGCGCCGGCTGTCGCGAGGTGGTCCGCATCCTGTCCAAGGAGGTCGGTGCCGACCGGTTGATGTGAGGGTCGGACATGCCGTGCTGTGAGCGGACGGTGACCTACAAGCAGTCAATGCTGCTCTTCCATACCCAGTGCGACTTCCTCCGCGACGACGAGCGGGCCGCGATAATGGGCGACAACCTGGCGCGGCTATATCCCGCCGACTAGACGGCGAGTGGGTCGCCGGTCATCGGATATTCTAGGCGCCATCGCCTTCTTACCAATCTCAGCGGCCTTTCGTGGTGTAAGAGCGCCTTCGGCACCGTACGCCGGACTGTCATTCTGACGAGTCAGCGAGGCAGAATCTAGGGTGGGGCCGACCAGACACGCCAAAGAAGGACCCCGCGCTCCAGACCCCGATTCGGTATCGGGGGTGACAGCTAGGAGAGGTCATGGCCGCTTCTTACCCGTCTTCTGCTCGTAGAGGTCCCAGGTGCGGTCGTTGAACGGGTAGTACCGGCCGGGCGAGACGCGCTCTGCCTCAAGCTGCGCCTTGACCACCTCTTCCACCTCCTCGTGCTGGCGCGCGTATGTTGCCGTCGCCGCGGCGATGCGCGCCGGCACGACCACGACTCCGTCGTCGTCGCCGACAACCGCGTCCCCCGGCCTGACGAGCACTCCGCCGCACTGTATCTCACCGTTCGCCTGCCACGGCAGGAACTCGGTGCCGCCCTGCTTCGCCGTGGTCGACGCGCAGAACACGGCAAAGCCGTACTCCTTCAGCGTGATGCTGTCCCTGGCCGCGCCGTCGGTGACCAGTCCCGCGGCGCCGCGATGCTGCAGCCCCAGGAACTTGATGTCGCCGCCGATGGAACTGTACGTCCACCGCATCGCATCGACCACGAGCACCTCGCCCGGCCCGCAGAGCGCCATGGCGACGTACTCGGGGGACTGCTCGCCGGTGGGCTTGTCCTCGGCGAGGTCGGGCCGCGCGGGCACGAACCGCAGCGTCAAAGCCCTGCCGACCATCTTCCGGCCGGGCTGCAACGGGCGGACGCCCTCCATGTAGCCCTGCGGATACCCGGCTCTTGTCATCGCGTCGACCAGCGCCTGGGTCGATATCGTCCGCATTCCCTCCAGGGTCGAGTCGTCGACGCGATCAGCGTGTGTCATGCGCATCCTCCTTGAGGGTCTACTTCTGTTAGCCGCCCTTTTGCCTTTGGGGGAGGACCAGGGTGCGACGTCCTGGACGGCTCTCGCCTGTGGGTCCAGGGCGGCCCGAGATCAAAGGCGTCGGCGGAGTCCCTCGGCTGGTAGCCTAGCACCTCCTTCGCGTGCTCCAGATCGCGGTAACCCCACCGGTTGTTAGACGTCGCGTAGAAAACGTCGTAGGCCAGCGAGGGGCGGGCGTCGATGCACAATCGCAGGACCTGGGCGATGTCGCGGTGGCTGAGGTACCGGGACATCTCGCCACGGTTGGTCGGCCTGTTCTCCTGGTTGACTCTGCCGATGCGGACGCAGAGCACCGATATGCCGTAGGCGTCGGAGAAGTGACGGCCCAGTGCCTCTCCGAAAAGCTTGTAGGCCCCGTAGATACCGCCTGGAATGGCCGCCTCCTCGGTCAGCCTGTGGAAGTCGTCGGGCACGTCCTTGTAGCGGCCTCTGATAATCGACTCGTATGGCATCCGGCGTTCGTATCCCATGACCGTCGCGCCGCTGCTGCCGAATACGATCCGTTGCACGCCGGCCTGCCTGGCTGCCTCGTAGACGTTGTAGGTACCGACGATATTGCCGAGCTGGAACTCCCAGTCCGGTCGCTGAGTGTAAGCGGCGAGATGGACGACCACGTCCTTGCCTGCGAAGGCCGGCTTGATCGCATCCGGGTCGGTCATGTCGGCCCGGATGCACTCGACGCCCTCTACGGCACGCCGGTTGAGAGCGCTGAGTTCGTATCCTCCTACAGACTCCAGGTGCTCTCGAAGTATGCCGCCAATCAGGCCGCTCATGCCGGTGATCAGTACTTTTTTCATGGCTGGTATGCAATCCTCCAGGAGCGCATCGGCGTGGCGCCGGGACTTCGGATGCGTCCCCAAGTGTAAGCGGGGTCCCGAAGGGCCGTCAAACGGCCGTGAGGTGGCACGTTGACGGTGTTCAGGCCGGGATATACACTCGCCCTCGTAGCCACCGAATCGCTCCGCAAGGAGGAGTCATGGCCCCCCGAATTGAAAAAGTCTTCCGAGCGCCCTACGCGGCGCCGAACGGTCTGCAGGTCACGGACGAGGGTCTGTGGTTGGTCGATCAGTTTACCGACTGCGTGGCGCTGGTGGAGCCGTCGGGACCCCACGAGTACGGCGCCACGAGAATCTTGCGCCACATGCCCACCGAGTCCTCGACCACCAGTGGGATCACCTATGGCGGTGGCGCGCTGTGGCTGGCCGCCAACGGCCCGGGAGAGCGCTGGCGGACGCCCCGGCCCACCGACGCCACGACCGGTGAGGTGGTGAAGGCGGACCCAAACACGGGCGAGACCCTGGCCCGCTACCCGCTGCCGGGCGGAGGCGGTACCCACGGCATCGAGTACGACCGGCTGGAGGAGGGCACGCTGTGGCTGACCACGATCCACAGCAACACGATCAGCCAGGTCCGAGCCGACGACTGGTCGGTCGTCCGGACCATCCCGATCACCCTCGGCGGCGGCACTCACGGAATCGTCCGCGTGGCCGACGGCATGTGGGTCGCCCACCGGACGACGCGACGGATACTCAAGCTCGACGTGGAGACGGGTCGGGATCTCGATGTAATCCAGATTCCGGACAGCGAGCCGGAGCCACACGGCCTCTCCATATTCGGCGACGACCTGCTCTACTGTGACGCGACCACGGGTTGGGTGGTCAAGATTACCCTCAGCTAAGGCACGACTTCCCGGTCCGTCTGCCCTGAGTGGCCCGATGCTGAATCGAGGTGTATTGAGGGACGGTGCGTGAGAACAGCCGGCAGCGAAAGTCGGCAGCCAGGACATCCGTGGGATATTCCGCGGCTCTGATGGCGGACGCCGGTGGTCCCGGATGCGGGGTAGACACCGTCGAGTCGGACTCCGTCCACGCCGACATGGCCGAGTCGGAGCTTGCCAAGCCCGGCCTGGCGGAGAAAGTCAGCGTGCTGCGGGGCGACGCCAAGGACGTCCTGAGGCGGCTGCCCGGGCCGTACGACGCCGTGCTTTAGACGGCGGAGACACAGGCGTGGGCTGCCGCTCTGGCGCGAACGCGAGAGTCGTATCGGCGAGTGGTCATCTCGGCTTTGCCGGTCGGGCCAGGCTCCTAACCAATCACACCGGCTGCGTCGTGTGTGTGCCCCTTCGACAGGCTCAGGGCGAACGGATCAAGGCGCGGTGCGGGCTACGCCGGGGATGTCGGACTGCCTGTCCCGCCTACCGCGGGAACCGCCGGTGCCAGCTACACTGGCCGCAGGTGGTCAGGCCGTAGTCGTCGAAGGCGCCGCCGATACGGAAGAAGCCGGGGTGCCTGCCATTGGCCTTGCAGAGCGGGACGCTCCTGCCGTCGGCGTCATGATACCCAGCGAAGGCGGGGCAGTCTTCGCGGACCACATCGCCCGCGCCCGCGGGCTCGACCCGCCTTGGCGGTCTGTCGAAGCGGTCACTAGGCTCGGCCGGCCCACGGCGCCAGGCCCTCAGCATCGCCTCGGCCTTGCGCAACGCGTCGACGGCCAAGTCGCCGGAGTCGCGGTCCGGAGGCCGGAGGACCATGCAGTGGGGATCGTCGGCGATCACCGTCGCCATGAACCGCCTGAACTCCCCGACAGCCATCAGTCCGGACGTGCCCTTGCCCACCGGGCCTGTAGTCAGGATACCTGCGGCGCGGCACACGTCCTGCAGAATGCCCGGGAACTGGTACTGGAGTCGGAGGCCGAGCACCGTGTGGTTTAAGTGGCGCTCCTCCGGCCAGTAGTGGCCGGCGTACGGGACATGCTGTCGCTCCTCGTAGTAGTGCCACAGCGTGACGCGGTCCACCATAACGCCAAGGGTGAGCACGCAGTCGTCGTCGGTCATCAGCTCCAATGGGTTGCCCGGGCCACACGGAGTCGGTGAGCGAAAGTGGGCCTCCAGTAGCCGGCGCGCCGGGCCGCCGAGGCCGACCCAGGAGTGTGTGGGATGGCAACTCCGCAGGCTCCCCGGCCGTCGCCGCACGGTCTCGGGAATGATGCCCTGGAAGCCCGGCTGCTGGCTCGGGCAGAGGCCGTCGGCCGGGGTGCACTCGCAGTCGCTGTTCGTGAACTCGGACGGGTCGCCCCACACGCTGTCGCGGAAGGCGGGCACGAGCAGCGCGCCGTCGGGACCGACCACCTCGAGCAGGGCATCGACCACCGTTTCCGCGCCGCCCTCCACCGGGCCAAGGGCGCTCAGCGAGCTGTGCATCATCACGGCGACGCCGGGCCGCACCCCCAGCGCCCGAAGGTCGTCGACGATCTGCTGTTTCGCAACCGCCATTATGCACCTCTGCGAAGACTATCGGCGCAGAGGTGGCTAGCCGGAGACAAGTGGCACGACCTCGGTGGCGAAGCTCTCCATCATTTCGAGCTTGCCGCTCAGGCTGTCGGCCGACGAGCCTGCGCTCATGTTGGTGACGCCCAGCTTCGCCTGCTCGCGGACGTCTTCCGCGACCTGCTCGGCTGTACCGGTGAACCGCTTGCGGTCGCCTCCGGTGCCGGCGTTGGGATCGCCGCCGTTCCAGCTCAGACCTCCCCAGCGCACTCCGAAGCCGGACATGTCCCTGCCGGCGGACTCACCGCGGCGTTTGATCGAGTCGACGGCACTCGTGAACTTCTCGGTGGTGTCAAGCAGGTAGTTCCGGTTGTTGGCCGCCGGAGCCCAGCCGTCACCCAGCAGCGCTGCCCGGCGCAGGGCGGCAGGGCTCTCGCCGCCGATCCAGTAGGGGATGTGGGGCTGCTGCACCGGCTTGGGCGCGAAGTCGACCTCGGAGATGCTCAGGAACTCGCCGTGGAACTCCGGGTCTTCCTTGGACCACAGCTCGGTGAAGGCCCGCAGGTACTCGTTGGTCACCGCTCCACGTTTCGCCCAGGGCGTCGTCACCATCATCGCCGCGGCCTCCTCCCGGTTCCAGCCGGGTCCAATGAGGATGCTCAGCCTGCCGTTGGAGAGAACGTCGATGGTCGCCAGCATCTTGGCGGCCAGTATGGGGTTGCGGCATGGCACCACGAAGAAAGGCATGAAACGGATCCGCTTCGTCTGGCCGGCCATGAAGCTCATTACAGACTGGGCCTCGAGCATGTTCTGCCCGGTGCCCACGCCCGGGATCTCGCCTGTTCCGCGCGGGTATTTGGACTCGATGACCCTGGGCATGATGAGCCGCTCTGCGCCCCCAACGTAGTCGAAGCCAACCTCGTCGGCCTTGCGGACTATGGCACTTATCGCCGCGGGATCATATGTGGGGCCGCTCATCGGAACGCCTGTATGGAATTTCATTTCGATTAGCCTCCTAGGCCCAGAGGTTACGCCTTCTGCCTCGATAAGTCGATGCTCTCGCCTTCGGCGGCGTCACGTGGTCGCTGTTTGCGGTGGAAGTCCAGGGCCACGTTTTCGACATCGGCGTGACGAACCACGGTGGGCTGATCGTCTCCGCAGTCCTTCGCAGCAGGCCCAGCCTGCGCGACTTCTACCGGGCCGAGGTCTTATTCCCGGCGATTGACGCGCTGACTATAATCCAGTGAGCCGTCCAGGCGCTGCCATGCCTTTCGACCGGCTGTACCTGCGGTTGCGTGGCCCGATCCCCGGCAATTGCATGCTGCATCAGACAGGTCTCGTCGGAGGCTTTGGCGGCGTCATTGTGGCGAGTGATATGTGAGACACTACGCTAGATGAAGATCGCCGACGTCAAGGCCTACCCGGTGTGGGCGGGCCGCAGGAACGTGCTCATCGTCAAGGTTGAGTCCGACGACGGGTACCACGGCTGGGGCGAGTCGGGCGTCGTCGGCCGCGAGCTGGCGGTCCGGGGCGTCGTCCTCCACTTCCGCGAGTTTCTCATAGGGAAGGACCCGCGGCGCATCGGCGCGCTATGGCAGGAGATGTAACGCGGACACTAC
>CAZENU010000040.1:19255-22084 GCA_964513735.1 uncultured Dehalococcoidia bacterium
GGCGGCCGCATCCTGACCGGCGCCATCTCGGCCATTGACGTTGCGCTGCACGACCTGGTCGCCAGGAGCCTCGGCGTCCCCGTGTACCAGCTCCTGGGCGGCGCCCACCGGGACTACGTGCCCTGCTTCACCACGTCCGGCGCGCCCATGGGCCCTGAAGCGGTGAAGGACGTCCGCCGGCTGTTCGACGCCGGCTGGCCCGCCATCCGCTTCGGGTGGGGCGCCCACGATACTGGCGGCGACGAGCTCCTGTTCGAGCCGCGGGAGTCGCTGCCGGTCACCGCCGAGTGGATCACGCGAGTCCGAGACGAGGTGGGCAACGGGCCGGTACTGGGAATCGAGTATCACCACCGGCTCAGCGTGGCCGAGGCAGCCTCGTTCTGCCAGATGCTTCCGCCCGGCACCATCGACTTCCTCGAGGAGCCGATACGGGCCGAGACACCGGCTGCGTATGCGGCCCTGCGTCGCGTGACCGACGTGCCCTTCGCAATCGGCGAGGAGCTTTCCAGCAAATGGGCCTTCCTGCCTTACATTGAACAGGCGCTCACCAACTTCGCCCGCATCGACGTGGGCAACGTCGGCGGGTTCACCGAGGCCATGAAGATCGCCGGCTGGTGCGAGGCCCACTACATAGACCTCATGCCACACAACCCTCTAGGCCCTATCAGCACCGCGGCCAACCTGCATCTCGCGGCGGCAGTACCAAACTACGCATGGCTGGAGGAGCGGACCAGGGACCTGCGATTCGATGCCGAGATGTTCCCTGTCCAGCCGGAGCTCGAGGGAGTCCGCTACCCGGTGCCGTCCAGTCCGGGCCTCGGAGTGGAGTTCAACGAAGCCACCGCGGGCCGGCCTTTCGAGTTCTGGGAGGCGCCGCACCTCCACCGCAGGGACGGCTCCTACACCAACCACTGAGGCGCTACAGCAATCGGGCGCCCCTGGAATTCCCCCACCGTTTTCTGCTACAGATATGTTGACCTGTTCGGATGCCATATCTATAATCTTCCGCGGCCTATCCGCGGCCTATCCGCGGCCTATCCGCGGACGAGCGTCACGCAGCCAACCAAGCGACACCACTCAACAAGCAGCACCACTGTTGGCGCAATCCAGAAGCTGGATTGCGCCGTAGTCTGTTAGTTGATCGGGAGCATGGAGTAGATGGTCGAGACGACAAAAAACAGGTCCTCCGAGACCACCATCGAAGTGCGCGGCGTGACGAAGCAATTCGGCGCCAACGTCGCCGTAAACAACGTGAGCTTCAAGGTGCACAAGGGCGAGGTGGTCGGATTCCTGGGCCCCAACGGCTCGGGGAAGACTACCACGCTGCGGCTGATCACCTCGTACTACACGCCTGACAACGGAACGATACTCATTGACGGGCTGGACAACCAGGAAGACGACAGGACCACCCGCGCCGCCATCGGATACCTTCCCGAGAACAATCCGCTGTACGAAGACCTGTTAGTTAACGAGTATCTGAGTTTCGTCGCCGATCTGAGAGGCCTGTCGACCGTCGATCGACGCGGGAAAATCGATCAGGTCGTGCACGAGACCGGACTGCAAGAGGTCTTCTACCGGCCGATCAACCAGCTTTCCAAGGGCTACCACCAGCGCGTCGGGCTCGCCGGCGCGATTCTCCATCGCCCGGACATCCTGATCATGGACGAGCCTACCGAGGGACTCGACCCCAACCAGCGCCTGCCGATCCGAGAGCTTATCCGGTCCGTCGGATCAGACCGGACCGTCCTTCTCAGCACCCACGTCTTGCAAGAGGTGGAGTCCACCTGCGACCGTCTGTTGATCATCAGCCGCGGACGAATTGTCGAGCAGGGGACTGTGGATGAGCTCGTCAGGAGAGCCAAGAGCGGCCTCACCGTGCAGGTCGAGATCGAGGGCGAGGACCTGGACCTGGAGAAGCATCTGGGCAACCTGGACGGCGTTGAAAAGGTCCGTTCGCTTCCCGGCGCCGGCGGCCACGAGCGGTACAGCCTTTCCGTGTCGGCTGACGGTGACGTCCGGCCCGCCATATATCACCTGGCTAAGAGACGGAACTGGGTGCTCTGGGACCTGCACCAGGAGAGTGGGCGCCTCGAGGACCTGTTCCACGAGCTGACCGTGAGTGCCGACGATTCGAGGCCGTGGTTCTCCGACGTGCCCGGGTCAGAAGATGGAGTCCGCGAGGAGGGCCCAGGGGCGTAATGCAGCAGTTCTTCGCTCTACTCCGCAAGGATCTCAAAGGGTACTTCGACCAGCCGACGGGGTACATCCTCCTGGTCATCTTCGTCGGCGTCAACTCGTACCTGTTCTTCCGGTCGGCAATAAACGCCGAGGAGGCCTCCCTCAGGCCGCTGGGAGACTTCCTACACCTGTTGCTTCTTGGGGTATTCGTATCTGCCTCCACCATGAGGCTCGTCGCGGAGGAGCAGCGCGATGGCACGATCGAGCTCCTGTTCACACATCCTATCAGGGTGCTCACGGTTGTCGTGATCAAGTTCCTGGCGGGTGTGGCCTTCGTCGGGCTAGGCGTGCTGTTGACCGTAGGAATTCCGCTGGCCATGTCCACCGCCGGCGACCTGGACAGCGGCGCCGTCGTGGCCCAGTACGTCGGGACCTTCCTACTCGTCGGCGCGTTCGTCGCCATAGGGATGTTCACTTCCAGCCTGACCCGCAACCAGATCGTCGCCTTCATCCTATCCTTCACCACTTTTGTCGTCCTGCTGATGATAGGGCTGGAGTTCGTCACTTTGGCGCTGCCCAGGCAGATCGCCGTCCTGTTCCAGGACCTCAGCCTCACGACCCACTTCTCCGACCTGAGCCGGGGCGTGTTGA
>CAZENU010000041.1:0-3076 GCA_964513735.1 uncultured Dehalococcoidia bacterium
CCTGCCTCTGGGGGCAGTATAGGCTAGCGGGATAATGCGCGGCGGACCGCCGGAGTTAGCGCGACAGCGGTAGCGAGGGTCAGTGCAACGACGGATCGCCAAAAAGTATCCTCGCCGATGCTTATGTAGCCAAACCCGCATATCAACGACATTATGAGCAGACAGCCATCAATACCGTTCCTTACCAGCCTGATAGCTAGGTAAGTGCAAAAGACCGTGCTGATGGCTATCCACACTCCAGAGAACCATGGAGCCGCCCAGCCATAGCCTGGAACGCTGATGAGCGCGAAACCCGACCAGCCTTTCGGGAACAGGTCGAAACTGAGGTGGACTGCGACGCCGCCAGGCCCCAATCTATCGAATCATTGCGCTACGAGTAGGAGACGAGCGGAGAACGAGGAGGTGGTTCCAACGACGCATGAGCGCGTAGAGTAGTATCCAGTCGGTGCTGCTGCCTTTGTGTCGATCGGTCAGTGCGTACTAAGCCGCAGGCTATCTTGGACCGTATCGATCTCTTTTAACTCCTCAGCCGTCAGCTTCCAATCTAACGCCTTTACATTGTGGCGCACTTGATCAGGTGTCTTAGCGCCTACGAGTGCGGAGGTCACAGCGGGATGAGCCAGCGTCCAGGCTATGGCCAGATGCACTAGGTCTCGTCCGTGATCGGCCGCCCATCCCTTGAGGCGCTCTGTAGCCTCGTAAATACGCCTGAAGTTGTTCCCGTGGAAGTTGAGGATTTCACGTCGCTGGTCGTCAGGCGGGAACTCGTGTCCCGGCCTGTACTGGCCGCTCAGCAGGCCCTTCGCGAGCGCCGCGTACGCCAGCACTCCAATATCGTTGTCTTGGCACCAGGGCAGGATAAATTCCTCGGCATCCCTGTACAGCAAACTGTATCCGTACTGAACACTGTGAATGGGAGCATACCCCAATGCCTCCTCAGCCTGATCCGCCGAGAAGTTCGATATGCCGATGTACTTGATCCTACCGGCATTCTGATGGCGCAAGAGGCGTCCCATTGTTTCTTCTATGGGAAACTCGGGCCAGGGGTTGTGCAGCTGATAAAGGTCGATGTAGTCGGTGTCCAGCGCCCTGAGACTGTTGCAGATGGCTCGTTCGATGCTTTCGCCTGAATGGTCTCCTGACAGTTTGGTGGAAAGAAATACCTCGTCGCGTCTCCCCCGCAAGGCTTCGCCGATGAATGCCTCGCTATCTCTATATATCTCGGCGGTGTCGATGAAGGTGATCCCGACTTCAAGCGCCGCATGAATCGTCGCTATCGCCTGGTCTTTCGAGACCCGTCCCATGATGCTTCCTAGGGGATTTCCACCAAGGCACATCACCGGTACCTGTGGTCCACCTTTGCTCAGCTGTCTTGTTTCCATGACGCCTCGCCGCCCACAAATCTGTTCCAGAAGTCACCCAACAGGAGTTCCAACTGCGTCGGGACTTCAGGCTGTGGAGGTCACTCGTGTTGGTTGGAAAGGCGGGACTCGGGGACTAATCGAAGAAGTCCGTATCCTCGTCAAGTAGGTGTTTTCTCGCCGAGTTCACATCGAATGCGATCCCTAGGCCCGGCTTGTCCCACACTTCTATGAAACTGCCCCTCACGATTGGAGCCGGGAGCCCATCGACGATATCGTACCACCAGTCCGGTGTTCCCACAGGGTACTCTAGTGCGATGTAGTTGCTTGGCAGGGTAGCTGCCAGGTGCACGTGGGCGGCCAGGCCGATTAATCCGTCAGCGACGCCGTGTGGAGCTATCAGAACCCCGTGGAGATCCGCATACTCGGCGATCCACTTGGTCTCGGCGAGGCCACCAACGTCCAGCGGGTCAGGCCCCACCACGTTCACCGCTTTTTGTTCAAATAGATCCTTGAAGTGCTGTCTCAGGTAGATCTGCTCGCCTGTGTGTACCGGCGTCGACGTGGCACGTGTGACTTCTCGGTACAGGTCCGCCAAAACGTAAGGGGTATAGTCACCCGTGATCATGTCTTCGAGCCACATGATGTTCAGGGGCTCGAGCGCCTTCGCCAGTTTTATCGCGTCCGGCACCGTGAATCCTGGCCCGCAGTCGAGTGCCAGTCCGACTTCATCGCCCAGCACATCCTTCATGGCTTCGACGCAGGCGATGGTGTGTTTCAGGCCGCGCTCAGTTAAAAGCCCACCATCGGACAGCATCGGCCCGCCGTGGTCCATCCTGCGAACCGGACGCGGCTCTCCGTAGGAAAAGCCCGGAAACTCGGACGGCATCTGGCTGTGGAAGGCGATCCCCGTCTTAATGATGGAGAACCCTTCCCTGGACTCCTTCATCCGCTCCATGTTTTCGGCGTGGTGTTGGGGAGAGTGTCCGGTCATAGGGAATCTAACACCCCCGTTATAGACCATGACTTTATCTCGAACCTTCCCTCCTAGCATCTTGTAGACGGGTAGGCCGGCCGCTTTTCCGGCGATGTCCCACAGGGCGACCTCTATGGCGCTGACCGCGGTGCCCCACGGCTTGAAGCCGCCCAGCCTTCGGATCCGGTTCATTACCCGCTGGACGTTTGTCGGGTCCTCTCCCAGGATGTAGTCTCGGTAGAAGAGAACATGGGGTTTGAGGTAGGGCTTAGCCCACTCACCCTGTCCCAGCCCATCGATCCCTTCATCAGTCGTGATCCGGACGATTGGACTCCCGCCGATTACAGCGCACTTCAAGTCGGTGATCTTCAAACCATGGCCTCCTGATTTGCTGGCAGCCACAACCATGGCCAAGGTCGCCTCGGCCTTTGCAGCTTCAGGCTATACCAGCTGCCTCTTTATGGCGGCTTAAGGCGTACCGGAAATGCCTCTGAAATGATAGCGCTGAACGAGGTCGTCTGTCTGTATGTGTTGGCATCCCTGGTGCCCGTTGTGTTGAGCGTTATGCCTTTTTGTCCTGACTGTCTGGCAGGGGTAGCTATGTATGTTTATAAGAAACGCTAAGACATACCCCGTGACTCCATTTGTAACTCCATTATTGTATTGAAGTCATCCGCAGACATTCACAGGGGTCGTTGGAGTGTGTTACTGCAAAGGGCGTAGCTAGAGAGGTATGGAT
>CAZENU010000041.1:3086-21121 GCA_964513735.1 uncultured Dehalococcoidia bacterium
GGTATGGATAGTGTGCGGCTATGGATGGTGATAGACTTCCCTGAACATCTGTTGACGGTTTCCTATCGGTCGGCCTACCTCCCCTGGGTCTGCTGCCTGAATTCGGACGAGGGTTGGAAGACCGTAAGCTCGCTCTTTTCCCTGGCCGTGACCGTCCCAGCTGACCTCACTCTGCCGGCGGGAGGAACGCTGCTGGAGGACACCAACTGGGACATCCAGTTCCAGATCGATCAGCTCCGGCTGATGGTGGAGTTCGACCCCCGGTAATGGCACGCTTTGTAGCATCTCAGCTCTGATGTCACCCCTCTACCGCCGGAACCGTCTGCCCTTCGTCGGGGCCGCGTTTCTGCTGTTGCTCTGGGGCTGCGGCGATGGCGGCCAGGCCGCCGAGACCGCCGCTCCCACAGCAATCGAGCCCGCCTCACCGACTGCGACGCCATCGGTAGCCGCCGAGCCTGACGCCGCTCCGGTCTTCATCGACGTCAGCGACAGCGCAGGCATAGACTTCGTCCACGACGAACTGACGTGGCTGGCGATCCCCCAGGGTGCCGGCGTGGTGGCTTTCGACTTCAACAACGATGGCAACGCGGACATCTTCGTCGCCAACTCCAACGGCCCCAATGCTCTGTACCGAAATAACGGCGACGGGACCTTCACCGACGTCGCCGCGCCGGCGGGCGTGGCTGACCCCGAGGGATGGGGCAACGGGGGTTGCTCCGCCGACTACGACAACGACGGCGACGCGGACCTGTACGTCACCAACTTCGGCACGAGCAGGCTGTTCGAGAACCGCGGAGACGGTACCTTCGTCGAGGCGAGCGCGGCGGCCGGGGTGGAGGAAGCCTTTTCGGGGCGCCGCTCGACTGGGTGCGCCTGGGGGGACTACGACAGCGACGGCAACCCTGACCTGGTGATCGTCCGCCACCTGTTCGAGCACCGCCCGGACCTCCTGGACGACCCGAACTACATGGTCGGTGGACTCGGTGGCTATGTCCTCTACCACAACGACGGAGGAGGGAGCTTCACCGACGTGACTGCCTTTCTGGGCGACACGACGCCGCCGGTGGAGGGGATTCCGGGCACGGAAGAGGTCCAGGTCGGGAACCTCTGGGGGGCCGGTTTCCAGCCAGGGTGGTTCGACTACGACAACGACGGGGACGTCGACCTGTACGTGGTCAACGACTTCGGCCGAGCCCTGCATGCCAACGTCCTCTGGCGTAACGACGGGCCGGCGGCAGATGGGACTTGGAGCTTCGTGGACGTCTCGACCGGCTCGGGAGCCGACGTTCAGGTGTACGGGATGAGCATGGCTGTCGGGGACTACGATCAGGACGGCTTCTTCGACGTCTTCATCACCGACATATGGGGCAACCTGCTTCTGCGGAACGACGGAAACGGCCGAACCTTCACCGACCTGGCGACGGAGGCCGGCGTCAACACAAGCATGATCGGCCGCCGGGTGCGGGTGAGCTGGGGCGCCTTCTTCTTCGACTACGACAATGACACGGACCTCGATCTCTACATCGTCAGCGGGTATCTGGGCGGCGGCAAAGTGGTCGGCAACCCTCTGGAGCAGCCCAACCTGCTGATGAGCAACGACGGCCGGGGGAGCTTCACCGACGTCTCGTGGATGAGCGGCGCCGACGACACCGGAGTAGGCCGAGGCGGCGTGTACCTGGACTACGACAACGACGGCTGCCTCGACCTGTTCGTGGCGAACCTGGGCCAGAGGGCCAGGCTGTTCCGAAACAAGTGCGACTGGGGCAACAACTGGCTGATCGTGGACGTTGTCGGCACCGTCAGCAACCGGGACGGCCTCGGGGCGCGGCTGGAGTTGGAAGCAGGTGGGACAAAGCAGATCAGGGAGATCGCCAGCGGCCGGAGCCACATGGGGCAGAACATGACGGCGGCGCATTTCGGCCTCACCGGAGCCGAAGTGGTGGACTCACTGACTGTGCGATGGCCGAGCGGCGTGGTCCAAACGCTGACGGACGTGGCCGTCAACCAGAGGATCACCGTTGCCGAGCCTAGGTAGGTTCTCACCGTGAGACGCATTTTCCTCCTGTTGGGCCTGGGCCACGTAGCCGGCGTTGCCCTTCTGTCGCTCTGGGTGCTGTCTTCCACGACCGTCAGTGCGCAGGGGACGGAGTGCGACGGTGGCCATAATAGGGGGCGCGGCGCCGCGGTTCGTGCTCCCAGCGGAACGCGATGGGACTCTTCGCGTCGAGCCCGGCGCGGTCCTGCTCGTGTCGGCCCGGCAGCCGGGTGCCGCGCCCGAGCGGAGCGAGGTCGTACTGACGGTTAGCGGCCTAGGCCTGAGCTTCGATTTCACGGCCGATTTGGGCCCCGGCGAGTCTTCCGATCCGGTCGAAATCGATCTGGCGGAAGAGCTGCCGTCCTACGTGAGGGGGCTCTACCGGGCCGAAGGCACTCTGGTGTACGACGGCGCCGAAGTCTGCACGGTGAGGTTCAACGTCCGGGTCCGCGGGTTCGGAAGGCCCATCGCCACCGGCGCCGCGGCCAGCGGGCCTCTGGCCGCCGGGGGCCTGAACGCCAAGCTCAAGGCGAAAATACAGCTCAAGCGTCACCGGCCCACGGGGTGGCGCAGATACCTGTCTGTGCCGGCCTGGGGAAAGACCATCTCCGGCACAGTGCTCGGCGCCATCACAGGAATCGCAGGCGCGATCGTCCTGCAGCAGGCTGGGGCGATCACGCTGACGCCGAGCGCCGCGGTCTACGCCCTGGTGGAGGGCGGCGGCGTTACCTTCGGTGTCAGCTACTCACTGGGAGCGGTGTGGACCTACGTCCGGCCGACGGTCGCCGAAGAGGACGAGACGGAGAGCTGACGGCAACCGCCATTCGCTCCGCACGAGGCCCGGCGAACGCGGCTGGCGTCTCGCACCGTTGTTCGTTGACACCCGAGGTGGGTACTCCTAGACTACGCTCACTTGCGGCGGCGTTATCGGTCGGCGACTTCGGACTTACGGTACGACCCGGACGAAAAGAGGTAGGCGATGGAGTACGTCAACTTCGGGACCGCTGGTGTCAAGGTATCGCGCATCGCTCTTGGCATGGGGCTCAGGGAGCAGTACTCGGCTGAGGAGGCCGAGCGCCTCGTCCGGCACGCCATCGACTCGGGTATCAACTTCATCGACTGCGCCAACCGTTATGGCCTTGGGGACGATCGGGTCAAACTGAAAGGCACCGCGGAGCAGATCCTGGGTCGCGTCATCAAAACGCGGCGGGACGAAGTCGTGATCACCTCCAAGGTTACGGGGGCGACGGGAGGCGGCCCCAACGACCTCGGCGCGTCGCGCATCCACATCATGCGGGAAGTCGAGCGGTCACTGGCCCGGCTGCAGACCGATCGGATCGACATCTACCTGCTGCACGGGTGGGACTCCACTACTCCGTTGGAGGAGACGATTCGGGCCTTTGACGACCTGGTGACGCAGGGCAAGGTGCTGTACGTAGGCTGCTGCAACTATGCCGCGTGGCAGGTGTGCAAGGCCCTGTGGACTGCCGACCGCCTCGGCGCCGACCCGTTCATCTGCGTCCAGAACGAGTACAGCCTGCTGCGGCGAAACCTCGAGAGCGAGATGTTCGGCCTGGTGCGCGATCAGGGCCTAGGCGCGATGGCGTATAGCCCGCTCAGAGCGGGGCTGCTGTCGGGGACCTACACGCTCGGTGAGCCGCCCCCGCCGGGTTCCCTGTGGGAGACCAGGCCTGACGAGGACTACCACTCGGCCCTTCCGCCCTCCGCCGCGCCGTTGATGGCGGCCCTGAGGTCCATAGCCTCGGAGCGAGGCGTCAGCGTCGTGCAGGTCGCGATGAGCTGGGTGCTCGCCCACCCCGAGATCACCGTGGCGATCTCCGGCAGCGACACCGTCGAGCGGCTCGACGACAACCTCGGTGCGCTGGAGTGGGAGATGACCCGAGAAGAGCGCCTCAGTCTGGACGAGGCATCGTCGGCCGTGGCCGGGTAGGAGTACACCGCAGAGGACAGAGAGTGTCCGGGTGGTCTGACAATGATGCCCGGACCGTTCTGAATCAACTCGATCTAGGAGGACGAGATGCAGGACTTGAGGGTGTGCCTGTACGATGATGGCATCGGTGAGCGAGTGGGATCGGTCGTCGAGGACCGCGTGTACGATCTGAACCGGTGCTGCGCGGCTCAGCTCTGCAGAGCCCGGGGTGTGTCCCAGACCGACGGCCTCGCCCGCAACATGGCGCCACCTGACCTGGCGACCTTTCTGTCCGGTGGGCCGGCCGTCATAGAGGCGTCCAGGCGCGGCCTCGAGTGGGCGCTCAAGGACGGCGGCGAAGGCCCATCCGACCGGCCGCTGTACCGAGAGCTGGCGGACGTCAGCCTGAGAGCTCCGATACTGCCGACGACCAAGGTTATCTGCATGGGCCTCGTCTACAAGACGCACGCCGACATCGCCGGCGCCCCGCCTCACCCGGAGCCGCGGTACTTCACCAAGATGAGCCAGGTGGTGGTCGGCCCCGACGAGTGGGTAGTGCTGCCAAAGCACTACCCGGAGCCGGTGGTCTACGGCACGGAGCTCACGGTCGTCTTTGGCAAGACGGGCAGGAGCATCCCCGTGGACAAGGTCGACGAGCACGTCTGGGGCTACACGGTCCTCAACGACGTGACGATGCGCGGTCGGCCCAGCCCCAGCCACAAGGTGTTCGAGACAAGCGCGCCGGTCGGCCCCTGGATCGTGCCCAAGAACCAGATAGCGGATCCCCAGCACCTGCGGCTCACGTTCCGCGTCAACGGGGAGCAGGTGCAGGACGACACGACCGGCAACATGCTGTGGAAGATCCCGGAGATGATCGCCGAGGTCTCCAAGTGGCTGACGCTGAACCCGGGCGACATCCTCGCCACCGGGGACGTGGGCGCGACGACGCACCTGAAGCCGGGCGACGTGATGGAGGCTGAGGTAGAGGGCGTAGGCGTCCTTCGCAACCCGGTAAAACTGGAGGGCTGAAGGGTACAGCTGGCGTTAGGTGGCTGTTCTCCCACGGGGTCGAGGGACATGCCGGAGGCGGACATCCAAGCCGCAGTCGCTACAGGATCCAAGAGCGTCGGGGAGGTGACCAGGATGCCACAGGTCAGTGCACAAGCCTTCCAGGAAGTAGAACGGGCACTTGCCCGCTATCTGGAGGACGGTAGAGGCAATAGAGATTAGGCCTAGTGCGGAAAGGACCTATGAGCTGCACGCCACCACTTTCGTCCGATGGCTCGAAGATGACTTTGTCCCAGGCAGCCGCATCTCCAATCGGGACACGACCGGCTGAACGCCCACGTTGGTTGATCCCGGCGCCCTGGAATCGGGCTGTGCTATGCCGCAGTGGCCGCCTTGTGGCCTAGCTTCTCCAGGCGGCGATTGGCTTCCTCGAGGGTGTCTGGGGACAGCGGTCCGCGCTGGACGGCCCTGACGTTCTCTTCCATGTGCTCAAGGCTCAGGGTCCCCACCACGACGGTGTGTGCCTGGGGCAGGCTGATGACGTAGCGCAGCATGAACGCGATCCTGCTGTCGCCTTCGTCACGGAGCTCGTCCAGCCTGGCCTTGTCGAAATTCACCCATGTGCCGGGTCCGCTGACGATGCGGCCCTGGCTGTAGGCCAGCGTGCCCTCGTAGTGGGGCTGGCCCTTGGCGGCACGGGAGCGGATGATGATTCCCCTCCGGTCGTCGCCCAGCCGGACGATCCAGTCCTCGGACTCGCGCTGCATCGGCTGGTAGCCCATCTGGAAGATGTCCAGCTCTTCGAACACGGTCAGCGGGGGCAGGAGGGGCATGTCTGACGACATTCCTATCCACCGTGTCTTGCCCTGCCGTTTCGCCTCTAACAGCGCGTCGATCAGCTCGTTGTCCTCGACCTGCGCGGCCGTGGGGTTGTGGAGCTGCAGGATGTCCACGTAGTCGGTCTTGAGGCGCTTCAGGCTGCGCTCGACGTTCTTGAGCACGCTCTCTCTGGTGAATAGCTTGGGCGGAGAGCTCCTGGAGCGGCCTCGCCAGTTGCAGCCGCACTTGGTAGCTATGAAAAACTCCGAGCGGCGGTGCGAGACGGAACGTCCGATGAACTCCTCGGCGTGGCCGTAGCAGTCGGCCGTGTCTATCAGGTTCATTCCGCTGTCCAGGGCCGTGTTGAGCATGGTGCTCACGTGCTTCTCGGAGACGGGGCGCGACACCGGATTGCCCTGTATCCGCCCCTCGATCTCCCACGTCCCGTAGCCCAGCCTGGTGACCTCGATCTCCGTACGGCCCAATACGGCGGTAGGTATACTCTCGGACACAGTTGCTCCTCCTTGAGTTTCTCGGATTGACGATCGGGCCTGGGCGCCTGGCGGCGATTCGGTCAGCCCTCCAGGTGGCGGGTTATGCGCCCGATGAGCTCGTCTATCGCCAGCCCGTCCGGCCCCCTGGTCCCCGATGCAACGTAGTCTCTCAGATTGTCCAGCGCCTCGGAGTACCGCCCTGTTCGGCAATAGAGAAGGCCGCGGTCCCGAAGCTCATCGTTCGCGTTGGGCTGTACCAGCAGGAGCCAGTCTATGGCCTCCAGCGCCCGGTGGTTATCCTCCTGCTGGACGTAGGCTATCTTCAGGTTCCGGAGTATCCGGGCGACGATCTCCCGGCTGCTGACCGGCGCCAGGTATTTCGGGTCCCACGCCACCGAGCCGTCGGTCACTTCCTTGAACCGCTCGGCGCACTCGTCGACGGACAGCAGGACGCCGCCGTTGAAGGGGTCTATGAACAGGTCCGGCTCGTCGCGGTGCCTTGCCAGGAAGTGGCCGGGCATCCCGACGCCCGCCAGCGGTATGCCCAGCCGGCGCCCCACATCCATGTATAACACCGTCAGCGTGATAGGGATGCCGAGACGCTGCTCCAGCACGTCGTTCAGGTAGCTGTTGCGCGGGTCCGCGTACTCCTCGCGGTTGCCGCGGAACCCCAGCTCGTCAAAGAGGTACTCGCTCAACGCATTCACCCGGTACAAGGCGTCTTCGCCTTCGTTGACCCAGGGCGAGGCGGCGGCGGCCAGGTCGTCGAGGGTCTTGAGCTCGCGTTGTATGTTGAGGTTGGGGTACTCGAGAGTTGCGATCAGCAGCGCGACCTTCGCCAGATCGAGACCGGCGCTGCCGGACGCGACCAGACTCGCGAACTCCTCACGATGGCTGTCCTTAGCCAGGGCTGCCTCCCGCCGGCGGACGGTCTGCCGGCGCGGCCTCTACTTTACAGAAGCGGGAGTCTCGACCACAAGTCGCGCGACGCTTGGGCTTGCCTTGACGCCCTCATGTGGCGGAAATAGAATCGCCGTGACACTCGGCGAAGCCTGTCCCTAACCCGCCAACGGAGGACACCAAATGACGGAGCCCCTCAGGATACTAAGCGTCAACGCCCACCCCCACGACTTCACCCACACCGCCGGCACCCTCGGCATTCACACGTCCAGGGGCGATACCGCGACGGTCGTCTCGGTGACAGCCGGGACCCAGACCCACAACGAGAAGCTGCACGACGAGCTCATGAAGCCGGTCGAAGAGCAGGACCCGGCCATCGTCAACCAGTCCGAGGACGAGATCGCGGCGATCAAGGACAAGGAGCTTCGGGACGCCTGCGCGGTGTTCGGCGTGAGCGACGTCCGCGTGCTGGGGTTTCCGCAGCCCTTCCGGCTGAGTCGCTATCCGGAGGCAGTGGACAAGATCGCCGAGGTGATCCAGGATGTCCGTCCCGACATCCTGATCATGCAGAGCCCCTACACGCGCTCCCACCAGGGCCGGTCCGGCGTCACCGCCGATGACCATACGGAGACCGCCCTCGCCACGCTGGAAGCCAAGGGAGAGGCCTCGCGGCCTCGCCCAGGCTCCAGGCCCCACTCCATCGCGACGACCCTGTTCCCCGGCGTCTACTTCGAGAAGAACGACCACGACTTCATCGTCGACATCAGCGACTGGTTCGAGCAGCGCGTTAAGGCGGAAGCCTACTACGTGAGCCAGGGCCACACCGAGGACTGGTCCCGCCGCCGCATGCTGGTCATGCTCGGCTACCCTGGCTGGTTCACCGGCACCCTCTATGCGGAGGGATTCGTTCGCGAGCGGCCGGAGTTGGTCCCCGCGATACCGATGTCGGAGCTCACTCTCCGCAATGCCACCGAATCGGTAGAGGAGAGACACGACCGCATGGTCGGCAAAGCGGGCAAAGACTTCTAGCAGGCTAGACAACCGCAGATCTCGCAGAGTCCGCAGAGAGAATCGGACCAAGATCTTACTACGCGCTCTCGGCGCACTCAGGTTACTTCCTAAGGGGCGGCTGACATGGACATGGGCCTGACAGGTAAGAATGCCCTGATCACCGGAGGCAGTCGCGGGATCGGGCGGGCCACCGCGTTCGTCCTGGCCGAGGAGGGATGCAAGGTCGCCATCTGCGCCCGTGGCGAGGAGAAGCTCAGTAGCACCCTGGACGAGCTGCGCACCGTAGCGCCGATGGCCTGGGGCGCGACCGCGGACGTCACCAGCTCGGCCGAGGTCGATGCCTTCGTCTCGGGCGCCGCGGAGCAGCTCGGCGGCGTCGACGTGCTGATCTGCAACGTAGGCGGCGCTAGCGGCGGCTCCGCGCTGAACGCCACGGACGAGGAGTGGCACGCCACCCTGGACGTCAACCTGATGCACTCGGTACGTACCATCCGGGCGGTGGTGCCTTACATGAAGGAGCGCGGCGGTGGGAGCATCGTCATTGTGTCGTCCATCTCGGGCTGGAAGCCGGGTCCGGGCGCGCAGTACGGCTCCGCCAAGGCCGCCGAGATATTCTTGTCGTCGGCACTGGCCTGGGAGCTCGCCGACCACCACATCCGCGTCAACACGCTGTCGCCCGGCTCGATCTACTTCTCGGGAGGTGGCTGGGCGACCTTCGAGGCAGAGGAGCCCGAGCTGTACGCGAAGTTCCTGGACAACGAGCTCCCGGAGAAGCGCCTCGGCACCGACCGCGAGGTGGCCGAGGTGATCGCCTTCCTCTGCTCCGCGCGGTCCCGCTGGATCAACGGCGCCATGGTCCCGGTCGACGGCGGACAGGGCCGCCCGACGGGTAAATGGTTCGCCCGGTAGGGGCAGGGCCATGCAGGCGGGTAGTGGCCTAATCCGAAAGGTCAGCGATGCTGCGCGTGGTGTCACGCCATAGACTACTCTGAAAAGCAGCGCTACGTGGCCATACTGCACCAGGGGCTTGTGAACTCACCACAAGGGTCTGTGAGGCTATTGTCCAAGAACGACGGGATACGTGTGAGTAGGCGGCCTCGAGGGTTTTGGCCTCAGACGATACTACAGGCTCTACACAGCCTCGGAGGTGAGGCGTGGATGAATCCGCAAATCTACGATTGGATCGAGGCTCACATCGACCTCACAGGGCGAGAATTAACGGAAAATCCGCACCAAAGGCGTCCCTATTATGTTCATACGGTGCTCGGAGTAGCTGACGACATGGTTAAGCGTGGAGAGCTAATCCGAGTGCGATCCGGGCTCTTTCGCGCACCCTGAGAACGGGACACGGCCTGCGGGCGCGATTCGTTGAAGTAGACCGCCGAAATTGGTACTCTGGGAGTGTAGTCGAATTCCACCGAGGGACGCGCCGTGCGAGAGGTCTTCCGCGAGGCCGTGAGCGAGCTTGAGAAGGGCCGGCGCGTCGTCGTGGCCACTGTTGTCAGGACCAAGGGCTCTACGCCCCAGAAGCCGGGCGCCAAGCTGCTTGTCCGCCACGACGGCAGTGGCGTCGGCACCCTGGGCGGCGGCTGTGTGGAGGGCGACATCTGGTTCGCCGCCAAGGAGCTCATGAAGCGCGGCGGCCCCTCGGAGTACCGCGATTACGAGCTCAACGAGGAACTGGCGGCCGAGGACGGCCTCGTCTGCGGCGGCACGATGTATTTTCTAATAGACTCGGTCTACCAGTCGGGCGACTACCTTGATGTCGCTCGGGAGATCGATGGGGCGTACCGGGGTGAAGGCGCGGTGGCCGTGGCGAGCGTGGTAAAGCCCGCCGAGGGTCAACCCGCACCCATCGCTGCCAGGCTGCTGGTTCGGGAGAACGGCTCGACGGAGGGCACCCTAGGCTCCGAAGCCCTTGACCGCGACGCCTCCGGCAAAGCCCGAGACCTGATGGTGCTGGGCAAGAACGACTACGTCGTGGCCGAGAACGGCGCTGAGTACTTTGTCGAGGCGTACACCACCCCGCCCCAGATGGTCCTCTGCGGCGGCGGCCACGTATCCAAGGCCATCGCTCCGCTGGCCAAGACCGTCGGCTTCCGCGTGTTCGTCACTGACGACCGCGAGGAGTTTGCCAATGCGGACCGCTTCCCCGAGGCCGACCGGCTGATCGTAGCCGCTCCGGAGGACGCTCTTCCCCAGCTCCTGATCAATCCGAATACCTTCATCATCGTCGCGACCCGCGGCCACCGGTACGACAACGTCGCGCTTGACGTCGCTGCGCGAACGCCGGCGAAGTACGTCGGGCTGATGGGTAGCAGGCGCAAGACGATCCTCATCTACGAGGACCTGCTGCGAGGCGGCATGCCAATCGAGCGCGTCAGGGAGATCCGCTCGCCCATCGGGCTCGACGTCCGGGCCAGGACGCCTGAGGAGATCGCCGTAAGCATCATCGCCGAGGTACTTATGTTCCGCCTCGGCGGCACCGGCCTCCCGATGAAGCTGGAGCAGCGGCTGCTGGAGAAGGTCCAGTCCAAAGCCCAGGCTGGGGAGCCGATCGCGGTCGGAGATTAGCGGGCGTAGGTACCTGGTCTGTCCGGTCGCGTGTGGCGTCGAGCACACCGCGACAGAGCACACTGGCTTGAAGCCGCCCGACTCAGTCCGGAGACCAACGGATGCCACAAGTCTCCGCGATCCTGACCGCTGCGGGCGAGTCCACCCGCATGGGCCGCCTCAAACCACTGCTGTCCTGGGGCGGCCTCAAGCTGGTCGAGTACCAGGTGGCCAGCCTGGTGGCAGGCGGTGCCACCGAGGTGATCGTCGTCCTGGGGCACCGGTATGACGAGGTGGTCCCCCATATAAGAGGCCCGGGCGTCGGCTACGTCGTCAATCCGCGCTACAGCGACGGACGTACCATGTCTATCAAGGCTGGACTCGCTCGCATCAGTCCTGAGGCCGGCGCGATCGTGCTGCTCGGCGTAGACCAGCCCCGGCCGCCCGCGCTCGTCGCCGCGGTGATAGCAGCGCACCTCGAGACCGGCGCGCCGATTACCTCGCCCCGCCACGAAGGCCGCGGTGGCCACCCCATTGCCTTCTCATCGGCGCTGCGACACGAGCTGGCGGCCATCTCCGAGGAGGGCCGGGGGCTGCGCGAGCTCTTCGATGCCCACCGAGACCAGGTCAACGAGGTCGAGATCGACGACTCTATCGTCCGCCTCGACCTCAACACGCCCGAGGATTACGAGGAAGCCAGGACCCTCTACGACGCTTGAGCCGCGGAGTCTGCTGCGGCGTCTCAGTCGAGCACCGTGACAAGCGCCAATATAATGAGCGACGGCTTCTCGACTTGCGGCAAATCCCACCGACTACCACGACTTCCCGTCAGCGTCCGTTTGGTCCGGTCAAGTGATCGTCAGACTTGCACCGATGAGACGGAGACCAAGTCGCTGAGTGACCCGCTGGGAGGAGACGTTCGTCTTGGACGTCCCGTAGAAGAGGACTCGCCCGTTATGTGCTGGGAGCGACGCCCATCCGGCGGTCGCCGCAGCTGCGAAACCGCGCCCTCGGAACGCCAGTATAGTGGTCACGCCCACCTAGGCACTCGCCGGTCCTAGGCCGACCGTTAAGGCGATGGACGCGATCTCGTCGCCATGGAGCGCGACGCACCACGGCGCCCAGAACTCGCCGACGTCCACGAACCCCAACGCTGTTAGGGCCTCTGGCACCCCCCGCTCGGTCAGACGAGCGAGCAAGCAGTCGCCCGTGGGTGTATATGAGCCCACCAGCGCTGCAGGGGGCTCATAGTCAAGACGGTCCGGAAATGTCCAGACCAACCCCATATCGTACCGCTCGACCTGTGCCTCGGCAGCCAGCAATCGGAGGTAGTCGTTGAGGTGGAGGGACGTACTGTCTGGGTGAGGGAAAGCCGGCTCGCCTGCTGCCAAGCTCTCAATCGCTCGTGCGGTTCCTTCACCTACGTCGTGGCGTATCCGGGCGACATTGCCCGAGGGGCATCCCAAGAGGTGAAATCGCGGACCCGCCGCGTGGTCTGGAGTGTCCTTGCGCAGAATGCGACCGGAGTCCGTCAGCACGAAGATCGTGGCGGATTCAATTACGAGGAGATTCCGGTCATGCTTGTCAGGGCACATGATTCTGCGAGAGCGCAACCCTTGGAATATCCAGGCTCATCGGGCCTCAGTCGCAGATTCCCATCCCTAATCGGGACCCGATGGCCGGGGGCGCCAATACTCCTTGGCGCGGATCTCAGCCGCCGACGTAGCGGTCGAACCAGGCCAGTGTGCGGGCGAGGTACTCCTCGCGCAGCTTGGGATGGCCCATCCGCAGGAATGGTACCCGCCGGGGAAGCGCACCATCTCCACCTCTTTGCCCAGCCGCTTCAGGGCCACGAAGTACTCCTCGCTCTGGCTGATGGGGCAGCGCAGGTCGGCTTCGCCGTGCAGCAGCAGCACCGGCGCGACCACCCGGGGCACGTACGTCAGCGGTGACATCTCCATGAACTTGTCCAGCGCGTCCACGCGGCCGCCTCCCCACTCGATCTCGCCGAAGCTGACGCCGATGTCCGACGTCCCGTACATGCTCGACAGGTCGGTGACGGGCGCCCCCGCGACCGCCGCCTTGAACCGAGTCTCGTGTCCGACGATCCAGGACGTCATGTAGCCGCCATAGCTGTAGCCCGTGACCCCGAGGCGGGTCTCGTCGACGTAGGACCGGCCGACCATCTCGTCCACGGTCGCCATGATGTCGCGGTAGTCCTCTCCGCCCCAGTCCCGCAGCACCGCCTTGACGAAGTCGATGCCGTAGCCGCTCGAGCCTCTCGGGTTTACCGCCAGGACCACGTAGCCGGCCGTCGCCAGCACCTGTTGTACCGGGTTGAAGGCGTCGTAGAAGGCGCTCTGAGGGCCGCCGTGGACGTCTAGTACCATCGGATACGTCCGTGACGGGTCGAAGTCGGGTGGAAAGACGACCCTGGACTCGATTTCCGTGCCGTCGCGGTCGAGGGTGAACTTCTCCATGCGCCCCGGCAGGTGCTCGGCGAAGTAGTCCAGGTTGTACGAGGTGAGCTGCTCGTCCGAGTCTGCCTTCAGGTCCACGACGCGCAGGTCGCCGGCGGAGTCGGGCGGCACCGAGACTACGACCGCCCGGCCGGCGGCGGCGTCCAGCGCCAGGTCGGTGAGTTGGGCGCCGCCGCCCCATACCAACCCCGCCCCTCCGCCGGATACCGGGGCCTGGTATAAGAAACTCTCGCCCCACGAGTCGCCCAGGAACACGACGTGGTCGTCGTTCGTCCAGCGTATGTCCGGCGTCGGCGCCGGTGGGAATCCGCCCACCGGCGACACCGACCCGTCCGTGAGCGCTACCGGCGGCTTGCCGGGCTCCAGAATGAAGATGCGGCCCTGCCAGGGCAGGATGACCTCCGGGTCGTCGGTGCCCAGGACGGCGAGCCGCTCGCCGTCCTGGGCCCAGGTAGCGGCGAGCGTCGAGATCAGGCCCTGCGACCACTCCCTGGGCTCGCCCCCGCCTGCCGCCACCACGTACACCTCCCTACGATTGGTGACGTCCCGGTCCTCGGCGCGGTCCGAGATGAAGGCGATCCGGGCGCCGTCGAGAGACCATGCCGGCATGTGGTCATCCCAGTCTCCGTCGGTGAGCTGCTGCACCTCGCCTGACGCGACTTCCAAGACGAACAGATGGGAGTGTGTGTCGCCGCGCCAGCCCAGGGTGTCGTAGCGGTATCGGATGCGACGAACCACGCTCACCCGCGGCTCGGAGGACTCCTCGCCGTCTGGCGGCACATCGGGGTCGACGTCGGACGCGAATGCGATCCTCGTGCCGTCTGGCGACCACGCGAACTCGGCGACGCCGCCCGCCACCGACGTGAGCCGGCGTGCCTCGCCGCCGGAGGCTGGGATCAGCCAGAGCTGCTTGCGGTCGCCGTCGTCCGGGCGTATGAAGGCCATCGACCCTCCGTCGGGCGAAAACCGCGGCGAACCGTCCTTTGCGCCCTGAGTGAAAGGCCGGGGCTCGCCGCCGGGAAGTTCCGCCACCATGATCTGCGAGCGGTGCTCTTTCCGCTCGCGGTCGTATTTCGACCTGGCGAACGCGACACGTCCGCCGTCGGGCGACAGCGACGGGCTGGAAACGGAGACGAGCTCGTAGACCAGGTCAGGGGCTATGGGGCTAGGCATGGTGGTGCTCCCATGTTGACTGGGGTGTTCAGCGGGCCGGCCATCGGGTAGACAACTGGCGGCCAACTCCCGGCTGCCTTTCTCCGCCCGCCGTAACCGCTCCGTTCACCCTGGGTAGCCCCCGATTCTGCATCGGGTCGTATCGAGGGGCCGACTCGGGGTGGACGGAGGGTTGGCACATACCGGCCTATTCCCACCCGAAGCTGTCGAACCATACATCTCGGCGATAGACAACTATCGCCCTTCTAACGTACGGGATCACGTCACCGGGCAGGTCGTCGAGGTCGAACCAGGCGAGCTCCGCGCATTTGTCCGGCTCCATGTTCGTGATCTCGCCCATCCACGACGACGCCGATAGGAAGAAGTCGACCCTCTCGTCCGGGTCCAACCTGTGCATCACGCCGACTACCTCTATAGCCGAGGGCGGTATTTCTATACTCGCCTCTTCCTGGGCCTCGCGGACCATGGCCGCGAGACCTCCTCGCCGCCGTCCAGATGGCTGGCGACCACGCTGAGCTTGCCGTCTTCGTACCCTGTGTTCTGGCGACGCAGCAACAGTATCTTACGGTCTCTGACCAGGAAGAGGTGCGCGGCAACCGGCGCGGCGAACGGCAACTTCAGGCCCCGCTTCCCCGAGCGGACTGCCGGAACATCAGTCCTCTTAGGATGAGCGAGCGGTGTATTCGACCATCAGCAAGCCCGCCACAGAGACAAGTTGCTGGCGCACTGGATCGATGGCCGGCACGCCGAGCCGGGCCAGCACTTGCCTCGTCACCACCAGGTAGCTGGTGCCGGTGTCCACCAGCGCCTCAGACCTCTGCCCTTTGAGGTCTCCGACTTCGATGTCGACCGTGAACGTGCCCATCTGCGCTCCTCGAATCCTGATACACGATTTTCGGCTTCTTCGTCCCACAGGCCTCCACAGAGCGCCCTACTCCGGCGCCTTCAGGTATACGCCCGTGGGGTCCACCTGCTCGCGGAGGATGTGTAGCTCGTGGTAGCTGGGCGGCTCGACCGTGGCCGGGGCTCCCGTGACTACGGGCTCGAAGCCGGTGTTCTCACGGACCTGGTCCAGGGAGACGCCGGGCATCAGCTTGGCTACACTCAGCCGGCCCGTGGCCTTGTCGATGGCCATGACGGCCAGGTCGGTGAAGACCAGGATGTCAGGGTAGGGCACCGGTAGACCGGCGTTCTTGCGGCCCTCGGGGCCGTCGACGTAGCCGGGGCTGGTTATGAAATCGCAGTTGGACGGAAACCGCCGCAGCTCGTGCCGGGCGATGATCAGCACCTTTTTCGCGTGGGACGCCATGTCGTTGGCGCCACCGCTGCCCGGGAAGCGGACTCTGGGCGTGTTGTAGTCGCCGATCACCGTGGAGTTGACGTTGGCGAACTGGTCGATCTGGGCGCCGCCGATGAAGCCGATGTCTGCCATCCCCCGCTGGAGCACGCCGCCCAGCGAGTCGATCAGCGAGCCGTTCTTGACCGACCTGTACATCACCCGCGCGTCGGCCACCGACGACGGCGTCGGGATCACCTCCGGCGCCATCGGGCCCGTTTCTACCACGAAGCACATGTTGGGCGCGTGGTTCTTGAGGGCCAGCATGCCGGCCACCACTGGCATTCCGGTACCGACCAGCACGATGTCCCAGTCCGATATGTGGCGCGATGCCTCGACGACCATCAGCTCGTCCAGGCCGTATCCGTTGTACTGGCTCATAGCAGCGTCTGCATGGTCGCCCGAAGCTCGTCCAGCCGAGCCGAGCCCACCTCGCGCTCCAGGAAGCCGTCGAAGGTGGCGTGGTCGTAGACCGCCCTGCGAAGGTACTCGTCGTACTCAGCGCCCCCGGCCCTGGCAGCCGACTGGTAGCCCCTCAGGTGGTCCTCGTCCTGGACGTAGTACCGGTATGTAGACGTGGGGTAGGCGCCCCAGGGCTGTACCACCACCGCGTCCACGTAGATATACGGGATGGTCGTCCGGTCGGGGTCGCTCCTGACGTCGTCCGTGTCGATCAGCTCCTCGCAGCTTACGATCACTGCGTTGGACGCCTTGGCCATCTCCACTTCGTGGGTAGTGAAGCCCTCGATCACCACGTTGCCCATCCGATCGGCCTTCTGGGTGTGGATGATCGACACGTCGGGGTTCAGCGCCGGCACCAGCACCACCGGGTCGCCCGGCTCCCACGGGTTGTCGATGAGCTCGTAGGCCTTGCGGCCGTGGGGGTTTTTCTTGTTGAGGATGTCGGTGCCCAGCATGCTCTTGGACGGCATGAATGGGAGGCCGAGCGAGCCCGCCAGAAACCGAGAGGCCATACCCAGGTGGCTGTAGTCCTCCACCTCCAGGCGGCCCTCCTCGATGGCGCGGCGCCAGCGCATGGTGGTCCCGATGCGCTCCAGATTGCCGGTGCCGCACTCCGTACGCCTGACCAGCCCGGCGCCCACCAGCATGTCCATGGACATCGACATGCTGCAGCCGACCAGCGTCAGGTCCTTGATGCCCTGGCGGATGATCTCGTGGGCCAGCGACATGGTCACCCGGCCCAAGGTCTGGCCACCGATCCCAAGCGTCGCCTCGTCGGTGACGAGGCTGCCGACGGCCTCGGCGGCGGTCATTACCTTGTTGTCGATCTTTCTGTTCAACGGGGGTGAAGCCTTACGGCGCGTGGTCTGCTGGAATTCGGCAGCCATTCTATCAAACCGCACTGGCTAGGAGCCTCTAACAGAACTCACCGCAGAGCACGCCGAGAACGCAGAGGTAGGGATCTTTCAAGGTTGATTCCTCGGCGACCTCTGCGGTTATGTTAGGCGGTCTAAGTGTTGGACGTTTGGGGCGCGGCCGTCCGCGGATCCGTGACGCTTGTCCCTTCGGGCGGCGGCCACCTATGATTGGGTGGCATCAGACGAAGAGACTGGGGGCGTCTTCAAATATGACAATCGACACCGTGTTGACGGACGCTCGCGAGCATCTCGCCTCCGAGGGAATCGATGGCTGGCTGCTCTACGACTACCGCGGCATGAACCCGATCTTCTGGGATACGGTTGGGGCCATCGCCAACGTCACCCGGCCCTGCTGGCTCTGGGTGCCGTCGCAAGGCGAGCCCAGGTTGCTGCTGAGCTACGTCGACCGCGGCCGGTTCTCTCACATGGGCATTGACGCCGTGGTCTTCGTCAGTCGCGGCGAGATGGTGGCGCGCCTGAGGGAACTGCTGCGAGGCGTCGGTTGCGTCGCAATGGAGTACTCGCCCCAGGGCGGCCTCCCCCGCGTGTCCAGGGTGGACGCCGGCACACTGGAGCTGGTACGCGGCCTGGGCGTCGAGGTGGTGCCCTCTGCGGACACCGTGCAGTACGCCACCCAGCGGTGGTCCGAAGCTCAGCTCGTGTCGCACACCGAGGCGGCCGCCAAACTGGGCGTCATCGTCCACGCGGCCTTCCGAAGCGTCGGCGAAAACCTCGGCTCAGGCGTCACCGAGCACGACGTCGCTGGGATGATACGGTCTATGTTCGTAGAGGGCGGGCTCCAGGTGACCGACGGGCCCGTGGTGGCGGTAAACGAGCACTCGTCGGACCCCCATTACGAGCCGACCGCCGAGAGCTCGGCGCCTATCGGTCCGGGAGACTGGCTGCTGATCGACCTG
>CAZENU010000042.1:0-20094 GCA_964513735.1 uncultured Dehalococcoidia bacterium
GGCCGAGAACCTGGGGGAGCTAAGATACCTGGCGGAGGTCGTTGGCCTTGCGTCACTCTGCGGCCTGGGCCAGGCGGCCGGCAGCCCGATAAACAGCGGCCTGCACTTCTTCTCCGACGAATTCGAGGCACTGGCGGGCGGAGGGTAACGACCCGGTCCGGTGTCGGACCACCACCTACGAACAGCAGCGTAGGCAGGGATTACATCTCTGGGACGCGCGAAGGAGAGATTCTTGGCAGATGAACACGGACGTAGGCAATCAATAGTGATCCCGATAGGAGAATATTGGGCGTTTCTTGAGGATCTTCAGGACCTGGCGGTCATCGCGGCGCGGAAGCACGAGCCTGTGGAGCCACCGAGAGGCTGCGAAAGACATGGAACGGTGCGGACTTGAGGTGACCTACCTGTCATTCTGAACGGAGTGAAGAATCTGGCGTGGAAGGGTGGGTGCGTTGATCCAGTACTTCGTCTACGTCACGGCCAGCTATCGAGGGGTTCTCTACACTGGCGTGAACAGCGATCTTGAGACGCGCTTATCCGAACACCGACTCAAGATGAAAGGTGGGTTCACTGCCAGGTACAACATCCGCAATCTCGTCTACTACGAGGCACCCGAGAACGTCCAGTCGGCCATCGCAGTGGAGAAGGGGATAGGGTTGGGTCCGACGTAAGAAGGTAGCTCTCATCGGGTCCTTGAATCCGACGTGGCCGATCTGGCGGAAGGGTGGTTCGTAGACAACGCCACCACCCCAGACCCTTCGCTTTGCTCAGGGTGACATTTGCGGTTAGCGATCAGCGTTGCAATACGGGCGTCATTCTCAATTAATGAATAATCTGGGGTGGGCTGAGCACGACGGCGTTGATGAGGAGGGCAGATCATGACCATCACGCTAACGGTCAACGGCCACGACGTGGAGGTGCCGGACGGCTCTTCGGTGCTGGATGCCGTCAACAGCTCCGGCGCGTACGTGTCCCAGCTGTGCAAGGACCCCGGCATGGGCCCCAACGCGGCGTGTCGCACCTGTCTGGTCGAGGTAGAAGGCAGACGCGGCTTCCCAGCGTCTTGCACCCTGCCCGCGGCGGTGGGCATGAAGGTATGGACTGACACGCCGGATGTCCAGCGCATACGCAAGGGCGTGCTCGAGCTCACGATGGCCATGGTGGGCGGCAACGGCGATCGTGACCACCGGGAGTTGACCATCGCCGCCAGGAACCACGGCCTCGACGCAGCCCGTTGGGCCATTCGCGAACGCGAGCCCGTCGACTCCAGCAGCCCGATCTTCAACATCAAAATGCAAGACTGCATCCTGTGTGGCCGCTGCGCCCAGGGGTGCCAAGACGGCGCGCAGTTCATCGGCGCAATCGACTTCCTGGGCGCTGGCCTCGAAAGCCGCATCGGCACCTTTATGAACGCGTCGCTGTTGGAGTCCATCTGCACCACGTGCGGCCAGTGCCTGTCGGTCTGCCCTACCGGCGCCATCGACCTGAAGGTCCCCGCGGTCAGCAAGGTAAAGACCGTGAATACCACCTGCCCATACTGCGGCGTGGGCTGCGGGATCAAGGCGGAGGTGGACGAGCGCGACCGCATCATCCAGATGCTCGACGACCCCGACAACCAGTCGAGCCTGGGAATGCTGTGCGTCAAGGGACGATTCGGCTACACGTTCGTACACCACGAGGATCGGCTCACAGAGCCGCTGATCAAGGAGAACGGCGGCTTCAGGACCGCGACCTGGGACGAGGCGCTGGACTACGTCGCCGAACGGCTGGCCGGCTACCGGGGCGACGCCTTCGCCACGCTGTGCTCCGCCAAGGCCACCAACGAGGACGGCTACATGCAGCAGAAGCTCTCCCGGCTGGTGATGCAGTCCAACCACATCGACCACTGCACGCGCCTCTGCCACTCGCCGTCAGTCGAGGCCATGCTAACGGCCCTGGGCAGCGGCGCGACAAGCAATTCCTACATCGACTACGAGGAGGCGGGCTGCCTCATCATCATCGGCTCGGATGCCAACTCCAACCACCCCATCGCGGCCGCACGCATGCGCCGCGCGGTGATCGAGCGTGGGGTCAAGCTGATCATCATCAACCCGCGTCGCATCGACATGTGCGACTACGCCGACCTGTGGCTGCGGGAGAGGCCCGGCACCGACGTCGCCCTTCTGAATGCCATGGCCAAGGTCATCCTTGACGAGGGTATCGCCGACGAGAGCTTCATTCACGACCGGACTGAGGGTTTTCAGGAATGGCAAAAGGTGGTCGACAAGTACGACCTGGAGTACGCTGAGAAGATCACCGGCGTCCCGGCGGCCGACATCGCAGAGGCTGCCCGTATCTACGCAAGGCCGCCGTTCAGCGGCTCGTGCCTCATCTGGGGCATGGGGATCACCCAGCACACCAACGGCACCGCCAACGCCCACGGCCTCCTAAACCTGGCGCTCGTCGCCGGGCAGCTAGGCAGGCCGGGCAACGGAGTCTCGCCGCTCAGGGGCCAGAACAACGTCCAGGGCTGCGGAGACGCCGGCTGCCTGCCCAACGCATTCCCCGGCTACCAGATCATCAGCGAAGAGGCCGTGCGCAAGTTCGAGGCGGGCTGGGGCAACAACCCGTTGCCCCAGGAAAAGGGCATGGTGATCACCGACATGGTCGAGGCCGCCATGGACGGCCGTCTGAAGGCCATGTACATCACAGGCGAGAATCCGCTGCTCAGTGTGCCGGACCTCCATCACGCCGAGAAGGCGTTCAAGAACCTGGAGTTCCTGGTCGTGCAGGACATCTTCATGCACGAGACCGCCGAGATCGCCGACGTCGTGCTCCCGGCGACCACGTTCGCCGAGAAGGACGGTACGTTCACCAACAGCGAGCGCAGGGTGCAGCGAGTCCGCAAAGTGGTGGAGCCGGTGGGCCAGAGCCGCCCGGACTGGGAGATTTTATGCGACCTGGGCCGCCGCCTTACTGACCGGCTTATGCTCGGCGTCGAGGACGAGTTCACCTACGGACACCCGTCGGAGATCTGGGACGAGATGGCCCGACTCACACCGAGTATGGCGGGCATATCCTACGGGCGCCTGGACGACGAGGGCGGAATACAGTGGCCCTGCCCGAGCCCGGACCATCCCGGTACGCGGTTCTTGTACGAGACCGATTTTCCCAGGGGGCCGAGGGCTAAGTTCATTCCCTACGACCAGGGTCCCCCGGCCGCGGAGTTGCCCAGCAAGCGCTTCCCGCTGATCCTGATCACTGGGCGGATCCTCTACCACTGGCACGGTGGCACCATCACTCGCCGCGCCGACGGCCTCCTGGCGAGGTCCCCGGAGTTGGAGATCGCCATCAGCGCAGAGGACGGTGAGCGGTACGACGTAGCCGATGGCGAGTGGGTGCGGCTGGTCTCCAGGCGCGGCGAGCTGGAGGGCCGGGCCACCTACACGGAAAAGATGCAGGCCGGGGAGATATTCGTCCCGTTTGTCAAGCTCCAGGAGCACGCCGCCAACTTCCTGACCAACTCGGCCTTCGACCCGGACTCCAAGATACCGGAGTACAAGGTCTGCGCCGCCAGAATCGAAAAGATGGGCGCGCGAGACTCCAGGGACGGCGGACGGCGGCGGCGGGTGGCCTTATAGGGGTGTCCATCACGCATCGTCCTGCTGTGCCAAACGGAGAACCGAGATTCAACGGGCTTTCAAGTAGATGCCCGCCGTATCGCGTTGGTAGGGGCGGGTTTGAAACCCGCCTCTACGGCACTGGGGCGGTGAGCGTTCCTGGATTTCCACGTCTCCAGTCGTGATGCCCCGATGTGACATCACGACTGGAGACCACGGACGGAGGGAGGCGATCCCTGTTCAGCCTGAGCCGGTGGAAGGCCTCGGTGACTGTTGCATCTGATTCACGAAGTTTGTGAGCCGCCTGATATGTGTACCCAGAAGGAACTGGAGTGGCTCGACGAAGGTCGGCTGGTGGGAACGCCGGAGTCATCGGACGCGCCGCCCCAGACCGCGGCCTGACAAACCAGCGCGGATACAAGGGTCAGGTGACACCGAGGGCCACGGGTTGAGGCTACAGCGCATCCTTCCACACTCTGCCGTGTCCTGCCACCGTCGGGAAACTTCAGAGAGCTTCCTGCTATCCTAGGCTGGAAGATCGCGAGGGCGACTATCGCCGGAGGACAACGCAAGAAGAATGTCTACCCCGATAACCCAGATTCCTAAGCCCGAGGCAGACCAGTTCAAGGATGGCCGAAAGCTGTTCCTGGTGCCAGCGATGCTCTTGCCGCCCCAACCTTCCGACGAAGGGCGACACCTCCTGGAGCGCTACTGGTCCGAGGTGCGCGACCAGGTAGAAGGTCTGGAGCGGTCGATTGGGAAGGTGACGCACGTCTTTCACGAGGCGTTGCACGTCGGAGGCGACGAGGGAATTAGCCTCTTGCAACAGCTCAATCCACAGGGTAGCTCCTTCGTCCAGGCCATGTGCCTCTCGGACGCCCAACTCGAAGCCACCGAGGATCTTGCCGCCCTCGAGGAGAGCGCCGACTGGCAACGTTGCCTGTCCATCGGCCTCGTGAGCGACGTCGTGCGGTCGATGGCGGTCGACGGATACCAACAGGCAACGAGCCGGCGTTATGAGCACATCGCCGGGCGGATAGACGAGACGATCGAGGGCAGCGAGTCCGGCATACTGTTCATTCGCGAGGACCACAGGGTCCAGTTCCCGTCGGACCTTCAGGTCTTCTACGTCGCTCCACCTACCCTCGACGCGTTGAAGCGTTGGATCGACGACCTGATGCGGCCGCCCGCACCTCCACTCCAGCAGGCGGCCGAAGAGCCGCCGGCTTCCTAGCTCTATTCCTGGTCGCGCCGTTCGGATTTCGAGGTCACCAGACCCGCGCCGACGGCGGTCCCGATGCCTGCCCGAGCCCCGCCGTACGGAACAGCTACATAGCCGGCGGCAGTACTGAATGCAGCCACTGCGTCAGGTCCGCGATCTCGTCAGGACTGATCTCATGACCCATCGGGTACTCGTGGTACTCAGGGGCGTAGCCGCGCTCGTCTAGAAAAGCGCGCGACCGCCGTCCATCCTCCACCGAGATCATCGTGTCCTCGCTGCCGTGAGCGATGAAGACGGCCTGGCCGGGCTTTTCCGGAAGACCGTCCAGGGCGTCGGCTTCGGGCAGATTGCCGCTTAGCACAGCCAGGCCGGCGAAGCGCTCAGGCGATCGTAGGCCTGCGCGGAGGCTCATCGTCCCGCCCTGGGAGAAGCCGCCCAACACGACTTGCCCTTCTGCCACGTTTAGCTGGTCCATGACCTCTGTTATCAAAACGTCCAGGCGCCGATCGGAGTCGGCGAAGGCTGTGTCGTTCTCCTGAGGCGGGAAGCTTCCCCAGGCGAAGCCCGTCGCACCGTAGCCGATATCGAGCTCCTGCGGTGCGTTTGGGAAGGCGTAGAGGTACCCGGTGGAGTCGATGGCCGGGGCTAGGGAAGCGACATCGCCCATGTGCGACCCGAAGCCGTGCAGCAGCACGACCAGTGGATACCGGTCGCCGTTTGAATAGCCGTCCGGCTTGACCGTGATGCATCTCAGCGCCCAGCCGTCATGGTGTTTCGCTCTCATGCCCGACACCTCGCTGCTCCGCCGCAGTCCACGGATGTTAGCAGACGCCCCTGTTGAACGTACCTACCGCGATTCATTAGAATGGGAGCGGCGGAGAGCCCACCCGTGGCCCCGGTGAAACTTAGGGCCTCTAACAGAACTGCAGAGTTAAGGGTCCTTTCAAGATGATCGCTCGGCGGCCTCTGCGCTCTCTGCGGTTGTGTTAAGCAGTCTTACTAACGAGGTCGCGATGAGCAGATTCATAGAGCTTCTGGAGAAAGCGGGTGAGCGAGCGCCATCCCGTCTTGGGTTCGCGCCCGCCGTAAGCCGAGACGCCGCTCCGCCCCAGATCGCTTTGGTTGCTCGAGTGCTTGCGGAGAACCTTGCCAAGGACCCTGAGCTTGCCGAGGCCGACGCGGCCGCGCTGCTGGTCGGCACCGAGTACCCTATTCCGGAGGCCGCCGTCCAGGCGTTGGAGGACCGGCTCTGGGGCGTCCGTCTCAGCCCGTCGCCCTCGACGCTCACCGTAGAGCAGGCACAGGCGCTGGCCAAACAGGGCTGCGATTTCGTCGTCTTCGAGTCGATGGATACCGAGGCCGCGGTCCTGAACGACGAGGACATGGGCAAGATTGTGGTGCTTACCGCCGAGACGGATGAGGAGACCGTCCGCGCCCTGGCAGTCCTGTCCGTGGACGCGGGGATCTTCGGTCCAGGCATCAGGGGCGAGCCGCTGACGGTGAGCGACCTGGTAGCGGTCCAGAAGGTCCGACAGAACCTGGGACGGCTGTTCCTCGTGGAGACCCCGGACGGGCTCCAGCAGGCCGACGTGGAAGTTATGCGCAACCTCGGCGTGGACGGGCTGATCGTCGACGTGCCACCGCTTAAGAGGGCGTCCGAAGTCAAGAAGGCTATCGCTTCTCTACCGAAGCGGCAGGCCCAACGCGACCACGCCAATGCCCTTGTGCCCGGGGCATCGATCAAGGACTACGATTACGAAGACGACGAAGGCGAAGAGTAAGGCGGGATTACGTCAGCCTTCACCCACATCGGACACTGATCGTCGTTGCGGAGTGGGGCGGTAGTCGTTTCCGCGGCCGGCGAGAGCCAGGAGGTGGGCGGCCTACCGGCCGCTGTCCAGCCGGACCGCGAGGAACGCTGGCAGCCCGCGGTCGGCCATCTTTTCCTGGGTCTTGGGGATGTCGTACTCGGCCCGGTAGTGATAAGCGGTCCCCGCTCCGGCGTCGTAGATCGCGTAGGTGGACCGCGGGTCGCCGTCGCGTGGCTGGCCCAACCCCCCCGGATTGATGATCATGCGGTCAGTCCCGAGCTCGATGGCCGTCTCGAGCGGGAACGGCTGAAAGACCGCAGTGTCTTCCTGAGGACGGCAGATGAAGGGAATGTGCGAGTGGCCAACCAGACACCGGTTGGTCCCGAAGTGCCCGAAGTTGGCCGCCCCCGAGCTGGGCGACACGACATACTCCCAGACAGGGTCGCGGGGGCTACCGTGGGCCAGCGTGAAGTTGTCCACCTCCGCCTTGAGCGGCAGGCCGCGCAGGTAGGCTTGGTGTTCCTCCGTGAGCTGCTCCATCGTCCAGTGGGCGGCTGCGGCCGCGTGGACGTTGAAAGCCTCAGTGCTCAGTTTGCCGATGGCGGCCAGGTCGTGGTTGCCGGCCACGCTCACGCCGTCGTACTGGCGAATGAGGTCGATGCACGGCCCGGGGTCGGGACCGTAGCCCACGAGGTCTCCGAGCGACCAGATCTGGTCGAATCCGCCTCTTTCCCCAGCGTCTTTGAGCACGGCCTCGAACGCTTCCAGGTTCGCGTGAATGTCGGAGACTATCAGTGCGCGCAATAGGTCCACTGCACGGTCTTGAGGTGGCGTGTCGTATCTGACTATAATACATTGGCCTTTCTAACATACGCCACCGTGGGCATCCAAGGTACCCGCGGCATTGGCCTCTCTGGCGGCCTCGGCATTGGTCGATGGCTCTGCCCGTATGGAGGCCCGTGTATCTGTTTCCTGGTGAGATGGTGGGGTTGTCTGTCTCGTGCTGTCTCATTGTGTCGCACATTTTGCCGTCTCCCCGGTGTTGGCAGACGCCGGGTGCCACCCTTGATGTGTAAGGGGACGGCAGCGTCGTAGTAACAAGAAAGGACAGACCGCAGCGGGTCCGTTCCTGGCAACTAGTATTAGCACAGGCGTGCGGTTGCGTCAATGGCTGAGACATGGGGAGTTAGGTTTTTCGGCAGGCTTCGTTCGATACGTCCCGATGCGCCATGCGGCTACTCAGAACGAACGGACGCGGGGCACTATGTCTCGAAGCACAACGGACCTGGGCGACGCCTGAGAACCAATGACCCTATCCTCCAGCCAGTCAAACGAAGTGCACGGCGGCCGTATAGAGGTCATCACCCATACCCCCGAGGACACGCAAAACCTCGGGCGCACTCTGGGATCGCATGCCGAGCCGGGGCACGTGTACCTCCTATCCGGCGAGCTCGGGTCCGGCAAGACATGCCTGACCCAGGGGGTGTTGTGGGGTCTTGGAGGAGACGAGTACGCCCGAAGCCCAACCTTCGTCCTGATATCGGAGTACGCAGGCCGCCTGCCGCTGTACCACGTCGATCTATACCGGATCGGCTCCGCGGCGGATGCGGCCGACATCGGCCTCGATGAGTACCTTTTCGGCGACGGGGTCTGTGCGATCGAATGGTCGGACAGGGCGTCGGAGTTTCTCGACGGCATCGGACATCTGGAAGTCCGCTTCGAGCGGCTGGGCGAAAACGACCGCCGGTTGGCGATATCGGCGAGCGACCACAGGTATGACCCCGTCATGGACGCGGTCGAGTCCACGATGACGGCGGCGCGGTGGGTCTAAGACCGTTTAGCATAGCCGCGGAGAGCGCAGAGGTCGCCGAGAAATCAATCTTGAAATGTCCCCACCTCTGCGTTCTCCGCGCGCCCTGCGGTGAGTTCTATTGGAGGGTTCAAGTTGGAACTCTGCATCGACACCTCGACCAGATACGCCTCCGTGGCCGTTTCCAGGGAGGGCGCCATCGCGGTCGAGCTGTCGTGGCGGTCGGAGCGCAATCACTCGGTCGAGCTGGTCGAAGCGCTCAGGCTGGTCATGGGCCGGGCCGGGGTGGCGATGGGTGACCTCGGTGCGGTGTTCGTGGCGCGCGGGCCCGGAGGATTTAGCGCGCTACGAGTAGGGCTCAGCTTCGCCAAATCGTTGGCGATGTCCAGCGGAGTCCCCCTGGTAGGCGTCGGCACTTTGGATGTAGAGGCACTGCCCTACACGGGTGCGGGAGCTCCAGTCTGTGCCGCTCTAGAGGCGGGACGCCGGGCCCTGTACATCGCCGTGTTCGAGCCCGACGCGAGCGTCCCCGGCAGTGAGGGAGACTACCGCGTTGTGGCCCCGGAGGACCTCGCAACCGTCGTCGATGACGGCACTCTGGTCTGCGGGGAAGCCGCGGCCGCGGTCGTAGACACGTTGCAGGAACAGGGACATCGGTCGACTCGCGCCCTGGGCGCGGCCCCGCCGACCAGAAGACCCACGGCCTTGGCCGCCCTGGGCTACAGGCGCTACAAACAGGACGACGTCGATTCGCACGAAGGGCTGCAGCCGTTGTACATGCGCGGGTCTCAGGTCCAGAGGGCGCGGCAAGCGCGAGCATCGTCAGGATAAAGGGGTGAACATGGAGAGGAGTCTGGTGCTTTTGAAGCCCGACGCGGTCCAGCGCGGCTTGGTCGGCGAGCTCATCTCGCGGCTGGAAGCCAAGGGCATGAAGTTGGCGGGTATGAAGCTAATCGCCCTCGACCGGAAGCTGGCCGGCCGACACTATGCCGAGCATACTGAGAGGCCGTTCTTCAGCGGACTCGTCGATTTCATCACGTCGTCTCCGGTCGTGGCCCTGGTAATCGAGGGAGAGAACTCCGTGAAGGTAGTGAGGGGCCTCATGGGGGCCACAAACCCCCTGGACGCGGCTCCGGGCACCGTACGTGGCGACCTGGCGGCGTCTATAGGGATGAACCTGGTTCACGGCTCCGACTCACTGGAGTCGGCCGCCCGCGAGATCGACCTGTTCTTCGAGCCGGAGGAGATCCTGTCGTACGAGCGCGACGTCGACGGCTGGATATGAGAGATGGTCTGGAGATGAGCCCGAAGCGGTTGCTCTGGGGGGATGCTGAAGAGCTTTTTCTAACATCCGTCTGACCCCGTTCCATTCGTCAGGTCTAGGATAAGCCTGAAAGGAAAAGGGAACGCATTCGTGTCTGCGGGACACCCCCCAGACTCCCGGTAACCCCGATTCGGCATCGGGGCTGCACACCTCATATTTCCGCAGCCTGCTAGTCAATCTTCCGGACGACGGACGCCCAGTACTCCATTTCAGAGTTGTCGCGGTCGCGCCGGTTGCCAGTGTCGTAACGCTCTATGTCGATACCGGAGTGATTGAACTCGGACGCCGGCGCCCAGACCCGGTCGATATAGCGGACCGTCTCCCCGATCTTTCCGATCGGGCCCCTGTGGGTGAAGACGGCGTTGGCCGTCGCAGGCACCTCGTAGTGCACCATTCAATTGGGCACGTCCTCCGCCGAGGTGACCGACGCCCCGGCGATGTATTGCAGATCGTCGGGGTGCGACCTCTGGCCTTCGGGACGCCAGTACATCACACCATACAGGCCTCGGGACTCTCTATCCAGTCCCGGACCTCAGCCAGCCGATAATAAAACTGTCGCCACAGCCGAAGGAGCACCTCGGAATTGGTCGGATCCGGGGAGTGGCTGCCGATGATTGAACCTTCCAGCCCGACGGCCGCCATAGTCGGTTTGTCGACGATTGTCGGCTCTAAGATGATACTTCTCCGGGCCCCCGCTGCTCGGGTTGGCGGTGCAAATGGAGTAGCGCTACCGCAGGGGTCAAGCTGATGCGTCGAGCTCGGCAAGGTGCTCGTCGGAAAGGCGCCAACCTGAGGCGCCGCAGTTCTGGACAGTGCGCTCCAGGGAGCTGGATCTGGGGATGGCGATGACCCCATCGTGGGCCGTGCACCAGTTGAGGGCCACCTGGGCCTCCGTCTTACCCGAGGCCGCCGCGACGCTCTTTAGGGCGGTCGCAAGCCGTGTTCCTGCCTTGCCGAGCACCGTCGACAGCGGGCTGTAGGCGGTCAGGGTGATGTCGTTCCGCTGGCAGTACGGCAGCAGGTCCGCCTCAATCTCACGGGATGCGAGACTGTACTTGACCTGGTCCGTCACGATGGGGTTGGAGGTGGCCGCCTGCGCTTCCTGAAGCTGTGCCACCGAAAAGTTGCTGACGCCTATGTAGCGCACCTTTCCATTGGCAACCAGCCGGTCCATGGCCCCCATGGTCTCCCCGATCGGGATTTCGAGGTTGGGCCAGTGCAGCAGGTACAGATCGATGTGGTCCGTGCCCAGACGTTCCAAGCTGCCCTCCGCGGCGTCGATCACCTGGTCGTGGCGGAAATGCGAGGGCGACACCTTGGTAGCCAGAAACACCTGGTCTCTGAGTGCCAGGATGGCCCGGCCGACCGCTTCCTCGGTGCCGTAGACCTCCGCCGTGTCGACATGGGAGGCGCCGAGCGCGATGCCCCGTCGCAGCGGCTCATCGCCTCCAGAATAGGAAGCTGTGCCGAGTCCGATCTCCGGAACCATTTCGCCTGTGTTACCAAGCTCCTTGAGCTCCAAAGTAGCTTCTCCTGAAGGGAAGTGTGCCGACGGCCGCCGCGATACGCCTTGGCGCTATCCGGGACCCTCGATCGCCGCCACGATCTGCCGGGCGCCATCATCGCCCTCGGACGCCTTTCTGGTCAAGTAGTCGTACATGGTAGGAACCGACGCTATCAGCCGCGTGTTGGCGACCTGCTCCGGCTCGCCGACGATACCCCCGTAGGTGGCTGCCACGACCTGGCTTTCCGTACCGAATACCCGGTTGGCACTGTTCTCGTTGTAGCTCCACGGGCCGGGTGTGTGATTTAGTGTAGGCACGCGATTGCCCTCCTCCTCCGCAAAGTTTGACCGTCTTCTGACACGGTCATTATAATGCGGGACAGTGGAAGCGAAAACCATACTAAGATCAGCCGGCCATGCAAGACTTGCGGTGGATGTCGCTTCGGACAAGCTGGCGTCAGACGTCGTCATGCTGGACATCAGCGAGGTCAGCAGCTTCGCCGACTACTTCGTGATCATGACCGCCGAGTCGGGCCGACAGATCACCGCGCTGACCGAAGACCTCGAGTCGGCCCTGAAAGCCGAGGGCGCGGCACTGCACCACAGGGAAGGCAACTCCGACAGCGGCTGGGTCCTTCTCGACTTCAGCGACGTCATTGTCCACATCCTGCGGCCCGAAGAGCGGGACTTCTACCAGATCGAGGAGGCGTGGTCCAACGCCGTGGAGGTCGTGCGCGTCCAGTAGCCAGCGATCCCTGCGCCCGAAACGAACGTATAACCATCAGGGCCGATTCCGTATTCCTTGGCGAAATGACGTTATTCGGTGAAAAAGAAGCTCTTAACCCCATCGCCGGCGGTCATAGACCTCCTCGCGATACTGCTCGCCGCGTGAGGCGGCTCCACCGATCCGGAGGACGCACCCTCGCCGGCGGCCGAGCCGCAGGCGTCGCAGAACTAAGACCCCGGTGCCAGATTCCTTCCACAACTGGCACACGAAGACGTCATTCCAGCCCCGCAGGTGCTACAGTAGCTTACGCCTTCGGCGTTCTGACTTCCGCATGATGGACAGAGCATCTGCCCCCCCTCCCTGTCCGTTCAATGTGACAAAGCGGCCTATTAATTCGACTATACAGGACGGCCGCAGATAGTCGTCACCCGAATTAGTGATAATTGGGCTAGCCTAATAAGGGGAGAGCGCAAAGAATGGCTAGTCCCTGTTTGAGAGCCAACCACCCTCATCTCTCCTATAGCCCGAGGGCACGGCGCGCGTTATCCAGCAGTACCTTGCCGCGCACCTCATCGCGAATCGGCAGCTCCTCGAACCCGCTAAGCCAACGGTCGGGTGGCATGTACGGATAGTCCGAGCCGAACAGTACCTTGTCTCGTAGTCTCGTGTTGGTCTCCCGGATGATCGGCTCCGGGATGTACTTCGGGGCCCAGCCGGAAAGGTCAATGAAGACGTTGGGCTTGTGCAGCGCGACGGCGATCTGCTCTTCGACCCAAGGCCAGGCGGGATGGGCCATGATGACCGTCAGGTCTGGGAAGTCCGCGGCGACGTCGTCGATGCCGGGAATCGGCGCCGCGTGTTTGAGCTTGAGACCGCCGCCTCCCGGGAGGCCGGCGCCGGCCGCGCCGAAGCCGGTGTGGAACAGCACGGGCACGCCCAACTCGCTACACTTGGCGTACAACGGGTGGAACCGGGAGTCGTTGGGGAAGAAGGCTTGGTGAATGGGGTGCAGCTTTAGTCCCCTCAACCCGAGATCGCCTACCGCGCGCTCCAACTCTCGCACGGCGCCGTCGTCCTTCCACGGGTCCACCGATGCGAACCCGATGAACTGGTCGGGGTACTCTCGGACGATCCCGGCTACGTAGTCGTTGGAGTCCGGCGGATCGCCGGTGGTGGCCTCGGTATCGACGCTGAAAACGACCCCCAGGAGATCCAGGTCGGCGTACGTCGCGGCCATCTCAGCGACGTCGCCGGGCTCGGAGCGCATACGGAAGAAACGCCTGAGGCCGGCCTCGACGCCCATCTCGGGGAGGCCGGCCTGCCTGGGCACGTGGACGTGCATGTCGATGGCGCGCATTTAGAGGTCCTTGGTAGTGTGGTGGATAGTCCGGCGGAGCAGACCGCCCCCCGTCCGGCATCTTTGTGCAGCCGGCGACTACTCAGAGGGCCGGTCGTCGTGGTCGCCACCGCCGTCGAGTCGCTGACCCATCTCCCGCAGAAACTCCTCCACGTCGGGAGAGAGCGGCATAAGCTGCGCCGACTTATCGGCCTCGGAGCCAGAGCGGACTCTATCGTACTCGGCCTCGAGCTGCGTGATGAATCTGCTGACATCGGGGTTGTTCTTGGCCGCCTGGTCGATTTCCTCATACTGGAGATCGCCACGTGCCGTGTCGGCCAGGGCCACAGGGAAGCCGTACATCGCGCACAGGACCTCGATAAGGCGGGCGGCACCCGTGTGATCCTCGTCTAGCTGGACGTACTGAGGAATATGCACCATCAGGCTGGAGTTCACGACGCCGGCCGCTTCCAGCGACTCGGTCACCAGGTTGACTATGCTCGTGGGACCCTCGTATATGCCGGTCCTGAACGACACGAGGCCCTTGGTGCGTTCCGAGTGAGCATCGTTCAGGGTGCCGGTCACGACCAGCGGCCGCGTGTGGGGCTGGGTATCAAACATCCCGCCGATCCGGCAGTGCTCCGTGACTCCGAAGTGGTTCATAAGTTCCACGATGGACTCGGTGTAATCCTCGGCCATCGCGTGAGGCTCGCGTAGATGCAGGAAGAGGTAGTCGCGGTCGCCGGCCTCGGCCTTTGCAAAGCGGACGATGCTGTTGGGCGTCGAAAGCCTCCGCTGCCCATCCACAATGCGCGTACGCGGACGCTCGCGGGTGAAATCGAGGAAAGTACCGGGACGAGCAAGCCGGCCCAGCTCGGTGGCGCCCAGATGTTGCTCAAGCCGCGTCAGGGCCATTGTCCCGACGCGGCCCACGTCTATCCACGGCCGAAGCATCGAGATAGCGCAGGTGTCGATAAGCTCCGGAACTGGTTCGACGACCTCGAAAGCCCCTATCTTCATTGCGGACATCGTGTCACAGGGCAGCCCTATGCGCAACCGTGGGCGCGTCCCGGTGCTATTCGGCGAAGCGACCTGGATCGAACTCGCCGAGGGGTATCGAGGTTGAGCCAGTCGCGATGAGCTCGGCCATGAGCGACCCCATCGCCGGTGCCATCATGATTCCTAAACGCCCGCCGCCCGTGGCAACGTAGGCGCCCTCCAGGCCTGGGGCCCTCCCGAGGATGAGCTTGCGGTCAGCCGACAGCGGCCGGATGCAGGCTGTGTGCAACGCCAGCTCGCCCTCGGCCAGCGACGGGATGATCTTCACGACCGCCGCAATGATCTCGTCCCGCGCCTCCGGGGTAGTTGTCTCGTCCAGGCCGGCGTCTTCGAACGTTGGCCCGACCCACACCAGGCCATCGGGCTTGGTAGAGGCGAAGTGGTCGTCGCCGGCCACCGAGCACTCGATCGGCGGACCTGACAGGCGTAGCCTCAAGATCTGGCCTTTCCACGGGCTCATCTGAATAGGCACTCCCAGCCACTCGGACGCCGCCTCGCTCCACGGACCCATCGCCACCACGACGCGGTCGCAGTCGATGCGGCCGCTGTCCAGTACAACGCCGGTTACGCGGTCTCCGCGGCGCTCCAGGCCCATGACGGTGCCGCTACGGGTCTCCACGCGCCGTTTCGTCGCCGCCATCGACAGCGCGAGCGTCAGCCGGTAGGCGTTGACGTCGGACGTGCCTTCTGTGTACACGGCGCCGAGGATGGATGGAACGATCCTGGGCTCGATGGACCGCGCCTCGTCCGCGTCGACTATTCGGACTCTTTGGCCCTGGTCGCCGACCTCCCAGGCCCGTTTGACGGCCGCCCAGCCCGCCGGGTTGCGGGCTGCCGCCATCTCGTCTTCGGTGAAGGCCAGCCAGAGCTGCGGACGGTCGCGGAACTCGGTGGCCACGCCGCTCTCGGCCGGTATCACTTCGGCGAGTTCTCGATGGAGCCGCATCCCCTCTGAAGCTACGTCGAAGTGGGTGCCGTCCATCCCCGGCTCGTCGAACGTGCCCAGCGCGGCGTAGGAGAATCCGGAGGCATGGCCGGCCACTGTGTCCCGCTCGACAACCGTGCTGGTGATCCCACGACGGGCCAGGAAGTAAGCGGTGGCGACGCCGACGATGCCACCGCCTATGATTACTACCTCTGCTGTGCCGTTGGTCATGGGCTCGGAAGCAGGTTACTGGCGCTGGAACTTGGTGACGTGGGAGCCGCCCAGGTAGACGCTACCCTCGCCGTCGAGCCATATGCCGTGGCCGCCGATCTCGATACCGGCCAGCGCTCCCTCCCCTCCCCGCCATCTGGTTATCAGGTCGCCGTCCAGAGTCCAGACCGATACGCGGCCGACGGGGAAGGCGGGCACCGCGCCTTCGGTGACGTAGATCACGTCGCCGTCGATCCAGAGGTCGTTGGGTGCGGTGAGCTCGGTCCATATCTCCAGGACCTCGCCGTTGGCGTCGAAAATCTGAACGCGATTGTTCTCGCGGTCGCAGATGAAAACCCGGTTCCGCTTATCGACTCCGATGTTGTGCAGGTTGACGAACTCTCCGGGCCCGTCGCCCTCTTTGCCCCACGACAGCAGCAGCTCGCCGTCGCCGTCGAAGCGATGGACCCGGTGGCCGCCGTAGCCGTCCGATACGAACAGGTCGCCGTTGGGCGCAACCGCGGCGCCCGAGGGCATGTTGAAGGGGGCGCCGTGGTACGAGGCTCTCGGGATGCCCCGATTGCCCATTGTGCGAAGCACCTCGCCGCCGGGCGCGTGCCTCGTGACGACGTGTTCGAGGGTGTCGACCAACCAGACGTCGTCGTCCGGCCCGATGTGGATCCCGTGGGCCATCTTGAAGGCGCCCTCGCCCCAAGAGGAGATGAAGCTGCCGTCTGCGTTCCAGATGGTGATAGGGTGATCGCCCCGGCCGAAGACGTAGACCTCGCCGGCAGAGTTGACCGCACCATCGGAGGCAATGCCCAGGTCCCAGTACTTGGGCACCTTGGGCCAGGACGGTACTATCTCGAACTTGTAGTCGCCAGATCCCACCGTTGCCATAACCAAGCCCCCTGATAGTTAGGATGACGACCGCGATTCTATGGTGTGTGGCAAGGCCAGTCAACAGCGGGTTTGGGGCGGCTCCCGCGCCGGTGTAGTATTGGCGCGACAACCGCGACGGCGGCCATGGACCGCGACAGGAGGCCGACATGAATCAGCGGAACGGCGATGCCGGACCCGCGTACGACAACGCGGTCATCGGTGAAAACGCGTACCTAGAGCCGGACGTGACCGTCGGCTTCCGGCATCACCCGAAGTGCGGGCCGGCCATGCTGGGCAAGGGGTGCAGCCTTCGGAAAGGAACCCTGATCTACGGCGACGTAAGGATCGGCGACTACTTTCAGTCCGGGATATACTCTGTCGTTCGCGCGATGGTCAAGATGGGGAGCTACTGCGCCTTGCGCAACGGGTCGGTCATCGAGGGGATCGTGCGCATCGGAGACGAGGTACGGGTCATGACCAACGTGTACATACCGTCACGGACGTGGCTCGGCAGTCATGTTTTCATTGGGCCAGGCGTCAACTTCCTGAACGACCGGTTCCCCTACCGCCGCGACCCGATGCCGACGCCGAGGGGTGCGACGATAGAGGACGACCTGATGGTCGGCGGCGGCGTGACGATTCTGCCGGAGATAACCATCGGCTAGCGGAACTTCATAGCCGCCGGGGCGGTGGTTACCAAGAAGGTGCCGCCACGGCAGTATGGTCAAGGACGTGCCGGGCCGCATCTCGCCGCTGCCCGATGAGCTGGACCGTCCAAACGTCAGGGCGCTGACTACGTCCACCACAGGCATGTGGGAGGCCGACGGCGACTATGCCGCCGAGGATCTCTGGCCGGACTACTGGCCGGAGCGTTTCAGCTAGTGTCTTGCAGTACCCTGGCCATGCCTACGGCGTGCCGTTCAGCGGGCCAAAGATCGAGTTGGACGAGACTACGCGCAGTCACTTTCGGGGAGAGGAGTGAGCGTGGCGGCCCCCAAGGCAGAGCCGCAGTCTCTACGCGAGGGACCCGAAACCCGCCTCGTTATGGCGCCGTGCTCGTGGAACGGCGCAGTATGGAGCTCAAGAACCAGTCCCGCGGCTGTAGGATCGTCTCTGTCGACGTGACGTTGAGCAGGTAGCTCCAGGTGGTTGCGGCGACCTTGATGTGGTAGAAGGCGCTGTCCCGGCGGACGAACAGCAGCTCAATGTTGCGGACGGCGGCGGTTTCCTGTTCTTCGATCACCAGTGAGACCGATGCATCCGGCCGGCTGAAGTCGATGGTCGCGGCTTCCTCCCCGGGGGGATACGCGTCCGCAACGAGCACCCGGAACCGCTCGATTAAGTCCACCGTCTTGGTCAGATTGGCTTCCTGTTCGCCGTCGTCCAGTCTCCACTCGATTCCGGAGACCTTGTTTAACCGGTAGCTGGATTCAGGGTAGGAGAAGGTGATGGACTGTATGTCCTGGGGAATAAGCTGCGTGATGACCGGGTCGGCCCACCAACTCGCCACCGGCAGGAACCGGTCGGGCTCGGCACAGTAGACGCCATAGACCTCATTGGCGTCGGGCCTTCGGATGAAGCACAGGCTCGCCGCGGCCGTCCACGGCGATATGATTTCAGCCTCGGGGCTCGGCCGAGCGAACTCCCGGTCGCTGATTATGAACTCCCCCACCAGTTGCCCGCCACTCCAGAACTGGACCAGCGAGCCCGTGGACGGCGTGACTCCCATCAGCGGGTGGTTCTCGGGGTTCGTCGCTATCAGGTCTGCTCCGTCGATCCGCTCGGCCGTCTCCCACAGCGCATCGAGCAGCCACGCAGTCACCGGATAGTTACCTACCATCCACCGGCCGTCCTCCTTGAGGAGGGTGGCCTCGCTTATCTTGTCGCTAAGGATCACTTGATCTATGAGGTTTTTGCTCAGCTCGCTGACGCCGCGCAACTCCCGCTCGCTCGCGCCCGAGCTGATCACCGCCGCCAGGACTGTTATCGCTACGATTCCCAACAGGGCGGCAACGACGACACCTAGCTGTCTTCTACTCACTCGAGTAAACCTTCCGTGTGATCCGACGCCTCATCAAGTAGCGGACCAGGCCAAGCACCATGATTATCAGCGGGGCACCGGCTACGTTGCTGTACTGCACCAGGTTGCGGTGCCTGGTGGAGTCGAAGATTAGCGGACGAACCGTCGCCTGCTTCGAACGGATGGTTGCCAGGGCGTCGTCCTGAGTCAGCCAGTCGATCCAGTTCACGGCCATCGGGAGATGCTCCTGGTACTGGGCGACCATGCCGTCGTTTGCCCAGTCGGCGTCCGCCACGACGATGATCCTGAAGACCTTGCTCGGGTTTTTCTCGCAGCCTGGGTTCGCAGTCGGGCATCGGGTGCCGGTGATGGCCGCCGCCATGAGCCTCGTATCGAGCTCTTCGTCGGCGACGTCGAGCAGCCGTGGGGAGTCCAGCGATAGGTTCAGGTGTTCGGTGTCCAGGCCCGCGAATTGAGTCGTCTCCAGCAGTCGGGTAATCTCTACCTCGATCGAGGCCCCAGTCACCGCGGTCTCTTCTATGGAGCTCCCCCAGGGCATCACTATGGAGGGGACGCCGCCTGAGATCTTGTTCTCCGATGTATTCACTCTCGGGAAGTACGGGAACCGCCTGGGCACCGTTCCGAAGTTGCTGGGGACGGACAACACCTGGTTCTGCCGCATGTCGAAGACCACGTCTCGGTTGACTTGGACTCCGTACTTGGCGACGAAGTCGGCAACGCTGAACACGTTAGTATAACCGATCATCTGGCTTGGGTCCGGGATGATGATAGGGTCCAGCAGGAACATGGCGTCGCCGCCATCGGCGAGGAAGTTATCGATCTGTTCGAGCGCGGTCCTCGGAATGAACTTCGTCGGATCAGGCAAGATCAGAACGTCGATGCCGGTCAGGTCTATGAACCCGTCTTCGTCCAGTTCGACGCTCGTGGTCCTGTGGTCCTGGATCAGCTGAACCCGCAGGGTATTGAGCGCCGGTCCGGGTGTTTCCTCATGCTGATTGAGAAAGAAGCCGATGGTCTTGGGCTCCTTTAGCGCCATCCGGTAGATACGGCTCATCACCGTGTACTCGAGCCCGCTGAGACTGACGATGACCGGCACCGAAAACTGGCGGTTGGCGTATCGTATCGCGAATCCCAGGTACTCGGTCTTGACGTTCAGCTCGCCCTCGCTCTGATCGGTCACCTCGATGGGCCGGACGTAAACCTGTTCCGCTTCGATGCGGGCATCCTCGTCGACGTCGGGATAGCGTTGAACGAGCCTCACCTTGCCGTCGGAGGCGTCGGCCACGTCTTGCAGGAAGTCTTTCAAGTCGCGTGTAATAGGCGCCGCTCGGACGCCCGGATTCTTGGAAGAGAAGAACTTGATCGTGACGATGTCGTCCAGATCTCCGAGCACGTCCTTGGAGGCGCTGCTCAGCGTAAACAGCTCTTGCTCCGTGAGGTCCCATTTGATCCCCAACGAGCCGCCGAACCAGCCTACCAGGACACTGATGACGACCAGGCTGGCTACGCCGACTTGCAGGTTACGGTACCTCGGCGAACGGTGGCTGACGCTCTTTCCACGCACGACCATGAACGTAGCGCTGATGAAGAGCGAGATCAAGGTGACGAAGTAGAGAATGTCCCTGAGGTTCAACACGCCCCGGC
>CAZENU010000043.1:0-19650 GCA_964513735.1 uncultured Dehalococcoidia bacterium
CCGGCAACAAGAGCGAGATGGCCGTGGGTTACGCCACCATCTACGGCGACATGGCCGGCGGATACGCCGTCATCAAGGATGTGCCCAAGACCCTCGTTTACCGCCTGGCACGGTATCGCAACAGCTTAGACGGTGAGGTGATCCCGGAGAGCGTGCTCGCCAAGCCGCCCAGCGCGGAGCTGCGACCGGACCAGAAGGACCAGGACAGCCTGCCTCCCTACGAAGTGCTGGACGCCATCCTGAAAGCATACGTCGAGGAAGACCGCGGCTTCGAGGAGATCCTCGGAATGGGGTTCGATGCCGAGGTCGTCAGACGGACCATCACCATGGTAGACCGCAGCGAGTACAAGCGCCGCCAAGCACCACCCGGCATCAAGATCACGCCGCGGAACTTCGGCCGTGACAGGCGCATGCCCATCGCCCACCGCTACTCGCCCTTCTGACCTGGGACATAACCACAGAGAACAGGAGGAAACAGGGGCCAGGAATTGAAGACGTCCGGCCCAACCATTCCCGAAACCCCTGTCCTTCTTTCTCTGTGCCTTCTGTGGTGAGCTCTTCTCTTACTTCCGCTTCGACCGCACCGATGACTCGAAGGCCGTCATCTGCGATAGCGTCTTGCGCGGCCAGGTCCGCTTCCAGGCATCCTTGACGTTCACCGTCAGCCGGCCTAGGCCATCGATCTCCATATCTATTACGTCGCCGTCCTGGATGGGGCTGAGGCCGACGTGGTTGGTGCCCGTGGAGACGATGTCCCCCGGCTGCAACGTGGTGATCCAGGAGGCGAACTCCAAGACCTCCTCGCAGGTGCGTCCCATGTCCGACGTGGACAGGTCCTGGCGTATCTCGCCGTTGACCCAGAGCTGGACCCGCAGGTCCTGAGCATTCTCGATCTCGTCACGGGTCACGATGGCCGGGCCCATGGGCGCGAAGGTGTCCCACGACTTCTGCCAGAAGAAGCTGCTGTGGCCGTTGGGGTCGATCTCGCGCGCGGACACGTCCATGAAGTTGACGTAGCCGAAGATGTAGTCTGCGGCGGCCTCGGCGTCGACATTGTCGGCCGTCTTGCCGACCACGATGGCCAGCTCAGCCTCGTGGTGGAAGTGGCCCGCCGGCACATCCGGGAGCACCACGGTGTCGCCTCGGCCGATCACCGCGCTGGGCGACTTCAGGAACGCGTCCCTGTCCGAAACCAGCGCCCGCGACCCGCTCTCCATGTAGTTGCCTGCCATGCAGACGATCCGCCTCGGCTCCGGCAGCGGCGCGCGCAGTCGCACGTCCGCGGCGGGCACTCCGCCGCCGGAAGACGCCGCCTCTTCGAGGGCTTCACGGTAATCGTCGAAGCGTGCGATGATCCCAGACATCCACGTCTGCCCGTCGATGTGCGGCACCTCCGCGACCCGATCGGACACGTCCACGACCCTGTCTCCGCTCAGCACACCGGGAACGAAGTCGTCGAAGAGCACCAGTTTCATGTTTCTTCTCTCTTTCCTTGAGGACTACCGGGCCGGGTCCGGCCCGTCCAGATTTCCACGCGAGCCGAATCTTAACACAGGGGTCTGAAATAACGCGCAGGCGGAAAACAGGCCGGCATCCTTGACATCCCTGTCCACCTTCGCTAGCGTCACGGCGGTAATCCGATATCGGAGTACCGCATGCTACTGGAGGGGAAGAAGGCGCTGGTTACCGGGTCCCGCCGCGGCATCGGTCGGGGCATCGCGGTCATGCTGGCGAAGGAAGGCGCCGACGTCGGAATCAACGACGTCGAGCGCGACCAGGCGGCCGACGACACCATGCAGATGGTGCGCGACGTGGGCCGCCGGGCAAGCTGGCATCTGGCCGACATCGCCAGCAGCGCCGATGTCGACCGGATGCTCGCCGAGTTTACCGAGCAGCACGGCCGCATCGACATCCTGGTCAACAACGCGGTGGCCAGCATCAAGACCCCGTTCCTCGAGATCACCGAGGAGGACTGGGACTTTGAGGTCGGCAACGCCCTCAAGGGCTACTTTTTGTGCAGCCAGCGCGCGGCGAGTGCGATGGTCGGACAGGGCGACGGCGGCCGCATCGTCAGCATCAGCAGCGTTCACGCCTTCCGCGCATTCCCTAACGACACGGTGTACGGCGTGTGCAAGGCCGGGTTGATCCGCATGGCCAAGAGCATGGCGGTCGACCTCGCCGGTCACGACATCACCGCCAACTGCGTCGCACCCGGCTACATCCACAGCCGCCTCCTCCCGCCCGAGGACGAGCACCTTCGCGCCCGACCCGACCACGTCGGTTTTGCCGAACCGTGGATCCCGTCCCGGCGCGGCGGCGTCCCCGCCGATATCGCCGGCGCCGTCGTGTTCCTCTGCTCCGACCTAGGCGCTTACGTCAACGGCGAGTGCATCACGGTCGACGGCGGCTTCCTGACCGGCGGCACCCCGTCCTAGTGGTGTCCCTGTGAAAAAGCTGGGCCTGATCATCAACCCCATCGCCGGCATCGGCGGCCGCGTCGGCCTCAAGGGTAGTGACGGCGCCGAGACCGTAAGGGAAGCCCGGGAGCGCGGCGCCGTCCCCGAGTCGCCGAAAAGGGCCGTAGACGCGCTGCGCGTCGTGACCGAGTCCGGCGATGCCATCGAGCTGATCGCCTTCCCCGGCGAGATGGGCGAGGACGAGGCCCGTGAATGCGGCCTGTCCCCGACGGTGGTAGGCTCCATCGCCCCCGGCGAGACCACGCCCGGCGACACTCGGAGGGCCGCCCTCGAGATGGAGCGCGCCGCGGTGGACCTGGTGCTCTTCGCCGGTGGCGACGGCACCGCCCGCGACGTCTACGACGCGGTCGGGCTGCGGGTCACGGCGCTGGGCATCCCGGCCGGAGTGAAGATCCACTCCGCCGTCTACGCCCTCAACCCACGGCGCGCAGGCGAGCTGGCCGTCTCGTTCCTGCGGGGTAACGTCTCCCGAACCCGCGACGCCGAGGTCATGGACATCGACGAGGACGCCTTCAGACAGGGCGTGGTGACCGCGGCGCTCCACGGCTATCTTCGTGTGCCGAGAGAAGACCGGCTCGTCCAGAGCGCCAAGTCCGGCAGGCAGGCCTCGGAGGAGGAGGCCCTGCTGGCAATCGCGGCGCGGATCGCCCACGACGCGGCAGAAGGCGGGCTGTACATCATCGGGCCCGGCACTACCACCAGGGCCATCATGGCTGAGCTGGGGCTGGACGGCACCTTGCTCGGGGTCGACGCCGTCCGGGATGGCAAGCTGGTGGGCACGGACCTGGGCGAGCGGGAAGTCATCGACCTGGTCCGTGAGGCCCAGGCAAAGATCGTGGTCTCGGTCATCGGTGGACAAGGGTATGTTCTCGGACGGGGCAACCAGCAGCTCAGTCCAGCAGTGTTGAGGGCGGCCGGCACGGACAGCCTCGTCGTCGTGGCCTCCAGGGAAAAGCTCGCCGCCCTCAAGGGCCGGCCGCTGCTTGTCGATACGGGCGACCCTGAGCTTGACGAAGAGCTTACCGGCTACGTGCGTGTTACCACCGGCTACAACGAGCAGGCAATGTACCGAATCGGCCGGTAACTCGACGCGTCATTGACCGGGCGATTGGATAGGTCTAGACTGGCGCCAACCACGTCCTAGCGGCGAATGTTGAGGGTCCGCCGGGTACGATCACAGCAAGGAGGCAGTCGTGGCCGATACCGGCAAGGTCCTTGATATTATCGACGGCATGAAACAGGAGATCGTGGACGGCGTCAGTCGCGTTGTCCAGATGCAGAGCGTCAATCCGAAGTACCCCGGCGTCGAATACGACGAGGAGGTCGGAGGCGAGAGCGAGGCCAACAAGCTGATTGCCGAGGCCTACGAGAAGATCGGCTGCGACGTGGACGTCTGGGCCGAAGAGCCCGGGCGTAACAACGTCGTCGGTACCATCAAAGGAGCCGGCGGAGGCAAGTCTCTGATCTTCAACGGCCACATAGACACGGTCCCCACCGGACGCCACGAGGACTGGAAATTCTCTACTCCCTTCAGCGGCCGCGTCGAGGACAACAAGATCTATGGCCGCGGCGCCTGCGACATGAAGGGCGGAATCGTCGCGCAGGCCATGGCGGCCACGGCCCTTCAGCGCGCCGGCGTGAAGCTCAAGGGCGACCTCATCCTCGAGAGCGTCGTCGGCGAAGAGGTCATGGACCACGAGGCCGGCACGACCGCCACCATAAAGAGGGGCTACAAGGCCGATGCTGCCATCGTGTCTGAGCCATCCGCGTCCGGCGAGACGCCGCTGGCCATCGTCCCGGTCAGCCCGGGCCTGCTCTGGATGTCCGTGACGTGCAGCGGCAAGGCCAGCCACGCGTCAAACCGTGCCGAGACGATTCGCGCCGGAGGTCCTGGCATCGCGGTGGGGGTCAACGCCATCGACAAGGGCGTCCAGATCTTCGAAGCGCTGCTCAGGCTGGAGCAAGAGTGGGGGATGACCAAGAATCACCACCTCTTCAATGCCGGCCACTTCGTACTTCATCCGGGCGTTATCGCCGGCGGACCCCATGGCATCCAGGTCCCATTCATCATCTCGCAGTACGCGACCATTGAGTACGCCGTCTGGTACCACCCTGAGGAGGACGTCGAGGCGGTCAAGAAAGAGATCGAGACATTCGTTCACCACGCGGCACAGCTCGACCTCTGGCTGAGAGACAACCCCCCGGTCATCGATTGGAAGCTCCACTGGCCGCCGTTCGACATTCCCGAGGACCATCCGATCTGCAAGACCATCGGCGCCGCGCACGAAAGCGCGGCCAAGGGCAGCCGCCTTGAGGGCCCGGCTACCACCGCCGGCTTCTACGCCGTGGACGACGGGACGTTCCTGACCGCCAACGGCATTCCAGCGGTGACCTACGGCCCCGGCAGCATCCACCACGCTCATATGGTGGACGAGTTCGTCAACATCGACGAGATGATGGTCTCCACCAAGGCCTACGCTCTCGCGGCGATGGACTGGTGCGGGGTGGCCTAGCCCTGGCTCCTCCCCGCTTTCGAAAAGGGGGAAGTTTAGGGGCTGGCTCTTTCCCCCTTTGCAAAGGGGGAAAGAGTTCGTCGTTTCCGTGTCCTGCGGTAATCGCCGAGTCGGAATATAGGAGGTGGTAATGGAAGAATCGACCACGGTATACCCGTATATCCCCAATTCCGTCCCCGAAGTGAAGGCACAGATGCTCAAGGAGGTTGGCGCCTCCGACATTATGGACCTCTACGAGGAGATCCCGGAGCATCTCCGGTTCAAAGGCAAGCTCGGGCTTCCGGACCCTATACTCGACGAGTTCTCGCTCCGGAAGCACATTGAGGGACTGCTCGCAAGGAACGCCAACTGCGACGACTACCTGAGCTTCCTCGGAGCCGGCTGCGCGCAGCACTTCGTGCCCGCGGTCTGTGACGAGATCAACGGTCGGGGCGAGTTCCTGACCGCTTACGTCGGCGAGTCCTACGCCGACCACGGCAAATGGCAGGCCTTCTTCGAGTACTGCAGCCTCATGGGCGACCTGCTCGATATGGACGTCATGAGCTGCCCGCTCTACGACGGCGGGCAGGCGGCGGCCACCTCGGTCCGCATGGCCTCGCGCATCACCGGCCGCAACCAGGTCGTTGTCCCGCTGACCATGAGCCCGAACATCCGACTGGTGCTGCAGAACTACTGCAAGCCCGACATCGCGGTCGTCGACGTCGGCTTCGACGGCGTCACCGGGCTGCTGGACCTGACCGACCTCAGAGCCAAGGTCACGTCCGACACCGCCGCGGTCCTGATCGAGAACCCCTCGTACCTCGGCTTCCTGGAGAACCAGGCCGCCGAGATCGGCAAGATCGCCAGAGCCGGCGGCGCCGAGTTCGTCGTCTACACCGACCCCATATCCCTGGGCGTCGTGGCCCCACCGGCGCAGTACGGCGCCACGATCGCCTGCGGCGACTTCCAGCCGCTGGGGATGCACATGCAGGCCGGCGGCGGGCAGGGAGGCTTCATCGCCACCGGCAACGACATGCGGTACGTCTCCGAGTTCAAGGACCTGATGTTCGGCATCACCGAGACTGTCCAGGACGGCGAGTACGGCTTCGGCGAGGTACTCTTCGAGCGGACCTCATACGGGTCGCGCGAGAAGGGCAACGAGTACACCGGCACCACCACCGGCCTGTGGGCCATCACCGCGGCAGTGTACCTGTCGCTCATGGGCCCCAAGGGCATGCGGGAGACCGGCCAGACCATCATGCAGATGTCCCTGTACGCCGCCCGGCGGATCGGGGCCTTGAACGGTGTCGAGCTCGGCCTGAGCTCCCCCTTCTTCAAGGAGTTCGTCGTCGCCTTCGACGGCACCGGCTCTACCGTGGAGAAGATCAACAAGGCGCTGCTGGAGCGCAAGATCTTCGGCGGCAAAGACCTTTCCGGGGAGTTCCCCGCTATGGGGCAGAGCGCCCTCTACTGCGTGACCGAGACAAAGACCAAGGATGACGTCGACGCCCTGGTCGGCGCTCTCGAGGAGGTGATCTAGGATGGGCAGAGACAAAGACACCCTACTCCGCAAGTTCCACCAGGCTCGGTGGGACGAGCAGATCGTCTCCGAGATGAGCGTTCCCGGCGAGCGTGGCGTGCTGGTACGCAAGGCCGAAGACGCCGTCGCCGACGAGATCGGCGATGGCGTATCGGCGATCCCGGCGGGCTTGCGCCGTCAGGAGGCGCCGGGCCTGCCCGAGATCAACCAGGTGCGTGTCCTGCGCCACTTCCTGCACCTGTCGCAGGAGACCATGGGCACCGACGTCACCATCGACATCAGCCAGGGCACCTGCACTATGAAGTACAGTCCCAAGGTGCAGGAGCACATCGCGGCCAGGGACCCCGGTATGACGGCCATACACCCGCTGCAGCCCGAGGAGTCGATGCAGGGACTGCTGGAGATCATCTACAACCTCGAGCGGTTCCTGAAGGAGATCTCCGGGCTCGAACACTTCACGTTCCAGCCCGGCGGCGGGGCTCAGGGCGTGTTCACCGGTGCCTCGATTGTCCGCGCCTACCACGCGGCCCAGGGCGACACGGACCGGTCGGAGATCGTGACCACGGTGTTCTCGCACCCCTGCGACGCCGCTGCTCCCGCGACGGCGGGCTTCAAGGTCATCACCCTGATGCCCGACGAGCAAGGCTATCCCGACCTAGACGCCCTGAAGGCCGCGGTGTCCGAGAAGACGGCCGCGATCTTCTTCACCAACCCCGAGGACACAGGCATCTACAACCACCGAATTCGCGACTTCGTCGACGTCGCCCACGCCGCCGGCGCCCTCTGCTACTACGACCAGGCCAACGCCAATGGCATGCTGGGGATCGCCAGGGCCAAGGAGGCAGGGTTCGATCTGTGTCACTTCAACCTCCACAAGACCTTCTCGGTATCGCACCAGTGCATGGGCGGCTCCGTGGGCGCGGTCGGCACCTCCGAGGCGATTTCGCGGTTCCTGCCCGTGCCACGGGTCACCTTCGATGGCGCCACATACCGCCTCGATCATGAAGGCGCCGACAGCATCGGCAAGGTGAGGGCGTTCTTCGGCAACGCCCAGTCGCTGCTGAAGTCCTACGCGTGGATCATGCAGCTTGGAGCCAACGGGCTGAGAGAGGCCGCCGAGTGCGCCGTCCTCAACAACAACTACATGCTGAAGAAGCTGAGCGAGGTGCCTGGGATAACCATACATTTCGCGGAGGGCAAGCGCAGGCTCGAGCAGGTACGGTACAGTTGGGGCAAGCTCTACGAGGACACCGGCGTCGGCACCGCGGACGTGATGAGGAGGATGGCCGACTACGGTCTCCAGCACTACTGGACGGCGCATCCGCCCGAGCTCGTACCAGAACCCTTCACCCTGGAGCCGACCGAGTCGTTCTCCAAGGACGACATCGACGAATACGTGGCCGTCTTCCGCCAGGTCTCCAAGGAAGCCTACGAGAACCCCGAACTGGTCAAGAGCGCGCCCCATAACCAGGTGGTGCACAAAGTGCCGGCGCCGGCAATCGACGAACCCGAGCGCATCGCAGTCACCTGGCGGGCCTACCAGAAGAAAAAGACGCTAACCTAAATGGAGTGTCTCACATATCACTTGCCACAGTGACGCCACACAAGTCTCGAAGAGGCCCGTCTGGTGCAGCACAGAAGCACCGGGACTCGGCCGATTGTCACCCTGAGGCCGTCCCAAGTCAAAGGGTCTGGGAAGGGGGTGCCTCCCGGGCCCCGGATCCCGATTCGGCATCGGGATGACATGAGCCGTTCAGTTTCAACCAACCGCGATCGGGGGCTCCCTCGGACATGAGCACGGAGGCGGTTCGCTCGCTGACTCGCGTAGGAGTCCGAATCTCGTATCCTAAGGAAGGTCGGTAGCTCACCGAGTATAGGAGGCCACAACTATGGACCGTTTCAAAGAGGCCCGGGACAGGGGTGGCGCCTATCTAGTAAACGTGCAGAACCCCGACGGCAGCTTTCCTGGCCACGAGAAGGGGGTCGACAGCTATTGGGGCATGCTCGACGCGCTCATCGTCACCGGACACAGCGACAGGGCAAACCTACTCTGCGACTGGATTCGCAAGAACGCGCTCACGCCTGAGGGCGACGTAGGCTTTAACCGTAAGAAAGGTCTCGCCTACCCCTACCCGATCTCGTGGGTCGTGGAGGGAGCCCACCGCCTCGGGCAGTTCGATGTCTCCCAGCGCGGCATGGACTTCATCATGACCTACTGGGACCCGGAGAGCGGTGGTTTCTACTCCACACCGGGTGAGTTCGGCCCCGAGGGCAAGCAGGACCTGTGGATCATCAGCAGCCTGGGGAGGGCTGCCCTGTACACCGGTCGAGTCGACGTGAGCCTGGCCGCCGGCGGCTGGATGCAGCGGCTGATGGAGCTCCAGCCCAACTATCCCGCGCAGATGCACACCACCTACAGTCGCGCCAAGGGCATTCACACGGAGGCGGCCCCGGGCGACGACATCCGTCGCTACATTTTCAATCTGGACGCGACGACCGACGAGCGCTTCTTCAACCCCGGCATCGCCTCGGGATTCTTGGCGCGACTCTACATGGCTACGGGCGAGGACCGCTGGCTCGACTTGGCCAGGGAGTACATGCGCTGCTGCGACAACGCGTCGGACTACCTTTACACGATTCTCCGCGCAGGCAAGACGGGCTGGGCGGCCTCGCTGCTATACACGCTGACCGGGGAGCGGAGGTATCGGGACATCGCGGTCCGCATCGGCGAGACGCTGCTGAGGACCCAGGCCGAGTCCGGCTACTGGAGCGGCCTGGACCGCGTCGAGGAGACGCCCAGCTACGGGCGGACCGCCGAGATGACCATTTGGCTCGACGAGATCTACCAGGGCGTCGGCCACGAGCCCGCAGCCGAGTCATCCCGCGAGCCCGCGGCCACAGCCGCACAACGGGCCTAGACCCAGCCACCACGATGGCCGCGCCCATGTCATTCTGAGCGAAGCAAAGAATCTGGGGAGGGGCGGTCCTCACCTTTCGTCGCCCACCAGACTCGCCAAGGCGAGTACGCGCTTCTTAGCCTTGAGGACTGTCCTCGTTTGCCGCCGGCTAGCCTGATACGTGGCGATTGAGTACCTGCTGGCCCGGGTGGACGGTGAACCCGTGCCGCTCGTATAGCCTAACATGCTCGGGGGCACAGAACAGCGACACCGTCTCGATGTCTGCCAGGACGTTGAGCAGCTCGTCCATGATAATGCTGGCAACGCCGCGACGACGATAGTCGGGGTGCACGACGACATCATCGATGTAGGCGTGAAATCGACCGTCCGACACGGCACGTGCGAATCCGACCAACTGATCGTCGTACCAGGCACCGGCGGCGGTTACTTCCCGGAGCACGTTAGCGATGTCTTCGACGCTGCGGTGCAGCACCAATTGGCATGGTCGTAGAGGTGTCGCACTGCTTCCGGCGCTATCCGCCGTCCTGAGTTGAGGACACAGGTGACGTCTGCCAAGCGTGCTCGTCCCGTGCCTGTCTACACCGGCATCGTCCGTCCCGAAATCTCGCGACGGGCGTCGGCTATCTCGCGCCGCGGGACGCCAACTATCCTGGCCCCGATCTCCTCGATAACGTAACGCGTCCGCTCCTCGTCCGACATCGACGGGTCCGCCCAGCTACACAGAAACGCGATGCCGGCCTTGTCGCAGGCCGACTTGATGATGTTCCGCGCCTCGTCCATCCGGGGCGTGTAGGGCGGGTCGTGCAGGTCCGGGTCGCCGAAGGACAGCCCCATGTCGCCCGGCCCCCACTCTGCGAACGCGATTCCGGGAGTGCCCGCGATGGCGTCGGCGTCGGGAAGACAGTGCCGGTCCTCGATCTTCAGGCCCAGCATCAGCTCGCCGTCGGGGTTCAGCGGCCAGGGATCCGCCCGCCGCATGTACTCCATCGGCGTGATGTCTCCCCAGATCTGCGCCGGCATCGCTTGCCCGCCCTGCCCTCGTCGCCCCTCTGGAATACCCCGTTCGCGTCCTATCGTCTGGTGGACGTATCGAACGGTGGCCACGAAGGCCCGCACCGCGTCGGCGCTGCGGGCGTGGGTGTGCAGTATTCCATGCACGCCAGTGGTCAGTACCTGCCGGACCTGCCAGGCGTTGTAGTAGACCTCCTCGGGGCTGATGCAGTTGGACGGCAGCGTCGTGTTCACCGCCGGCGTCGGATGGCCGCTGGGCGTGGGACCGCCGTCCTTGAGACCGCGCATGAAGTTCGCGAGGCCGACCACGTCGAAGGGCCGGTGCTCAAAGTCGATCTGGATCATGTCAGCCCAGGTCTGCGACATTTCCAGGCCGGCCTCGTAGGTCAGCACGGGAGCGTCCGTAGTGAATATCTCATGCCCCTGCTCCAGCAGCTGGATGCACTTGTTGATCCTGCCCACTCTTTTCCTCCATATGAATGACGAAAAGGACATCAGAGCAGAAGTTACTCGATCCGCACTCCGACCCTATACCCCAGCCCTTAGCCCCTTCTTTTTCGCTGACCGCGAGGATACCACCGCGTCCTGTCCGTGGGAAGCGATAGGTTAGTGGTACAATCCCCGCGTCGCCGGACCTAGGCGATTCGACGCCAAGCCCGGAGTGCAATATGCTCGAACAGTTCAAGGTACCGGTGGACGACCAGGTCAGGGTGCCGGAACAGTCGCTGCGCCGGACCGTCACCGCCATCTTCGAGAAGATGGGCGAGACGCCCGAAGACGCGGCCACTGGGGCCGATGTGCTGGTCACGACCGACCTGAGAGGTGTGGAGACTCACGGCGTCTCAAACCTGATGCGCGCCTACGTGGACCGCTATGCCAGCGGTTGCATGAAGGCGCGGCCCGACTGGCGGATCGTCAGGGAGTCCCCTGCGACGGTGACGGTGGACGCAGATACCGGGCTGGCCACCATCCTCGGGCCCAAGATGATGGGGATGGCCATCGACAAGGCCCGCGAGGTGGGTATCGGCATCGTCACCGTGCACAACGCCGGCCACTCCGGCGCCATAGGCCACCACGCCATGCTTGCCGCCAGGGAGGACATGGTCGGCGTGACCATGACCGCTGGTGGCGCCGCCATTCTGCCCACTTTTGGCGCTGAGCCCAGGTTGGGGACGAACCCCATCGCCATCGCCGCCCCTGCGCGGAACGAAGCGCCGTTCCTGTTCGACGTCGCCACAAGCGCCATAGCCGGTAACAAGACGGTGCTGGCCAGGCGCGTCGGCGCGACCGTCGAGCCCGACTGGATAACCGACCTCGATGGGAACCCGATCACCGACGGAAGGCCGATGCCGGGACTAGGCGAGTACTACATGCTACCCCTGGGCGGCACCCGGGAGAACGGCTCGCACAAGGGCTACGGCTTCGCCATGATGGCCGAGATCCTCGCCACGCTGCTGTCCGGTTCGATTCCCGGGATGCTCGACACCGCCCGGGGCTCCAGCCACTACTTCGCCGCCTACAACATATCGGCCTTCACCGACGTCGACCAGTTCAAAGACACCATGGATGACGCCCTCCGCACGCTTCGCACGACGAAGCCGGCGCCTGGCTTCGACCGCGTGCTCTACCCCGGCCTCTCGGAGCACGAGGAGGAGCAGGAGCGCCGCGCCAACGGCATACCCCTCCACCACGAGGTGGTCGAGTGGTTCCAGCACATCGCCGCCGAGCTGTCGCTGCCCGCGCTGGAGACCCTGTGTCCGGTGTCCAGCGGACGAGCGACTTCTGAGAATCGACAGGAGCACCTGAAATGGCCAAGCGATACGGCGTAGGCGACTATCAATATGAGTCGGTTGACGACTGGCCTGCAGACGACATACCGGGCATGGCCTCAGACGCCGCGTGCGACTCAGAGGGCCGGGTCTACGTGGCGGTCAGGATTTCCCAGGCCTTCGACAACAACCATGGCGCCATCGTCGTCTACGACCGGGAGGGCAGGCGGCTCGACTCCTGGGGCGAAGAATACCTCAAGGTACCCCACAGCATCTGGATCAGCCCGAGCGACGAGATTTTCTTTACCGACACGTGGGACCACGTGGTGCGCAAGTATTCTACTTCCGGTGAGCTATTGATGACGCTCGGGATGCCCGGGATGCCCGGCATGCCGGGGGGGCCGTTCAACATGCCCACAAGCGTCGTACAAGCGAACAACGGCGAACTCTACGTCTCGGACGGATATCGACAGAGCCGCATACATCAGTTTACCGCCGATGGCGAGTTGACACTGTCCTGGGGTTCCGGCGACCTCAACGACTACGAAAGGGCCATCCACTCCTCGACGGCGAAGCCTGGCACCGGGCCTGGCGAGTTCAACCTCCCCCACAGCGTCAACGTCGGCGCAGACGGGCGCGTCTACGTCATGGACCGCAGCAACCTGCGCATCCAGGTCTTCGACTCGGAAGGCAACTACCTCGACCAGTGGAACGATGTTCCCAGTCCCAACCAGGCGACGATCGACCGGTACAACATGATGCACGTGGCCACGGCTGCGGGCGTCCAGGTCTGGACCGTCGACGGCGAACTGCTCGGAATCTGGGGCGAGAAGGGTGACCGCCCCGACCAGTTTAGCGGCGCCCCCCACGGCATCTGGATCGACTCCAATGGGGACGTGTACGTCGCTCAGGTCGGCGCCCAGAAGGCCCTGAACAAGTTCGCTCGGTTGTAGCCCCGAGGGTCAGACGCCGCACCTGGCACCGCCGTCGTTGACAGTGCGTAAGGCGGCTACTACACTGGCGACGGTCTCACCCGACGCCCTACTGGGCCGATTCAGCTCAAGGAGTTAACCGCCATGAAATTCATCATCGGCGTACCCATCGGAGGTCCGACCTATAGCCCCGCGGACATTGGCACGATAGCCCGGCGCGCCGACGAGCTGGGCTTCGACGCGATCAACGGCAGCGAGCGCCTGATCATGCCCAGGCACATCGAGTCGAAGTACCCGTACGGGCCCAAGGGTGACATCCCCGGCGTCGGCACCCTCCAGAACACCCTCGAGATACTGTCGGTCATGGCCTTCGTGGCCGGCCAGACCTCCCAAATCCGCCTGATGCCCTCAGTCATCGTGCTGCCGTACCGAAACCCGATCCTAGCCGCCAAGATTCTCGCGACTATCGACCAGCTCTCCAACGGCCGGCTCGTGGTGGGCTGCGGTGTCGGGTGGAGCGTTGAGGAGGCGCAGGCGCTGATGGTCCCGACGCCGTTCGAGAAGCGCGGCGCGGTGAGCAACGAGTACATCAGGGCCTGGAAGGAGCTGTGGTCCAAGGAAGAACCCGAGTTCCACGGCAAGTTCCTGGATATATCCGACGTCGACTTCGCGCCCAAGACCGTCCAGCAGCCCAGCCCTCCGTTCTGGGTCGGTGGCGAGAGCCCCGCGGCCATGCGTCGGGCCGCGACGCTGTGCGACGGCTGGCTGCCGTCCAACTCCAACCCGATATACCCCCTGGAAACCACCGAGCAGTTCACCGACGCGGTGTCACGGCTGAGAAGACTGCTGGAGGCCCAGGGCCGCGACCCCCACAATTTCGTCATCCGCTTCGGCGGCGCGTCGTGGGACGGCGACGTCAGTAAGAAGGACCAGGTCGCCGACGAGATTCGCGGCTGGGCCAAGCTGGGAGTCACCCACCAGAACTTCGGCGGCGGAAGCTCGGTGGCCGAGCGGCTCGAGATGATGGAAAGCTTCGTCACAGAGGTATTTCCCCTGGTACACGACTAACGTAAACGCCCTCTGTTGTGGTAGGGCGCACAAGCCTGCGCGTCGCATAGCGCCCGCAGTCTGGCCGATGCATCTGCGAATGTTATTGTTCCAGGCGTTCCGTTCTGTGCCATTTATATCTAACGGAACGGTACAGGTCTGCCGGATCTGGTACACGTTCCGGACTTTTTATAGTCCATGTGGCTCACCGCGGAACGAAAACTCGACAGGCCCGTCGGGTCCGTCCCTAGAGCTACTAGGGCGCATTTGTGCTGTTACGGGAACCCAATTCCACGTTGTCGATCGGGGCACTCGTGGTGTACCGGGTGTGTAAGGGCGAAGGCGTGGGAAGACAGGCGCGCCTATCTCGCGGCATCCGTCCGCGCCTCATAGGCGGCGACGGAGGAGGATGTCCATCCCGCAAGGCAGTGGGGGTTCCTGTAAGCAAACAAACCCGTCCACCCTGAGTAGGCCCGATGCCCCATCGGGACGTATCGAGAGGCGCGCTCAGCTCATTCGTCGGTCGTATCTAACGCGAGTACACCAGCGCGGAGTCTACCACCGATTTTTCGTTGTTGTACTCGCCGACGATCACCCCATCTCGGAGCTCGGTCAGCCCGTCCGTGGTCTTCAGGAACAGATCTGGGTCCTTGCGAAACTCAGCGACGCCGAAGTCGAAGGCATCCCGAGCACGGTAGAGGCGCGCGATGGCATTGCCCATTGCCCCGACGTTGACCAGCCCCGAGGCCTCCAATCGCGAGCCCAGCTTGTTAAAATCGGTGGCGCAACCTGTTTTCGGCCCGAATCCGCGGGTCGGGAGTTCGAATCTCTCCGAGGGTACCAGCATCTCTTAACCGCCTTATATACCAAGGGATTCACGCAGACTATGAGTCTGCTGCTCTTAACGTGAGCCTGATTTGTGGCCAACTTGTGGCCAGTTGAGACAAGAAGTCCCTTATTTTGCATGGTATTCGGGTGATAGATCCCAGGGTGAATGAATCAGGTGCGGTCGCCGAGCTGGAAGGAGCCAAGGCGGTGGCTGGCATAGACAATGGTGGCGGCGGCGACTGCGAGGAGGAGGATTACGGACTCCGTGCCGTTGAGCGAGGCGTTGAAGGTGGCAGTGGAGTCATCGACGAGGGCGTCGCCAACACCCACGGTGAACTCCCGAATAGAGAAGTAGCGGGCATTGTTGATGAGCGCGGTGATGAGAGCTTCCCAGACAAAGACATAGACGATACCGATGATGAGCGCGCGGCTGAACATGATGCTGAGGCAGACAAAGAGGGAGACGTAGGCAAGCGCGCCGAACGATAGGGCGGCGGAGCCGGCGAGGATCAGTCGGTACTCGGCGTCCCCGGCGAGGAGGATGAGGGCCATCGCGCCGATGCTGATGCCGAGGACGACGGAAGTGGCGATCCAGGCAGCGGTAGCCTTCTCCAGAACCACGCGCCAGCGGGAGATGGGTTTGCTGAGGAGGTAGACCGCGGTGCCGTCCTCGAGTTCTTGGCCGAGCACAGCGGTACCAAAGACAAGTGCAGTGAGGGGGAGGATAAGTCCGATCACGAGGCCATCCATGCCTTCCATGAAGAACTCGAGGCGGTTCTCATCGGCGTCAGCGGCGAGGCGGAAGATGAGAGCGAATATCACAGGGACCGAAGCGAAGAGAAGTATCACCCAGGTGCGGCGCTGTCCGACGGTCTGGCGAAGGGTCAGTCTGAGGATGTACAGATTCATGCTCGATTCAGGCCTCCACCAGGTATGAGAAAACGCTCTCGAGTGACTCATCGAGCGGATCAAGCTCGGTGAGGTCGATATCTGCGCGCCGGGCGACGCGGGGCAGCTCGAGAGTGAAGCGGTCGAAGTCTTTGGTGCGGACGACGAGGACACCGTTCTCGAGGTCAAGGCCGCTGACGATGTCAGCCGCGATGAGGGCGCGGGCGAGTTCGAGGTTGTCGGATGAGCGGATAGAGAAGGTGTGGGGGCGCTGGGTCATGAGGCGGCGGATGGCTCGGAAGTCGCCGGAGGCGGCGAGGCGGCCGGCGACGATGACAATGACGTTTTCGCCGAGTTGATCCATTTCTTCGAGGATGTGCGAGGAGAAGACGATGGTACGGCCCTCGGCGGCCCACGCTCGCAGCATGTCCATAAGGAAGACGCGGACGCCAGGGTCGGCGCCGTTGAAAGGTTCGTCGAGGAGGAGGACGTGCGGGTCGTGGACGATGGCGGCTGCGATCTTGATGCGCTGCTTCATCCCCTTGGAGTAGCCACCGGTAGCCCGATGTGCCGCGGTTTCAAGGTCGACAAGCTTGATAGCGTGACGTGTGGCCTCATGTGGGTGGGGGAGGCCGTGCAGGCGAGCGTTGAAGAGAACGAAGTCGTAGCCGCTGAGCGAGCCGTAAACGGATTCACGTTCGATGACGAGGCCGATGTTGCGGTAGAGCTGCGGGTTGCGCCAGGTGGACTGGTCGATGATCTCGACCTGACCAGATGAGGGCTTGAGGAATCCGGCCATCATGTGGAGCAGGGTGGATTTACCAGCGCCGTTCGGGCCAAGGAGGCCTGTAATGCCGGGCTGAAGCTTGAACGAGACGTCATTGACGGCGACGAGGTTGCCGTACCAGTGGGAGACGTTGCGGACCTCGAGGGTCGACGGCAGACCCCTGCCATCCGGCGCAAGCTGCGGCTCGGTGGTGTGAATGGTTTCCGTGTTCAAGCTTGCACCGCCTTGTAGCGCCGGAGAAGTAGCAGATAGCAGGCGACGGTGACGACCATGGCGGCGAGCGCGTAGGTATAAAGCTCGAAGTTGGCGGTGGACACGAGAGAGTCCTCGTTCGGCTCGACGACGAACATCCAGGATGTGAGGCCCTCGACCAGTGCAACGGGGCTAAGGTAGATGGCGAGCCTCGCGTATACGGAGTCGATGGAGCTGACTAGCGCTCCGGCGATGAAGGTGGTGAGGAGGAAGGTGGCGACGATGCCGACGGTGGCGAAGGCCCGCTGGGGTGTCTGGGCGGCGATGGCGGCACCGATGGAAGCGATCAGAGCGGAGCCTAGCAAAGCGGTGCTGACGATGGGCGAGAGTAGGTCAGCTTCGTCGTGGAGGTAATCGGCAAAGGAGCTAGCGACGAGGCCGTTGGCGACAAATAGGACGAGTTGTGGGACGAGGGTGATGAGCAACATGGCACTGACGAGGGCCAGGAACTTGGCGAGTACGTAGTCGGCACGACTGATGGCACGTGTGAAGTAAAGAGTGAGGGTGTGGTTGTTCTGGTCACGGCCGACGATGTCAGGTGCGATGGCGGCAACGTAGATAGCGAGCACGAAGGAGATCAGGGCGTAGTAGTCCTCATGTTTGAACAGTTCGATTTCGTCGCCGGGGAGCGGGAGCGCCGCGATAACGAGCTGCAGCAGCGCGGGTCCGAGGGCGACGACGACGAGGGCGAAGGGTGCGATCTTCGCGGCGGTGCGACGGCCGAAGCCGAAGGCGGCGCGAAGGCTGGAACGATAGAGCGCCCAGATCGCGTGGCGTCTGCCGAGGCGGACACCTTCATACCGCTGGTAGCCGAGGTCGTAGATGCTGCCGGCAGGAGATTCTGCGAGGCCTGGCGGCGGCAACGAGGGACTATCAGTCATTGATCTGCTTCGAAGGTACGAGCTCAGGGACTGAGATTTTCTGGGCAGGCGACCGGAAGAGCTCCTCGAGTATGTGTCGGCGTTGCTTCATGCGGACGAGACGAAGATCGAGGTCGACGATGGTGTCTCGAATCGTGGCGTACGGAGCGTGGCCATCGGTGGCAATGAGAACGTGACTCCGGTTCGCGGTGGCTTCCAGGCCGAGCTCGGTAAGTTTGGTAGCGAGGAGGGTGGCGTCACCTTCGACTTCGACCTCGAAGGTCTCAGTGCTGGAGGTGAAACCCGCAAGCGAGCCCTGGTGGACAAGATTTCCGGCATCGAGGATGACGAGATGGTCGCAGACGCGTTCGATTTCGCCGAGCAGGTGGGTAGCCATAAGGACGCTGATGCCGAACGTGGTGCCGGTCCGCTTGATTAGGTCCAACATCTCGTCGCGGCCCTCGGGGTCGAGGCCATTCGTCGGTTCGTCGAGGAGGACGAAGTCTGGGTCGTGGACGAGGGCCTGTGCGAGTTTGACGCGCTGGCGCATGCCGGTAGAGTAGCCGGCCATTTGACGGTAGCGGGCCTCGAAGAGGCCAACATGGCGGAGGATTTCGGCCGTGCGCTCGCGGGCGGCGTTGCCGGGGAGGCCGCTCATCTCGGCCATGTGACCGACGAACTCGGTGGCGGTCATATCAAGAGCGAGGCAGTCATGTTCGGGCATATAGCCGACGTGCTGGCGGAGGTCGGTACCGCGAGTATCGATGTCGAGGCCCATCATTTTGGTGGTGCCGGAGGTGGGTTTGATGATGCCGAGGAGGATCTTGATGAGGGTGCTCTTGCCGGCACCGTTGGCACCGACAAGGCCGATGATGCCCGGCTCGATGGTGAGGTCGAGGTTGTCGAGAGCTTTGATCGAGCCGTAGTGTTTTGCGAGACCTGACGTCTGGACGAGCTTGGTGTGATCCCCGCGGGGGGCTGTCGGGTGCTTCACGATGAAATGGTAATCCATGCTAGCGATCGTTTATTTAGATTTGATATTTCTAATATATTTTCCATATTTATAATTCCATATTTTCTAATGTCTAAGTCAATTGAAATAAGTCATGAACAGAGCAATTCAATTCCTTTGATATTTTTAGTGCTAGTACTGTAGTAGGAATGTAAACTCCATTTTCAATCGAATTTATACTCTTTCTAGAAACTCCAACTTTTTCAGCAAGCTCTGATTGGATAAGAGATGCCCTCTTTCGGAACTCTTCTAATTTATTGTTTAATTCTTTGTGGTTCTTTCCCAAGTTAAGGTTTCTCTCTAAATTCGCTCAATGAAAACAGAACCAAAGGTGTTCCCCATCCAACAAATAGGATTCCTATAATATCGTAAATCAGGACATCGATATCTTTAACAGTCCCGACATTATAGAAAACTGAATTAATTAAAAGGGCAATTCCTATACTAGTTATTACAAAACCTACTGGCCAAATAGAGTTCCATCGCATGCGAAAGCGTTCATCAATTGCTTCCCCAGGGTTTTTACTTTTGAAATAAAGAATGCCAAGACTCGCATAGGTGCTAATGGTGGCCAAGAGCCCAAGTCCACTAACCATAATTAGGGGGGGCGTAATCAAGAAAGTACCCTACCCCAAAAACAATTTGAATCAACCCACAAAGAAAATACATCACAGGTATCAATAGTATTTTTATCCTTCCGTCAATATTATAATGTAACCTATACTACTCATTGTATATAATAAGAAAAGAGAAGTCAAGGTTACATAGAAAATATGACTCAATGTAGACCGTCAGCGATAATGGGACACCTGAGAGGGGCGGAAAACCCGAGAGTCT
>CAZENU010000044.1:0-19635 GCA_964513735.1 uncultured Dehalococcoidia bacterium
CACGCCGGCGTTCTCGGCGCCCTGGCCCACCAGTAGACGGGGACTGTCGCTGGCGAACTGCCGGAGCAGCGGCCTCGAGTGCTTGTAGCCGCAGTGCTCGCTCCAGAGTGACCCGAACAGCCCCAACTCCAGCGGGTTGGGCTCACGGCCGAGTCGTTCGACGATTGCCTCGTACTCGCCCTCGGAGAGGGCAAGCTGGTCTAGCTCTTCTTTCGTGGCGGGCATCGGTCCCGGTCTTCTAGCTCCCCGGGGAGGTGTTGACGATTAGAGACATGAACGTCGCCGGTCTTGATGGCAGGTGCCGCATTCCCGGCCGGACGCAGAACGCCGTGGCATGTAACCCCGGCGCCGATGTGAGGGCCGGGGCGACGCCTAGCATTTCGCCGGCCCGATTTCCGCGGTCGAGCTGACGCTCTCGACGATCGATTCGAAGATGTGCCGCCCGTCCTCGCCGCCCAGCAGCGGCTCGCAGCACCGCTCGGGGTGCGGCATCATGCCGAGCACGTTGCCCTCGACGTTGGTGATGCCGGCGATGTTGTCCGTGGATCCGTTGGGATTGGCGTCACCGGTGGTCTCGCCCTCCTCCGTGGTGTATCTAAACAGCACCCGACCGGCGTCGCGCAGCTCGCGAAGGGTGTCCGGGTCCGCGAAGTAGTTGCCCTCGCCGTGGCCGATGGGGACCCGGATAACCTGGCCCTCGGACATCGCATTCGTGAATGGCGAGGAGCCGCTCTCGACGCGCAGATTGGTCCACTGGCACCGGTACTCCAGGTGAGAGTTGCGCATCAGTGCGCCGGGCAGCAGGCCAGCCTCGCACAAGACCTGGAAGCCGTTGCATATCCCGAAGACGAGCCCGCCCGCCGCGGCGAATTTCTCGACCGAGCGCATCACAGACGAAAACCGCGCGATCGCTCCCGAGCGAAGGTAATCGCCGTACGAAAAACCGCCGGGCAGTATCACGCAGTCGAAGCCCGACAGGTCCGTATCTTTGTGCCAGACGTACTCCGCCTGCTGGCCGAGGACCTCGGTGCACACGTGATGGCAGTCGACGTCGCTCCATGTCCCCGGGAAGATGACGACGGCGAATTTCATGACTGACCGCTCCGAGGCCAGGGAGTGTGGGGGATACAGGCCGCGGACCACCCGTATGTCACTCCGATGCAACATCGGGGTCTGGGGTGGGGTCGGAAAGTCTCTGCCCGGCCAACCATGCCTGGGCTTAGCCTCCACGCACCACCCGGCCCCAGGTTCCTCGCGTCCCCAGAGTGACGTCGAGTTGGAACCGTCGCCCGCGATCGTGGCGCGGCCCGCCGGTGATCGGCTCGGCGTAGCCTATTTCCTCGTCGACGGGGGGAAGGAAGGGAGCACGTCGCAACTCGTAGGCCTTGTCGGCGCGCCACTAGCCGGCTTGCTCCCTCAGAAGCTCCGAAACTACGGCGCTGACGGCTTTGCCATCAGCGCGGCCCCGCACCTGGGGCATGATGGCGCCCATGACGCGGCCCATGTCCTGGGGACCCGAGGCGCCCGCGTCGGCGATGGCCTTGACGGCCAGCTCGCGGACCTCGTCGGCCGTGAGCTGCTCGGGAAGGTACTCCATGATCAGCGCGAGCTCGGCCTCTTCCTTGTCCACGAGGTCTTGGCGTTGGCCATGCTTGAAGGCCTCTATGCTGTCCCGCCTCTGCTGGGCCTGCCTGGTCAGCACGCCCACGAGGGCGTCGTCGTCAAGCTCCTCTTTCTGGGCGATCTCCTGGTTGTGGACCTCGGAAAGCAGGTAGCGGATTAGTGTGCGACGCTCGGCGTCACGCTGGCGCATGGCATTCTTGAGGTCCTGGTGGAGACGATCGCGCAAAGACAAGGTGTAGGCCTCTCCGGCAGCGTGGATGTGGGGCTCATCCGGAGTATAGGTAGCCGTCCAAACGAGTGTCAAGGAGCGCCGGTGAAGCCGGCTGCCCGGTGGTACGAGGGTAGTTTACAGCCGGTTGGCCCCGGCCCGGATCGCGGCCAGAGATCGCTCCCGGCCGAGCAACGCTATGGTCTCGAACAGGGGCGGCGATACCCGCAGTCCGGTCGTGGCGATGCGAAGCGAGCCGAGTAGCTGCCCCACCTTCAGTCCAAGCTCCGCCGCCAGCGACCTGAGTGCGCCCTCCACCGACTCGTCGTCAAAGGTTGCCAGCCCCTCCAGCGCCGCGATTGACGCCTCCATCGCGCTCCTGGTCGACTCAGCGTCCATCCCCTTCTGGACGAGGTCGCCGGTGTCGTACTCCACTTCGGCGTCGAAAAAGAAGTGGACCACCGAGGCCGCCTCGCTCAGTGTCTTCAGACGCTCCTGGACCAGGGGCACGATCTTGAGCAGGTAGTCCCTGGCGGGCAGTTTGGCGATCTCCGCCGGTGGATAGCGCTTCCAGTATTCCAGCAAGGCGTCGGTCAGCTCCTCGTGACTGCTCATGCGAATGTAGTGGCCGTTGAGCCATGCCAGCTTGTCGATGCTGAACACCGCACCCGACCTGGAGACGCGCTCCAGCGAGAAGCTGCCGAAGAGCTCGTCTGTGGAGAATATCTCGGTCTTGTCGTCCAGCGACCAGCCCAGGAGGACCAGGAAGTTGACCATCGCCTCGGGCAGGTACCCCATCTCCCGGTACTCCAGCGCCGACGTCGCGCCGTGGCGCTTGGACAGCTTGGACCGGTCAGGCGCAAGGATGATCGGCAGGTGGGCGAACTCGGGCATCTCGAGTCCCAGTGCCCGGTAAAGCTGCACGTGCCGGGGTGTGCTGGGCAGCCACTCCTCGGCACGCAGGACATGGGTGATCTTCATGGCGCTGTCGTCCACGACGCTGGCCAGGTGATAGGTCGGGAATCCGTCGGACTTCAGGATGACGAAGTCGTCTATCAGGTCGTTCTCAAAGGTCACCTCGTCTCGGATCAGGTCGGTCACGGTGGTCGTGCCCTCGGAGGGCATCTTGAATCTGACCACGGGCTGCTCGCCGCGGCGGACCAGCGCGACCCGTTCCTGCGAGGTGAGGTTGCGGCAGTGTCCGTCGTATCCCACCCGTCCTTTGCGCTTGCTCTGGTCGCGGCGCAGGTCGGACAGCCGCTGTGGCGGGCAGTGGCAGTGGTACGCGTGGTCGCTGACCAGCAGGTCGTTGGCAGCCTGGCGGTAGAGGTCCAGACGCTCCGACTGGACGTACGGGCCATAGTCGCCGCCGACGTCGGGTCCTTCGTCCCAGTCGATGCCCAGCCATCGCAGCGTGTCCAGAATCGCCGCGACGGCGCCCTTGACCTTGCGCGACTGGTCGGTGTCCTCGATCCGTATGATGAACGAGCCATCGGCGCCCCGGGCGAACAGCCAGTTGAAGATCGCGGTGCGGATGTTACCGACGTGGGGTTCGCCGGTGGGGCTGGGGGGAAATCTGACGCGGATGTCGTTTGCCATGGGCGGGAAGTGGCCTCCGGCGGCATTCTAGCACGCAGTTTCGGGGCGCACCCGAAACCTGCGGCGCTCGACCGGCGTCCAGGAGGCTTTAGCCCATCCGCAACGTATGTAGGCCGACTCTGGTAGGTGCAGGTTTCAAACCTGCACCCACGGTGTCTCGTGGTGGCCAGCCGACTAGATCCCGCTGCGTATCTTGCCCGGCCAGTGGCCGCCGCCCAGTGGACGGCCGAAAATCAGTAGGCGCTCGGCTCGGTCTTGCGGCCCGTCACCCGACTGAATATGCCAAAGGCGCCCAGCGCCAGGCCCGCCGCTATGACCATGAATCCCATGGCGTCGATGAGCCAGTCGATCAGGTCCCAGCGTAGGAACAGCCCGACGACCACCAGCGTTATCGCCGTTATGAACAGACCGCCGTTACCAAGCTTGTTCATTATTCAGTGTGCTCCTTGCCGTTTAGTAGCTAGTCGTCGTTCTTCTCGGCCGGCTCATCTTCCAGGATCTCTCTGAGCTCTGCCTTCGCATTCCTGATCTCTCCGATCTTCTCGGATATCCGGTCGAACAGGCCGTGTTTGGCCTTGATCCCCTCGCCGATGAGGTAGGCGGCGGCCTCCGACCGGCTGCTGACGACGCCGGCGTCGACGAGGTCGTCCAGGCGAATCACGCTCTTTTCGTTGAGCCTCACCATGACGACGTTCTTACGTGAGGATAGTGCGCCATCAAGGGCCTCCCGCAGGTTCTCGCCGATGCTCTCGGCGCTCGCCCTGGCCTCGCCCACGATGATGTGGATGCTCTCGGAGATCGGCTTCTTGTCTTTCTTGTCCTCGTCGCTCATAGCATACCTCATTGTGCCTATCAAGATTACAGGTAAGCTACCTTTAATCATTACGTCTGTCAAGCCCTGGTGGGTGTGCCTTACATTATCCTCCCACGTGGACCCACCCCCGGCCTTGATACCGTCCGATGGCGCATGTTAGTTTGGCTTAGAGAGTCGGTCTGCGCAGAGGCGGGCTACCACGGAGGTCCCAGGGACCACAGATGGCCGGACCCACTGTCAACGGCGGAGATCCAAGCCTGAGCTTGAACGGCGGGTCCCGTGGCGTCGCCGAAGCGGAGGCCCCGCGCACGTCATGTCCGCCGGCCTCTGCCACATCGCTGTTTCGAGACTGGTTGCTCCTGGTGCCGCTTCTTGGAGTCGTGATTCTCGACCAGGCCAGCAAGCAGGTCGTGAAGTCGAGTCTCAATCTCTACGAGGCGTGGCCTGCCGAGGGCTTTTTCCGCATCGTCTACAGGACCAACAGCGGGACCGCCTTCGGCCTGTTCCCCGGCCAGACCGTCATGTTCGTGCTTCTGTCGGTGTTCGCCATCGGCTTTCTGTTCTACTTCTACCGCTCGCATGCGCTGTCGTACCCTCTGCTGAGGCTCGCAGTCGGGCTCCAACTTGGCGGGGCGCTCGGCAACCTGATCGACCGGCTCCGTTCCGGCGCGGTCGTCGACTTCATCGACGTGGGACCCTGGCCCACATTCAACGTCGCCGACTCGTCCATCGTCGCGGGGATATTCATCCTGGCGGTCATCCTGTCCATTTCGGGCGCCTCCAAGGAGGACGAGCGGGAGACGAGGGAAGAGGCCAAGACCACCTGAGCTGACGGGCTCCACCGGGGCCGGCAGGAGTCGCGACGTGGAGCTCAAGCCTGCGGAGGACGGTGAGCGGCTGGACAGATTCCTGGCCGAGAGTTCACTCAGGCTGTCCCGCTCCCAGGTCCAGCGCCTGATCGCTGAAGGCCGCGTCACCGTCGACGGACGGCAACTCAGGCCGTCACACCGGCTCATGTCCGGCCAGGTCGTTGCCGTCTCGCTACCGGACCCCACCTCAGACCGGCTTGTGCCTCAGCCGATGCAGCTCGTGATAGTCCATGAAGACGCCGACGTGGTGGTCGTCGACAAGCCGCCCGGCGTGACGGTACACTCGTCAGCCGGCCAGACCGATGGCACGCTCGCCAACGGGCTGCTGGCCTTTTATCCGGAGATGGAAGAGTTCGGCGGGCCCGGGCGTGCGGGCATCGTGCACAGGCTCGACAAGGGCACGTCGGGGCTGATGGTGGTTGCCAGGAACGAGGCCGCCCACGTGGACCTCACGGCCCAGTTTCGAGAAAGGCTGGTTGCAAAGCGGTACCAAGCGCTCGTTGTAGGGAAGGTCGCGGACGATGAGGCGGTGATCGAAGCGGCGCTGGGCCGTCACCCGCGGCGCCGTCAACGCATGGCCGCGGTGAGCCGGGGCAGGCCTGCCAGCACGCCCTACCGCGTCCTGGAGCGCTATCGAGGCTATACGCTGGTGGAGGCGTCGCCCAGGACCGGACGCACCCACCAGATTCGCGTGCATTTCGCGGCCATTAGCCATCCGCTCGCGGGCGACCCGACCTACGGACGGCGGCAGCCGGGCCTGACGCGCCAGTTTCTGCACGCCGCGTTTCTGGCGTTCCGGCACCCGGGCTCGGGGGACAGCGTCGAATTCCACTCGGAGCTGCCGCCGGACCTGCGCCGCTTTCTCTACGGCCTCGAGCCGCCGAGGCAGAGCTAGCCGGGGCTCGTCCTTCGCGGCTGATCTGTCCGCCCGACAGACCGACGGCGGCCACCGATTGCCTGGCTGGCAGGCGGGTCGCGTGATCGTCGGCGGACCGTCGTCTCTCCGATCTTCCCACGCTGCATGGCCTGAGGCATGGGTGGGGGTTGGTAGAGCGGTCGACGTCCGCGCCTGATCACACCAGCGCAAAGAGGCGTTTCGGCGCAGGTGCCCCGGCGGTTGACCGCCCCGAGGGCCGGTGATAGCCTACGCGCCGCATTGCAGACGGAGACCGGTGCGAGAAGCGGGATGGAGATGCTCAGGTGGTCCAGGCAGCGCCCCTCGTGGTATATCCTGACGTCGAGAGCCAGATTGAAGCCCTCAAGAGGGAGGGGTTATGTCTACTTCCCAGGCGTCCTTGACGCTACCGAGATCAGCGAGCTGCGTGCGGCTATTGACCGGCTGGAGGCGCGGCAGGAGAGCTTCGATCGGGATGGCAGTGAAAACGGCTACGCCGAGAAGCACATCAAGTGCGTCTTCAACCGTGACGCCCACTTCCTCCAGTTCATCGATCGGCCGGGAGTCAGCGAGGTCGCTGAAGCCGTCCTGACCCACCAGGCGGGCAGAAAGCTCATCGAATGCCACATCATCGGCATGACGGCGTGGGTGACCGGGCCCGGACGGCCGGACCAGGACCTGCACGTAGACTGGATGCCGTTCCCGTTGCCCGAGGACGTAGCGGCGGACCCCCGTGTGCAGGTGCCGGTGATGATCGCCACGGCCCACTACTACCTGGACGACCTGCATGAGGAGCTCGGCCCGACCAAGTTCATCCCGGGTAGCCATCGCGAGGGCAGGCCTCCTGACGGCGCCATCGAGTGGAACGGCCAGGGCGAGCAGAGCCTGCTATGCAACGCCGGCGACGTGGTGATGTTCAGGAGCGAGGTCTGGCACCGAGGCACGGCCAACAACAGCCGGCAGAGCCGCTATCTACTCCAGGCCCACTACGCCAACCGAATGATCTCCCAGAAGTTCCCGCCCTACCTGAACCGGTTTCAGTTCGATCCCGACATCCTGGCCAGGGCGACACCCAGGCAGAGGCGTATGCTCGGAGAACACGCCAAGGCAGCCTACGACTAGCAGGCTAATGAGATATGGGACGTGCAGCCCGATGCCTAATCGGGGTTGCCGGGAGTCTGAGGGTGTCCCTAAGATATTACTTTTCTTTCTCTAGGGAACGGGGGAATGGTCAAGAAAGTTTTCAGGAGCCTGCTGAACGTCCAACGGTGCCGATACATCCGGCACCCTCAAAGCAGCCCATAAACCACGCGCCTGACTGAATGGAGGTGAACGTTGGCCTCGATAGGCACGAACGACTACGTGTACGATCTAAGCGGTCAGGACTACGGTGTCCTGCCGGATGGCTGGGAGTACAAAGAGACCGGGGGCGTCGCCGTCGACTCCAACGACAACGTCTACGTCTATAATCGCAGCGACCACCCGATCATAGTGCTGGACCGCGACGGCAACTTCCTGCGGTCGTGGGGCGAGGACATGTTCAAGACGCCCCACGGGGCCGCGACTGGCGTCGACGACTCGGTCTTCCTGATCGACGCCGGCGACCACACGGTCCGTAAGTTCAGCCTCGAAGGCAAGCTGCTGATGACTCTCGGCGAAGCCGGCAAGCCCAGCGGCCGGCTCCGCGGCGACCCTTTCCACGGCCCGACCCACGTCGCGGTGCACCCCGGCAATGGGCATGTCTATGTCTCGGACGGCTACAGCAACGCCCGCGTGCACGAGTTCACTCCGGACGGCGGCCTGGTCAAGTCCTGGGGCCGGTCAGGCACCGATCCCGGCGAGTTCAACACGGTCCACAACATAGCCATCGACACAGACGGCTGGCTCTACGTGGCCGACCGGGAAAATCACCGAGTCCAGGTCTTCGATTCCAACGGCAGGTTCGAGACCCAGTGGGGCAACATGGCCATGGCCTCGTGCCTGTGCATGGACCAGACGGACCCGGTCTTGTACGTGGGCGAGTTCTTCGCGGGGATCGCCCAGAACGCCAGCGGAGTCGGTAACTGGACCGGCAAGAGGCTTGGGCCTCGCGTCACCGTGATGAGCACAAGTGGGGAAGTCCTTGCGAGGGTAGGGGACCAGCCCACCGGACCCGAGCCGGGCAGGTTCTATGCTCCCCACGGTATCGCCGTAGACTCGCGCGGAGACCTGTACGTGGGCGACGTATCGGTCAGCGCCTACGGCATCCCGCAGGGCATCACGGGCAGCCTCCGCTCCTTCCAGAAGCTGGTCCGCCGGCGGTAGCCAACGAGGCTGCCGCGGTCCCTCGGGTTGTTCCGGTCGCGTTACGCGGCATCGACGGTCCGCTGCTTGACTGGTTCATCACCGAGGATACGATTCCGCCCCCGTATCGAAGGGCCCGTTGCGCGCGTGGCGCGTAACAGGGTCCGGCGGCCCGCCGCGCTTCCAGAGTGAGCCCTCGCATGTTCTGAATGGGGAGCCCGGAGCACGAGTTTTGGTGTCCTCGGGCGTCGGAGGGACCGCCGAAGTGCCAGTACCGCAGCATCTTCGGCCACGACGGCACGATCTCATACTTGTAGTCCCCGGATCCAACGAAGGACGCCATTGTCAATTCACCTCTACCGCAGCGGCGATACTATTCCCGACACTGGACCGGGAGGCGTGTCTCACGTTTCACCTGCCACAATGACGCCGCAGCGTCGATGAGACCCGTGTGGTGCAGCATAGGCGCACCGGCAATCGGCCAGGCCATCCTAGCCGCCCGGGATGTAGAGGCTGCGGTCGGCCACCGGCAGTGCTACGCGGGCGCCTCCTTCCAGATGCGAGTGGGCGATGCCGAACTGCGTCTCAACCGCCTGCATCGTCACGTCGATGTTGCCGTCGGTGCGCTCGCCGGTCTCGAGCTCCCGGATGATGTTGCGGATGGTCGAGACCGTCGGGCTCTCGCCGGTCGGGTGGATCGTCGTCTCCTTGACGACGGAATCGCGGATACCGCCTCGGCGCACCCGGAATTCCTCGCCGTTGCCCCAAGTGTAGGCGCGTCCCTCGGACCCGTGCACCTCAACCTCGAATCCGCCCGGACGCGGCACGAAGAGCCCTTCGGTGCCGTTGGCGTAGCCGACGCGGTAGAAGCCGACCATTGGATCGGCGATCTCCTGACCCGGCGGCGGGACGAAGCGGTGGCCGTTCGGGTCGTAGTCGGGTATCGGCATCGGCAGACGTTTCTGAAGCGTCTTGCCGTCCCGGGGTCCCATCCGTGTGTCGCCTGGGTCCAGCGGCTCTCCCTTCTCGATCAGGTGTCCCTCGACCCAAACTGGCGCGGGATCTCCGAGCAGCATCTGCACCACGTCGAGGGTGTGAGGGTGGTGCTTTATCAGATCGGTGTACTGGTACATCGTCGCGAACAACGGTTGCCCTATGTCGCCGCGGGCGATGGCGTGCCGGAGCCGTTTATAGCCGTCGTGATGGCGGCGCATCGCGCCCCAGTTGAAGGCGACTTTGTTGCGACGACAGGCCTCGGCGACCCGGTCCGCCTCCTCAAGCGAGGCGCACAGACCCTTCTCCGAGTAAATTCCGCGCACGCCGTTCTCTGCCGCGAAGATGATCGGCTCTGCCCTGGCCAATGAAGGTGTCGTGACGCTGACGATGTCGGGGCGCTCCTTCTGGATCATCTCGCGGTAGTCGAGGTAAGTCTTGTCGATCCCGAATCGTCGTGCGAAGTGCGCCATGCGACCGGCGCCACGGTTGGCAACGGCCACGACCTCTGTCTGATCGATTGCCTGATAGGCGCTGAAATGGCCGTAGGGCTTGGAGAACTGGTTGGTGAAAGGCTGCTCGTCTTCCATGAGGCCGCCCATGCGGCCCGTTCCTATGATCGTCACCCTGTAGATCGTATTTGCCATCGGTTGATCTCCAATCGGGTTGGGCTGGCCGACCTTGCGGTGTGGTCAGTCGGGCGTCTACTGTATCAGGGGCCCCGCGGCGGGCGCAAAAGCCGCCGAACGGGCGGCCGGTGTCCTATACTTATCATCAGGCGAGACTCGACTCAAAGAGGGGCCTGAGGAGTAGTCATTGAGAGCCGCCGTCATCGTCTTGTTCTGGACCGCGGCGACACTGGTCGCCGCAGCTTGCTCCGGAGGTGGAGCCGCGACGCCGACTCCGCTGCCGACCATCGCCGGCCGGGCGGCTGCGCCAGGTGTGGCCGAGCTCGCTGACCGGTACTACCTGGCGCTCAACAGCGGCAACGTCAGCGACATGGTCGCGATTCTGGACCAGGACGTCGTTCAGACCGACGGCGACTCCCAGATAGTTGGGAAGGCTGATGTAATGGCCAGGCTAATCGCCGGCCTCTCGGCGGTCGCCCAATACTCCTACGCGTACAGCCGCATAGAGGGGAACAGCTTCTTCGCGGCACACACCTATGTGGTCAACGCCGACCGCGACACCGGCATATTCCCGTTGGCCACGGTGCAGATCGAGCTGGTCGCCCAGGATGGCAAGATCACCTTCATCAACGTCACGTCGGACGGGGAGGCGGACACCCCCACCGCTTCCGCGCCGACGCCCAGTGCCGCTGGAGCCTCGACACCCACGCCGGGCGCATTGGGCGAACTGGAGGACCTGGACGCTATCCGCCGGCTGACCTTCGACTACTGGATAGCATTCAACGACTACGACACCGAGAAGGTGCTGTCCTACCTGGAGGAGTCATACAGGGCCGAGCGAGAAGAAGAGATAGCCGACGACATCGGGCGGATCAAGCTGTTTCGCGTTAGCCTCGGTGTCAGCCAGCGCAGCCCAGCGGTCCTTACAAGCCCCACCGAGGGCGAGATGATGATCAACCTGAAAGAGCCGTTGGGCACCCGACAGGTCCGGATGGCCTTCCGCAAGGTTGATGGCGAGTGGAAGATCACCCACGCGGAGCAAGAGGAGTAGCAGCACCCGGGCTGCCACCACCGTGTCAGACGAAAGGCCTCGGGTGGTGGTGCCCCCCGTCATCTGCCGCAGCCCACGCAATCGCGAAGTTCGCAGACATCCCGGGTCCAGGCCGCAAACAATCCGTTCACCCCGAGTAGCCCCGATGCGTCTTCGGGACGTATCGAGCGCTGGCGAGGTTCCCAAGAGACTTCCTCTATTCACCGAGCGCATCGGGACCACACGGCGGACTTGGCACGACCCCTCGATACAGGCCTCCGGCCCACTCGAGGCAGTCGGGGCATGGTGCTTCGGCTGCGCTCCGGGCAGCCGTCTAGTCAGGCCGGGTGGACGACTCTCGCCACGCCCTCCCAAGTCTCCTCGCTCCTCTTAGACTGACGGTGCCGGCGGTCCCAGAATGTCGGACTTACGGGTGATGGAGCGGTCGAGTACGCTGAAACCGGCCGTATCGGCTACCCGCTCAGGTAGGGCTCCGCCCAGCCAAGCCCGGCCTCCGTCGTCGTGAGCGGCTTGTACTCGCAGCCGGTCCAACCGTCGTAGCCCAGCCTGTCCAGCTCGCCGAACAGGAACTCGTAGTTGATCTCGCCCGTGCCAGGCTCGTTGCGGCCCGGGTTGTCGGCGATCTGAACGTGCCGGATGGCGTCGAGGTTCGCCTCGATGGTCGGGATGAGGTCGCCCTCCATGATCTGCATGTGGTAGACGTCGTACTGCAGCCAGAGGTTGTCCAAGCCGACCTCGTCGATGATGGAGCGCGCCTGTGACGTGTGGCGCAGATAGAAGTTCGGGATGTCGCGGGTGTTGATGGGCTCTATCAGAAGCCTGATTCCCGCGCCATGCAGTCTTGCGGCCGCGAAACCTAGGTTGCCGACGAAGGTCTCTCGCAGCATGTCGGAGTCGGCCTCCGGCGGCGGGACGCCCGCCAGGCAGTTGACCTGCTTGCAGCCCAGGGCCGTCGCGTACTCTATGGCGCTGCCGACGCCGTCCTGGAACTCGCCGACGCGGCTCGGCAGGCACGCGATGCCGCGTTCGCCGGTGTTCCAGTCGCCGGCGGGCAGATTGTGTAGCACCTGAGTCAGCCCGTTGCCTTGCAGCCGCTCGACGAGCTGATCCTTCTCATAATCGTACGGGAACAGGTACTCGACGGCCTCGAAGCCGGCGCGGGCGGCGGCCTCGAAGCGGTCAAGGAAGTCCACCTCGTTGAACAGCATCGTCAGGTTGGCGGCGAATCGCGGCATCTTGATGCTCCGGCGGCGACCGGTCTCGTCGGTCCACGCCCACACGGGATTATAGCCGACCCCAGAGGGCCATCAAACTACCCGGGGCTGATGCGTTCGACAAGCTCGATCCAGTTGCCCTCCGGGTCCTGGAAGTAGCATATACCGGTCCTGTCGCCGTTGGGCAGGTCGTTGTAGATAGGCGACGTCACGAACTCTATGCCGTCCGCCGTGAGCCGCTCGTGGAGGTCGGCCAGGCCGTCTACGTTGAAGCAGACATGCGACGCCCCGAGCTGGTTGCGCTCGAGGTGGCCGTCCTGGCTCTTCGGTTCCCTGTAGTGCACCAGCTCGAGGACGTGCTCGCCCTCCGGCTTGCCGACGAAGACGAGCATGCGCTGGGAGCCGGGAATGCCGGTGTGGTTGCCCTCCGGAGGCGCGATGCTCTCGACCTCGCGTATTACGCTGAGGCCCAGCGTGTCGCGATAGAAAGAGACCATCTTATCGATGTCCTCGACGACGATTCCGGAGTGGTTGAAGCTGGTGACCATGTTGACCCTCCTGTTCGGCTTGCTTGGTCTGATTAGACGAGTTTAGTGGAGCGCCACCGAGACTCGCAACCATCGGATCATCTGGTTGCGGGGCTTTGCCGAGATCTGCTGTAGTTCGACAGGCTCCCCATGTACGGGACCCTTATCCGTTTGTCCTGAGTCTGTCGAAGGATCTCCCGTACGCCAGTAATGGAAAGGTAGTCGCAACCGCGGATTCGTTGCAATCGGCGCACCCGCCAAGATATCCTTGTCAATCTAGGAGAAAGACCGACCGATGATATACCTGTACGTATTCACGACGGCCGCCGAGGTGCCGCTCACCGTGCTGGAGCAGGTCCAGGCCGCACACCCCCAGCGGTCCAGACGGGCGGCGGCGGTCCTTGGTATTCGGACCGTCGAAGAGGGGCTGCCGGAGCTGGACGAGAGCTTCGCCAGACAGACCGGCGCGACGGTGTGCAAGGAGGCCGGCGTCGAATTCGGCGCCGCGCGCGACGAAGCCCGGTACGATGTCGAGGAGATCGACGGTGAGGAATACGGCGTTCTTGAGATAGATATAGCCCGTTACCCGGTCGCCTCGGTGCTGGCGGCCGGCGCGGCCTTCTTCGCCATCGGGCTTGGGCTGGGGGTCAACACGCTGTCAGTGTGGCTGCTCGCCGCCGGCTTCGGCGGCTTCCTGCTATATCTGTGGCTCAGAGGCCCCGCTCGTCCCAGGCGAGAAGGCTGGCTGTTCGCCGTGGGTCCCACGGTCCTGATGAGTTGGGTGGTTGGATTCGTCGCCCGCGGCATCATCTTCTGACCCCAGTTTTCGGGGACCATGCAAAGGGTGCCCCAGCACTGCACCGCTACAAGGTCGGCTCGCGCCCTCTGAGCGCCTGTCGCGACCTGTACCACACCAGGGAAATACCCCCTACGAGAATCGAGGTGACAAGCAGCCATGCCACCGTGCCGACTACGCTCCGCGAGGGTATTAGCGGCTCCTGGACCGGCATCGGCAGCTTGAAGGTCGCCGCACCCGTCCGGTCGCGCTCTACGTCGACGACCAACGTCCAGTCGCTGAGTGCTTCGAAGGTCAGGTTGGCGTCGTAGTACCGCTTCTCCTGGGGCATGCTCAACGCCCTTGCGGCGTACCGGTCGATGCCGGTCTCGTCCCTCGCAACCACTCAGATGACCGCGTCCTCGACCGCCTCGGCCGTCTCTGCGATCGTCAGCTCGAAGGTCAGGTGGACCGCTCCGACGGCGGGAGTGTCCGGCTGTACCCGCACGACGAGCTCGTACGGGCCCTCCGTGTCGCGAAATATCTCCTTACCAGCGCCATTTGCCAGCACGGACGGGGCGGGCACCGCCAGCAGGACGGTCGCGATGAGCAGCGAAGCCACCGCTGCTGCCAGAGACCTGCTCATGGGCCCCCAAGCGTGGCGGCCAGCGCGTCCTCCAGCTCGCCCTCCGTGACGAAGCCCTCGAACTTGGCTGCCACCAGGCCCTGGCCGTCGATCACGAAAGTGAATGGCTCGGTCAATAGGCTCCACTCCGTCATCGCCGGCGCCAGCCGCAGTTTGGACAGGTCGCCCTCGATCTCGTTCGGGTTCTCATACACCTCTACGTGTATGAAGTTGGCCCTTGGCCCGAACCGCTCTTTCATTGCCGAGACCACCTCCACCTGAGGGCCGCAGGTAGCCGTCTGGCAGAAGGCAGGCGTTGCGAAGGTGACGACGGTTGGTATGCCACTGGCGATCGCCTGGGCGACGGTGATCTGGTACAGGTCCGGGTCAGGCTCCTGCGACGTCGTGATCTCGGCCAGGCCCGCGACGTCGGCCAAGGTCTTGGTGACGCTGGCCGGCGCCGGCTGCCCGATGGCCGGCGAGGAGGGCGCGGTATTGACCTGGAACACGCTGGACTGCGCCTGCCTCACGTTCCCGTCCGCTCCGACGATCTCCGCCACGATGCCCCACCGGCCCGGCGCGTCGAACTCCACTATGGCGACGTAGACGCCATTTCGTCCGGTTGGCCAGGCGACGAACTTCCCCACCGCCCGCGCTCTGGGCTCGTCCTGCGAGGTGGTGACGTGAAAGAGCAGTATGTTGGCCTCGGCTGCTCGGAGCTGCCCGGCGGCGCCCTCGAGAACCCCGAACGCCAGCCGGTTTTGGCCCACCGCCAGGTCGGTCGACGCCAGGACGACCCTGAGGTCGGACGCGTCGCCCGGCGGCGGCGTGGGCAACAGCGGCGTCGGCTGCGGGACCGAGGTCGGCGGCACAGAGGTCGCCGTCGGTGAGGCGTCGTCGTTGGCGGAGCACGCCAGCGCAACGATCAGCAAGGAGGTCACGGCAACGGAGGTGAGGGTTCGTCGGCGAAACAGGGTCGTCATGTCAACCATTCTATACTGGAGACGTGGCACGGTGTCGGTTAGGAGACTGCCGTGACTTTTGGGCATTGTTTCAAACTCAGTGCCACTTAGACTGACTACCGGCTACCGTGGCCAGCGCTTCGTCTATACGTTCTCGCTCCCGCCGACTGAGTGGGGCCGCCTCGATTGCAGTCGCGTTCTCTTCCACTTCACTGATTCGGCTCATGCCCGACACTGCCACCGAGATCCGTGGATCGGAGATGACGAACCGTAAGGCCCGCCGCCTCAGAGCTCCCGCATCCCGCCCGACCAGTTCCAGCAACGCCTCGACCTGGGCCTGCATCTCGTCAGGCTGATGCAGGCCCGGGTCGCCCTTCTCGAACCACCTCCCTTTTCCTCGACAAGCTGCCCGGCGATCCCGCTCAGTAGCTCTTGATAGAACGGGCCTCCCACGACGATCCCGACACGTCGTTCCTCTGCCAGCGGCAAGAGGATGTCTGCAACCTCGCAGACGAGCAGGTTGAAGCTGTTGTAAGTCAGAGCAACGTCGAACTCGCCACTGTCGACGGCCGGGATCAGCTCAGGTAGCTGACCACTGACCCCGATGTGGCGGACCTTGCCCTGCCTGCGAAGCTCGTTCATCGCGTCGATCATTCCGTTGCTCCGGACCTGGTAGACCGCGAGGGCGCCGTTTCCTTACTGGTCGATGCTGTGAATCAGCAGTATGTCCACATAGTCTACGCAAAGGCGTCTGAGACTCTGCTCGCACTGATCGAGCACGAATCGGGTCGGGATCGTGTCCCCGCATTGGCCGATCTTCGTGCAGACTGTCCGTGGTCCTTGAGGTAGTGTCCGAACACGGCCTCACTGTCGCCGTAGGCCGGCGCCGTGTCCAGGAAATTGACCCTGAGCTCTGAGGCCTGCTCCATAGTCGCTGCGAACTCTTCACGGCTGATCGAACCGTACTTGCCCATCGTGCCGATGCCGCCAATTCCGATCCGACTGACCTCGAGTCCGGTCCGTCCTAAGACGTTGTACCTCATGTCTGTTCTCGTCCTTCCCACCGGCTGCCGGACCGCGGTTCGACACCTCATAGGGCCGATGACCAGTCCGAAAAGACCGCGCCGCCCTAATTAAAGCAATAATTCGTGCACCTCTTGCACGACGTCACATCATGTGGTAGAGTACGTGTGCTAGCACTGAAATGCTTGTCGTGTTTTCCTCCTGAACGCGACGTTCACAGTCGCTGGCTCCTCCTTGAGCTGGCCCCCGGTGTTGCCCAACATCGGGGGCAGTCTTTTTCGGCCCAATGCTACCCCGCCTGGCCGACCCCGCGGCGGCGAAAGATGCTTCCAATGTTGCGCCGGCGGGAGTAACAAAGGTAGGCCCGTCCCAGGCTCCGCCAGTAGGAGAATCGTCCGCCAAGTCGATTTCGTCAGGCTCGGGATACACAATCCGCTCTGTCGGCAACCCCTCGGCGTCCAGCTCCAGCTCGAGAGGGACGTACCCCGGCGGGGCTGAGGGCGCGACGACGTGAGCGCCGTTGGCCATGGAGACCTCCACGGCAAGGACCGTGTACTGCTGGGTGCGAACGCTTGGCGACGCGAAGTAGGCCCTGGCCTCCAGATACGGGGTGGTGGACCACCCTGACCTAACCCCGTTCCAGGTCCTCTATCTGGAAACTCTCCTGGAGCATGTCGTTGATGGACTCACGCGTCCCGTGCTCCCCGAAGAAGGTCTTCTCGAACACGAGTCCGTCCGGACCCAGCATGTAGGTGCCGGGATAAGGCACGCCGTACCACTCATGGTCCCGGGGGATGTGGGTGTTGAGGATGCCGAACCGCTGGATCACGCTGCTGTCGACGTCGGAGAGCAGCGGGTAGGTGATGCCGTGCTTTCGCGTGAACTCTCGGAGGACGTCCAGGAAATCATAGCTGACGGCAAATGGCTTGATCCGGTGCCGGGCGAACGTCTCCAGGTTCCGCTGCAACTCGACGAGTTGCGTCTTGCAGAACCCTCACCGGAGGCGCTTCGATGGAACAGAATTAGGGCCTTGCCGGGGCCCCTGGCCTCCGACAGGTGAACGACGTTCCCGAACTGGTCCGGGAGCTCGAAATCGGGCACGGGCTCGCCGACCGCCGGACCGGTCGGGAACCGGTCGTCGATAGGGTCCCCGAGTTGATTAGCTCAGCTACGCGTCCTACATCGTCTGCCATTGTAATCCAGTAATGTGCGAGGACATGGCCAAGATCATCCGACAGCTATCCGAGCACCACTTCCCTGCAGAACACGGTGGTCATATCCCATTCGAGGAAGAGAGCAGCCCTGCCGCCGGCACCGTCTAAGGAACCAGCCGTTGGTAAGGACGCGGCCTTTGATGCCGTTCGGAAAAAGGTGATACTATCCCTCCGCAACCTTGGGGGGAGTCTTCGTGTCAATGGCCCCGGCTCGGTTGCCAAGAAGCACCTTGGTGGGGAGATATGAGGCCCACAACATGAGGAAAGAGAGTAAGCAAATTGTTTAATACTGAGTCCACCAAGGCCGTACTTGTTGGGATAGCCGTCCTGGCCGGTCTGGCCGTCGCGTGTTCGAGTGGCGACGACGCGCCAGCCGACACGGCGCCCGCTCGCCTTACTGCATCTGCTGGTACCGCGGTCGCAGCGGGCCCCACGGCAGTTGCTGAGGACGGAGCCGCCAGTGAGTTAGAGGAAGAATACACGCTTGCCCAGCAGTTCGATCTGAGCATCAATGTGATCAGCTCGACCTTCAACGAAACAACGCGGATCCCGAGAAAGTACAGCTGCACGAACGAGGACATTTCGCCTCCCATCACGTGGAGTGACATTCCAGAGGGGACGGTGAGCATAGCGCTGTTGATGGACAGCAATCAGCACCCTGGACCCCGCTGGGTGCACTGGGTGTTGTGGGGCATCCCCCCGGCCGCCGGAGGTCTTCCGGAGGCCGTCCCCAATACCCCGGAGGCAACGTCAATCGGCCCGAAGGCGAGGCAGGGGACCAACAGTGAGCAAAAGGTGGGTTGGTTGGGACCCTGCCCGCAACCTCAACGTGTCCCCTTTAGTAGCGGACGCCCGTCGAATACCCGGGACCTTGTTAGCCAGTATACATTCAAGCTTTTCGCGCTGGACACCGAAATTGAACTGGGCCCGGAGGCTACGAAAATGGATCTGCTGCGGGCTATCGATGGCCACATACTGGCCGGCGGCGAGCTGACGGGTGAGCAGACGGGCAAGATCATCCGGTTCTAGACCATACGCTCGGCTTGTGGTATGCGAAAACGCTGGTCGACAGGCGGTGTCCAGCCCTGCCCTGCCTTTCCTCTCCGTGGCCTCGGACAATGGCCCCAGCTCGATTGCTTCGAAGTGTCATGGTGAAGCGAAGCAAGCAAGAAGGTCCGCAGACTGTCTTATCAGGAGTCCATCAAGGTGGGGTTTTTGGGATAGTTATCGTGGCCAGTCTGGCCGTCGCGTGTTCGAGTGGCGACGACGAGGCGGACGTGCCGACCTCCGCTTGGACTGCGGTCACAGCGGGCACCACTGTAGTCGCTGAGGACGAATCCGCCGCCTACCAGTGTCCCTATGAGCAGCGCCCGCCCGACGAACATCATGGACGTCATCAAGCGGTACACATTCAAGCTTTTCGCGCTCGACACCGAGATCGATATGGGCCCGGATGCTACGAAAGTTGACCTGCTGCAGGCCATGGACGGCCACATACTGGCCGGCGGTGAACTGACGGGCGAGCAGGTTGGCAAGCTCATCAGTGTCTCGAGCATATGTCCGGATTGCGACATGCGCGACCGACGCCGCGTGGCGCCAGTGTCAGGAGACGTGCGGGTCGATGGCCCGGGCGAGATCGGCGATGCCGCCGCGGCACGGCTGGGATAACGAACACTCTTGCGCATATCTGGAGCGGGGTGGACGGCCTTACGTCGCCCAGGTTCTAGGGCGGTTTACGCAATCCCGTGGCTCTGCAGCAGGCCCCGGCGGCATTGCCGCGCGGGGAGGGCCGTAGGGTGAACCCGACAGATTCGAACCCACGCTGCCGATCGGCGCGGCCCCGTTCAGCCTCTATCGGAGGGCGGGGTTAGAGAGCGCCCCGATCCCTCCGGTTGGGAACTACCGCGCTGCCTTGAGATTGTCGATTCCCCGCTGCAGGCCGGTTACATCGTAACCAAGTGAGGCCGCCTGGGAGACGTCCTGCTCGGCCTCCGCGTCCTTCCCTAGTCGAGTCTGTGCCAGCGCTCTGTTGGCGTAGGCCGGCGCATAGTCTGGCCGGAGTTTGACCGCTTTATCGAGGTCCTTCAGGGCTAGCTGGCTCTGGCCCAGTTCCATGTGAGCTGTGCTGCGGTCCACGAGAGCCTCGGCTTCCTCAAACTCGATCACCTTGGCTGCTGCGTGTCTCCCGGTGGTTTTCTGATACCCGATGTTGGTGATGTACTGGTCGATCGCCAGGTCAAGCTCGACGATGGCTTCCTGCCAACGTCCCTGTTCCACAAGCGCCGCGCCCTCGGCGGCCCGGTTTGAGGCATCCTCTCCACCGCATGCCAT
>CAZENU010000045.1:0-19378 GCA_964513735.1 uncultured Dehalococcoidia bacterium
GTCGGTCGCCTTCTGGTCAACGACCTGCTCGACTTCTCGGCCGAGCCGCCGGCCTTTAGGCCATCCAGGGCGTCCACAATGCGCGGCGTGCCCTCCCGGCACGGTGTGCACTTGCCGCACGACTCGTCCGCGTTGTATGCGGCCAGCTTGCGCACCACCTCCACCACGGGAGTGCGCTCGTCCACGGCGATCATACCGCCTGCGCCCAGCATTACCCCCGACTCGTGCAGCATTCCGGGGGCGATGGCCGTGTCCAGCATCGACGGCGGGAATACTCCGCTCGACGGCCCTCCGACCGCGACGCCGGTCAACGTGTGGCCGGACTCGGGGCCGCCGCCGACGCCCTCGATGATCTCTCGTAACGAGGTACCCATAGGCACCTCGGCTACACCTGGCCGCCGTACCGAGCCGCTCAGGCTGACCAGCTTGGTGCCGGTCGCCAGGTCGCTGCCGATCTTCGCGAAGGCCTCGGCACCCCCGGAGAGGATGAACGGGACGTTTGCCAGGGTCTCGGCGTTGTTGACCACCGTTGGCCGGGCCCACAAGCCGGCATCCGTAGGGTAGGGTGGTTTGAAGCGCGGCTCACGGCGCCGGCCTTCCATCGTGTTGAGCAGGACGGTCTCCTCGCCGCAGACGTAGCCGCCCGCGCCACGCAGCAGCGAGACGTCCAGGCTGAACTCCGAGCCAAGCACGTTGTCGCCAAGCAGGCCGCTGTCGTACGCCTGCCCAACGGCGCCCTCGACCCTCTCCGCCGACAGGTCCGCCTCGGCGTTGATGTAGACATAGGCCCGGCTGACGCCCGAGGCGTAAGCCGCGATGGCCATCCCCTCGATCAGCCGGTGGGGGACGCCCTCCATAAGGTGTCGGTCCTTGAAAACGCCCGGCTCGCCCTCCTCGGCGTTGACGACCATGCACCGGGCGAGGCCGCCCTTGCGAACGCTATCCCACTTGGCGCCGGCCGGGAAGTAGGCGCCTCCGCGACCGAGCAGCCCGGCCTTAGTGACTACTGCGGCCACGGCCTCCGGAGACATAGCGAGGGCCTGGCCCAGGCCGTCGTAACCGCCTCGGAGCAGGTAGTCATCGAGGCCTGTGGCCTCTATCTCGCCGCATCCGTCCAGCGCGATTCGGCGCTGGGCGCTAAAGAACTCGGTGCCGACCGACGGGTCCCCTCGTTCGCCCGCGACGATGCGCGCGACGCTATCGGGATCAACGCGGCCGAAGAGCTGCGCTGTGCCGTCTGCGGCGGTCACCGCGACCCGAGGGCCATCGAAGCAGGCGCCGTCGCAGCCGGCCACGACCGCGTAGGCGTCATGTGGCGCCGAGGCCGCGGCAGCCTCCGCCACGTCGGCGGAGCCGATCGCCTGGGAGCAATGGCCTACCTGGACGACGATCCGCGTCTTACCGGCGCGCTCGTCGTGGCGCCTTGGCGCGGAGCCGCGGAGGGCCTCCAGGGCGTCCCGGGGGCGGGTAGAGTTCATTCGCTCTCACCGTCGGCCAGGAGGCGGCTGACTGACTCGACCGTCGCGTGCCCGATCCACTGGCCGTCCCATTGCACGGCCGGGGCTACCCCGCACAGGAAGCCGCAGGGAGTCTCCTCCAGCGCCGTAGCGCCGTCAGTCGGGATGTCGCCGGGCTGAACGCCAAGGTCCTCACTCAGTCGGTCCAGCAGATCGCCGCCCCCGTTTAGCCAGCAGCTCAGACCGGTGCAGACTTTTAGTGTGTGGCGGGATGGCGGACTGAGGCTCAGCCCGGAGTAGCTCGTCGCCGCGCCGTAGACCTCGCTGTTGGCAACCCGGAGGTGGCGGCCCACGGCCTCCATCGCCCAGTCGGGCAGATACCCGAGCACATGCTGAACGTGGTGGAGCGCAGGGAGTAGGTGACCGCGCTCCCTCGGGAACTTTTCAGACAGGGCGCTACGCAGAACCTTCCTGCGATCGTCGTCGTTTTCGCTCAATGCGCTCCTCGTGTACTACCGGCCGGCTAGACTATCAGCCTGCATCACGGTCATGCGAGGGCCGGCGAGGCTATCGCGTCAGCCAAGTCCAGCGACTCTATCTTGGAGTCGGGGACGAGCCCGTCCTCGGTCCAGCCACGGGCGCGGTAGTAGCCGGCGATCATCATGTCCAGGTCGCTCTGGGACAGTCCGGTGCCCTGTGCTATGCCATCCTCCAGCTTCTCTCGCAGGACCCGCTGCGGCAACGTGTCGTCTTCTCGGCTCCAGCCTTCGCGGATGTTGAACAGCTTCTTCAGGTTGTTGATGCGCTCTCCCGCGAGCTTCAACTCACCGGCGGTCATCGACATTCCCGTTATACGTTCATATATGTGGGCAGACTCGCCATAGAAGTCGTCGAAGGCTTTGCGCAGGAACTTGCACCAGATCAGCGAGTCCAGTAGGACGGAGAAGTCCTCGCCTTCCATGGTGATGCGACCGCGTTCGTCGTCGACCTTGAGCCGGTCGACTCTGGAGGAGAAATCGGCCTCGTAGGCGGACGACTTGTTGTGGCAGGCGCCGCGGGTGCTGACAGCCAGCCCCAGCGCCATCGTCTTGAGGCTTCGCGGCTCGTAGCCCGGCATCTCTAGGCCCTTGACCTGCATGGCCCAGTCACTCGAGCCCTGGCCCACGGCCTCGGACGCCATGCGGCTGCCATCCGCCAGCAGATTTCCGATGCCGTCCCTGGCCGCGATGGCCTCCAGTACTACCATCACCGCCTCGTCGTCGCCGAAGAGCAGATCCACCCCGCCGGTGTCCTCTTTCGTCAAAAGGCCACGGTCGAAGCACTCCATCGCCCATGCGACGGTGCCGCCAGAGCTGATCGTGTCCATGCCCATCTCGTCGCAGAAACGCGAGGCGCGGATCACGACGTTCGGATCGCCGATGCCCACCAGCGGACCGAGGGCGAAGGCGCTCTCGTACTCCATCCTGCCGCTGACCTTACCCCCATCGCCGTTGGTCGCCATGATGTGCGTGCAGCCGATGGTGCAGTTGGCGCAGTGGGCCGTCTTGACCTTGTGGGACTTGACGAACTCCTCGCCACTGACCTGCTCGGCGGCCTCGAAGGTCGACTCTCGGAAGTTGCGCGTCGGCAGCGTTCCAAGCCGGTTGAAGACGGACATGTTGGCGACCGTGCCCAGCATCCGATACTTCTCCGTGGCGGGCCCCAGACTGCGCCGTGTGAGCTCCATGCCGATGGCGCGCAGGGCATCGCGGTCAGCGACCGGCACCGCGGTGTTGCCGCGTACCGCGATGGCCTTGAGGTTCTTCGACCCCATCACCATCCCCGGACCGGTGCGTCCGGCATGGCGGCCGCCGTCGTTGCTGATGCTGGCGAAGCGCACCAGCCTTTCACCCGCGGGACCGATGCACGCCACCCGAGTGCCACGAGGCATCCGGGCCTTCACGGCGGCCTCTGTCTCGGAGGTGGACTTGCCCATCAGATCCGCGGCGTCTTTGAATTCGACCTCGCCATCCGCCACTGACAGTAGCGTGTGCCCGTGCGCCCGCCCCTTGATCACCAGCGCGTCGCAGCCTGCCTTCTTGAGCTCGTTGGCCAGGAAGCTCGACGACAGCGAGTCGCCGATGAAGCCGGTCAGGGGCGACTTGGTGACCACCGCGAATTTACCGGACGTGGTGAGCCGGCTGCCCACAAGGGGGCTCGTGACGAAGATCAGCGGGTTGTCAGGAGACAGCGGGTCGGCGCCGGGAGGGCAGTGTTTGTGCAGGAGGTAGGCGCCCAGTCCGTCGCCGCCTATGAAGCACCGGAGCACGTCCTCGGCAAGGGGCTCCCACCACGCATCCCGGGTGGACAGGTCTACCACGAGCGCCTTGCCGTTGTATCCAAACACCGGGGGGGGCTATCCCCCGGCCTGGCTGGAGAACAGCAGCAGATGGTCGTCGTGAGCCAGTTTTAGCGCTCCGTCACCGACGAAGGCCATGCCGTTCAGGTTCAAGATCTGGCTCTGCATCAGTCGCGTCCGGTCCTCGGCGATCACCTTGCCGACGAGGTCCGGACAGGCCCGCGCCAGAGCGGCAACGACTTCAGGGACCGCGGGCCGCCGGGGGAGGCTTACAGTCAGCTCCCGACGTCCCGCGGTCAGCCGGGCCACGCCGAACAACTCCACGCGCACGTCTATAATGGCACCCACGGCAGTCATTCTATCATCATCCGTATCTGGGCTCCCGGTTCCGTTCGCCCGACGGCGGTCCACACCGGGTACAGTAGTTCAGCTAATACCCTGACGCGACCAGGGCACGCGCCCTGGCAAGGTCTTCCTCGGTGTTGACGTTCATGAAGCTGAGATGCTCGGGATCGAAGTCTTCGAGGTCCTCCTGGGACAGAAGGCCCACCCGGACCTCGTCGAAGAACCCGGCGATCTTCAGCTCACGCGCCTTGAGACGTCGCTCCATCGCGGGCAGGCACCTCTTGGAATAAGCGGCGTGAGTCGGCTCGGGACGGCCGCCAAGCATCGGTATTACGGCGTCGTGTGCTCCACGCTGTGCCAATATGTACTCCAGCAACTCCTGGTCCAGGAATGGCATGTCGCAGGCCACCACTAGTCCCCAGTCGGCCCGCGCCGCGGACAGGCCGGTGAAGATTCCGCCGAGCGAGCCGCATGCGGGGTACGCGTCGGTGACCACCAGGGCCGAATCGGGCAAGGGGAGCTCTTCGGCCTGCTTCAGGTCAGCCACGACTACGATCGTCTGATCAGTCACCTCCGCCAGCCGGTCGATGACGCGGCGCACAAGAGGTTGCCCGCCCAGCGGCTCGACAGCCTTGTTGCGCCCCAGCCGCATGCTCATTCCGCCGGCCAGGACTATCCCGGAGACGTCTGCGCGATTTTTCACAGTCTGCGGAAGCTTACGCGTTGTGGTTCCGAAAAGCTCACCCGATCTCCGCTACGATCTCGCCCATGTTCGTGACGTCGTAGCCTCCCAGGGTCTCGACCTGAGACCTAAACTCCCGGCCGCGGATGACCTCGAGCATCGGTTGCAGCAGGTCGCTTTCGTAGACCCCCCGCGGCATTACCAGGTCGTAACGCTCGCTCTGCAGCGGCACGAAATCGAGGCCAGTGGCCTTGGCCGCCGACAAGATGCCCAGACCTGTGTCGGCCCGGCCCGCGGACACCGCGGCAGCCACGGCGAGGTGTGTGTACTCCTCGCGCTCGTAGCCCCGTATCCGGTCGGCGTCCAGCCCGGCGATTTTCAGCATGTGGTTCAGCAACACGCGGGTGCCCGAGCCCCGCTGGCGATTGACGTAGGTGACGTCCTCTCGCGCCAGGTCCGCGAGGGTTGAGATGCCCTTGGGGTTGTCCCGCGGCACGATGAGGCCCTGTACCCGGTGCACCAGGTTCACCAGCACGACGTCACCCTGGACATAGGCCCGGGCGAAGGAGACGTTGTACTCGCCGGTATTCTCGTCCAGCAGGTGGCATCCTGCCACGTGGGCCTCGCCGCGTCCCAGCGCCAGGAGCCCGCCCAGGCTCCCGACGTTGGACGACGACAGCGTCGCATCCGGGTCAATGCGGCGGACCTCGCTGGCCAGCAGGTCCAAGGTCAGTTCGTGGCTGCCAACCGCGAGGATGGTGCGCTCCAGCTCGTGGGCAGGCCGAATCAGAGCAACGCTGACCTCGCCGCCGGCTTCCAACCCCTCGGAGAAACGGGGGATCTTCACAAACCCGTCGGCGCGTACCATCGACGTGATGACTCCGGCGCCACGCTGGATCGCTGTTGCGATCATCTTGCCGCCCACGCGGCCCAGCCTTACCCGCAGGTACTCGTCCTCGCCCATCGGCGAGCTGACCTTGCGGCTCATTATGGCTTCGATGATCTGGCGGCTGGAGGGAGGAAGCCTCAGCATGCGCTCGATCAGCGGCCTTACGATGATCTCACACGTTATTGCGGCCGAGACGGGGTAGCCGGGAATGCCGATCAACGGCTTACCCCTCACCACGCCCAGCACCACCGGGTGCCCCGGACGCACTGCGATGCCGTGTACCAATAGGTCTCCCAACTCCTCCACCACCGCCGCTGTGTAGTCCTCCGAGCCGGCAGACGACCCCGCGTTCACCAGCACGACGTCCGATGCCTCCAGTGCGTCCGCGATGGCAGTCTTCAGGCGGTCACGATCGTCCGGGACGGGCCGGTGGCAGTCGGCGCTGGCCCCCCACTCCTCGACCATCGCGGCGAGCATTAGCCCGTTGGACTCGATGATCTGTGAAGGCCCGGGCGAGCTCCCCACGGGAACAAGCTCGTTGCCCGTGGGCACGACCGCCACGGTCGGCTTGCGCCGCACCTTGACCGTGTCCAGGCCAGCTGCGGCGCAGGCCGCCAGGTCTTGGGGCCTGAGGCTGTGGCCCTGCGGGAGCAGCAGCTCGGTGGCCGCGATGTCCTCGCCCAGCGCCCTGATGTGCTGATAGGGCGGCACGGCCGATTGGAGCTCCAGCGCCGTGCCATCTATCTCGTGGACGACCTCGACCATGATTACGGCGTCGAAGCCGTCGGGAATCGGGTCGCCTGTGTCGAGCCAGACCGCCTGCTCGCCCACCTTGAGACGCACTGGAGACGTTTCGGTGGCCCCAACCGTGTCCTGGGACCTGACGGCGACGCCGTCCATCGCGGCCGAGTCGTAGAGGGGCGACGACAACCGTGCCCATACCGGTCCGGCCGTTACGCGGCGGGCGGCCGCGGCCAGTGGGACGGTCTCTGCCGAAGTAGGCTGCCGGGCGCCCACGCCGTCCAGCGCCGCGTTGAACTTCTCCATAGCCTCGTCAAAGGGCATGTCCTGGAGGTAGTACCGTCTGCCGCGTCGAGGCATTTCAGTACACCCTGATGTCGACATCGTCGCCGGCGTAGAGTCCTCCGGCGTCAAGCGGTACTCTTACAACTCCGTCGGCCCGCACCATCGTGTAGATTAGGTTGGACTTGCCGAAGACTGGCTCCGCGGCCAGCGAGCCGTCTTGCCCGGCCAGCCTCACCTGCACGTAGTCCTCCCGGCCGGCGACCGACGCGATGTCCCTGGAGAGGCGGGCTCGGAGCGTCGGTCGCCTCGGGGCCGGAGCGCAGCCGCTGAGGGCGTAGACCGTCGGCCGGACCAGGAGATCGAAGACGACCGCGGCCGATACCGGGTTGCCGGGCAGGCCGAAGGCAGGCTTGCCGTCCAACAGAGCAACGATGGTCGGCTTGCCGGGCTTGATGGATATGCCGTGGACCAGCACTCCCGGCGCGCCCAGATCGCTCAGGACCCGCGCGGTCAGGTCGCGACTACTGACGGAGCTGCCGGCGGAGAACACGAGCATGTCACCGCCGGCCAAGCCCTCTACCGCAGCCGACCGCTGAGCATCGTAGTCGTCCGCCACCAATGCCACCACGTTTGAGACCCCACCGCAGCTCTCCACCAGCGCGGATATCGTGTACGTGTTGACGTCGCGTATCTGACCTGGGGCGGGCGCGGCGTCGGGCGCTACGAGCTCGTCGCCCGTGGACACGATGGAGACGACGGGTTTTCGGGCGACCTCTACCTCGGCGAAGCCCAGGGCCAGCAGGCCGCCCAGGTCCTGGGGCCGCAACACGTGGCCCGGGGCCAGCACCGGGTCTCCCGCCCGTGTATCCTCGCCGACCTGTATCACGTTCTCGCCGCGCGCAACAGGGCGCACCACCTCGATCGCGGCGGGGCCCAGCCGCTGCGTTTGCTCCACCATGACCACCGCGTCGGCGCCGTCAGCCAGCAGACCCCCGGTATGAGCCAGGGCCGCCTGACCCTCCGAGACGCCGACGGCCGGCAGGCGGCCCATGGGAACCTCGCCCACCACATCCAGGTAGGCCGGGAGTCCCTCGGACGCGCCGAACGTGTCCGAGGCTCGGACCGAGTAGCCGTCCATGGTGGAGCGGGGAAGGGCTGGCAGGTCCTCGAGGGGGACGATAGCGCCGGTTGTGACCCGGCCGACCGCCCCAGGCGTCGCGACTCGCTCGGTCTCCACGTGGGGATCGAGGCGGTCGAGCAGAATCCGCAGGGCGTCTTCGGGGGGCAAGACGTTGAAGAACTCGGGCATACAGAGCCTTCTCTTGCCAGATGTCACATTATACCCAGCGCGTTATCAGCATGACATGCTCCGTTCAGTTTCACACAACCAGAAGGCCATTGGCGGGACATTAGACTAAACGTCTTTCCGGCTGTTAGCCTCCTCCCGGCATCCAGACCGGCCAGACGTCCGTGCCCGGGCTTTCGGTGAGCCGGACCTGGTTGCTTCCGTCGGCGTCCATCACATAGATCTCCCAGTCACCGTCACGGGCCGACACGAAGGCGATTCTGCGGCCGTCGAAGGACCAGGCAGGCGGTCCGTCCTCGACTACGTCGTTGTGGGTGAGTCGCGTCTGGTCGGCGCCGTCGGCGTCCATCGCGTACACTTCGAGATTGCCGTCACGGCTCGATACGTACGCGATCCGCCTGCCGTCGGGCGACCATGATGGTAGCTGGTCCACACCGGTGTTGAACGTGAGCCTCGTCTTCTCGGTGCCGTCCGCGCGCATCACCCAGAGCTCCATCTCGTCTCCCTCGCCCGACTCGTATGCGATATTGGCGCCGTCAGGCGACCACGTCGCCAGCACCTCGGTGCGCGGGCTGTAGGTGAGCCGCGCGAGATTGGAGCCGTCGGGATCCATCACGTAGATTTCGAAGTCGCCGTCGCGGTTGGAGCTGAAGGCGATCCTGGTGGCGTCCGGCGACCACGCCGGGAAGATGTCCCGTCCCAGGTCCCGCGTGAGGTTCCTCTGGTTCCCGCCGCCGGCATCCATGACGTAAATTTCGGCGTTGCCGTCGCGCTCGGACTTGAACAGTATCCGCGTCCCGTCCGGCGACCAGATCGGTGTGTCGTCTACCGCGTCGTTGTCCGTGAGACGCGCGGCATCGATGCCATTGGGATTTACGACGTGCAACTCGCGAGCGCCGCCCTGACCGGATACGAAGACAAGCCTGGTGCCATCGGGTGACCACGATGGGAACAGGGCGGGAGCGGCCTCGTCGGTGAGCCGAGCCAAGCCGGGGCCATCGGCGTCCAACGTGTAGAGTTGGAAGCTGCCGGAGCGGTCGGAGAAGAACGCGATCTGCCCGGGCTCCGGGTCCGAGCAAGACAGCCCTGCAATCAGGCATGCGATGGCGGCGATGAGCCCACAGCCGTACGCGGACCTCACGGCGGGCGCCACACTACCGGCTCTTCGCGATCTCGCCCACAGCCTGTCGCACCGCACGTTTGCGCTGCTCGGCGAGCTCGGCCTTGTGACGATCACCTATGGCCCTGGGGGATCGCAGAGTGGAGGCGAACACTCCGGGAGTGCCGGATTTCAGTCGGTCGGGCAGGGTCACTGCTGGGACCGACCGCGCCCTATACCGGCATGGTCCTGCCGGTCAGCTTTCTGCCGGCATCTGGCAACTCCCGGTCTGCCGTGCCGATGATCTTGGCGCCGATCTCATCGATGATGAACCGCGCCCGCTCCTCGACAGTCATGGACGGGTCGTTCCATCCGAAGGACATGGTGATTCCGGCCTTGTCACAGGCCGCTCGTACCGTGTTCATCGCGTTCCGCAGCTCCCTCAGCTTTGGATCTGCGTCTTGGCCATCCCTGTCGAAGTGCCCCTTGTAGTCCATGATGCCGTGGGACATAGCCATATCCCCCGGGCCCCACTCGCAGTAGTATATGCCGGGAGTCGCCGCGATCGCTCCGGCATTCTGAAGGCCGTGGCGGTCCTCGATCTTGATGCCGAGCAGCAGCTCTCCGTCCGGGTTGAGCGGCCACGGGTCCGCCCTGTATGTGTAGTCCCGAGAGCTGACGCCCCATATCGACGCCGGCGCGTCGGCGTCACCTTGGCCCCGCAGCCCCTCAGGGAGTCCCTTTTCTCTGCCGATGGTCTGGAACGGAAAGCGGGACGCCGCAACGAAGGCCCTGACGGCGTCCGGGTCTCTCGCATGGTCCACCCACAGCCCATGGACACCCGTGGTCAGCAGGTGGCGGGCCTGCCAGGCGTTGGCAGCTATCTCTTCACGCGTCACCGCGTTGGCCGGCAGCGATGCCACGACAGCCGGCGTCGCGTGGCCGCTGGCCGTCGGCCCGCCGTCCTTCAGACCGCGCATGAAATCCGCCAGCCCCTTGGTGTCGAATGGCCGGTGCTCAAAGCTGACTAGCAGGAGATCGGCCCAGGTCTGTGCCCACTCAAGGCCGGCCTCGTATCGAATGTCGTTGGCTGGGACCATAATCGTATAGGCGGGCTGGCCCTGCTGCACCAGGTCTATGACCTTGTTCACTCGCACTGCTATGCACCTCCGCTGGGCTAGTCACCCATCTGGGGCTAGGACCGCGCGGGCTACAGCCCCAGGATATTGCCGTCGTCGTCTACGTCCAGCGCCCGCGGAGAGCCCGGCAGACCGGGCATGGTCACGATCGTCCCCGCGACGGGGTAGATAAATCCCGCGCCGATCGAGGCCTTCACGTCGGACACCTGGAACGTGTAGCCCGATGGGCGTGCCTTGAGTCTGGACTTGTCGGACAGAGACAGGTGTGTCTTGGCCATGCACACCGGCAGGCCTCCCCAGCCAAGCTCCTCGAAGCCCCTGAGCTTGCGCCGTGCGCCGGCGTCCCACGATACCGAGCTCGCCCCGTAGACTTTGGTCGCCAGGGCCTTGACCTTGTCCTGGATTCCGGCATCCTCGGGATAGAGGTAAGTCAGCTCGGACCGGTCGCCGCTGGCGGCGTCCACGACCGCGCCCGCCAGGTCCATACCGCCGGCACCACCGTGCTCAAATACGCTGCTCTCTACCGCCACCGCGGCACCCGCGGCCTCGGCCCTGTTCTTGACGATGGATACCTCGCCCGGTGTGTCGGTGGGGAAGCGGTTGATAGCGACCACCACGGGCAGGCCGAAGGACCGGATGAGCTCCACGTGGTGCTCCACGTTGACCACGCCCATTTCGACCGCACCTTCGTCGGGCGCGTCCAGGTCACGGCGCCTGACCCCGCCGTGGGACTTGACCGCCCTCACGGTGGAGACGAGCACCACGGCGCTGGGTTCCAGATCGTTGAAGCGCGCCTTGATGTGCATGAACTTCTCGAAGCCCAGGTCGGCGCCAAAACCGGCCTCGGTGACGACGAAGTCCGAGTAGCCCAGGGCCAACCGATCGGCCACCACGGAGTTGCAGCCGTGGGCGATGTTGCCGAAGGGGCCGGTGTGCACCAGGACCGGCTGGCCCTCCAAGGTCTGCACCAGGTTCGGCTGAATGGCGTACCTGAGGAGAGACATCATAGAGCCGACGGCCCTGACGTCGGACGCGGTGACCGGCCCGTCGTCGGTAAACCCGACCACTGTCCGGCTCAACCTCTCGCGCAGGTCATCGAGGCCCGAAGAAAGCGCCAGGATGGCCATGATCTCCGAGGCGGTGACGATGTCGAAGCCGGTCTCGCGGACCGGGGCGTTGTTCGGCCCGCCTACGCCCGTCACGATGGTCCTGAGCGCCCGCTCTTCGACGTCTACGACGCGACGCCAGGTGATGTCGTCGGGCTTGAATCCGGGGATCTGTCCGCGGTAGGCCACGTTGTCCGTCAGCGCCGAGAGCAGGTTGTGGGCCGAGGCGACCGCGTGGGCGTCACCGGTGAAGTGGATGTTGATCTCGTCCTCGGGGACGACGCGGGCCGCGCCCCCCCCGGTACCGCCGCCCTTGATGCCGAAGATCGGGCCCAGCGACGGCTCTCTTAGAGTCGCGGCAACACGGTGCCCCAGCCGCCCCAGCGCCTGCGTGAGGCCGACGGTGGTCGTCGTCTTGCCCTCGCCGGCCGGGGTGGGAGTCATCCCAGTGACCAGGACCAGCTTGCCACGTGACGCGCCGGCGCGGATCGCGGAGAGCTCTATCTTCGCTTTGTGGCGGCCGTAGGGAACGACATGCTCGGTGGCCAGCCCCAGTAAATCCGCGATCTCTCGAATGGGACGCACGGGACCTCCTCAATAATGCACGCAGCCGAGCAAAATTGTAGCACAGGCACTTGCCTCATCCAAATACAAACTCTAGTATGCCAGTAACGGCTTTAACCTGGAGGAACTGCCATCAAAGGCGCGTTTTTCGGAGGGGATAGGCGACTTGACCTGAGGGAGTTGTCCGAGCCGACTCCGGGACCAGGCGAGGTGGTTGTTGCCTTGCGCGCCTCGGGGCTGTGCGGCAGCGACCTTAAGGCATACCGCACCGGCAGCAGCAGGAGGACGGGAGCCTCGGCGACCGCCGTCGTCCCGGGCCACGAGCCGTGCGGTGTCGTCGTAGAGCTCGGACCGCAGGCCGCCGGAGTGGCCGTGGGCGACCGGGTCATGGTGCACCACTACTCGGGCTGCGGCGAGTGCGAGATGTGCCGTCTCGGCTACACCCAAATGTGCCTCGCCGGCTACGAGATCTACGGGGGCACCAGGAACGGCGGCCACCAGGACATGATGGCGGTGCCGGACTACGCGTGCGTCAAGATGCCCGACGAGCTGGGCTTCCCGGAGGCCGCGGCCTGCTCGTGCGGCACCGGCACCGCATTCCACGCCGTCAAACGGCTGGCGTTGGAGGAGTCCGAGACGGTGGCGATCTTCGGCCAGGGCCCCGTGGGGCTCAGCGCGACCATGTTCGCCACCGCCCTGGGCGCCCGGGTGCTGGCCGTCGACATGACGGCCGAGCGGCTAAGGCTGGCAGAGAAGCTCGGCGCCGACGTCACAATCGACCCGGATAAGGCGAACCCCGTGGAAGTGGTCAAGGAGTTGACCGGTGGACGCGGCGCGGACGCGACGCTCGACGCCACAGGCATCCCCGCAGTGCGCAACGACACCATGGACGCCGTGAGGGACTGGGGCAGGGTCTGCTTCGTAGGAGAGGGAGGCGACACGACGTTCGACGTCAGCCGGCAGATCATTCACAGGCAGCTCACGATGTACGGCTCGTGGACCTTCAGCATTCCCGGGCTGGCCGAGGTGGCCCGGTTTGTCGTCGACCGGCGTCTTCCCATGGACGGACTGATAACGGACACGTTCGAGCTTGACCGGATTCAGGAAGCCTACACGTTGTTCGAGGCGGGGCGCACCGGCAAGGTCGTTATCGTGTGGGACCGGGACTGAGCGCCGACACCGGCCAGGGAGTCAGGCCCGTGAACACCCAGAACAGCGCCGCGACGATCGCGCCGAGAGCCGTCATCGCGACTGCACCGACAATGAGCTCCTCCAACAGAGGGTCGAGTTTCAACGGCGCGCCCCTAGCCTGGGATGCCTACGCCACGGCCGCCGTGATGGCGCTCAGCACGTCTTGGTACGCGCCGGGTAGGTCCACCGGCTTGTTCACCAACCTGGACTCTACGTCCGGCAGGGACTCCGCCTGGTAGCCGATCTTGAACTCGTCGAACTTCAGCCCGTTGGCGGTGGATATCACGATGACCCTCTCTTGAGGTTGGATGACGTTGCGCTCTACCAGCTTGATCAGGGCCGCCAGCGCGACGCCGGTCTGCGGACAGCTATAGAGTCCTGTGCGGTCCGCCACCGCGGCCGCATGGGCGAGCTCGTCCTCGGTGGCCTGTTCCACGATACCGTCGTGCGATTTCAGCACCTCGATGGCCTTTTTGGCGCTCACGGGGTTGCCGATCTGGATCGCGCTGGCCACGGTCGGCTTCGCGGTCACGGGCTGGAAGTCCTCGAAGCCCTTGAGATAGCTCAGGTACAGCGGATTGGCGTTGGCCGCCTGGGCGCAGACGAGCCTCGGAAGCTGCTGGGTGATCCCAATCTCCTTCATCATCTGGAACCCGAGTCCGATGGCGGTCACGTTGCCTAGATTGCCGCCAGGGACTATTACCCAGTCCGGCACCTCCCAGTCGAACTGCTGGACCATCTCGATGCTGACAGTCTTCTGGCCCTCAATGCGCAGCGGATTGAGCGAGTTCGCCAGGTAGAACCGCTTGTCGTGACTGAGCTGCTTGACGATCGCCATGCACCCGTCGAAGTCGGTATCCAGAGCCAGCGCGAGCGCACCGTTGGCGATGGGCTGGTTTAGCTGAGCGGGCGAGATCTTTGCCTTGGGCAATACGACGACGGCCGGAATCCCTGCCGAGGCGCAGTAGGCGGCCACCGAGGCCGAAGTGTCCCCCGTCGACGCGCACACGACGGCCTGTACGTCGGCACCCTGACTCATCGTCTGTTTGACCGCCGAGACGAGCACCGTCATGCCCAGATCCTTGAACGAGCCCGTGTGGCTGTTCCCACACTGCTTGACCCACAGGTCCTGGAGTCCCAGCGAGGCGCCGAAGCGCTCCGCCCAGAACAGGTTACTGCCGCCCTCGTATAACGACACCACGTTGGCGGTGTCGATGTTGGGGTAGACGAGCTCCTTCTTGCCCCAGACGCCGCTGCCGTTGGGGAACGAAGTCCTCATATATCGTTCGTCGAACAGGCCCATCCACGCGGCGGGACTCCGGCGTTTGAGGCCCTCGATGTCATGGGCGACCTCTAGGAGGCCGCCGCAGCTTGGACATTCGTAGATTACCTCGGTCACCTCGTAGCGACCGTCGCAGTCGCCAATGCACCGAAACCACGAGTCGTAAGTCGGCATAGCTACCTCCGATGGCGTCGCGGGTCCATCGCTCACCGTGCCCTCATTGTAATACGGCACGGGTCAGACGGCGTGGCCGTCCCGGTCGCTGCGCGTGAACCGTCGCCACGCAGCCCAGGGAGAAAGAGAGGATGAACCAGCGCGACCGCGGCTCCAGCCAGTAGGAGGCCAGCATCGTTCCCACCGCGACCGACCCGAACAGCGTGGTCATCGCGGCGCCCGGTGTCGCGACCGGCTAGCGCAGTTCACGGAGCCCCTTTTGCGTGAGCAGCATCGCCAGCGAATACAGCACGAGCAGCACCCCCATCGAGCCGATGGTGATCTGGCTGCCCAGAGAGTCGATGGCCAGCCCCGAGACGAGCAGGCTGGCCGGCAGGAGGCCCGTGGCCATGTAGAAGACGCTCATGACCCGACCAAGATACGCGTCATCCACCTGCTCCATGATGATCGCGTTTGAGAGGGTCCTGCGCGCCGCGTCGGACAGGCCGACCCCCACGAGCAAGACCAGGCCCGCCAGGTAGACGGGGAACAGTGCCATCGCCACCATCGCCAGGCCGGCGATCAAGGCACCGCCGATCAGCACGAGCCCCGGCCTCCACCGCTTCGCCATTACGATAGCGATCGAGCCGACCAGCCCGCCGAGTCCCAGAGCGCTCAGCAGAAGCCCAAACGACCCCGAGTCGCGTTGGTACACCTCCACGACCACGATGGGCAGCAGGAATGGGAGCGCCTGGACCAGTAGCAGCGTCACCACGACCATCGTCATGACCGCGACCAGCGGTTCGTTGCGTCGGACGTATGTGAGCCCTGCCTTGATGTCCGCCATCATGGGCGCGCCGGAGGGTGCGACCTTGCCGACGCCCCCGGGGATCAGACTTGTGAACACCAGGGCCGCGACACCCATTCCGAAGCCGACGTAGTAGGCGCCGTCGGGCCCGATCGTCGCGTAGAGAATGCCGCCCACGGCGGGCGCCAGCAGCGCCAGCGTGCTGGTCCCGGCCGCATGGATGGCCACCGCGTTGGTTATCCGCTCCGGGCCGACCAGGCCCGGGACCAGGGCATGGCGGGCCGGCATGGCGAACGAGAAAGTGACTCCGTATATCATGGCCGCCACCATCAGATAGGGCCAGGTCACCGTCTCCGTGGTGATGGAGACCGCGACCAGCAAGGCGATCACGGCCGTGATCGCCTGGAACACGAGCACCAGGAGCCGGCGCTCGACGCGGTCGGCTATCACGCCGCCGAAAGGTGACAGGGCTAGGACCGGAGCGATCTGGGCCGCGCTGACGATGGCAAGTATCTTGCCGGACCCGGTGATGTCGTAGACCAGGAAGCTGCGGGCCATCATCTGGATGTGCATCCCGCTCATCATGAACTGGGTGCCGAACCACAGGTTCCGGAAGCCGGGGACCTCCAGGGCCGCCAGTGCCCGGGGCCACCTGGTCCGTCGCGGCCTGGGGCCGCCGCGGTCGGCAGCGGCGCGCCGGTATTTGTCGCCACTCAGGTTGGAGGCTGGCAGTGGTCCCGCCCTGCGTCCCACTCGTGACTCCATCTATCGCGGTCAGCCAGACAAAAAAGGGGGCCCGGGCTGCGAGCGACACTCATCCGCCGAAGCGAAAGGTACTCGCAGGTGTTACAGCCCGGACCCGGATTACCTCGCGGGGCCTTCGCCTGATACGCCGTCCACGGCTTCGTAATGGGGCCGAAGCCTGTTGGCACGATGGCGCCGCGATGATAGCACACGACTCCAAGTAGATGGTAGCATATAGGTGATCTTGGCCAATGGGCAACAGCTTCGGACATATATTCCGCGTCACTACCTGGGGCGAGTCTCATGGAGACGCCGTCGGGGTGGTGGTAGACGGCTGCCCGCCGCGGGTGCCCCTCGGGCCCGACGACCTGCAGAGGGACCTTGACCGCCGCCGGCCGGGCCAAAGCGACATTTCGACCCAGCGCTGGGAGCCCGACCGGGCCGTTATCCTCTCCGGCGTCTTCGACGGCCAGACACTCGGCACCCCGATCCTGATCGGCGTTTGGAACGAAGATGCGCGGGGCAGGGACTACGAGCACATGCGCACCACGTTCCGGCCGTCGCACGCCGACTTCACCTACCAGGCCAAGTACGGCATCCGCAACTGGAAGGGCGGCGGCCGCGCCAGCGCGCGGGAGACCATCGGACGCGTCGCAGCCGGCGCCATCGCCAAAAAGGTTCTGGCCCAGGAGTGCGGCGTCGAGATCGTGGGCTACGTCAAACAGGTCTGGAGGCTGGAGGCGGAGATCGACCCCGATACCATCTCGGCCGCCGACGTCGAGTCCAACGTCGTGCGCTGTCCCGACCAGGACATGGCGATACGCATGATCGAGCGCATCAAGGAGGCGCGGAAAGACGGCGACTCCCTGGGCGGCGTCGTCGAGGCGGTGGCGCGCAACGTGCCGCCGGGGCTCGGCGAGCCTGTCTTCGACAAACTGGACGCGGACCTGGCCAAGGCCATGCTGTCGATCCCGGCCTGCAAGGGGTTCGATGTGGGCTCGGGCTTCCGGGGGCTGTCGATGACCGGATCGCAGCACAACGACCCCTTCTACAGCGAAGCCGGCCGGATCAGGACGCGGACGAACCGGTCCGGCGGCGTCCAGGGCGGCATCTCGAATGGCGAGAACATCGCCATCCGCGCCGCGTTCAAGCCGCCGGCCACCATCATGAAGCCGCAGGAAACGGTCGACGAAGATGGCAACCCCATCGTGCTGGAGGGCAGGGGCCGCCATGACCCTTGCGTCGTGCCGCGCGCCGTGCCCATCGTCGAGGCGATGATGGCGCTGGTCCTGGTCGACCACCTGCTGCGGCAGAGGGCGCAGGAAGGGGCTAGCGGCTAGCGGCGGGGGGGGGTCTGGGGTACTGGGTAAGGAGGGTACGGGGAAAGGCTCCGAACGCCTGGTCTTCGACCTTCTACGAAGTCTGCCAACCGGAGCCATCTTATTTCATTAACAGGCCTGCGTTCGTCGTCGTCGCCGATGCGCGGTGGTCAGAGATGGCCGTTATCTGATGATCGTCCTGGGGATGAATGAGACTCAGACCCCCGGTATGCTGAGCTTACCGGTCGGGAAAGTCGAGCGGACCGCCGGCCCAGACCACGTACTGGAGCAGGCCCTGCGTCGGGAGATCGCCGAAGAGGTCGGCATCAGCGTCGACCAGGCAATGCTGTACCTGCAGAGCGCGGCCTTCACGATGGACACCACCGACCCGGTATCTGAGTCCGCCGAGGTCGACTCCGCCGCGTGGAGGACCATCCCGGAGATCGTCGCCCACCCCCGGGCACCCGAGTGGATGGCCACCACGATCGCCCGCGCCGAGCGTCTTCGGTCGCGGGTCGGATGGTAGGCCGGCTCATGTCAACCCCCGTCCTGGTTCAGGCGCAGGCGGACCAGCCTGATCTCCTCGTACGTAAATCCATCGCCGAGGGCGTCGCGCACCGGGGTCAGAAACTCGCCTCCGACGGCTCGGAACGCGTGCTCTATGCGGCGAATGCGGCGCTCCGGCGGCATCAGGTGGTCGAGCTCGAGCCGCTCTCCGCCGGCGACCAGCCGCTCCAGGTGAGTGAGCACGGTCTGCTGCGAGAGTCCTCGCCGTTGGGCGATCTCTCCGACGTTGAGCCCTTCGAAGATGAGTGCCTTCGTAGCTTCGTAGGTCGAGTCCGTCTGGCGGCCCGGGCTGCTGCGTCGTCTCCGTGTCGGCGGTGGCGCGCGCTCGGGTAGGCTGTTCTCGGGGGCGTACTTGGCTATCTCCGCTACGAACACGTCGCCATAGGTCCCTAGCTTCGCATCGCCGACGCCGGCGATGGCCGCGAAGCTCTGGAGGCTCTGCGGCAGGTAGAAGGCCATCTCACGCAGCGCAGCGTCACCGAAGACCACGAACGACGGCACGCCCCTCTCGTCGGCAAGCCTCTTCCTGAGGACTCGCAGCCTCTGGAAGAGCTCGCGATCGTAGTCGAGGACCTCCTGCTTTCTCTCTGGGCCGTGGGCCGCGGGGCTCGGGAGCTTCTTGAGCACGAGACTGTCTCGGCGGCGCAGGAAGGCCCGCCCTTCCGCACTAACCGCGATGGTCGAGTACTCGCCTTCGGACCTGGCCAGCAGCCCCTTCTTCAGTAGCAAGCCGAAGATCTCCTTTAGATCTTCCACCGGGTGAGTGGTGGCGACGCCATACACCGACAACCGGTCGTGGCTCAGCTCCAGCAGCCTCTTTGTGCTGGCGCCTCGGAGCACATCGACCACGTGGTTGACACCGAAACGCTCCCCGGTGCGGATGACGGCCGAGAGGATCTTCTGCGCGATCTCCGTGGCGTCGAACTCCTCGCCGGCGTCCAGGCAGACGTCGCAGCCGCCGCACTTGTCCTCGGGCCACTGCTCTCCGAAGTAGGCCAGCAGATAGCGGCGCCGACAGCCCGAGGCTTCGGTGTACTCGACCATGCTGGCCAGCTTCCGCTCGGCATTCTGACGCTCCGCATCGTCCTCGATCTTGTTGACGAAGAAGTCCTGTTTGATCCTGTCGCCATATGAGTAGAAGAGGACGCAATCGCTGGGAAGGCCGTCGCGTCCCGCCCGGCCCGTCTCCTGGAAGTAACCCTCCAGGCTCTTGGGCAAGTCGTAGTGCACCACGAGCCTGACGTCGGGCTTGTCGATGCCCATGCCGAACGCGATGGTCGCTACGATCACCGGCGCCTCGTCGTTGGTGAAGCGGTCCTGCGTGTCTCGGCGCACCGTGTCGTCCAGCCCGGCGTGGTAGGGC
>CAZENU010000046.1:0-19203 GCA_964513735.1 uncultured Dehalococcoidia bacterium
TATGGATAGGTTACGTATCGTCGCCGCCCGGTCCCAGCGGCGCCCACCATCACGGCGACGCCGAGTCCGGGAACTACGTCCTGAGCGGGCGGGTCAGAATGCACTTCGGCGACCGGCTGGAGCACACCGTCGACGCCGAGGCGGGCGACTTCATCTACGTACCGCCAATACCGTACACGTCGAGGAGAACGTCAGCGCGACGGAGCCGGCCGAGCTGATCGTGGCACGGAACTGGGCCGAATACCTCGTGGTCAACGTCGAAGATCCACGGGGATGATGCACGTGAGGCAGCCGCCCGCTGCGCATGGCCGGCAGCTTACTTTCGGCTGTAGTAGTACTCGGCGACCTTCTGTATCGCCGTGCCGATGTCCCGGGCGTCCTGGTCGGTGTCGTGGTTCCTCGACATGATGAAGGCCATCTTCGGCATCTCGCGCTCTACGACCGGCAGGTGCATCGACTGGTAGTCGATACGCCGATTACCGCTCTCGTCGACGAAGGGATAGCTCGACGTGCCGTAGGTGTTCTCCTCCGCGAACAGGGGGAACTTGTATAGCGGCTGGCCGGCCAGGATTCCAGGCGTGTTGGCGATCCCCTCGGCCGCCAGAGCCCGGGCGAACTCGTCGGGCGAGACGCCCATCTCCTCTTCCTCAATCTTGTAGCAGTAGACGTAGTAGGACATCTTGTCGCCCGGGCGGACCTTGGGCCGAACGAACCCCGGGACCTCCGCGGTCATTTCGTCAACGATATCGGCCATCTGCCGGCGGGCCGCCAGCGTCTGCTGCACCTTCTTGAGCTGGGCATATCCGACCGCCGCCATCAGCGGGCTCATGTGGTGGTAGTCGCCCAGGAACTCGTACCCGCGGGAGGAGCCACGGAACTCAGAGGTCGGTCGTAGCGAGTTGCGCAGCTCGTCGTCGTACTCGGAGCCCTTGGCGGCGAAACCTTTGGCCCTGCGGGCCATCGGCTCATTGTCGGAGATGAACATGCCGCCGCCGGCGGCGGTAATCATCTTGGAGCCGAGCGAGAAGCACCCCATGTCGCCAATGGTCCCGACCAGCTTGCCCTGGTACTCCGACAGGTGGGCGTGGGAGCAGTCCTCGATGATCGGTAGGTCGTACCTGCGGCCGATATCCATGAAGGCGTCCATGTCGCAAGGGTTGCCGGCCCAGTGGACCACCAGTATGGCCCGGGTGCGGTCGGTTATCCGCCGCTCGGCATCGGCGGCGTCCATATTTAAGGTGTCGGCGTCCCAGTCAGCGAAAACGGGAATAGCGTTCTGGATCAGTATGCCGAGCACCGACCCGATGTCGGTGGCCGGAGCCGTAATGATCTCGTCGCCAGGCTCCGGGTCCACCGCGCCGATGGCGGCGTGTATCGCGCCCGTCCCGGAGTCGGTCGCGAAAGCGTATTTGACGCCGTGAATCTCGGCGAAGAGGTCTTCCAGCTTGCGGCTGTAGCCCGCCTTGCCCCAACTCTCCTCCGCCCCGTCCATCACGTCCATCAGGGCGTCGCGCTCCTCGTCACCGATAAACCAGCTAGTCATGGAAAGGGGCTCGGTGCGTACAGGTGTGCCGCCGTGGATCGCCAGCTTTTCCGACGTCATACGTCCTCCATTTTACAGCGATTGTGCAGAATTCTAGAGGGTTCTTCCCGGATTTGCCACCCATCTCGTCCAACCACCGAGAGTTCGCTCGGCCGGCAGGCTGGTAGGCCTCATTCCCTGTACCCTGCACCCCTTGCCGACATGCCTAAACGATTGACCGAGACCGCACGGTTGTGCTGCTATGTCAGCCAGGGACGGACTCATTGAGGTTCGTCCTTTTCTCATCGCCTGAAGTCGGCCAACATGGCGAAGACCCGTCGAATATGTGACACAATGAGTCACCATGGGACAGGAACCCCGACCAATCTCACAGGGAGGCAGATACGCGCCCTATCCCGTACCCGCCAGGGTCCCCGACCGTTGCCGAGTCCCGTAGAGGGCACCTACTCCCGGCCGACCGTCGTATCCGAGGAGCGATCAGTTGAGATTCGGGATCAAGCTGCACCACTCCGGCGCCGGCGCCAGCCCCGAAAACATGAAACGGTGGGCCCATTTCGCCGAAGCGATGGGCTTCCACCTGATCATGACCGCCGATCACACCGCTTTGACACCCGAGGTTGTCGATCAGTACCCGGCGCCCTACTACGAGCCGTTCACCAGCCTCGCCTGGCTGGCGGCCCACACCAACAGGATCCTGCTCGGCACCACCGTGATCGTAGTCCCCCATCGCAACCCGTTCCAGCTCGCGCACCTCGTCGCCAACGTCGACCAGCTCAGCGGAGGACGGCTTGTCTTCGGAGTAGGCGTGGGATGGGCCAAGAGTGAGTTCGAGGTGCTGGGCATACCCTTCGACAAGCGCGGGGCGATGACCGACGATTATCTGGCCGCCATGCAGGTCCTCTGGGCCCACGACGCGGCCGACTACGACGGCCACTTCGTCTCGTTCAGGGATGTGACGGTGTCACCGAAGCCGGCGCAGTCCCCTCACCCACCCATCTGGGTTGGCGGCTCGACGAAGCCGGCGATGTGGCGGGCCATCCGCTTCGGCGCCGCCTGGCATCCGATCGGGGTCCGAGCCGACTGGCTCAGGGACGAGGCTATGCCGGAGCTCGCCCGGCTCGCCGGGTCTGCGGGCCGTCCGACTCCCGCGCTGTGTCCCCGGATCTGGTGCCGCCTCACCGACCAGCCGCTACCGGAGCAAGAGAGGATGGCAGGCGAAGGGACGTTGGACCAGGTCCATCGCGACCTCCTGGAGCTACAGTCGCTGGGTGCTAACTACGTCCTGCTGGATACGAAACGGAGCAGCTCGACGGCGGCCTCCCCACGACACAACGAGGAAGCGTGGCGTACCCTGGCCACGCTGGCAGAGCAGGTCATAGACCTTGAGGCAGAGACCGTTCGTTAATGCGATGCGCTTGGAACGCCTCTCGGGTGCGCGCTCGATGATCGGCGTGTGGTACGGCGAGGTCTTCCCAGACCGCCCTGCCGGAAGAAGTCCCAGCGATACGCCTTCTGCGGGTGGAGACTAGCGGATAAAAGACGTAGCGGACATAGGGTCGAGACTGGAGCTGTTCGTCGACGACTGGTTGATCGACCGGCTGGACGGCGCCGCTCGCGTACTGCACAGCCCGGTGCCCCAGGACGTGGCGCTTGCGTGCGATTCCCCGTGGGAGGGAAACAGCTCCAAGCAGGTCACGGTCTTCAAGGACGACGACCTCTACCGGATGTACTACCGCGGCAGCCAGGTCGACTACACGCCCGGCGAGATGACCAACCGCCACGAGTTCACCTGCTACGCCGAGAGCGCCGACGGCATCCGTTGGGAGAAGCCGTCACTGGGGCTGGTGGAGTTTGAGGGGTCGAAGGACAACAACATCGTCCTGGACCACTCGGCCAGCCACAACTTCATGCCGTTCAAAGACGCCAACCCGGACTGCGAGCCCGACGCCGGGTACAAGGCAGTCGGAGGGACCCGGACCGGCCTATACGCGTTCAAGTCGGCCGACGGCATCCGCTGGTCTCGGATGAGCGCCGAGAGGGTGATTACCAGGGGCGCCTTCGACTCGCCGAATCTGGCGTTCTGGGACACGGTGCGTGGCGAGTACCGAGAGTACCACCGCGACTTCCGCGAGGGAGTCGACACCTGGGGCAACCGCGATGGTCGTGACATCAAGACCGCGGCGTCGAAGGACTTCCTGAGCTGGCCGGACCCGGATTGGCTGAACTACTCGCCGGGCCGCGTCGGCCAGCTCTACACCAACCAGGTCTCCCCATATTACCGCGCACCGCACATCTTTCTGGGCTTCCCGACCAGGTACACCGATCGCGGCTGGGCGCAGTCGACCAGGATGCTGCCCCAGCTCGACTACCGCAAGTTGCGCGGCAGTAAGTCGCAGCGGGAGGGGACCGCCATGACCGACGGGATGTTCATGTCGAGCCGCGACGGGCTCAGCTTCGACGTCTGGCCCGAAGCCTTCATCAGGCCGGGGCTGAGACTCAAGGAGAACTGGTTCTACGGCGACAACTACCAGGGATACGGCCTGGTCGAGACCGCATCCCACATCGAGGGCGCCGCCGACGAGATTTCCGTATACTCGACCGAGGCCACGTTCCTGGACTACACCGGGTCGAGGTTCCGGCGGTCCACGCTACGCATCGACGGCTTCGTCTCGGTGCAGGGCAAGCTGAGCGGCGGGCATCTCGTCACCAAGCCCATTGTATTCGACGGCGGCGAACTGGTGCTCAACTTCTCCAGCTCGGCCGGCGGGGCCATCCGGGTCGAGGTCCAGGACTCGCGTGGCTACGCGTTGCCGGGCTTTGAGCTGGATGACTGCCACGACGTGTTCGGCGACGACCTGAACCGTGCAGTATCGTGGCGTGGAGAAGGCGATCTGACCGCTCTGGCAGGAACGCCCGTCAGGCTGCGCTTCGAGCTCAAGGACGCCGATCTGTACTCGCTGCGGTTCCGGTAAGTCACAGGCGGGCCGTCAGGAAACTGGCGTGTTACGTGCCCTGCAGCGCCTGATCAGCCAAGCAATGTTGACCGCGCTGCGAGTCGTTCGGACCACGGTCGCCATCGCGCTGACCGTGGTCTTCTTAGTCACCGCGGTCGTCGCGCTTGTGGCGGCATCGCCCACGCTCCTGGGACTCATCGACGGTGGATGCGGCACCGAGCTCTGTTGTGAGGACTGCCGTACAATTCCAGTGACCCGGATCATAGACGGTGACACGTTTGTCTCGAACGGTCTTCATATCAGGCTGTTCGGAATAGACGCTCCGGAGATCGGTCAGCGGTGTGCGACGGATGCGACGGAGCGGCTCCTCAAATTGGCCGGGAACTTTATCAGGGTGGAGTCCGGTCCAAGAGAGCTCGATAGTTTCGGACGGATGCTGTTCTACGTCTACACCGAGTCCGGTGACAGCGTGGACGAGACATTGATAAGAGAAGGGCTCGCCTGGGCCTGGAGAGACGACGGACGGCACAGAGACCGGCTCATAGACCTGGAGGACTCGGCGCGGCTTGCCCGTGCCGGTTGCTTGTGGTGAACGAATCCAGACTCGGTCTGGGCCTCACAGGCGTCGGCACGGGCGATGAACGTCGTTCCAGCCTCCCGAATGTGATATAACCCCCAGAGAGTGAGACCGCCTCCTGCCGGGTGTGGATACGGCGCGCAACGCCGGGCGCGCACTTCGTTTACGGCCTCGTTGCCGGAGTGGTCTTCCTGCCAGACGTCCGCGTCCGGCAGCATCTCGTGATGGGCGCGGCATTCCAGCTTCCTCGGAGGGATGGTCTGACTGCCGAGAGGTCGCATACAACGGTCCCGCTCGTCACCAGGCTGGATTCGGCGCCTGGCATGCCAGACATGTTCAGCCGGTTCCTGGGAGCGTCCTACCCTGTCTTCCTGGACAGCGCCCTCGTCTCACCAGGGGCCGGCCGTTTTTCTTATCTGACGGCGGACCCGTTCGCGGTCATCACTTCGAAGGGCCGACAGGTCCGGATCGATAGCGACGTCGGGGTCGAGGAGGTGGTATCCGATCCCTTCGACGTGCTCCAGGAGCTGCTGAGGAAACACGCCGTGCCACCGCTCGAGGGACTGCCGCCGTTCCAGGGCGGCGCGGTCGGATATTTGGCCTACGAGTTGGCCCACCAGCTGGAATCGCTGCCCCGCCGGGCTGTCGACGACCTGTGCCTGCCTGAGATGGCTATGGGTCTCTACGACTGGGTCATCGCCAGGGACCACGCGACGGGCGAAACGTGGGCGGTGTCCACCGGTCTGCCCGAGCGAGACGAGGTCAAGGCGCGGTCTCGCCTGAAGTGGATAGAGGAGACGTTGAGCAAGGAGCCCCCAACCCAAGATCGGGCCGCCACCGAGTCCGGTCAACAGCACCTCTTATCCGGCTTCACGCGGGACGGCTACTTGAAGGCCGTTGAAGCGATCAAGCACTACATCGCCAGCGGCGACGTCTACCAGGTGAACATCTCGCAGCGGCTCGAAGCGCATTACCCTGGCGACCCCTGGGCGCTCTACCTGCGGCTTCGACACTTCAATCCCGCGCCCTTCGCCGCGTATCTTCAATATCCTGATGCCACGGTGCTCAGCGCCTCGCCAGAGATGTTCCTCAATGCGGCTGGAGGTCACGTGCAGACTCGGCCGATGAAGGGGACCAGGCCCAGAGGCGAAGACGGGGGCGAGGACCTGAGGCGGCGCGCGGAGCTCCAGGTGAGCGAGAAAGACCGGGCGGAGAACGTGATGATCGTGGACGTCCTTCGAAATGACCTTGGCAGAGTGTGCATCCCGGGCTCCATCGAGGTCCCCGACCTGTTCACCGTCGAGATCTATCCCACGGTGTTTCAGATGGTCTCCACGGTCCGAGGGCGGCTTCTTCCGGACATCGACGCCGTGGACCTGTTGAAGGCTTGCTTTCCCGGCGGCTCAGTTACGGGAGCGCCCAAGATACGCGCCATGGAGATCATCGACGAGATGGAGCCCACGCAGAGGAGCGTCTACTGCGGCGCCATCGGATACCTGGGTTTCGGAGGCGCCATGCTGGCCTCGGTACCCATACGCATCGTGCTCGTCAAGGGCCAGAAGGCATACGTGCAGGTGGGCGGCGGGGTGATCGCCGACTCCGATCCAGAAGCCGAGTACGAGGAGAGCCTTCATAAGGCGCGGGGCTCCTTGCAGGCCCTGGCAATGGCCGATCGGCGATTGAACGCGCCTGTGTCCATGGCGCTCTAGACTTGTATGTCTTTCTCAAACCGGTCAAGTATGCATACATCCCAGGGATGGAACGGGCAACTCTAGACCACAAGGTGAACGTCTGAACATGAACTCCCCTCGCTCGCCAAAACGACAGAGAATCTGCGAGACGGCCGCCTTGATGTTCGTCGAAGGCTCCCTGTTCAGGCGCTACAGCCTCTACGTCTATGTACCTGAGACCACCGAGACTTTCTCGCTCGGCGTATACGATCAGCCGGACAACGTCGAGGGCGACGGCCAGACCTCGTTCACCCTGCGGTCGCCCGACGGCCGACAGGTACCGCTGGACAACCCGATGCGGGACAACTGGGCGGAGTACGAGATACAGGTTCGCGGTGCCTGGGGCGTCTGGCAGCTAAGGATCGAGGCCGGCCCGGCGCCCTGCCGAAACGAGTTCGCGGTCAGGACCGTCGGTGACGTCGACCTGTACGTCAGGCCGGAGCCCTGCGCGGGCTACAGAGGGACCCTGTCGTTCTCCGGCTCTCCGCTCGGCGCGGTCTCTCCGCACGCGTTCACCGTCCAGGTGCCCGAGGTGAGCCGGCTGCGGCTGAACTTCGTCCTGCCGACGTCGCCGATCACGGGAGACCGGAGCGTTATGGTGACGTTGGAAGGACCTGCGGGCATCACATCGGGGGAGCGCTGGGTGGGAATGGACCGGGACAGGTTCGCGGACCGCGAGTTCTGGAGGATGGAGTACCTGGAGGTCACCGGCCCGGATCTGGAAGGGCTGTGGCGGCTGAAGCTGGACAACCTACGCGGCATCTACCACCTGGGCGTCGAGCAGCAGGCGCGGCTGTTCTTCAACGAGTCGCCGCTGATGCCGCCGCCCAGGAAGGCCGAGATTCGTACCTCGCTGGAGGACGGGGGCCCGGCCGCCGCCCGCGTCGAGCTGGCGTCCCCGCAGACGGCCAGGGAGGGGTACGCCGGCTTTCCGGGCGCAGATACGCCCTACACGGTATTCACGGACCGAGACGGCATCGGCGAGGCCTTTCTTCTGCCCGGCGTGGACTACACGGCCGGTATCTCCCGCGGCTTCGGATTCGAGCGCCGGACCGCGGCCCTGCCTGCAGGCTCCGGAACGCTGGAGGCAGTGCTTGCGCCGAGGCTGACGCCGCGGCCCGGCTGGTACAGCGGCGACTGCCACACCCACAGCGTCTACTCCGACGGCTCTTTTACGCCCGCACAGGTCGTGGAGGCCGCCCGCGGAGAAGGCCTCGACTGGACGGTGCTGAGCGACCACGGCCAGGGACCGGACGTCCCGACCGTCCTGAGGGCCCACGAGGAGGCCCTGCCCTACACGGACCCTGGCACTTTTGTCGTCGTCCCCGGCGAGGAGTTCTCCGCCGAGGGATTCCACGCCAACGTCTTCAACGGCACCGTGGACGCTCAGGCGGGCGATTCGTTGCAGCGGGTGATCGACGCCGTCCGCACCGCTGACACCGATGAACGCCCGCTCACCATCGCCTGGAACCACCCCTTCGGGCACGGCAAAGATCTGGTCGGCGAAGACCTCGTGGGGCTGCCGCTGGTCGAGGTATGGAACACCAAACAAGGCTCCGAAGAGCACGATACGACGCATCTGTGGTGGGGCTGGCTCGATCAGGGCAAGCGTGTCTTTGCAGAGACCGGCACCGACAGCCACCACCGCATCGACAACCCGTATGGCCACAGGCGGACTTATGTATACCTCGGCGATGAAGCTCTGACCGCCGACAACGTGGTCCGGGCGCTCAGAGAGGGGCGAAGCTTCGTCAGCCGCGGCGCGCTGCTCTACTTCACCGCCAACGGCGAGCTGCCAGGGGCCACGACCGCCGCCAGCCGATTGGACGTCCGGGTGGACGTGGACAGCGCTACGCCGGCGGCCCGCGTCGAAATCGTCGGCAACGGCGAGGTGGTCCGCTCATTCGACGTTGCTGGTGGAAAGCACTTCTCAGCGGAAGCAACCATCGGCGAGGCAGAGGGCTGGTACCTCGCGCAGGTGTTCGGGACCGAGGACGACGAGCTGCCGCTGGCGATGACCAATCCGGTGTTCTGCGTCGGTGGCTAGTCTCAGACGCAGTCCGCACCTAGATCTGAAGGCGCCACGCGGGCAGGCGGAATCCGACTAGTCGTTCCCGGGGTCGCGGTGAATCGCCGGCCTCATGGGTGTGGGTCGTCGTGCGCACCCATCCGTTGCCATCGTGGAACGGAAAGTCGGCCGCCTCCCAGTTGTCCGGATCGCCGGTCCTCCACGGATCAAGGTAGTCTACCTGTCCGCTGCAGATCGCCTCGAGCCGCACGAAGTGATGGTACATGAGGGCCAGACCAGTGCTGCCGGGCACGGATCTTCTCGCTCTTCCAGCAATTCCAGGTCCGCGTCACCAGCGCCGCCCAGGACACCTGTTGCCAGTCGGCGCAATTTCCAACCCTGTGAAATCCCAGCCCCGGGTCTGAGTAGCCAGGATCGTTGCCCGCCTGATAGCCGGTTGCCCGCGCGTTGTTAACCGCGTCGTTTAAAAGCCGATCATCTGCTGAAATTCGGCGTCTTCCTGGGCCTAGGTGCAGGGACAGTCGCTCTCCGTCTCGCCGCCGGCCCTGTGCAGCGGTTGGCCACGCTGATAGACTCTCCGACACGGCCGACGGGCACGAACATGGAGGCCCTCCAATGAAGCTTGGACTGGATGCACGAGGGGGAGTAACCGACGAGCTGCTGAGCTTCGGAGCCCAGCTCGGGGCGACCGACGTCATCGGGGGAGGGCTCCCCCAGGACGCGGGCTACTGGGAATACCTCGACCTGCTCCATTTGAGGACGCGCGTCGAAGCCGCTGGGATGAGGCTTTACGCAATCGAGAACCTGCCCCAGCAGTGGATGGAGAAGATCAAGTTGGGCCTGCCAGGCCGCGACGAGCAACTCGGCAACGTGATCAAGACGTTGCGGAACATGGGCGCCGCAGGCATACCGGTCCTGGGCTACAACTTCATGCCGGTGCAGAGCAGGACAGGCTACGCATGGCGCACCTCGGGCGACACCATCGGCCGTGGCGGCGCCAGAGTCGCCAGCTTCGACTACGAGCTCGTGCGCGGCGCACCGCTGACCCAGTACGGCGAGGTCAGGGACGACGAGATGTGGTCGAACTACGAATACTTCCTCAAGGCAGTCGTTCCCGCGGCAGAGCAGGCGGGGGTGAAGATCGGCGTCCACCCCGACGATCCGCCCATATCGCCGCTGGCGGGGCTGCCACGCATCCTAAGGAGTCACGACGCTCTCCAGCGACTGTGCGACACGGTGCCGAGCGACCACAACGGCCTCGAGTTCTGCCAGGGCACGGTGTCGGAGATGCCCGAGAACGTCATCGACGCCATTCGGCGGTTCGGCGGCCAGGGCAAGATCTTCTATGTCCACTTCCGCAACGTCTCGGGAACGGTCCCGAAATTTCAGGAGACCTTCATCGACGAGGGTTACGTGGACATGCGCCAGGCCATGCGGACCTATCATGAGATCGGGTTCGATGGACCTTTCATCCCGGACCACGTGCCGTGGATCAGCGTCGACCCACGGACCAGTCCGAAATACGCGGCCGAGGCCTACGCCATGGGCTACATCAAGGCGCTCATCGACGAGGTTACCGGCGGAGGTTAAGTACTGACTCCAGCGGCGGGATCCGGGTGAACGACCAGTATAGGCTCATCATCGAACTGAAGAAGGTACGGGGACGGACCAAGGTAGTGTTGATCGAGGTAATCGACAGCCAGTAGGCACGACAAAGGCGACAGGTGACAATCATGGACGGCCTAAAACCAGCAGAGGTATTCCCGCCAGGCGACTACATCAAAGACGAACTCAAGGCCCACGGCTGGACGCAGGCCGATCTAGCCGAGATCATGGGCAGAAGCCGCCCTAAGATCAACGAAATCGCAAACGGCGAGCGGGTGATAACCGTTCAGACTGCCAAGGAACTCGGTGCGGCATTCGGAACTAGTGCTGAGCTGTGCATCGGTCTGTAGACCCAATGGCAACTCTGGCGAGACCAGTCTACTTACGATGAGATCGCCAGGCGTGCGGAGCTCTTCGAACGCAAGCCTAGACCAGCCGCGGCAACGGAGGCGTTGGGAGCGGGCGGCGCTATGACTTTGATGACGAGTCCTCTTTGGAACACGTATGCGTGGACGAGGCCCACCAAGCGGAGGATGCGACTGGAAGTAATGTGCTTCAACAGCACGCCACTGCCGTCCCATTCCAGATCCCCCGGTCGTGGCCCCGAGTGGCCCGGCTACTCGAACGAAGTCTCAGGTCATGGGCCTCTGGCCCCGCTCCCTGCCAGCCAGCAAGGGGGCTTCAGCCCTATGCACACCTGTATTTCATCAGCTTGCCAAGGGTCAGCCGGGCGGATATCCCCGTTAAGACTGAGATCGAGCGGCTTTCCTCGGCCTGCCTGGTCCGCGTCTACGGGTGGTGCCAGGCATCCAGGAATAGACCTCCTCATCGGCGCGCTTGATCACGAGCTCTTTCCCGGCCAGTCTGGCAGCTGCTCCGAGTCTTCTTCTCAACGCCGCCGCGCTCTCTCCCTCGGCAGGTTGCAGGCGCCCTGCCCTTCTCGAAGCTGATCGATGTATCCAAGATATTCTTTAGCTATCTCCGTCCGTTTGCCTTTCGCAGTCTTCAGCTCCGCTTCAGACCTGGACACCAACTCGAACCTAGGCATTCTGCCTCTTTCTCTATCTGATCGGGGATCGCGGCTTTACTTCTTCTTCTGGCGCTGCCGGACGGTGGCGGACAGCTCCTTCTTACGCATACGAAAGCTCTTGGGAGTCGCCTCGAGCAACTCGTCGGTGGATATGAAATCCAGGGCTTCCTCCAGGCTCATCTTTACCCGGGGGCTCAGCCGCCTGGCAATATCGGCATTCGATGACCGAATGTTGGTCAACTTCTTTTCTTTGCAGACGTTTATTCCGATATCTTCATTTCGCCGATGCATGCCGATGATCATGCCTTCATACACCGATGTTCCGGGGTCGATGAAGGTCTCACCGCGACCCTGGGCATTGATCAGTCCGAATGTGACGGCAGTCCCTTTTTCCGAAGCTACCAGAACCCCCTCGACCGAGTCCTTCACTTTACCTTCCATCGGCTTGTACGCAGTGAACACGCTGTCTTTGGTGCCGTTGCCACGGGCTGTACGCAAGAAGAAAGAACCAAACCCGATCAGTCCCCTCGTGGGAATATCGTATTCGAGGCGTACGTTACCGGCACCATCGTAAACCATGTCCGTTAGTTCAGCGAGTCGGCCGGACAGGTTCTCGGTAAGGAGTCCGATATATTCTTCGGCTGTGCGAATGATAAGGTGCTCGTAAGGCTCGTGTAGCCGGCCGTCGACGTACTTGGTTACCGGCTCCGGCCTGGAAACCTGAAACTCGAACTGCTCCCGCCTCAATGTCTCCACCAGTATTGCCAGTTGCAATTCGCCCCTGCCGGAAACCAGAAAGACGTCGGGGGTTGTGGTGACCTCTACACGAAGGCTTACATTGGTCCGAAGCTCCCTTAGCAGGCGTTCGTGCAAAACCCGGGATGTACAGTGGGTACCTTCTCGACCCATCAAGGGCGAAGTGTTGACCCCAAAGGTCATCTTCACCGTCGGCTCGTCGATATCGATGGGAGGCAGCGCTTCAGGCTGGTCAAGGGCCACCACGGTATCGCCGATGGAAACATTTTCGACGCCGGCGATGGCAACGATCTCGCCGGCCGGAGCTTCCGCCACTTCAAAACGCTCCAGCCCCAGAAAAACGAAAACTTTCTGCAAAGTATAGGTCTGGCTCTGTCCACCTCTTCCCAACACAACAACCTGCTCCTTCATCCTGATGTTCCCTCGAAACACCCGGCCGATGGCGATTTGTCCAAGGTGGTTGTCGTAATCCAGGGCCGCTACCAGCATCTGCAAGGGTCCATCCGGGTCCCCGGAGGGTGCAGGCACAACACGAAGGATGGCATCGAACAGAGGCTGCATATCCTGCCGTGGAGACTCCAGATCTGCCACGGCATAGCCGAGCTTCGCCGAAGCCAGCAGAATCGGAAACTCGAGCTGCTCGGACGTAATGGCAAGCTCGAGAAACAGGTCCCGCACCATCTCGATCACCTCGGGTACTCGGGCTTCGGGACGGTCGATCTTGTTGATGACAACCACCGGAGTCACGTTCTTCTGCAAAGCCCGATTCAATACATAACGGGTTTGAGGCATGGGGCCATCGACAGCATCGACGAGCAGCAAACACCCGTCGGCCATGTTCATGATCCGCTCGACCTCGCCGCTGAAGTCGGCATGGCCGGGCGTGTCGATGATGTTGATCTTCTTGCCTTTATAGGTCACGGCAGTGTTCTTGGCAAGGATGGTGATGCCCCGTTCGCGCTCCAGGGGGTTGGTGTCCATAATCAACTCGCCAACCTGCTGGTGGGCCCGGAAGACGTGGCCTTGCTTTAGCAATGCATCGACCAACGTAGTCTTCCCATGGTCTACGTGGGCGATGATCGCAAGATTGCGAATATCTTCGTTGGTTCGGTTCGCCATGATCCTCCGAGTATTCTGGCCGACTAGGGCGCGAAGAGTGGGCCCGCCTGATGTTCTGTGCGGGCTGCATGCCACAGGTCTGGTTGTCGCGACATCAACCCACTACGCTGATGCCGCAGCAACGCGGCAGAGGCGGAACAGGCCGCACGTGGATCGGCGACGAGCGGCTTGTTCATGAGGTGGAGGGGTGGAGCCAACGGTGGGAATCGAACCCACGGCCCGCTGTTTACGAATCAGCCGAGCGGTGTGCTGTTCTATATCCGCCTATCTTCGAGTATAGCAGAGCGCCTGACCTGCCAGATATGAAACGTCCGGCCTGTGTGACTCCGCGGCGCTTGGTGTCACCAGCGGTCACCGCGCGCACTCGCCCGGACTCTATGCCTCCCGTCCGCAAGGCTGCTTGTTTGCTATCAAATACTTGATGACCTTCGGATCGTATGGCAATTCATCGATCACTCTGGGCCAGCTATCCAATGTATGTGGTGGCAATGGGAGGGAGGCCTGTAGTTGGTGGTGGACTAGGTCCGCCAACTCCGGTAAAGATGCCACGTCCTCAGCGTTATATCGCACCAACGTGTTTCGTGCTCCTTCGTCACCGTTGAGCCACATTCTCCACATGAGAACCGCGTCATAGCCATTGAGGGCAGCAAGCTCTGATGGCCTGCCAACATTGGCGGTCTGCTCAATAACTTTAAGTCCTCCGCTGTATCCCAGTCGTTTGAGCGGGTATCTGAGATCCAGGTGCGCCTTGTTCCTGAAGATATCCCCAAAGTAGTGCGTAAGGTACGGCAGATCAAACGATGTTCCGTTGAATGTGACGATTAAGTCATAAGACTCAAGGCATTCTGGTAGATCTTCGAGGTTTTCGCCTGTCACATATGAGGTATAGCCCTTAGTGTCCAGTACTCCTACCATTGTGATGTAGCTGCTCACCGGACTGATGCCGGTCGTCTCGATATCGAGAAAAGCTGTCCTACTTCGGAAATCTGCGTAGAGCCTCCATCTTTCACTGCTTGGGAAACAGGACTGAAAAAAAGCTCCGTCATAGGTCTCCAGACGACGCCTGCATTCATCCAAGCGCTTTTCCAGGCCAGGAAGCCTTCGGCTGATATTTGGCGGCAGATAATCCGATTCGACAAGATCATCCCAAGATAAAATTCCTGAATCCCAGAGAATTCTCTCGGTGACGATCCCTATCCCTGGCAATTGAATAAAGCTACGCCTTATCAAGGTGTCCAGTTCCAGAATGAGTCAGATAGGTAGCTTTTATAGCTCACTGAGACCTCATAGATTACCCATTCTGTTCGATATTGTTGAGTTCACCCCCAACGTGCGTGGGGACGGCGCGTCTCCCTTTTCTCTGGCCGAGGCGGTGGATGGGGTGGAGCCAACGGTCGGAATCGAACCGACGACCTGCTGTTTACGAAACAGCTGCTCTACCTCTGAGCTACGTTGGCCCGCATCTGCGGAGCTCGGTGCCCGGGCTCGTCTGAGCCGGCCGGTCAGCCGTTGGGTGGCGCACCTCAGTCAATTATAAGCTGTGCACGCCGCTATTCCAACGCTTCCCGAGGCCAGGCTCGGCTCCGCAACCTACCGACTCACGTAAGAGAGCCGGTAGGCGACCCAACAGTCACTACGAAGACTAATTATGGGACCAGCCCCGGTTGCCGGTATTGTCTGAACGGCAGCGTCCTAGCCAAAGCGGGTCGGGTCCAGTAGCGCCAGGTCAGTGAGCGGCTCCTCGCCGGTCACGATCTGGGCCACGAGCGTCCCGCTGGCGGGGCTGGTGGACACGCCCAGCATACCGTGGCCGGCCGCGATGGTAAGGTTGTCGTACGATGGCCACCGGCCCAGCAGAGCCAGGCCGTCCGGGGTCGCCGGCCGCAGACCTGCCCACTCCTCGATCAGATCCAGGTCCGCGGCGCCCAGCGCGGGGAAGTAGCGGCCCAGCGATCGAGCAACCGCATCCACCCGCCCGCGGTTGAGGGACAGGTCCATACCGGCCATCTCAAGGGTCCCCGCCAGGCGCATCCTGTCGCCCATAGGCGTCACCGCGACCCGCGCCTCGCCTAAGACCAGCGGCAGAGGCGGCGCGCCGTCAGGCCTGCGGTAGTCGACGCTGTAGCCCTTGGCCGGCTGGATGGTCAGCCTGATCCCGAGGTGGCGGGCGATGGCGGGCGACCAGGAGCCCGCCGCCAGGACGATCTCATCGGCTTCGAGCACACCGTGGTTGGTGACGACCGCGGCGACGCGGCGGCCGTCGGTCTCGAACCCCTGCACCTCCGTCTCTCGCTCGATACTACCGCCGTTGCTCTCGAATCTCTCGGCCACCGCTTCGACGTACTTATAGGGCGTGAGGTGGCCGTCGTAGCGGTGGAACACTCCCCCGACAGCCGTGGTCTGGACACCTTCCAGCTTTGCGAGCACGGCTGACCGATCGAGGAGCTCCGCTTGCAGGCCCACCACCCTCAGGTGCTCAGCCTCCTCGACTCCATCGCGAAGAGCCTCGTCGGTGTCGTAAATGTACATCACGCCCATCTTCTCGAACCCGAAGTCCGTATCGCACACCTCGGCCAGATCCTCAAAGAGACCGATGCTCTTGACGGTGAGGTCGCGGATGACCGGCATCGCGCGGGCGACGTGGTCCGCGTTACATGCAGCCCGGAACTTCCAGAGCCACGAGATGAGCTCAGGGCTCAGTCGCGACCGGATGTAGAAAGGGCTGTCGGGCTTAAACATCCACCTCAACGCCTGCCAGATGACGCCCGGCGAGGCAAGGGGAACGCTGTGGCTGGGCACGAGCAAGCCTGCGTTGCCGTAGGAGCATCCGGCGCACACGTCGTCGCGGTCTACCAGCGTGACCGTCAGCCCCCGCTCGGCGAGGTAGTAGGCGGAGCAGACGCCTATCGCACCGGCCCCGATGACGATGGCGTCTGGCTTGCCGGTCATGGATACTCCTTGTGATCTCCCCCAATCGCGGCAATGTGCCAAACGTAGAGGCGCAGCCTGCCCCTACGCGCCTTTGACGATTTGCGCCATGGCCATGATGTGCTCCGGGCCGGTGGCGCAGCAGCCCCCGATTATCTGCGCGCCCATGTCCTGCCACTCTCGAGCGAAGCCGGCCAGACGCGACGGGTAGTAGTCGGCGGTCTGGAGGAAGTCGGAGCTCCGACTGGGTAGCTGGTTCGTCATCCGCGGCCTGTCCGGGTCCACAGGAGCCAGCGGCATGTACCCGATGTTCGGGTAGCCTCCCACAGGGCGGTCGAAGGCTTCTTTAAGCCGACCGAGACCGGCGGTTATCCTCTCGGGCGCGGTGCACATCAACATCACGCCGGCGACGGGCTCATCGCGCAGGGCAACCGCCAGGTCTTGCAGGCGCTCGCCGTACTGCATCGTGCCGTCTGGCTGGATATGGCGAATGCCGAGGAACACCGGCAGGCCGGTCCCGGCACATGCCTCGACTGCTGCCACCGCCTCGTCGGTCCAGCCGACGTACTCGGCGAGAATGGCGTCGACCCCGGTATCTGCCAGCACTCGGGCCTGGTCGCCGTACTCCTTGCGGAAGGCGGTGGCGCCCATCGCGGCCACGTCTGACTGCTCGGGCTGTCCTTCGGCCGCGGGCATCGCCGGCGGGGCGATCCCTCCGAACACGTATGCGTCGGGGTCCGCCGCGTCCCGGGCCGCGACAGCGTTCTCGCCGGCGGCGCGGGCATAACGCTCCCAGTCGTCGGCGAGACCCACCCGCGCCATCCTGGTCGGGCCGGTCCAGAAACTGTTGCTGGTAATGACATCCGCGCCGACGCGCAGGTAGTCGGTATGGACCTGCCGCACTACGTCGGCGGCCTCCAGGTTGGCCATGGCGGACCAGGCCGTGAGGCGTCTCGTGTCTTCAGAGCCGCGCAACACTTCCACACCTCGGCGCTGCAGCTCCGAGCCTGTGCCCCCGTCCAGGACTAGCCGCTCGCCGTCGGCCAGACGCTCGACTATGCTTGCAGGCATCGCTTGTCCTCCCGCCACCGGCCGCCGATGCACCGCCATTGACGCGATCTGAGGTGGCTACGCTCGTTGGCCACTATGGCCTATGGGCGGCAGGTCGTCAAGGAGATGAGACAGTGGGGCAGGCCGGGATCAAGGCCAGAAGTGGCCGGGAGTTGACGTGCCAATTCGGTCGACAGCTGGGGCGAACACCGCAGCCGGCGGAGGAGTGGCTTGAGATCGCGGCCAGCGTCGATGTCTGCGCGAGCCGTCGTGGCTAGTCCCAGACGGCGTCCTCCATGCCTACGCGCTCGTGGAGCTTCCGGAACTCCGCGGAGCCGTCGTCCTCCCATATCTCGAAGCCGATGCCGCGAATGGCGCCTTCCTCCCTGCCCGTCAGCGCGAGCACCTCCGGGTACGAAGGCGTGTAGACCCTGTGGCCACCGGGGAGATGGAGCACGCCCAGGTGGGTGGGTATTTCGGATGGCTGCTGCTCAGCCATGCGGGCCAGCGCATCCTCGTCCACCTCGAACCCCAGACCCGGGCCGTCCGGCACCGGCGACGACCCGGCGACGACGGGGACCGTCTCGGTGGTGATGTCCTCGGCGTACTGGTCGTCCAGGTTAATCGAGTGGCCCGTCGCAGTGGGCATCACCGCCGCGATGTGCAGCGCCAGCGCCTTGGTGAGCGTGCCGCCGGTGAGCTGCATGATGGTCTGAACGTTAGCGAGACCGTATGCGGCGCCTCTGGCCAGGGTGCTCTCGACAGGCTCGCCGATCATGTACGCGTCCGCCATACAGAGGATGACCTCCTGCATTCCGCCAAGGGCTGGGGCGCCGCCGTGCACGATGGGTACGCGGGACTTGCTTCGCAGCGTTCGCCAGCCCTCTATGTCGGTGCGGGGCAGCGGGTCCTCGATCCAGCCCACGATGGGGTGGTCCAGGCCGAGCGCCTCGACGATGGGCAGCACCTCGACCAGCGTGCGGCCGCCCCCGTTGAAGTCGTAGTGGACCTTGAACCCTTCGGGCGCGACCTCCGCAGCCAGCCGGGCCTGCTCGAATGGGTCGTAGCATTCCCTGGTGTGCATCTTGAATATCAGGTAGCCCTCGGAGACAGCCCGCGATATCTCGTCGCGGAATTCCTCCGGGGACGCGGGCCTGGTCCAGGCGGCTACTGCCACGGCGTCGCGCCGCTTGCGGCCCATGAGCGCGTGGGCCGGGACGCCCAGGTGCTTGCCCACGACGTCGTACAGGGCACCGATGAGCTCGGTGCCGAGGTCCTCATGGAGCAGCTCGGCCGGGTTACGGCCCACTAGCGAGTCCACGAAGGAGTCCGGCGGCGCGTTCCACCACGGGCGGACTCTGACGTCCCCGTAGCCGACGTCGCCGCTGTCGGTCGTCACCCGGGCAATGACGCGGTTGTCGATGCCGTGCATGGCGACCCTGCGACCCTCGTAGCGGTCCGCGAGCCTCGGGTGGATTTTGAAGAACTCGACGTTGGTGATCTTCATGGTGCGGCGATCTTCCTTCCCGTGAGTCCCGGCCGGGCAAAGTCGTCTGGTTACCGACTCCTATCGGATGGCCTTTTCGTCGCGACACACCGTTCGTTGACAGTGTGATGGACACACATTATATTCCAATGAGTCCAGCCGGGAGCACAGGAAAGAGGCCGCCATGCCTAACAAGCCGATAGACGCCGCCAAGTACAAACAGCTTTTTCTTGACGACTACGCCATCGAGAGCATGGAGGGCCTCGCCCGGACCCTGCACCCCGTCGACAAGCAGGGGCCGGTGATCGAACCGGATGAGTCGGTCGGGCAACTGGCGGTCCAGTCCAACAGCCCGCCGCAGTGGAACCCGGACAAGGGCCTGTACGAGTGGTGGTT
>CAZENU010000047.1:0-9130 GCA_964513735.1 uncultured Dehalococcoidia bacterium
GTTTGGGCTCTTCCCCGTTCGTTCGCCACTACTAGGGGAATCTCGGTTGATTTCTATTCCTCGGGATACTTAGATGTTTCAGTTCTCCCACTTACCCCCCCGACAGAGTCGGGGTTTCCCGGTATGACCCGGGAACGGTTTTCCTATTCGGGTATCCCCGGCTAAGCTTACCAGACAGCTCACCGAGGCTTCTCGTAGCCTTGCCACGCCCTTCTTCGGCCCTTGGCCCCTAGGCATCCACCGTAGACCCTTACTAACTTGACCCACGTTAAGGCTCGTTAATTTAATTCGCGCAGGATTCAGTTGTTAAAGAGCAAAAAAAAGACGGCTGGGCACTCCCAGCCGTCTGCTGAAGAGTTACCTATTGACGGTATTCTAGGCGATGGGCTCGCGCATTAGTACCTTCGAACCCAATGATTATATGGAATGCGGCGCCCTGCGTCAAGAACTCTGGACCCCAGTTCACCCCGGTTGTGGGCCGCCCCTCTACGACCTGTGTCGCTCCATCACCAGATCCTTCGTCGGGGGCTCCGCAGGATGACAGAGGCAGTAAGTCTGCCATTACAAACGGGCCTCCTAGTCACGATCGCAACGCTTCGGCGATTAAGTCGGCCTTCTTCGGCCGGCCCTTTTTGAGGTAGGCGCCGCGCTCGTACTCGAGCGGCAGGACCGGGACCTGAGTGCCGCCGGCATCGACGGTCTTCGCTAGGCGGGTCAGATCGGGCGGGGGCTCCCAGGGGCCACCCGGGACGCGCGTCTGAATGTCGCCGATAACATCGACTTCGACGCCGTCGATCTGTAGCGCGCCCAGATGAGAGCGGACGACCCCGTCCTCCGTCAGCGCGACAGGCCGGATCACGTAGTCGGCGAACAGGCGCTGGACCTCGTGGGCACCGGCGACGTCGGTCTGGACGTCGACGTCGTGCACTGCGGTCTCGACGCCCTGCAGCGCGAGGCTGAGACTGCCGGTGAGCACCCACGTGACGTCGGTGGCGTGGAGTCGCGCGTGTATTTGGTTGAGAACTTCGAAGTGGGCGGCTGACACCATTTCCGCGCCCAGCCAGTACTACTGGCTGGCTTCCTGGCCGAAGACGAGGAGGTAGTCGTTGCAGTCCCGGATGGCGAACTCACGCATGCCGTGGGGCTGGTCCTCCGGGGGCCATTCGACCTCCACGCTTTCCAGAATCCGCTTAAATAGCGCGTCAACGTCATCGGGGTAGAAGTAGAGCAGGCCCGTCATAGACGGCGCCACTGCATGGTGGGCGTCGTCGTGGTCATTAGCTTCGCCGTGGTCATGGTTGTGATATTGGTCGTGGTCGTATACGGCATGCTCGGAGAACATCAGATTCGCGTCATCACGCTTCACCATGCACCAGCCGGGCTCACCCTCCTCAGGGTAGGAACCGGTGACCTCGAAGCCGAGGGCGTCGGTGTAGAAGTCGATGGTCTCCTGGACGCTGTTTACCTGGAGCAGCAGGATAACGGTGTTGGTCTTAACTTTCGCATCGTGCATCAATATGCCTCCTCGGCTACACCTATGCGATCGAGTACCTGACGCGGTCCGTCGCTGAGCAGGGCGCGGGCATCGGCCTCGCTGAGCCCGGCGCCGATAGCCACCTTGAGTGCAAAGTCGTCGGTAAGGAGATCCTCGGGCGCGTGGGCGTCGGAGTCAAGTACCATTCGGGCCCCAGCTTCTCGGGCGACCCGTACGACGTGGCCGTTGGCGTACGAGTGGCCCTTTCTTCCTGACACCTCGAGGAAGACGCCGTTGTCGGCAGCGATGGAGGCGACCTCAGGAGTCACCAGGCCGGGATGGGCGAGGATGTCGACGTGGGTCGAGCTGACGGCCGCCAGGTTGGTGCCCGGCTCGACCGGCTCCACGATGGTCTCACCGTGGACGTTGACCACCCGGGCACCCATTGCCTTTGCCTCGCGCGCCAGCATGTCGATGTCTTCCTTGGGCACATGGGTGATCTCCACGCCCGGCAGGACGAGGATGTCCCAGCGGGAGGTGGCTGCCTTGCAGTCGATCGCCAGGGTGCGGACGACGTACTCGAGGTTGCCCGGGCCAACGTGGTCGGTTATGGCCATGCCGCGATAGCCGATCACCTGCGCCCTTCGCACCAGCTCTATCGGCCCGAGCACACCGTCGCTAAGAAACGTATGCGTATGGAAGTCGTACAACCGCGTGTCCTCCGTCGTGTCGGTAGATTCACCCTCATCCCAACCCTCTCCCGTCAGAAGCTCGTTACACGTCCGTTTTCTGCACCGCGCCAAAGCAGGCCGCTATCGCGCCCTTTCGACCATCCATATATCCCCCTTCCTGTCCAAGAAGGGGGATATATGTTCCTAAATCGGGACACTAGCCCTCGCTCAGTGTCTTCATAACGCGGCGGGCGGCGTCTTTGGTGCTGCCGATGTACATGCCGGGGGCGTCGGGCTCGTGGGACACCTTCAGGGCGACGAAGACCGGGCCCCGCATGGAGAGCAGGCGAGGCAGGTCGCTGACGAAGTCCTCGAGGTCGTCGAAGGAGTGGCTCTGCTCGATGCCGGCCCCCTTTGCCATGGCGGCGAAGTCGTGTCTACCGTCGCCCGGCACGGGCTGACCGCCGGTGGTGAAGTAGGCGCCGTCGTCGAAGACGAAATGGAACAGGTTGGCGGGCTGCCGTCCGGCGATGGTGACCAGCGAGCCCAGGTTCATCAGCAGAGCGCCGTCGCCGTCGAGCACCAGGACATTCTTGTCCGGCCGCGCCAGCGTCAGGCCGAGGGCCAGCGACGACGCCTTGCCCATGGCCCCGAAGATAGGCAGGTCGAGCTCGCGCCGATCGGTGATCAGGTCCCAGTACCTGTTGGGGGTCATCGTCCCAACCACGACCGCGTCGCCTCGCAGATCGTGGATAGCCTTGATTGCCTCAAACGACGGTATCAAGCGGTGCCTCCTTCGGGACCGCCGTACTGCATCTCGCCTGTCAGGGCGTCCATCAGGCCCAGCGCCATGAGGGTGCGGCCGGCCACGAAGTCTACCAGATCGTCGATGGTCTGCTGCCCGAGGTAGAAGGCGGGCTGGGGCGGGAGTATGGTCGCACCCATGCGGGCCAGCGTGGCCATGTTGTCCAGGTGGACAGAGGTGAGCGGCGTCTCCCGCGGCACCAGCACCAGCGGCCGTTTCTCCTTCAGGCACACGTCTGAGGCGCGGCGTATGAGGTTGTCGGCCAGCCCGTGCGCTATTGCTGCCACCGTACTCATGCTGGCGGGCACCACGGCCATCCCGCGGGTAGGGAAGGTGCCGCTGGCGATGGGCGCGGTGAGGTCGCCGCTAGGGTAGTAGGTGAAGTCGCCTGCGTCCACCCACCGCTCAATGGCATCGCCGAAGGACTCGTCGACCTCCTGACGCCAGACCATTCGCGCGGCCGGGGACGCAGACGCGACCACGGCGTGCTCCATCTCCAGAAGACGATTGATGGTGGCGCGGGCCAGCGCGACACCACTGGCGCCGGTGATTCCGACTACGACGGGGTATCCTGGGGCCATTTCACTTTCCTACCGCCGAGAACGGTCGGCCAGCGACCCGCAACCGGACTCTACCGCCCAGCCTCGTGCTCGTCGCTGGGTCGCAATACGTGGATCACCGCATCTACAAGGTCGTTCAGAAGGTGCTCTCCAAGAACACCGAACATAACCGCATAGGTCGCCGAGAAATCAACTTTGAAAGGTCCCTACCTCTGCGTTCTCAACGTGCTCTGCGGCGAGTTACCGATTGGATTCCGTCTGTAAGACTGGAATTACTGGACATGCTTGCGACGCATGGTCGTGGGTCAATTCGCTCCCCCCCTTTGCAAAAACGGGGGCGGAGTTGGGATCATACGGTTGCCACATCACCTTACGCGTGACTTACGACTAGGACAACTGAGCCCGCTTCAGGCTTGACCACGCCGCGTCCTCCTCCGGCCACGCCCAGTCCTCGGCGGCGCGGCTTCACTTAGCAGCACGGCCTCAGACACACCCGCTACCGATTCCTCGTCCAGGATCACGACCAATACTCGTCTGGACTGGTAGAGGCGCACCTGTTCGACGAGGCGAACATCTCTATGCTCGCCAACTACGGCCTCATAGGTTTGAAGCGAGGCTCACCTCCGAAACCATTGTACAGGAGCAACATTTCCAGGGCATGGGCACCTCTGACAGAAACGGCTCTCCTAGTCCATGAGCACCGCGATCAGGGTCGATACCAGCATCGTGGTCGATACGTATGCGTTGATGCGCATGAATGCCAGGCCCATACGCGAGATGTCCGCCGGGGTCACGATGCGGTACTTGTAGACCATAAGCGCGGCGGCGATGGCGCAGCCTATGAAGTACGGGAAGGCCAGGCCCAGCCAAACACCGAGGGCTACCAGCGCGGCGACGGCGACCAGGTCGAGAGCGCGGGCCATCCAGAAGGCCGCCACGACGCTGAACCTCTGGGCCACGGAGTGGAGGCCCGCTCCAATGTAGAAGTCGCGGTCCTGGACGTGGTAGAGGATGTCGAAGCCGCCAGCCCACGACGCCACTGCGAGGGACAGCAGGACGATCTCCCAGTCCAAGCTGCCCCGGACACCGATCCACGCGCCCGCGGGGGCTATCGCCAGCGCCCAGCCCAACAGCAGGTTGGTAGCCCAGGTAAACCGCTTCGTGTACGGGTACGCGATCAGGTAGGCACCGGCCACCGGGGAAAGGGCCAGAGCCAGGCCGTTGAGCCGGCTGGCGGCGAACACGAAGACGGCGGCGGCGACGGCGGCCAGGACGGCGACGTCCGCCGATGCGAGGGCGCCGGTGGGCAGGTGTCGCCCCGATGTCCTCGGGTTGCGGGCATCGATGTGGTGATCGATCAGGCGGTTGGCGGCCATGCCGAGCGTCCGCGCGCCAACCATGGCGGTCGTGATCCAGCCGAACTGGTGCCAGGTAGGGAGCCCTTCCGCCGCCAGCACCATGCCGGTATAAGCGAAGGGCAGCGCGAAGATGGTCTCCTGGAGCCTTACCGCGGACAGAAACAGCGGCAGCCGGGTAGCCAGCGCGGCGGGGCCCACGGAGCGACTCAAATGCCGTAGTCGCTCCAGCGGTCATCGACCAGTTTCTTGATCTCGTCCGTCATGGCTATGTCCTCGGGCCACTCGCGCACGCGGCCGTCCATCGGGCCCTTGGCGGTGGCGTCGATACCGACCTTGCTGCCATATCTCGCGGTCGGCGAGGCGTGGTCGAGGTCGTCCACGGGGCCGTCAACGAGCAGGATGTCCTGCCGCGGGTCGATGTTCGCTGTGACGCGCCAGGCCACCTCGGACAGGTTGTGGACGTCGACGTCGTGGTCGACCACGACGATGGCCTTGGCCAGCGTCAGCAGCCCGATACCCCACAGAGCATACATCACCTTCCTGGCGTGGCCCGGATACTCCTTCTTGATGGAGACCAGCAGCAGGTTGTGGAATATACCCTCGGCGGGCATGTTGACGTCCGCCACCTCGGGGAGCGTCAACTGGAGCGCGGGGAGCATCAGCCGCCCGCTGGCGGTGCCCATAAAGAAGTCCTCGGAGGGCGGGCGGCCCACGACTGCCGCAGGGTAGACCAGGTCCCTTCTGTGTGTGACGGCCGTCACGTGGAACACCGGGTATTCGTCGGCCGGGGAGTAGTAGCCAGTGTGGTCGCCGAAGGGACCCTCGGACCGGGTCTCGCCTGGCACGACGTAGCCCTCCAGCACTATCTCCGCGTGGGCCGGGACCTCGAGGTCGACGGTCTTGCAGCGGACCATCTCGACTGACTTCTGACGTATCAGCCCGGAGATGGCTATCTCGTCCATGTCCGGGGGCAGCGGGAGAGAGCCGGACCAGATGGTCACCGGGTCGCCGCCCAGCACCACAGCGACATCCAGACGCTCCCGGCTCAGCTCCTCTCCGAGCCGGTAATGACGGGCGCCGACCTTGTGCGACTGCCAGTGCATCCCTGTCGTGCGGCGGTCGTAGACCTGCATGCGATAGGTGCCGACGTTGCGCCGCCCGGTCTCCGGGTCGCGACTGATGACCAGCGGCAGGGTGATGAAGCGCCCGGCGTCAAGGGGCCAGCACTTTAGGGCCGGCAGCATGTCGAGGTCCACGTCGTCGCCGGTGATGACAATCTCCTGGCACGGCGCTCTGGAGACGGTCCTGGGCTGGGTCCTGGCCATACCCACGACATCGCCCAGTGCCCTGAGCTTGTCGACGATTCCCGACGGCGGCCCCTGAAGCATGCCGAGTATCTTCCGGACGCGCTCGGTGAGCTCGTTGAGGTCCTCGACGCCAAGGGCCAGAGCCATACGCCGGTTGGTGCCAAACAGGTTGATCGCGACGGGGATGTCGAAGCCTTCCACGTTCTCGAACAGCAGGGCAGGCCCGCCGGCCTTGACGGTGCGGTCGGCTATCTCGGCGATCTCCAGGTCGCGGCTGACGGGGACCGTAATGCGGCGCAACTCACCGCGTTCCTCCAGGAGGGAAATAAACTCGCGCAGGTCTTTGAAAGTCATTGTCAGGATACCTGGAGCAGGTCTGTCGGTGTCTTTGCCGTCACTAAGGCCCGGGCACCGCGAGCCGCAGCTCGGTGGACGACAGATCGTTTCTGAACGCTGCCTCGGGAATGGCGGAGACCAGGTCCTCGAGCCCGGCCGGCATGCGGACCTCCTCCAGCGTGTGGAAGACGCCGCCTTCGACGCGACCGGCCACCAGAAAGCGGCAGCCGCGGTGCCGGATAGCCGCCAAGGCCGCGGCCATGTCGGCCTCGTCACCTCCGTAGTACCTGGGCTCCACCAGCCGGACAGCAGTGTCCCAGCCGACGACGAAGGTGCAGCCCTGGAACAGCTCCGCCTTCTCGCGGAAGGTTGGCGCCCGGGTCAGCACGACAGTCCCGATGCCGGTGAACTGGGCAAGTCGCCTGTCGATCTCCGCCCGGGCAAGAGGCGGCTTGTCCACGTTGAGCACCGAGAGCTCGAAGACGACATCGGCGCCGATGATCTCGCCGGCCGCCCGGGCCAGGGCTCGGTGAGCTTGATGGAACGGGTCAAAGGAGCCGGCCAGCACCCCGCCGGTGAACGGCTCGTCGGCAAGCATCGCGCCGTCCGGGCGAACGGTCACCGAGTCCACAGCGCCGCTGAGGAGCTCCTCGACAGAATCGCCGTGGGATCGGGTGGCGACCTCGACTCGCTCGCTCTCGTCCAGGTCCAACGGCAGCTCGGCACCGACCCCGCAGGCTTCGGCCAGGGCCCGGACCACCAGCCTGCTGACAAGCTTGTCCTCGGCCGACCGGTCGCGCAGTCCCTTGACGAAGGTCAGCCCGTAAGTGGTCACTGCCGTGTCGGTCCACGACGCCACAAAGCATCGGTGGCCACCTTTCTTGGGGCGGTCGGAGGCGATGGCCGCCGTAGCGGCGATACCGACTACCGGCGCGCCATCCGCTCTCATGCCCACCGCCCTCCGATAAGCGGTCAGCGCCATATCCTCAGCGGTGGCCGGCGACACGATCCTGTCGGGCTCGCGGCCAAGTACGTCGCGCATGGCCCTGGCCGAGTATGGCACGCGCGCCTCCATTATGGTGCTCGAGGCCCCCGGCACGCCCAGCAGCCATGCCAGCGACCTGGCGCCGCCACCCGACACAATGGCGACGGCCATGGTGGGGGAAATGTGAATCGCCTCTATCATCACGCGAAGCTGTGAGTCCACTGCGTCCAGAGCAGGGTCCAGTATGGCTGTGCCACCTAATATATACGGCTGACTTAATGCGGCGCAAACGGACCCGCCGGCGCGTAGTCGACCTTATGCCAGGCCAGGAAACGCAAACGGCGACCGTGCAAGCGTCGATGCACGTCCGCCGTTCAGATGGCGTGTATCAGCCAAGGCCGCTAGCCGGGAGCGTCCTCCTCTTCGGAGGGCTCGGCGGCCGGCTCATCCGCCGAGTGGTCGTACTTGCGGTAGGCGGTACCCTCGCCGCCTGACGGCCGTGTGCCACCTCCGGGTCCCGAAGGCGCGACCGGGGAGTGGCTGGCGCCCAGGTAAATCGCTATCGCGGTACCGGCGAAGAAGATGGCGGCCAGCGCACCGACAATGAGTCCGACGGCGAGCCCGGTGCCGCGCTGAGGCCCCTCAGGCGGCAGTATGACCGGGATAGGAGTCGGCGTTACCGGCGGGCCCTCCGCGACGTCCATGGTGGCGATCAGGCGGTCGACGCGTATCTCCGTCGCTCCCACGTTTATAGGCACCAGGGTGAACACCACAGCGCGCTTCTCGTCCGGAGCGAAGAGCTGCCGGACCATGAAGTCGATCTGCTGGTCTACCCAGAGGGCCAGGTTGAGCTCGGCCTGCCCCGGCGTAAGGTTCGTTACCTCGACCTGGATGGTCACAGGCAGGTTGGTCTTCGGGTCCTGGGAGATGGTCAGGTTCTCCACCAGGAACCGGAGGTCCGGCGCCTCGGCAGAGCCTGCGATGATCCACTTCGAGAATCCGGACACCACCACGCTGAAGAACACCCGCGACTCATCTTCCTTGACGCGCTTGGCCTGGACCGTCCGCCACTTGCTGGTTGGCTCATCGAACCTCGAGAACTGCAAAGACCACTGGTGGATCTGATTGGATTCCAGCCAGCTTTTTTCCACGAACATGGTTACGTGAGCCGCGACAAAGTCCGACTCGAGGTAGCCGTCGGTGGTCAGGCTCAGGAAGCTGTTGGCCACGAGGCCGTCGGGCAGCGGTGGCAGCAATTGGAGCGTGCCCAGCGGAATGTCGGAGACCATCACCTTTGCGGCCGGGATTGACCTGACGTACTTACCAAGGATGTTGTCGATGGGCGCGGGAGAGCCGACGTCCGACCATACTCCTGGACCGTGACGGCTCTGGCCGACATCGGGCGTGTCGTCCGGGACCCACGACTCGACCCGGATGTGCTCGCCGATACTCGCCAGCGCGTTGGGGTCTCTCGCCGGGCCTCTCGCAAGGGCCTCGTTGGTGGAGGCCGCGTTGGTCCTCGAGGCGGTCAGCAGCGCGTTGCCGGTGGCCTGCGCATTTCTCTGTACGGACGAAACAAGCGCGCCACCCGTGGCCTCCGGGTCTCTGGACGCCGCCGCTGCCACGGCGTTACC
>CAZENU010000047.1:9230-18111 GCA_964513735.1 uncultured Dehalococcoidia bacterium
CGTCGCGGTGGCCGTCGGAGTCGGTGTCGGTGTAGCCGTCTCGGTCGGCGTTGGCGTCTCAGTTTCGCTTGGCGCCGCCACCGCCGCCGCCGTGGCCGTCGGTATGGCCGTCGGTGTGGCCGTCGGCGCCGCGCTCAACGAGAAGCTGACGATAGGGCTGCGGCTGACCGTACAGCCCTGGGAACCAACCGCTATCACGACCAACTGCGCTAGATAGGAGCCTGCGGTCGACGGCAGCCAGTCCACCGCGTAGTTGATCTTGCCGGTGTCTCCGATGCCTCTGAACTGCCCGCCGCCAGTGATGCCACCGGGCAGCGTACCGCCGGGCAGAAAGCCACCGGGCAGGGTGCCACCGGGCAGGGTACTTGGCAGCGTGTCCCCGAGCAGGGTCCCCGAGGGTAGTGTCCCGATGGCCGGATCGTCTCCCACACAAACGGTGGAAGCCGGCAGTGTCCCGCCGGGCAGAGTTCCGGTAGGCAGCGTACCGCCCTCGGGCAAGGTGCCGCCGGGCACCACGAGATCGGTAAAAGTGACCGTCGCCGCGAGGGTGCCGGAGACGCCCGGGAAGCCCGTCAGGTTATGGGCGGTGCCGGTCTGGAGCGGCAGCGCTACGTCCAAATCGTCAGTGCCCGGCCCGATAGCGACCAGGGCGACCTGATGTATGAAGACCTCTTCCGCCTCGGCGAAACTCAGGACACCCGTGAGCTTGATCGTCTCGCCGGAGGTGTAGGCGCTCTTGTCGGTGCCCAGCTCTATGTCGGTGTTTCTAAGTACACCCTGGACTATCCCCTGGTTGAGGAGAGTTGACACAACAACCATAGAGACCAAGAGCATAGCCGAGTAGGCTATTGATTTTCTGTTCACTCATTCACCCGTCTGACGGTCGCCACAGCAGGACCTGCTCTGGTCACTGCTGGGTCCAAGAGGCAAACACAGGTCACAAACGGTCTTCGACCGAATGCACGCACCAATGTTATAGAGGCTCTCAATACCGTGTCAATGCCTATTGGTGGCAGGCATCGCCGTTAGATACACGGGAAGACCGACGACCCAGATTGACATACCTGACGTCCCGACCTAGAATCGCAACGGCGCGCGAACTGACGTCACGCGCCGTTGCGGAGGCGAGCCCCGGCGGGCTTCAGCACGCGGAGCTTAACCGAGGCATTCAAATTGAGCCAGACCTGGACCCCCAAGCCAGGCGACCGGGTGGTCCGACACCCGAGAGCGCGACAGCTCGACCCGGTGCGGATCAGGATACCGACGCGGCGCATTCAGCCCTCGGTCCTGGCATCGCCACTGATCCTCACCTACGGCTTCGCAGCACTGATTTCGCTGGGCACGCTGCTGCTGCTGCTGCCATTCGCTCACCATGGAAGTGGCTTCACGTCGTTCGTAGACGCTCTATTTACCGCCACATCGGCCGCGACCGTCACGGGGCTGGTGACACAGGACACCGCCACCTACTGGAACGCCTTCGGCAAGGCGACGATCCTTCTGCTAATGTTCACCGGCGGGCTGGGATTCATGACGATCGCCACCTTCTTGCTGGTGGTGATCGGGCAGCGCGCGCCGGTGGCGCAGCGGCACCTCGCGCGCAATACCCTGCAGTTGGACCAGCTAGGCGGCATGGCATCGCTAACCGCGAGGATCGTGCTGGTGTCCAGTGGAATTCAGCTCGTGGGGCTGGTGGCCCTCGCGGTGCGATTCTCGTTCATGTATTCCCCGGGCGAGGCGATCTGGCAGGCTGCATTTCACGCGGTCTCCGCATTCAACAGCGCCGGATTCGTTATTGCTCCCGAGAGCTCCAGCTTCTCCGTATTTCGAACGGACCGGGTCGTCCTGACCATCATGGGCGCGCTGATCGTAATGGGTGCCGTCGGCTACTGGGTGCTCGCGGACATAGTGCGGTCACCCAAGCCCTCGCTGTTCACGCTCAACACCAAGCTGGTCATCATCGCAACACTCGCGCTGATCACGCTGGGCGCGCTGGTGTTCTTCGTCTCCGAGCGCCATAACACCGAGACACTCGGCCCGATATCGTCGATCAACCAGATATTCGTCTCCGTTTTCGAATCGATAAGCGGCAGGACAGCCGGCTTCTCGACCGTCGGATTCGGCGAGACCAAGCAGCACACCAACTTCTTCTTCACCAGCCTGATGTTTATCGGCGGCGCGTCGGCCTCCGTGGCGGGCGGGATAAAGATCAACACCTTGGCGGTGGTCATCGTCGCCGTGATATCGACCATCCGGGGCGTCGGCCACTCGTCGGCCTTCGGCAGAGAGATCCCCCAGGCCCAGGTGCAAAGGGCGGTCAGCGTCATGTCAGTTGCACTGGCAGCGGTCTTCTTGTCGGCGCTGATACTGATTCTCTCCGAGGGGGACTTCCTGTTTATCGACCTTCTGTTCGAGAGTGTGTCGGCCTTCAGTACGGTGGGGCTGTCGACGGGTCTGACTCCGGACCTGTCTGACTGGGGGCACGTCATTCTGATCGCCAGCATGTTCATCGGGCGTATCGGGCCTACTACACTCGGGCTCGTGATGATCATGCGTACCAGCGGCGACGTCTATCGGTTTGCTCAAGAACGGGTGACCATCGGGTGAACCCTAAGAGGCTGTTCACCGGCTCATAATGCCACTGATTTTCCCTGGTTGAGCCGACGACCAGTCCTGTATAATGACGACGGCTTGAGGGTCATCACCGGTACCGATTGAGGGACACCCGAACGCTTTCAATCCTTTCAATCAGGGAGAGCGATGAGACAGCAGGTAGTTGTCATAGGTCTGGGCCGTTTCGGGTCGAGCGCGGCCAGGTCGCTGTACAATCTGGGGCACGACGTTCTGGCCATCGACATCGACGAGGATCGGGTTCAGAACATGATGGGCCAGGTGACCCACCCGGTGACCGGCAACGCGAGCAACGAAGCGGTCCTCAGAGAGTTGGGCATCACGGACTACGACGCCGCGGTGGTGGCGGTCGGGTCCGACATCGTGACTAGCGTCATGACCTCCGTGCTGCTGAAGACGATGGGGGTGTCCTACATCGTCGCCCGCGCCCACGACGAGCTCCACGGCAATGTCCTGGAGCGGGTCGGCGTGGACAAGGTCGTGCACGCCGAGTCGGAGATGGGCGTCCGGCTGGCGCACAACCTGTTCAACCCGAACCTGCAGGAGTACCTAGAGCTTGGCCCAAGCTTTGGCCTAAGCAGGATGAGGGCACCTCAGGAATTCGACGACCAGACTTTGAAAGAGCTCGGCTTCTCTGGTCCCCGAGACAAGTACGGTCTTGCAGTGCTTGCCATCCTTCGGGGCCGAGACGTAACGGTGAACCCGTCGGAGAACGAGCGCATCAAGGCCGGCGACCTGCTGGTCCTGGCGGGCGAGGACGAGCGCCTCCAGAACCTGCCCGCATAGCCTCGAAGCGCGGTGGCGGGTCGACGACACCTCTGACAGGGAGCATCTTTGGCACTACCAAGAAGGTCCAGCAACAACGCGATGTCGTCCGTCCTGGTGCCCGTAGGGCTGGGAGGCCCTGACTCCGACGCCGTGGGGCTTGCATGTGAGCTCTTGGGGCACAAGAAAGGCCAGCTCTATATCGTTTATGCGATCGAGGTCGAACGGAGCATGCCCGTCGATGCCGAAATCATCGACGACTTCGCCAGGGGCGAGGAGCTGCTCAAGCGCATGGAGGAGGTAGCCCGTACCTTCGGGTGCCAGACGCAGGCCGAGATACTCCAGTCGCGGCAGGCGGGCCTGGCGGCGGTGCAAGAGGCGCACGAAAAAAACGTCGACGCCATCGTTCTGGGGATCGGCCACAGGGAGACCTATGGCGAGTACTCTCTGGACGAGACCGCCCGATACGTCCTTCGAAACGCGCCTTGCCGCGTGATCCTGTGGCGCGAGGCCGCTCCGGTCAAGGCCGGCTCAAACAACGGTCTGACCGCGGCCCATAGCTAGGCGCCGGCAGGCACGCTCGGCCGAGTGACTCAGGACCTCAACATGCAGCGCCCCTCGGGCCCGGTGACCACCCCGAAACAGACCGTCATCACAGGCTGTGACAGCCTGGGAGCTACAGTCGCGGCGGCGCTGGCAGAGAAAGGCTACGTGGTCACCATCCTTGACCCACGTCCCGAGGCCTTCGACCGGCTGCCCAGGGACCTCGTGCAACAGGACCGCATTATCGTCGTGGTCGGCGACGCGACGCGTCACGAGGACTTGAGGAGAGCGTCGGTCAGAGACGCCGACGCCTTCATGGCCTTGTCGGGCTCCGACAGCGAGAACGCGCTGGTGGGGCAACTGGCTAAACACGTCTACCACGTACCTACAGTCGTTTGCCGCATCGACGACCCGACGACGCAAGACATGTACACCCGGCTGGGCTTGGATGCCATCAGCGGTACCACGCTGGTCGCCCAGGCTGTGCTGGAAGCCGACGTTTAGCCGATGTACGTCGTTATCGCCGGCGGCGGGAGACTCGGCGCTTCGCTGGCCGCCTGGCTCATCTCCGGCGGCCACGAGGTCTCCGTGGTCGACTTTGACCGGGCCACCTGCGTCCGCCTAGACGAAACTCTGGGCAGCGTCTCCGTGCTGGGAAGTTGCATCGAGGCGGAGGCGTTGGCGAGGGCAGGCACCAACCGGGCCGACGTATTCGCGGCCACCACCAGGGATGACGGAGTCAACGTGGTGGCCTGTCAGCTCGCAAGACATCACTTCGGGGTTTCGAGGACCATGTCCGTGGTCAACGACCGTGACAACGCCGATCTCTTCGGGCTACTGGGCATAGGAGCTAGCGTCGACGTCACGAACCTCGTTCTCGGCGGGTTTCAAGAGGGGTTCTCGACCCGGGGCATGATGCACCTGATGCCCATGACCAGCATCGACGGCAAGACACTGGTGTCTGTCAAGATACCCCCGATCGCAGGCACCGAGGAGCGACTCCTCGGACGCATCCCGCTCCCTGAGGGGACCCTGGTGACACTGGTCATCACGAGGGACGGGTCCGTCTCTATCCCGACGGCCGAGACGACCATCAAGGCCGGGGACGAGGTAGTAGTGGTCACGACGGCCACTGCGGAGGAAGAATTGAGAGAGGTCCTGATCGGGCCTCTGGTGGAGTAGCGATGCCAAGGCGGCTGGCCTATTTCGGACCTACCGGGACGAACACCGAGCAGGCCTGCATCAACTACGACCCGGACGCCGTTCGGCTGCCGTATACGCCCATCGCCGCGGTGGCGGACGCGGTGGAGTCTGGCGAGGCCGACGAAGGCGTGGTGCCCATCGAGAACAGCCTAGAGGGCTCGGTGACCGATACGCTGGACCTCCTGGTCCACCATTCGGTCCTATTCATACGCCACGAGCTCGTCCTGCCCATCAAACACTTCCTGGTGGCGGCACGCGGCACGTCAGTCGAGGCGGTCGGGGTCGTCTACTCACACCCGCAGGCGCTGGGGCAGTGCCGGGGGTTCCTGGCAAGCCGGCTCCCGGACGCCGAAGTCGTGGCGTCGATGAGCACCGCAACCGCTGTGGAGGACATGCTGCGGCGGGGCGCCGAGGCGGCGGCGATAGCCACGCGCCGGGCGGCGGAGATCTACGGGGGTGTCGTAATCGCGGAGGGGATCGAGGACGATCAGAACAACATGACCAGGTTCGTGGTACTGGCCGCTACCGACCATCCTCGGACCGGGACGGACAAGACCTCGGCCTGTTTTTCCTTCGATGAAGACGCTCCCGGGGTCCTGCACAGAGTGCTGGCGGAGTTCGGAGACCGGGGGATCAACCTGGCGAAGATAGAGTCACGACCGACCAGGGAGAGCCTGGGGCGATATATCTTCCTGGTCGACCTCGAAGGGCACAGGGAGGACGAGATCGTGCGAGAAGCGTTGGTCCGGGTGAAGGACCAGGTGTCGACGCTCAAGATCTTCGGTTCCTATCCCAAGCACGGGACCGGCTGAAGAGAACGTCAAGGAGGCGCCGAATCGTGCCGCCGCACGAGGCGCCCTCCCTCGGTTCACAGTGTCGGGCCGACTACGCGCCTTCGCCGACCGACTCGCTGCCGTCGGTCTCCGCGGGGGCCGAGCTTCTCCTCGCGCGCGCTGCCTGCTCCGCGACGACGGGCTGCACCCGCTCACGCACCGAGTCCACCGTGGGACCCACGCGCTCGCGGACTCGGGCCGCCAGCTCCTCGGCGCGGGCCCGAAGCGCCTCGCTCTGCTCGAACAGGTCCGTTCGCGTCTCGGAGCCAGCCTTGGGCGCCAGCATTATCCCCACAACCGCACCGACTATGCCACCGATTATGAATCCCGATATGAACGAGCTACCGCTGTCACCGTTTGCCATTGTCCTCCCTTCCTTTGCTGTTTCGATTCTTCTTCGAGAGGCCCAGGAAGAAGGCTGCCACCTTGCCGGCGCCGAACGCGACACCTGAACCGGCTGCCGCGGGCCCTACGATCCGGCTCGATACAGCCTCGGCCACGTCCTCGACGTTCTTGAGAGTCCGCCGCACCGAGCTGAGTAGGCTCGAGGCCTTCCAGAGCACGATCAAGAGCGTCAGCGTTGCCAGAAGCAGCAGGACGATCAGCAGAATGTCGCGGACGAGGGATACTACTTCAGCGAAATCCAACGCGGCCACTCTCCCTGTCGTCTATCTACATGTTAGCACGCCGGGAGGTCGTCGTGGCGGTTCGAGGCAGGGTGAACCGAGGCCGGTCCGGCACGGCCGAAAGCCGGTGCCCTAGGGCTGGATGAGGATGCGGATCGAGCCGTCGTCGTCCTTGCGCTGGGTCAGGATATTGTGCCCGCCCTTCTCGGCCCAGACGATGACGTCGTATGTATTCAGCACGTCGGGCATGATCACCTCGACGAAGGAGTCGCCGTCGCTCTCGACCTGCTCGCTGAGGGCGGCAAGTATCCCGGCGCAGGTCTTGCCGGTGCCGTCGATTACCGTCCAGGCGCTTGTGTGTCCGTTAGTCGTGACGGCCGGCTGAGCGTCGCCGAACACCTGGACCTCGCCGGTCTGGCGCAACTCGAGCTGTCGTCTGAACTCGGCCACGGCCTCCCAGTGGACAGCCCTGCCGCGGTCGCCACTGGCGCAGACGGCGCCACGGACCCCAACAATATCGGGGTTGATCCTGGCCAGCTCGTCGAGGTCGTCGATCCTGAGATGGCCGGACAGAGCGGTGCTCAAGCCCAAAGACTTGCCCCGGTAGACGATCTCTCTGAGCTCGTCCTCGGACATGAAGTCGAACAGGTTGCGGCCGTCTTTGGTCAGCGTATCGATCAGGAAGCCGTCACACTGGCCGTCCCTGGCGAGCTCGACCATCCGGTGAGGGTCGAGTCCATCATAGAGGTGGTTGTCCGCGAACAGCGAGCCGATCAGCTTCGTCTCGAAGCCCTCCAGCGCGCGGCGCGACGCGACCAGGATCTCGACGGCCTCCTCGTACTCGCTCTTCATGAACCCGACCTTGACCGACGTGGCATCGAGCACGCCAGCGGTGTAGACCGCCATCGCCACGGTGCCGGCCTGGTTGGGGACCACACCCAGGGTCACGCTGGCGTGGTGGGGTCCGGGGACGATGTCCCTGATCTGCTTGACTACCCGGGGCTCGGCCGAGCCGACCAGCGCCTCCTGCAGGTTCTTGACGTCTACGATGTCGGCGCCGCCCTTGAGGGCGTGAGTCGCCTCGTCCAGGTTTTGCACACTCACCATAAGGATCATCGCGATTCACCTACCGCGGCCAACGCACCGTCCCGGACGGCCGCGATGGCCGCCTTGAGGACGTCCTTGTCATCCTGACTGAGGTCGAACAACGGCGGCCGAACGTGTCCACCGGCCATTCCCATTAGCTCTCCCCAGTACTTGCAAAGCGACGCGGGCAACGCCCCGCCGGACCTCTTCACGGTCTGCTGCCACCACCGGTCCGACATCTCCTTGATGGGCCGGATGTGCCGATCATACAGGCCGTCGTCTATGTCGCCCGAGGTGGCGCGGTCGATGAACTGGACGTAGTAGTTCTCGTCGGGCGTGTCGAACCGCCAGTCAGAGGTATTGGCGAACATGACCTGCTGGCGGAACCCCATCTCTCTTCCCGTGAACAGGGCCCACTCGTCGGGCGTGCTGATTACGTAGTCGTCGCCGATAGACGTGTGGGTGTCGATGGAGAGCTGGCGGTCGAAGCTGGCCTCCTTGACCCCTACTACGTTGGGGATCTCGCAGAGGGACTTCAGGCCTTCCGCGCTCATTACGATACCGAACTGGGGAGAGTTGTAGAACATGATGGCCATCGGCGTGTGGTCGGCAAGACGCCGCACCCACTCAATGACCTGTGCTTCGGTCCTGGTCACGATGTAAGGAGGCGCGACGATCAGCAGGTCGAAGCCGTCGGCCTCGGCCCGGTCGGCCAGCGCCAGCATGTCGCCCAGCGACGTATGGGTGACGTGGGCCGCGATGGGCCACTCCCCGGCGGCCTCGTCGCTGACGACATCGTAGACGCGGATCCGTTCTTCCAGGGTGAGACTCCAGAACTCGCCCATACCCCATGTGCAGCCGGCCCCGCTGGTGCCCAGGCTGCGAACGTGCCGCACGTTCGCCCGCAGGCCCTGCTCGTCAAGCCGGTCGTCGGCCGTGAAGGGCGTGATGAGGGTTGTCCACTGGCCGCGTATGTGCTCCAGCGCCCAGTCCTGGGCTTCGGCTTTCGTGTACCCCGCCATACGCTCCTCCTTGTGCCCACGTAATCGCGGCCATCCGAGGGCGAGAGCCACGGTCTGCCCAGCGTGGCACCGCCACTGCGAGTCAGGTACGAAAAGACCCTGCTAGAGAGCGGCATCCGCAGGTTGTGAAATCCTACACATATCATAGTTTTCACACAAAGGGGTGTCAACGGCG
>CAZENU010000048.1:0-17939 GCA_964513735.1 uncultured Dehalococcoidia bacterium
GCAGTATCGTCGGCGCTGAGGCGTTTCACTACCGTGTTCGGGATGGGAACGGGTGGGGCCACCTCACCAGAACCACCAGGGGACAATCAGACTCAGTATAGCCGCCTCGCCCGATCTCAGTCAAGGATTATTCCGCGCCACGTGGCGAAAGTCGATGATAGACGGGCACCCGGCCGTCCGTTCAGATTTCAGTTCGGCTATTTCTTGACCACGTAGTGGCCGCGTGATACCATCGGACTTAATATGATATGTTGCATAAAAATCCCTGGATCTTGATTCACGATGGAGGAGGCTGGCTTGACGACGACCAAGCTGATTGAAATCACCCCCCTGGCCGCGGAGCGGATTGAGTCGGTCTTGAAAGAGCAGGATGAAGAGGGCTCGCTCCTCCGGGTCATGGTGGTCCCCGGTTCTAACGGCGGTGTCCAGTACATGCTGGGTGTCGAAAAAGAGGCCGGCGAGGACGACATCATCATTGAAGCACAGAACATCCAGGTCCTAGTCGACGCTGAGAGCGCACCCCTGGTTGAGGGCGCCGAGATTGACTACGTGGACGGCCTGATGCACAGCGGCTTCGTCATCAGCAACCCCAACATCCAGGCCGGCGGCGGAGGCTGCGCCTGCGGCGGAGGCGGCTGCGGAGGCGGGGACGGCGGCGCCGAGGGCGGAGGCTGCGCCTGTGGTGGCCACGGCCACTAGCTGGCTGACCGATAGATATGGGGTGTGCAAAGGGGCGACGCCCCTTTGCCGGGAGTCTGAGGCTGTCCCTCAGACATAACTTCTTCCCCCTTCCCGGCCAGGAACGCGGACAGGGAGATGGCCGACACGGTTTCTCAGCACCCTGCTAGGGGCGGACCGACAACACGGACTTCAAGGGGACGAATCGTACTCGTCCCCTTTTGTTGTCTCGGCCTGACGCAGCCACGCCCTCGGCAGTCCAGCGGCTGACCCGGCCGGGCGCCGTCCGCTACAATCGAAGGACTTCATCTCACGAGGCCAAGTAGCCAAACTCTTTGCTATTCCACGTACTCGACCAGCTCCAGTCCTCCCCTCTCTACGCCCTGATCACGCTGCTTACGTTCGCCTTCGGCATCGTGGTCGCGCTGTCCTTTCACGAGTTCAGTCATGCCCTGAGCGCCTACTTCCTCGGCGACGACACGGCCAAGAATCAAGGCAGACTGACCCTGAACCCGGCGGCCCACATCGATCCGCTGGGCGGCATGATGCTGCTAATCGTCGGCATCGGCTGGGCGAAACCCACACCGGTGCGTCCGGAATACCTCCGAGGCGACCAGAGATCCGGTATGGCGATAGTGTCGCTTGCCGGCCCGATCTCCAACGTGGTGATTGCAGCGGTGGCCGCGATCCCGGTCAGGCTTGGCTTGATAAGCAGCTGGGAAGTCGGGTTCCAGTCGTTCGATGGCCAGAACATGATCGAGTACGTCGTTGCCTCATTCGTCTTCTGGAACCTCCTGATCGCGGCCTTCAATCTTCTGCCTGTAGCGCCGCTGGACGGCTTCGCAGTCGCTCTGGGCCTTCTGCCTCGTGAGGCGGCGGCCAGTTTCGCCCGTCTTGAGCGCTCTGGGACTGCGATCCTGATGGTCATGATCCTGAGCGGGTTCGTTCTCGGATTCAGCCTGCTGTGGTTGTGGATCCGGCCGATCGTCAACCTTCTGGCGCTGTTGGTCTTGGGCAACACCATCGCCATATGATAAGTTAGCCTTGTAGGAGAGGCACTTGGACCGCATCACGATTCTCGGCATGGGCCCCCTCGGAGTGACCATTGGCCTGGGCCTCAAGAAGGCCCGGCTCAAGAACACTGAGATATTGGGCTCCGACGGCGACTCGAAGGCGCTCAAGCGCGCCGAGCAGATGGGCGCCATCGACATGGGCAACGGCAACCTCCGGTCCGCGATGCAGGGCGCTTCGCTGGTCATCATGGACACGCCGCATTCGGAGACCCGGGAGTTCCTGGAGGCCATCGGCCTCATCCTGGGTCAGGGCACGACCGTCACGGATACAGGACCGGCAAAGGTCCAGGTGACTGAGTGGGCCAGGCAGTACCTACCGCACGACGCGACCTACGTCGGCGGGCGCCCTTTGCCACCGCACACGATGAAGACCCTCGACGACGTCGTCCCATCCGGCCTCCAGGGGGCCGGATACTGCGTGGTCGCCGAGGCGTCGGCGGATCCCGAATCGGTCCGGACCGTCACCGGCATGGTCGAGGCCCTGGGCGCAAAGCCGGTCTTCATGAGTCCCGAAGAGCACGACTCCTACGCGGCCGCCATGTCGCACCTCCCAATCGCGCTCTCCGCCGCACTGGTGACGGCCCTCAGCGCCAGCCCCGGCTGGCGGGACATGGCCAAGGTCGTCGGCCCGGAGTTCAGCGACCTCTCGAAGCTGGCTGCCCTGGACCCCGAGGACAACGCCGTGGCCTTCAACGGCAGTTCCGGCTCTCTCGGCCACTGGCTAGACCGAATGATCGCGGAGCTGACAGTCTATCGCGATCAGGTCCAGGCCGGCGGCGACGAGATCATGGAGACTCTGATCACCGCCTGGGAGCAGCTCGCCAGGCTCGAGTCCGGGGCCGCCGCGGCGGAGGAGTCCCTCGGCCCCCCTGGACCTACAATGGGCCAGACCCTAGGCGGAATGGTGGTTGGCAGACGCCTCGCCGACCGTGCCAAGCAGTTGACGGACCTGAACAAGCACGCGGCGTGGCGGTATCCCCGCCGCAAACGCCACTAGTCTCGCCGTCCGCCCTGCCCCACCCGGCCGCGGCTGGTCTCAAGCCCAACGCCATGAAGCAGGTCATCCGTCCACCATCGCGAATCGACGCCAGCGTAGCTGTCGCCGGAGACAAGTCGGTCTCTCAGCGCGCGCTGGTCCTGAACGCCATCGCCTCGGGGACGGCCCACGTCTCGAATCTGTGCGTCGGCGACGACCGTAGCTCGGTCCTCCGATGTCTGCGCGGCATGGGCGTCCGCATACGCAGGCACTCCTCATGCCACGTCAGCGGCGCCGAGGAGTGCTTCGAGGTCGAGGGCGTCGGCCCCGACGGCCTGCGCGAGCCGGAGAACGTGCTCAACGCGAGCAACAGCGGCACGGCGTTCAGGCTCGTCTCGGGGCTCGCAGCCGGCCAGCCATTCCTCAGCGTCATATCCGGCGACCGCTCCCTTCGCCGCAGGCCGATGACCAGGATCGTCGGTCCCCTGACCCGGATGGGCGCCCGCATAGCCGGACGTAATGGGGGCTCACTCGCCCCGCTTGCCATCCAGGGCGGCGGACTGAACGGCATCGACTTCGAGATGCCCGTCGCCAGCGCGCAGGTGAAGTCCAGCGTCCTGATCGCCGGCCTGTTCGCCGATGACCGCACGACCGTGGTCCAACCGGCGGAGTCACGCGACCACACCGAGCGCATGCTGCGGTGGATGGGCGCGGATATCGAAGTCGATGGGCTGCGGGTCTCCGTGCGGCGATCGGCCTTGGAGTCTCGCGACGTGCCGGTGCCTGGTGACGTTAGCTCCGCGGCCTTCTGGATCGTCGCCGCGTGCATTCACCCCAACGCCCGAATACGTCTCAACGGCGTAGGCATCAACCCTACGCGCTCGGGTGTCATCAGGGTTCTGCAGGCAATGGGCGCCAGGGTCCGGCTGGAGAACGTCCGCGAGGGCGCATGGGAGCCGACGGCGGACATCGTCGCGGAGACCAGCGACCTCAAGTGCACCGAGATCGGCGGGGACATCGTCCCCCAGGTCATCGACGAGCTGCCAATACTGACCCTGGCCGCCTGCATGGCCGACGGCACCACCGTGATCCGCGACGCCGCGGAGCTGCGCGTCAAGGAGTCCGACCGCATCAAGGCCACGGTGGAGGGGCTGTCCAGGCTCGGTGCGAGGATTGAGGAGCGGCCCGACGGCGTGGTGGTCCAGGGAACAGGAAGGCTCAACGGGGCCGAGGCGGGAAGCCACGGCGACCATCGGATTGCGATGACCCTAGGAATCGCCGGCCTGGCCGCCACGGGCCAGACGGTCGTCGACGGCGCCGAGGCGGCCGCGGTCTCCTACCCGCAGTTCTGGGACACGGTCAGCTCGCTCACCGACACCGGTCAATAGCTTGGCTGTCATTCTGAGCGCAGCGAAGCCTGTCCCGAGCCCCTCGGGGAATCTGGGGCAGCGGGATTCCCGTCTTCCGAGCACGGCGAATCAAAGACCCCTCCCCAGATTCTTCGTCGAGACTCCTCAGAATGACAGGTGCATCAACGTATCCCGGCCGTGCCCATCATGACCGCGGACGCCGGGAGCGCCCCCCTTCTGGTGGTCGTATCCGGGCCGTCCGGCGTCGGCAAGGACACGGTCATCTCGCGCATGCGGGAGATGCGTCTGGGCTATCGTTTCGCGGTCACCGCTACCACCCGCGGGCAGCGCGACGGCGAGGTGGACGGCCTCCACTACTTCTTCTACTCCGAGGAGACGTTTCACAGGATGATCGCCGACGGTGAGTTCCTGGAGTGGGCCGAAGTCTACGGCAACCTGTACGGCGTGCCAAGGCGGCAGGTCGCCGAAACCCTGGACAGCGGGGTGGACGTGATCGTGAAGACCGATGTCCAGGGCGCGGCCACGATCAAGCGGGTGGAGCCCCAGGCCCTGCTGGTCTTCCTGGCGCCGCCGAGCATGGAGGCGCTGGCCGGTCGCCTGGCGAGCCGCATGACGGAGTCGCCGGAAGACCTCACCGTCCGACTCCAGACCGCCGAAGCCGAGATGCGGCAGGCGGCCGGCTTCGACCACATCGTAGTCAACCGCGACGGCGGAGTCGACGACACGGCCCGCGAGATCGAGGCGATAATCTCTTCGGAGCGGGCCGCACGGCAGTAGGCGAAGACGGGCCGGACGCGGTCTCTGATATACTCCGACTCTCTTTCCCCGATCCCGAAATTCCAGGAGGACCGATGGCGCGTCAATTCGTCCAGTACGCCATCAAGGACCGGATCGCATATGTCACGATAGACCGGCCGGAGGTGCTCAACGCCCTTCACCCGCCGGCCAGCGAGGAGATGCTCGGCGCCTTCGTCGAGTTCCGCGACGATCCCGACGCGCTGGTGGCCATTGTAACGGGCACGGGTGACCGGGCCTTCTGCGCGGGCAACGACCTGAAGTATCACGCCGCAAACGTGCAGCCGGGCGAAGCGTACCCCGGCGCGGAGACGGTCCCCTTCGCCGGGATCACCTCCGAGTTCACCTGCTGGAAGCCGATCATTGCGGCGGTCAACGGGTACGCGGCCGGCGGAGGGCTGGAGCTGGCCATGGCCTGCGACGTGATCATCGCGGCCGAGAACGCCATGCTGGGACTGCCGGAGCCACGCGTCGGCCTCGTCGGCGTCGCGGGTGGAGTCCAGCGGATCGCCCGGCAGGTGCCCTACAAGATCGCCATGGGCATGATGATCACGGGCAGACAGATCACCGCCGCCGAAGCCCATCGCTGGGGCCTGGTCAACGATGTAGTCCCTCTCGCCGAGCTCATGGCCACAGCGGAGCACTGGGCCGCCGAGATCGCGGAGTGCGCTTCCCTCTCCGTCCGCGCCACCAAGCAGATGGCGACCGAGGGCATCAACATGCATCTGGACAGCGCCATCGGCAGCCGCTACGAAGAACTCGAGCGCGCGGTGGCCTCCGAAGACTACGTCGAGGGCCCCCGGGCCTTCGCCGAGAAGCGCCGTCCCCGGTGGAAAGGGCGGTAACGTTGAGTTTCGAGGACTCATATGTGGGGCAGCTACGCAAGCTGGTGGGCAACCGGATGCTCCTCACCCCCGGCGCAAGAGCGGTCCTTCGAGACGGTCAAGGCAACACGCTGTTTATACGCAGAAGCGACAACAACCAGTGGGCACTGCCCGCCGGTCTGATGGAGCTCGGCGAGACCGTATACGATGGCATGTGCAGGGAGGTCAAAGAGGAGACCGGCCTCGACGTGCTGGCCGGCACTCTGGTCTCGATCTACTCGGGGCCGCGATTCATGCACACCAACCAGTTCGGGTCCCAGCACCAGCACCTGGTGTTCCAGTTTCGCGTCGATGACTGGGCCGGTGACCTCGTAACCGAGACAGATGAAACGGTCGATGCCGGGTTCTTCTCCGAACAGCAACTCCCCAAAGCCTATCGGCAATACGAAGAAGCCTTCGAGGACCTGAGTACATTCAACGGCTCGGTCGCGCTGAAATAGCCCGGCCCGGCCGCGGAGGCGTAACGATGACCGAGAAGTCCCATGCCGTAATGCTTCCGAACGACGTCAGGCCGGTCAGGTACGACGTGACGCTGACGCCGGACCTGAAGGCGTTCACCTTCGCCGGAGAGGAGACCGTCGACCTCGAGGTGCTCACCGATACGTCCTCGCTGGTACTTAACAGCGCCGAGATCGAGGTTTCGGCCTGCCGGATGACTACGTCGGCCGGTGCCCAGGTGACGCCCGTCGAGACCAACTTCGACGAAGAGGCGGAGACCGTCACATTCCGGTTCGACCAACCTCTGCCGCCGGGGCCGGCCAGGCTGCACGTAGAGTTCAGCGGCGTCCTCAACGACCTGCTGCGGGGCTTCTATCGAAGCACGTACATCGACCGGGACGGCAGCGAGCGCCTTCTGGCGACTACCCAGTTCGAGGCTACGGACGCCCGTCGGGCCTTCCCGTGCTGGGACGAGCCCGCACTGAAGGCCAGGTTCCAGCTCACGCTGGTCGTCCCCTCCGACCTGATCGCGGTCTCCAACACCCTGCCTGTCTCGGAGTCCGAGCAACCGGGCGGCCTGTGCCGGATCACCTTCGGCGAGACGCCGCTGATGTCGACTTACCTGCTCGCTTTCGTTATCGGCGACCTCAAGTCCATCGAGCGGAGGGCGCCCGACGGCACGCTGGTCCGCGTCTGGGCAACTGCCGGCAAGGAGCAGCAGGGCCGCTTCGCCCTGGAGCTGAGCGTCAAGCTCCTCGACTACTTCAACGACTACTTCGGCACCCCCTACCCGCTGGAGAAGCTCGACCATATCGCCATCCCCGACTTCGCGGCCGGCGCGATGGAGAACTGGGGCGCCATCACCTACCGCGAGAACGCGCTGCTCGTGGACCCAGAGCAGAGCTCGGCAGTGACTCGTCAGAACGTCGCCGGGGTGCTCGCCCACGAGATGGCCCACATGTGGTTCGGCGACCTGGTCACGATGGCCTGGTGGAATGACCTGTGGCTCAACGAGAGCTTCGCCTCGTGGATGGGAGACAAGTCGGTCGACTTCGCCTTCCCGGAGTGGGACGTCTGGACGCAGTTCGTGTCGTCGGAGACCAACTCCGGCCTCAGACTGGATGGTCTGCGCAGCTCTCATCCGATCGAGCAGGAAGTCAACAACCCGTCCGAGATCGGCCAGCTCTTCGACGCCATCAGCTACAGCAAGGGCGGCGCCATACTCCGCATGCTGGAGCAGTTCCTGGGACCGGACGTGTTCCGTCGGGGCATCTCGGCCTACATCGCCAGGCACCAGTACGCCGTCGCGCACACCCAGGACCTGTGGGACGCGCTGGGCGAGGCCTCGGGCCAGCCCGTGACGGAGATGATGAACACCTGGGTGCGCCAGACTGGGTATCCGGTAGTCGAGATCGAGACTCGCCGCGGCCGCGACGGCGTCGAGGTCACCGGACGGCAGCGCCGTTTCTTCTACGAGCACGTCGTGGACCCCGACGGCGACGACGAGGGCGCCCGCTGGGACGTGCCGCTGAGCGTCAGGACCGCCGTCACCGCGCCGGCCTCGGTCCTGATGAACGGGCAAACGGCGACCATCCAGGTGCCCCTGCCGGCCGTCTCCCCAAGAGGCGACTGGATCAAAGTAAATCCGGACCAGACTGGCTTCTACCGCACCAACTACTCCGAGGACGAGTGGGCGCGACTCAAGCGTGGCATCGACCGCCGCAACCTGTCATCCGCGGACCGGCTCGGCCTTCAGAACGACGCGTACGCCCTGGCCCGCGCCGGCTATCTGCCGGTGACTCAGTTCCTGAGCCTGGCCCAGGCCTACGTAGACGAGCCCGACGCTCCCGTCTGGGAGGACCTGGCGGCGAACCTGGGCGGCCTCGAGCTGCTGCTGGCCGACGAGTCCTTCCTGCCCGACTACCGGGCCTTCTGCAGGGGCATATTCAAGCGCGCGGCGATCAAGGCGGGCTGGCACGCTCGACCCGGCGAAGGTCATCTGGACGCACTGTTCCGTAGCACCGCGCTGAGCGAGCTGGGCAGCTACGGAGACGAGGAGACGCTGGACCAGGCGGCCAGAATGTTCGACTCCCTCGTCAACGGCGAAGCCATCGATCCGAACATCCGCACCGTGGTGCTGATCCTGGCCGCCGAGCGGGGCGATAGCGCGACCTTCGACGCGCTATGGAAGCTGCACCGTGAGGCGACCATGGAGGAGCAGCGGGTCCGTATCCTGATGGCGCTCAGCCACATAGGGGTGCCCAAGCTGCTGCAAGAGACTCTAGACCGTTCGCTCACCGACGAGGTCCGTGTGCACAACACTGTTCGGATCGTCACCAACGTGGCGTCGAGCCTGCGGGGACGCGACCCTGCATGGGAGTTCGTGAAGGCCAACTGGGCCGAGCTGGATCGCAGGTACGGCGAGGGCGGCTTTGCCCTGATGAACCTGGTGTCCATCACCGGGCGGTTCACCTCCCGGGAGCGGCTGGACAACGTGCGCGGCTTCTTCGAGGACAACCCGGCACCGAGCGCCGACAGGTCGGTCCGGCAGGCCTTAGAGCGGATACAGTTGAACATCGCCTTCCTCGACCACAACCGCCAGGGTCTCGCCGCCTGGTTCGCCCGCTAGCAGCCTACGGAAAATATGGGACGTTCAGCCCGGATGCCGAATCGTCGGCTATCGGAGGCGACCACTACATCAGGGCGAGGCCACCAACATGTCGATGAAGAATGGGTAGTGCAGAGGGGCTAGCCCCCTATGCCGGGAGTCTGAGGGTGTCCCTCAGATATAACTTCTTCCCCTTTCTTCTTGGCTATACACACGACAAAGGACGAGCGGACAGACCGCAACGAGGGCTAATCATACGCCATGGTCACGTCACTGTGCGTAAAGTGCGGCCACGAGAACGAACACGAGGTTGACGACGCGGGCGAGGCAGGCGTCGAGTGCCAGTCGTGCGGTACCGGCTACGACGCCATCCTGTACGACGTGCGGTCCTTTGGAGCGCGTCGCGACCCGAAGTCGGGTTACACCGCGTACACGATCGGGGTGGGCCGGCCCAACGGCGACATCTCCACCATAGAGTTCGACACCAAGGAGGAGATCGTCGTCCAGACGGGCGCGTCGATCAGCGTGTCGTACTACGCCGGACTGCCCAAGTACCTGCTTGACCGCAGCGTTCGCAAGTTCTGGGAACTGCAGAAAGGCACCGGCTGCGGCGCTCTGATGCTACTCGTCTCGGCGATCGCAGTCGCCGTCCCCGTCGCACTGCTACTGCTGTCCGCCATCGGGTAGACCGGCACGCGAAACAGCGTAGCGCGCCGCCTGTCCAGGGCGTTCTCCAGGGTATGTCCTTCGACAACCTCGGCGGGCCCGTATACACCGAGTGCCCCGATGCCCCATCGGGGTGTATCGAGGAGTGACCTGTGCCCCACATCGAGACGACCGACTTCGACGAGTTCCCCGTCGACGGGCTCAGGACAAACAGCCTACCTATTACCCCGTTCGTAAAGTGACGACGTGGACGTAATTTCACCGTTCAGGTTCACAGTTGAACGACGGCTGGATCTCCAGGGCGAAGAGGAGCCACGGCCACAACCGCAAAGAGAATCTTCCAGGATGTTCTGCTGAGCATGGCTGAGGTTAGGCGCGGCTACAGCGTGAGGATCCGCTCCTCGGAGTCAAGGCGGGCATCGAACAGGACCGGCGAGGGATAGCCCTCCTTCTGGTAGACCTGTATCCGGAAGCGGTAGCTGTCCACAACGAAGAGACGGCCCTGGCCGTCCAGCTTCACGGACACCGGGCCAAAGAAGATCTCTTCGCTCTGAGGATCGTCGGCCATGAATCGGGCCTTCACCATGGCCGGCTGCAGTGTGCCGTTGACGGCGTCCTTGCGCATCAGGTCGGATGCCGTGGCGTCGCCGTGGAAGCTCTTTACGAACCTGCCGTCGGCGCCGATCACCTGCACCCGATTGTTGCGCCAGTCGGCGACGTAGATGTCGCCATCGGCGTCCACGGCCACGCTCGACGGCCGATTGAACTGGCCGTTGCCGTCGCCCGTGCTGCCGTATGAGGCGAGAAACTCGCCCCCGGCCGTGAATTTTTGCACCCGGTCGTTGCGCCAGTCGGCGACGTAGACGTTGCCGTCATGGTCCAGAGTTATGCCCCACGGCAGGTTGAACTCCCCTTCGCCGTCGCCGAAGCCGCCCCACACGCCCAGGAATTTCCCGTCCTTGGTGAACTTCTGGATGCGGTGGCTGCGGTGGTCGACTATGTACAGGTCTTCGTTACAGTCGAATACGATGCCCGAAGGACCGTTGAGTTGCCCTTCGGCGCGTCCGCCGGTGCCCCACTGCGAGACCAGCTTCCCCGCCTGTTGCTCCTTCTGTCCGCCACGCACGACGTAGCGGATTCCGCCCTCGGATACCTCGTCGGGGTCGGTGGTGAACACCGAGATGCGGTTGGCATGTTCGTCGGCAACGTACAGCAGGCCCCCACGGTCGAAAGCAAGGCTGGTCGGCCAAGTGAACTGCTCGTCGCCCTGACCGTAGCTGCCAAACTTTCCGATCAGTTCGTCGTCGAAGGTGTTGAGGGTGATGTGGGTGAACCCGACGGTCTGATACCGAACGATGACAGCCATCACACCGTCGTCTCTGATGGCCATGTCCCACGGAAACAAATACCATCTGGCGCCTCCAAAGGTCTTCAGATAGCGCCATCCTGCACGAAAGAGCACCGGCTGTGTCGCCATGGCAGTGCGACCTACCCCCGCACCTGGTCCGACGGTCATCCCAACTGGTATTCAGGCGTCGATACGACAAGCTGTAGAAGCTGGACGACCGTGTCCCCGAAGGCCTCGTCGCCTTCGGCCCGACGGCTCGCGTCGACAAACTTCACAAGTCCTTCCCTGGTCGCATCGGATACGTTGAACGGGCCCACGAGGTCCAGACAAGCGTCCACGAGCTGGGCCGGCTCCGAGGGCTTGGTAACGCCGCCGAGGCGGTCGATGATCGATCGAACGCCGATCTTGTCTTTGTCGCCGACGGCCGAAGCAGCGGCGTTGACCCGCTCCACGACCGTGCCGCTGTCTATCCATTCCAGTCCTGTGTGCCAGCCCTCGACGCTGGGCGGATTCAGGAGCTCCTGACCCATCCAGAAGGACCGTGCAACGGTATCCTGCTGGACCCCCGAGGCGGGAAAGATGTCCGACAGGACGCCGTCCTCCGAGTAGACATATTGCCCCACCAGGCGCGAAACGCTGACAATGATCTCTACAGGACTCTTGACTTTGGCAAACCGGGCATTCTTGAAGAAGTCCGACATGAACAGCGCGCGCATGACGGTGCGCATGTCGTAGTCCGCCTCGACGAAGACACGGGCCAGGGAGTCGATGGCCTTCTGGTCGGGTTCGTCCGCAACGAAGAAGTTGTAGAGCCTGGCCGCGACGAACTGGGCCGTCGCCGGCTGGCTCACGATGATATCGACTATGTCTTCGCCATTGAAGCGGCCGGTCTCTCCAAGGAACTGCTTCTCACCGTCGTCATGGTCGTCGGGCAAGAACACGAAGTCGGGCTGGTGCACTCCGGTGTTGGAGATCATAGGCCTGACGAAGGCCCACCCGGTAAACGCTCTGGCCGCCGACTTGACATCCTCCTCGGTGTAGTTGCCCTCGCCCATGGAGAACAGTTCGAGCAGCTCCCGGCCGTAGTTCTCGTTGACGGCCGCCCGATGGCTCTGGGCGTTGTCCAGCCAGAAGAGCATCGCCGGGTCCTTGGACAGCTCAACGAGCAGCGTGCGAAAGTCCCCGAGTGCATGGCGCCGGAACATCTGTACCTGGAACGTCAGGGCCCGTCCCACGGCCACCTTGGAGCCTCCCGTGGCGAACAGCCCATGACAGAAGAGGGCCATCTTCTCTTCCAGTGGCCGCATTGTGTTGATCATGCGGTACAGCCAGTGTGACGCAGCCACATTGTGGTTCGATGCGTAGTCGAACCCGGGGTCGTACCGATGGAGCAGGTCTTCCGCCACCTCAGGGGCGTCTTCCGGGTGTAACAGCTCATCGACGGTGGTATCGTAGCCATTGACCGCGAGGACCTCAAGCTCGTCCCGGGTCGCGCCGAACCCCGCCCGACGCATCAGATGGGCCATAAGCGGGATGTCCGTATCACTCATTTCGACAGCCCTCTCCCTACAGCGTCCGTATACGGCAGCACCGCGTTGGGGGGGAGTTTAGCACAGTCCGTTCAAACGGCAACCGGCTGTCCAGCGCCGGGTTGACGTTGTTTACGGAGACGGTCAGAGTGTCGCTGATGTCGGCGCCGTCGGTGACGGGCACTGTCACGGTGTATACGCCGTTGTCGCCGTAGGTGAACGAGCCCGAGAACCCGCCGGTGGTCAGAACGCCCTCTCCGTCCTGTACCACGGTAACTATCCTGCTCTCCACGGTGCCCTCGCCCCAGTCTATGATGGCGGTGAAGGTCTCCGCAGTGGGCTCGCTGGGCACGGTGAAGCCCGGGTCGCTCAACGTCGGGTTGATGGTTGCCGGTCCGCTCTCGTCTATGACGTGGCTTGGACCTGCCTCGATGCTCGGCGTCACGTTGTTTACCGTGAACGTGTCGCTGGTAGCGTCGTTGTCGTCGTCGGTGACTGTGATGGTGACGGTGTATGTGCCGTTGTCTCCGTAGGCGTGTGATGCAAGCACGATGCCGGTCGTCAGGACCTCCTCGCCACCCGGTGTCTCGGTGGATGGGGGGGGGGGACTAGCAGCGATTGGCGACGTGGAGACGTTTCGTGGCGCCCTCTTTGTAGGCCGGCCGTGACGGGTCAGACGGACTCGTATAGCTCATCGTTGAAGCGGCCGGTCTGATGTCGCAGGTACTGCTCCGTCGTCATGGCGGGATCGCTTTTAGCAAGCACGTCCGCGGCGCCGGCGGCGCCGGCCGCCAGAAGGTCGATGGCGGTCATGGCCATCACCTTCGCCGGCAGTATGACGGCCTGGTCGTAGTCGGCCACGACGTAGTTGGCGGCGTGCCCCATCCCAGTGGCGCCCCCGCTGTAGGGATGGATCACCGGCATGATTTGGCTGAGGTCGCCCATGTCGGTGGACCCCCCCCGTACCCGGTCCCACGGATGGCGGACGATGCCCCCCTTCCCGACCAGGCGCTCGGCGTTGGCCTCGAAGAGCGACGACATGGTCCTGTCGTGACGGATGGGCAGGTAGCCCGGGATGGTGACTATCCTGACCTTCGCGCCAAGGGCCAGGGCGCCCGCCCTCAGGCAACGGTCCATCTTCTCGCTGCCGTCCTCCACGGCCTCGGGAGTCCTCCCCCTCACGCGGCCCTCGTAGCGTACGTCAGCCGGGACCGAGTTGGCAGCGTCGCCGCCCGACGTGATGATGCCGTGGAGGCGCACCACGTCCTCGTTCTTCAGCGTCTCCCGCTGCGCGTTCAAGGCGTTGAGGGCGATCATTGCCGCCTGTAAGGCATTGACGCCGCGGTGAGGCAGGCTGCCCGCGTGAGCGGCCCGGCCGATGAAGTTAACGTACTTGACCAGGTGGCCGTTGCTGGTGCCGCCGATGGAGAACTTGCCGGCGGCGGAGCTGGCCGACGTGTGGACCATCATTGCCATGTCGACGTCGTCGAAGGCGCCCAGCCGGATGAATTCCTGCTTGCCGGACAGCAGGCCCAACTTGCCCTCCTCCCGCAGCCGCCACCGCTGCTCGACGTCGATGAACTCCTCGGCCGGAAGCGCCATCAGGGCCACGCCGCCCGCCAGCTCGGCCTCGACCTCTGGCGCCAACAGACCGACGGCGGCGCCGAGCATCGACGCCGGTTGGCAGTGGTGGCCGCAGGCGTGGGCCGCCGCCGTCTCTGTATTGGCGTACGGATGGCCGGGCACCCGGAGGCAGTCCATCTCGCCTATTATCGCCACCGTCGGGCCGGGCCGGCCGCCTCCGATGCGACCCTTGATGCCGGTCAGGGCGATGTCCGTTTCATGCTCGACGCCGAGATCGGAGAGCCTCTCGGCGACCAGCCGTGACGTCTTGAACTCCTGGAAGCCCGGCTCCGGGTGACGGAGGATCGTCTCGGCGGCCTCTATCAGCCATCGCCGGCGACCATCGATGGCGGCCAGCGCCGCCGCCTTCAGCGTCTCGATTGCAGCCAATCGCTCTCTTTCACCCTCACGCCTGTCTCATAAACACCCAAGTGCCCGTTCGTCTACGCGTTTCCCTGAGTCCGTTCTGGAACGACGAAGGGCCTGGGTGGTAGGGTTCTTCGGTCGACCGACTAATGCCCGGTGCTACTCGACAAAGGTCTCTTCCCGGACCATGCCGCGCATCAGCTCGAGATAGGCGCCCTTGGTCAACGGCGCCTTGTAGCCGCCCAGTACCTGCCTGGCCTTTGCGGCTCCGTCCGCCAGCAGATCGACCACCGTCATGGCCATAGCCTTTGCGCTGGTCAACACCGCAAGCTCGTAGTCGTCCACCAGATAGTCGTCGCCGTGACTGTTGCCGGAGGCCGAAACCACGTACGGATGGGCGACCGGCATGATCTGCGAGACGTCGCCCATGTCCGTGGAGCCCGTGCGGTGGCCCATGTCGACGACCCGCGACTCGCCGACCAGCGACTCGGCGTTGGCGTGGTACAGGCCGACCAGTGTGGGCTCGTCTCGGATCGGCAGGTAGCCTGGCAGGGTGGTGATCGTCACGCCGCCTCCTACCGCCATCGCGCCGGCCCGCAGCGCGCGGTCGACCTTGGCGCTGGCGGCCTGGAACGCCTCGATAGTCTTGCCGCGGACGAAGGTCTCCATGCGCACGTCGGCGGGGACCGAGTTCACCGCGTCGCCCCCCCGGGTGATTATCGGGTGCACGCGGATCGTGTCTTCGTCGCGGTAGGTCTCGCGCTGGGCGTGGATGGCGGACAGCGCGATCATGGCCGCGTTCAGGGCGTTGACCCCGGTGTGGGGTGCCGCGCCCGCGTGGGCGGCGGTCCCCGAGAACCGGACGAACTTGGCCACCAGGCCGTTGTTGGTCCCGCCGACGGCGAAGCTGGCCCCTTGCGGACCGCCGGTGGTGTGCGTCAGCATCGCGATGTCGACCTCGTCCAGGTGGCCGAGCCTTATGAGCTCCGGCTTGCCTCCCAGGAACTCCACCGTGCCCTCTCGGCGCAGCCCGTTCCTGTACTCGATCTCGATGTACTCCTCGGCCGGCACCGCCATCAGCGCCACCCGGCCCGCCAGGCCGTCCATCACTCCAGTCGCCTGCAGACCGATGGCCGCGCCCACCATCGAGCCTATCTGGGCATGGTGGCCGCAGGCGTGAGCGGCGCCCGTGACCGGGTCCGCGTGGGGATGGCCCGGAACGATGAGCGAGTCCAGCTCACCCATGACGGCTATGGTGGGGCCGGCTTTGCCACCATTTAGGAAACCTTTAACGCCGGTGACGGCGATGCCCTCGTCGCAGTTGATGCCCATTCCACGCAGGGTCTGGGCGACAAGGGCCGCGGTCCTGTGTTCGCGGAAGCCGGGCTCGGGGGTGTCGAGGACCTGTCTGGCTACCCGGACTGCCTCGGCGCCCTTGAAGTCGATCTCAGCCGAGACGGCGGCCTTCAGATCTTCGACGGACTTGGCCACCTCAGGTCCTCCGACATTGCGGACTTCGAGACGCATTGAGCGGGCGCGGCGGCAGAGTCCACACCCGAACGCGGCCAGATTCTAGCAGAGCGGGCTACGACCGACCACCGACGCCCAGACAGCCTGTCCAGTCGGCCCGTCGCAATGCGTTCCTGGCGAGCGCATTGCGCCAAGCTTCCGTTCGCGGCGAGTAGAGTTACGCCCTGATGCGGCATCGAGGCCGTGCAAATGGAAATGACTGTGATGGCTCAACGCAGGAATGATTCCTTTCCCCGACACCGGCGGATCGGGTGTGAGCCGTCTGAGCCGCGCCGCTGCCAGCATGATGTGGCAGGCGACTACTTGGAACGCATCTGTCGAACCACGGTCTTCGCCATAACCCGAGAGAACCGCGTGCCCAACCAGCCAGGGCCAGGTAATCTGCTCATGACCATCATACCCACCCCTACCAGCGGTACGACACGCAGCTACTTGAAAACTTGTCGAACCACATCTCCAACCGAACACCCGGACCTCCGGTGATATAATTCGTGCCGTTCTCCAGCCTTCACCTCAGACTAGGCCGTAGGTCACAAGCACGGAATACGCAGAGACCGAAGAGTAATCGATCAGTAACAGCTCTTGCCTCTGCGCTCTCCGCGGGCTCTGTGGTGAGTTTCCCAAAGGCTCTCAGGACGGAATATCCCCATGAAGGTCATCATAGCGCCACAGGCGTTTAAGGGAAGCATCTCCGCGCTTCGCGCAGCCGAGGCTATGGCCGAGGGCGTGCGCCGTGTGTCGCCGGAGGTCGATACCGTGCTGGTGCCGGTGGCCGACGGCGGCGACGGGACGCTGGAGACCCTAGTTGAGGCCTCGGGCGGCGAGGTCCGCACCTCGGAAGTGACCGGACCGCTCGGCGAGAGGCGGACGGCGGTCTGGGGCGCCATGGGCGACGGCCGTACCGCGGTCATCGAGATGGCCCGCACGTCGGGGCTGGCACTGGTCGCCGTCGAGGACCGCAACCCACTCATCGCCACGACCTACGGCCTCGGAGAGGCAATGCGCGACGCCTTGGACGCCGGCTTCCGCAGGTTCATCGTGGGCATCGGCGGAAGCGCGACCAACGATGCCGGCGCCGGCATGGCACAGGCGCTGGGAGCCCGGCTACTGGACGCCGGCGGCGCCGACCTGCCCCCGGGCGGAGCGGCGCTGGCAGGTCTGGACAGGATAGACCTCGCGGGCCTAGACGCGCGTATCTCGGACTCGGATGTCGCGGTCGCCTGCGACGTCTCCAACCCGCTGACCGGCCCGGAGGGCGCCTCCGCCGTCTACGGACCCCAGAAGGGCGCCACGCCGGAGATGGTGCGGCAGCTCGACGCCGCGCTGGTCCACCTTGTCGACGTGGTCAGGCGAGACCTCGGCGTGGAAATCGAGACCGTGCCCGGCGCGGGCGCCGCCGGCGGCCTCGGCGGAGGGATGATCGGCTTCCTGGGTGGCCGGCTCCAGGCCGGTGTCGACATCGTCCTGAGCGCCGTCGGCCTGGAAGACCGCCTTGAGGGCGCGGACCTTGTGCTCACCGGCGAGGGCTCGGTCGACTACCAGACCGTGTACAACAAGGCGCCCATCGGGGTTGCGCGGCTTGCTAAGGCCCGGGGCATCCCCGTGGTCGCCATCGCCGGCTCCCTGGGCGAGGGATACAAAGAGGTCCACGACCACGGCATCGACGCCGCTCTGGTCATTACCAGCGGGCCAATGACGCTGGCCCAGGCCTCCGACCGGGCTCACGAGCTCGTCACCGACGCCGCCGAGCAGGCGATGCGCCTCATGGTGGCCGGCAGCCGGGTCTTCACGTCCCGGTAGTCCCCCGGCATGGCCAGAACACCCTCGTCTTGACCTTCTCCCTCGGGGAGGGGCTTACTGCACTACACTTTGTTTGAGAGGAGTCCAATTGGAGAGTCCAGAGGGAATCTCCCTCTGGCGGGGGGGTGGGGTGTCCCCCAACCCTATTCTTTCCCCCGTTCCTGGATAGGAAGGGGGTTAGGGGGATGGTCGAAAGAGTGCGGCAGCGGCCTGCTTTGGCGCAGTGCAGGGAGCTGTCGTGTAAGGAGCAGGCGG
>CAZENU010000049.1:0-17227 GCA_964513735.1 uncultured Dehalococcoidia bacterium
GAGCTGTGCGCCTGGTACATCAAGAATCTGCTAGAGGGACGCAGGCCCGACCGTGAGGCGATCGCCGCGCTGGTCCAGGTGGGCGAGCACTCTCAGAAGTTCGACGACCCGGCTCAGCCCCAGTACCACCCCCAGGATAGAGAGATCGCCCTCGACGTGGACAGCGTAGGGTTGGCGATCCGCGTCGATCTGAAGGACGGGCTTCTCGTGGCCTCGGCGGAGGCGCTCTAGGCGCCCACCCGAGATCGCCAATCTTGAGAGATTGGCTTCCTCCACTCAATCGGGAAGGGAGGCTGGTGGGTGTCCCGGGCTACGGGAGGTGCTGTTCCGATCGGGTCGGAGCCCCGAGGCCCCGGCTCTAGCCCGGGCGCCGCACCAGTCCCACTATCTGGGACCAGAGGATGGCGACGGTTAGAAGGATCGCCGCGATGATTACCAGGGTAAGGCTCGAAACCGCGATATTGGACGCAAACCCGTCGGAGATGGACTCAGCTATGTCGAAGCCCTTGTTGGCCGCCAGCCGTGCAGTCTCAGAGTAGTCGTCGGCGGAGTTGATCTCTTCCAGGGCCTGGTCCCGGGCGTTGTCGAGGCCGATAGAAGATCCCACCGCGTACACCGGGCCGAAAAGGATGAAGATGATTGCGGCGGATACCAGGAGCGAAGAAGACCCCCACTTTATCCGCCCGGACCATCCTCTTCCTCCCAGGAATCCCATGACGACCAGGAAGATCACCATGGGCACGTAGATCAGCCACTGGTAGGTGCGGAACGTCTTGAGGATATCCCGTACCAGATCGATGTCCTCCATGGTGCCCGCGCCTCTCTCATCAGTAATGTCCTCGGCGAAGTCGGCACGCGTGTAGGTCCACCCGTCGGCCAGGAACGAGCGCAGGTCCTGCAGCGTCTCGAAATCGGACTCATCGCCGTTCTCGGTCAGGTCTTCTCGCAGGTCGTCCTGCGTATAGGTCCACCCGTTTCCGAGTAGTGATCTGATGTCGTCGAGCTGCTCCAGATTGGCGCCGGCTCCGGCCGCCTCCAGCGCGTTGCGAAGCTGCAAGTCGGAAAAAGTGATCGAGCTCGGTATCGGAGCCAGCACGAACCGCGCCACCTCCGCGCCGACGTTGATACCCAACCGGCCCAGTACCTCGTTGGCGTCTATGTTCGGCGGTATGCACGACGGCAGGCTGCCGGACCCACCGCTGAGTGCCGCGCGGGCCTGGTCGATGGTCCGGCAGGTTGGCAGGGCGTCGATCTGCCCGTGGATCTTTCGTTCGGCCAGCTCGGTAAGCACCCTGCGTGCTTGGCGCTTGTTGTCGACGAGAGAGACCTCGGTCTCGAAGGAGTCGACCTGCCCTGTAAGATACGGGCTCGCCTCATCTAGGAGACGCTCCGCTTGCTGCTGCACCCATGCCGGCGGCGCAACCTCGCGCAGCGCCGATACGACCTCGTCCGACGAGACCGTAACGCCGAAGGGCAGTCCGCCGATAGTGTCCCCTAGCTGCTCGGTGACCTGTGGCGCGATTACCTCGTCGTACACGAGATCGTAGACGTCGGTCTCACGAAGTAGCTGCTTGATCTCGGCGATCGCGATCCCAACCCTGCCGGACAGAGGGATGCGGATGGTGAAAGTGTCGCTGTCGCCCTTCAGATAAGGGGTCACTTCGTCGAGGATGTTTTCGACCTGTTCCTGTACCCACTCCGGCGGGATGATGGAGCGGGCCGCGGACACGAGGCGATCGCCGGTGACTTCGATGCCGAGGGGCAGCTCTTTCTGTGATGCGTCTTCGATTCTGGGGATCAGCTCACGGTCGTACAGCAGGTCGTAAGCGTCCGCTCTGGTGAGCAGGGATTTGATCTCCTTGACCACGGTATCTACACGATCCCCTGCCTTTAAGGTAAAGGTGAAATCATCGGTCCTGCCCGTGATGTAGTTGCCGAACTCCTCGAACGCCTGCTCGACGAGCTCCTGTACCCATTCAGGCGGCACGGCGCGGTTGACGGAGGCTACGATCTGGTCCGTCGTGAGCCCCGAGGTCTGGAGTGGAGTATCGTCTATGTCGTCCTCCGACTCTGCTTCCTCCATGGCCCGCCTGTCTTCGAGGGCCACAGTGAGGAGGTTCACGAGGACGAACTCGTAGACCCCGTTCTCATCGAGCTCCGACGTGTAGAAGTCCGGCTTTAGGAACGTGTCGCTCAACTGCAGCAAGATCAGCGTGAGCAGTAGGAACACGAAGAAGACCAGGCTCACCGGTATGAGCAGTATTCGTCTTATCAAGATCATGGCGCAAACTCTAGCCGACTTCCGCGTGATAGGCAATGCCCGTAGCCCAGGTCGGATAGTGCTCGGGTTGAGTCACCGGTGAATGCCGCTATTCCAACGACTTGGCCAGCCGGTGGAGCTCGAGTCGAGCGCCGCAGCCGCAGGTGCGAGCCGCCTCGATGACCGGCTCCTGCCATCCAGAGACCACGAACCTGACCCGCTGTCCGTCGCTGAGACCGCCGATCGTCGCGAGCAGATAGTCCACGAAATATCGGGCGAGCCCGCCGTGTTCTATGTCGACGCGAGCGCTCATGTTGCTCGTGGCCCCTGTCTTGGTGCGGGCGCTATAGCTCGCCACGGCGACAAGCCGGTTCGACATCGAGTCATGGATCGCGATGCCCCCGCGGCGGACGGTCGAAGACCACGAGATCACTCGGCATGGTATGAAGGACATCTTGGACCGGGATGGCACCACCCGCGTAGTGGGCGAGGCGGCTACTAGTGAGGAGGTGATCTCGGTCATCGCCCAAACGCAGCCGAACGTCGCGGTGGTCGACATAAAGCTTCGGACTGGCACCGGGCTCGTACGTCATCGTCTCGGTCAGGGACAGCGGCATCGGTATGAGCGAGGAGGTAAAAGCCCGTCTCTTTGAGCCGTTCTACACGACCAAGAAGAGGGGAGAGGAGACCGGCCTCGGACTGGCGGTCTGCCACGAGATCGTCAAACAGGCGGGCGGCCGCATGGACGTGCGCAGCGAACCCGGAGCGGCGCTACCTTCGGCGTCTACCTTCCATGCACGACCGAACAGCCGACGTCCTTGCCGTCTTCGCGCCTGTCCGCCTTGTCGCAGCGCCTGTAGGCGCGGTTCATTCGACCGCGCCGGTGTCCACTTGGACGAGGGAGACACCCCTGGCCCGGGGGAGTAGCGAGGCCTCGTAGTTGAAGTGGGTCTCCACCGCGACAACGTATCCGTTCTCGGACAAGCGCTGAATCGCCATCGGCACCGGGTTCCACCCCACCATGCGGCGTAGTCTGCGCTGCGACTCGATCCGCAGGTCCAGCCCCGTCCCGCTGATCTGAAGCAGGCTCGCCGTCATGGCAAAGTCGTCATCTACCTCCTTGGCGGTCAAGAAGACGGATATCGTGCCGCCGGCGTCAGGATCGGCCGGTCCCAGAACGAACCAGCTCAGCGCGTGGTCCCAGGGGACGATCCGCGAGAACGCGGTGTCACTGCGGTAGAACTCCTCGCCTTCCAGGTCCACCACCCACAAGCCACCGCCCTCGTCTTCGAAGCCGTACAGGTTGTTGATGAGGTATCTCGAATCGTCGCTGAGTCGAGGCGCGCTGCCATAGAGGCCATCGGGCGCTCGCGGGAGCCGCGAGATAGGGTACTCGACGATGTCGTAGCCGCCCGGGGAATCCACGTCTGCAAGATAAACCGCCTGAAACCTCGGATCGGCCGGCTCTCCGTCCACCGCGGCCGGCCATCCTTCGGCGCTCAAGATCCAGCGGTTGGGATCAGTGGGCAGAGGCACCGCCAGCAACACGATCCCCGGCGGCGAGTGGAGTACCCGTCCCCCCCCGTCGTCGGCGACGTGCATGATCTCGTATCGCTGCGTCTTGTTGGGCTCCAGAGAGCGACGCGCGATCATGTAGTAGCTTACCTTGGCGCCATCCTGGCCGGGTCCGGGTCTCAGACCGTAGGCCGCGTCGCACTCTCCAACCCATTGAGCCCCGAGCTCGGCGAGCCGCCGAGCTGCCCAGGCCGGCTCGAATCCGAAGTACGAGATGCGCTGGCCCGATCCCTGTCGCAGGACGCGCGTCGCCTTCTCGCCGAATGCCGCCGCGTCGTCGTCGCCCGACTCGACGTGCGCCGGAGTGAAGACGTACCCCACCGACGCGAGCACCTTGACGTATTCCACTTCTTCACGCGCCTCGGTGAAAACGTCGCACTGCTGTCTTGCCACCGCGACGGGCGGATAGCGCTGATCGTCGAAGGGAAGCGCGAGAATGTCTGCCTCGTAATGCGCGGCCAGTGCCGAGTCGGCGGCGGACAGCGCCCGCGGGTCTACGTGGAAGTGGCTGGGTGACGCGATCTCGTCGTTGTCCGACTGCCACTCGCTCTGAGTCCCGAACGGTATGATCAAGAAGGTACCGTCGTGGAATACCTCGGCGATGACGCCGCTGGCCTCTTGATCAGAGAGATACTCGAAGCTGAGGGTTTGGAAGAGGTCGTCGTGGAAGTTGGAAGGCCGTAGTCTGTCGAGCAGTCCGCCTTCCACCGCTATCCCGAGGGCTTCGAGCCGGAAGACCTTGTGGACAGGGTGCTCGCCGAGGCGCTCGGACTCGAGGGCCAAGAGATCGACGTAGCGCCGGGCGCCATCGGTCGTCGCCAGGCGCACCTTGACCATGCGGTCACGCACCAGGACCAGATCGGGGTCTCCTTCGATGTCGACCAACGCACCGTCCTCGTCTCGCGCGAAGAAGTGCGGCTTGACGAGGTCGCTCCAAGACCGCCCGGTGTCGTACTGCGCCCGCCGCTCCAAGAGCTCGTCGGGCAGATCGCTGGTCTTGTCCGGACCGCCGCAGGCGATGGCCAGGAGCAGCAGCAGGCACGCGGCGGAAAGCGCAGGCAGGGGCGTCTTAAGTCGGGACAATGGCGGGAGTCGGCTCATTGCAAGCATCGTATCGAAGACCGCCCGAATCTCCAAGTCGGGCCGGTCGGCGGCTATCTTCAACTATAATCTGAGGATGACCCCGGTCCGGATGGCGCTCGGCGCCCTGTCAACGGTCGTCATCCTCGCCCTTGCGTGCAGCGACTCAACATCCCCACCGACCGCAGCGACTGTCGTGTCCCCGGTTCTGGCGACGACCGCCATCGACGACCGCCCGGATGCCGGCGCACGGGGTAACCCCGACGGCCATGCCGAGCCCGACAGCGGTGCCGTTCCGCGACCCTATCTCGGTTGTGCCGAGGCCGGGCACTCCAGTCCCGACCTCCGTGCCGGCGCTTCAAGGCGCCGCGACCTCGACCACTCAGATCGACGGGCTCAGTGAAGCCGATTGGGTCGAACAGCGCCTGCGGGCCATAGCGACGCTGTATTGCGTCAGCCCCGTCGGCATCGACATGCTGCTGGGCCTGGACGTGAGACAGATGACCGGGCAGCCCGGCTACTTTGGCAGCTATGGGTTCGAGAGCTGGACCGGAATCGGCCAGGCCAGCCCGGTACCAACGATGCATGAGCTAAGCCACGCGTACTGGGGCGCGTTCCCGGTCACGGGGTATCCCGAGCTGAGCTGGGCTGTCGAGAAGGGCGCCGGTATCTCCACCGCGATGACCCGCTACCATCGGGACGTCATCGAGTTCATGAAGCAGCCGCCCGGGCCCTACGAGATCTTCCGCTCGGTGCTGCGAAACATCCCTGGCCTTTCAGAAGACTTTCTGGACGGCCTTTTCACAACGTCGAGGCGGACGTTCCCTACAGCGTGGGCGGCGATCTGCACCTGCTGCCGCCGATTCTGCGCAAGTACTGGGACGGTTTCCTGCAGCCGGGACCCTGGCGCTCCTGGTACGAGGCCGCGGCATGGCACAAGGGGCTGTCCCCGGAGCAGAGGAGGGACGTGAGGCAGTACCTCGGGTTCGAGCATCTGGACCTCGAAAGATACGACAGTCTCGAGGCGGCCGACGTTGCCTCCGTGCCGGACGTCTTCATCGACACCGTCCGGCGTGAGGAACGTCAGCGGCTCGTCGACTTCGCCGTCCAGTTCGACCGGATCGTCGGGTCGCCGGAGTACGGGGGTAACGTCGGGTTCTGGCGGTCCTACCTGCGGGACATGCTCGCGCTGCACGCGTCTCAACCATTGCTACCAAGAGAGCTGACGGCGCCGAGAGCCGCGGAGATAGACCGCGCTCTCGGTTTTCTTTCGTCGCTGGAGGGGGGCGACCACTCGTCGGCCGTACAGACCGCCCTGAACGAGATCGACGCCGGTCCCTTCCTGCTCCACTTTCTCCCGGCGATGGCCGATGAGACCCTCGTCGCGATGTTCCGCACCGGAGCCCTGCCTCAGGCCGGGGGTGCCCTGGAGCTGGCGAGCTTCCTGGCGGAGCAGGACCCCGAGGACCGTGAGGCCCCCGGCCTGTTTTTCGAGCTGCTAGGCGGCGCAGACGACGCGTTGACGGGGCAGCTCATGGCGGCCCTGGACGACGCGACAATCCGCCGCCTGCTCGGCCTGGTTCCGGCCACGGTCCGCACGCGATTGGACACGGCCAAGCTCCTCGAGGTGCTGGCCGTGACGCCGCGGTCTTCAGCGGTCGAGGTGGCCGAGGGGATGAACGCCTTCCTGACCCACATCTCAGGCAACTTCCGTATCGACCGGCCTCAGTTGCAGGTGCTGTTCGACGTGATCGTAGTACGGGCCGAGGCGGACCCGGCAGGCACTCTGGCGCTCGTCGGAGTCCCACGCTTCCCGTGGGGCGGTTTCATGAGCCTCCATTCGGACACCGCGGTCGGTCTACTCTCCAGCGACCTAGGCGCCACGGCCGACGTCGTCCGCCGGAGCGACAAGCTAACTTTCCCACCTGCCAGGTTCATCTACCGCCTGATCACGGTTGATCCTGAGCTTGCCGCCCGCGTCGTTGGGCGCCTGGACGATGACGGCGATACCGGGCTCGTCGTTGAGGCCCTCGCTCACTTCGCGTACGACGCCCACCGGCTGGCGGAGGTCCCGGGTCTGCCGATCACGCTTGAGGGAGACGGGCGATTCCTGCTGGCGCTGCTGGACGCCCGGGGCGCCGACTGGCTGGCAGACTGGCTGGGCGAGGCTGTTCGCACTTATCGGGACCGGATGAAGGCAGGCGAAGTGCCGTCTGACTTCCTGCAGGCCTACCGCAGCACCCTGGAGATCGCGGCCGCCATGCTGGACGACCCGGCTTCGACCGCTCGGCTCAAAGCCGTCGTCACGGAAGCATTTGTCGCCGCCGGAGGGTGATAGGATGTCGCCGAACACAACTTTGAGGATTAGCGTATGAGCGAAGTCGCGACACGGCATCGGGTGGAGATCGAATACTGCACGCAGTGTCGCTGGATGCTGCGGGCGGCATGGGTCGCTCAGGAGCTGTTGACCACCTTCGAGGACGACCTGAGCGAGGTGGCGCTGGTGCCTGGCAAGGGCGGCGTCTTCGAGGTCCGGGTCGACGGCGAAACGGTGTGGTCGCACAAGATCGAGCGCAGGTTCGCCCAGCCCAAAGAGCTGAAGCAGCGTGTCAGGGATCGGATCGCACCCGGCCGCTCCCTGGGACATTCCGACAGGTGAGTTTGTCATGGAAGTAGGAGTCGGCCTGGATGGGACACTTGGACTCTCTCTGTCGGAGGAGGCCGAGCTTTCGGCGGAGGCCGCCCGCCTCGGCTACGCCAGTATCTGGACGCCCGAGGGGACGGGATACGATTCCTTTCAGATATGTGCCCACCGATGGGCCGCCAGCCAGGCCGTCGTCGCCGAGGGTCTGGGCACAGGCATCTCAGTCTCGCCGGTGGCGCTGCGGACACCTACGAGCCTCGCGATGAGCGCGGGGACGATGAGCGCGGTCACCGGAGGCCGTTTCGTCCTCGGGATCGGTTCCGGCGCGATCCACAGCCCCTCCGGCAGGCGCACCTTCGGTATGGGTCCCGGCTATACGCTGGACATAATGAGGGAGTACCTCACCACCGTTCGTGGCTTGCTCGCAGGAGAGCGGATCACTCACGACGGTCCCACCGCGAGCCTGCATGGAGTGTCACTGGCGATCGACCCGCCGCCACGGACTCCCGTATATCTCGGCGCCCTGGGCCCCAGGATGCTCCGGCTGGGCGGCGAACTTGCCGACGGCGTGGCCCTCAACTGGTGCACCCCGGACCAGGTCGCATGGAGCCGCGAGCAGATGACCGGCGGCGCGGAGTCGGCGGGTCGGGGTCCCGGCTCCGTGAAGGTCGCCGAGTACATCAGGGTGTGCGTCGACGATGACGTGGATGCGGCGCGCCGCGCGCTCGCCAGGGCTGTGCTGGGCTATGCTCTGGGGCCGCAGGGCGCCACGGAGCGCGACCGCCGGTTCGGCTACCGGGCCCATTTCGAGCGCATGGGTTTTTCAGACACGCTCGCCGAGCTCGACGCCATGCGAGAGCGTGGCGCGTCCTCTGACGACGTGGCGGATGCGATGCCGGTGGACGAGCTCAGGCGCGTGGGATACTTCGGCCCGACGGACGGCGCCGCCGCTGAGTTCGGCCGGCTTGCGCGGGGGCTGGACATGGCCATCGTGCGGGTGGTCGTCGCCAGGCCGGGTTTGGACTCGGTGCTGGCGACCATGCGCGCCTGCGCTCCGGAGCGCGGCCAGTTCCGGCCTGCTACCGGCGCACCTCGAAGGAGCTGAACTCCGACGTCGCCGGTCCCCACAGGACCTCGACGTCTTCTACCCGGGCCTGGGCGGACCCTCCCGCAGCCACGCGAGCATCTCGCCAAGGCCGCCACGCGGCCTCTCGGCGACGACCTCGACGCTTCCGTCCGTGATGTTGCGTACGGTGCCGGTCAGGCCGAGCCCGGCCGCGTTCCGGCGGGCCGAATAGCGGAAGAAGACTGCCTGCATTCGTCCACGCACCACCGCGGTAAGTCGCGCGGTCTCGTTGTCCACGGAATGTGCCTCTGAACCCGCGTCGCACGCTGAGTATCCGGTGTCTGCGGGTAGGCCGGTCCTACTGGTGGACCTGCACCTTGATGGAGCCCGTCGACTTGTCGTATGCGGTCTCGAAGGCCCGCCGGATATCTTCCAGCGGGAAGCTATGGGTGACCATCTGCTCCAGATCGACACGGCCCGACGCAATCTGATCGATGGCGATCTCGTAGTCGTGCCGTCCGTCGAGGAGGCTGTAGCACGACGAGAAGATTATCGTCTGCTCCTTGAGCAGAGGCGTGAGCCAGCTCATCGTGACCGGCTCGTGAAATCCGCCCAGGATGACTATGCGGCCCTGGACGCGCGTTAGCTGAACCGACTGCTGAAGCGTGGTGTCGGTGTAGCCGCCGACGCTCTCGATGGTCAGGTCGGCGCCCCGGCCCTCGGTCGCGGCCTCCACCCGCTCCTGAAGGTCGTCGCCCTCCGATGGCAGCGCCTCGTCGGCGCCCAGACGCCTGGCCAACTCGGCCTGATGCGGGTGACGGGCGGTGACTAGCACCTTGCCCGCGCCCATCGCCCGTGCGGCGGCCACGGCGGTGAGCCCGATGTTGCCCGCGCCCAGCACCAATACCGTCTCGCCGCCGGCCATCTGGCCTCGGCGAACGCCGTGCACCGAGACGGCAAGCGGCTCAACGAGGGCGGCCTCTTCCCACGAGAGACTGTCGGGCACCGTGTAGCAACCCCATGCGCGGCGCTTGATGAACTCGGCGTAGCCACCGCCTTCCGGCGGCGCCTGGTCGGTGCACTGCACGTACTGGCCCGAGCGGCAGTACCAGCAGCTTCCGCAGGCGCGACCGTGCCCCACGTTGTCTATGGCGACCCGCCGCCCGACGAGACCGGGGTCGACGCCCTCGCCGATCTCGGCGATCTCACCGGCCACCTCGTGGCCGGCGGGAAGAGTCTCGGGCGTCGTATTCTGGTGGTAATTGAGCAGGTCCGAGCCGCAGACGCCAGTGCAGCGGACGCGCGCCACGATGTCGCCAGGGCCCGGCTTAGGCCTGGCGACATCGGCAAGCTGCATCGCTCCTTCGCCGTCGTAGAGACCCGCCTTCATGGTGCCCATCGGTAATGCTCCCGTTCTTTATCACTCAGTGCGTGTCAGCCATATGCCGAAATACGCGCGAACTCGGTGAGGTTGGGGGCCCGCGCCAAGGCCCTGGGGGCGACGTTGTCTTCCGCGTGGCTGTAGAATGCCACCTCCCCTTCTTGATGACGTGTGCGGCCCAGGCTCTGGTGGTCTGGCTCGCGAGACCCCTGCGATGAAACGCTGGCAGAGTTTCGACTGCCACCTCCGACGATACGTCGTTCTCGCGCACCGACCACGCCTGGCTTGCACGATCGCCGCCGCGCTCGATAACTAACAGGTGCCCGCGGCGAAGGACCTCTGTGTATTCACCTGCCCCGGCGCGGTGTCAAAGACGTACGTCCGACCGACGAAGACCTCGCCGTCGCCGAGAATCCGCCTGACCGGTTCGGAGCCTGTTATCGCTTCCTCGCATGACACAGCCTAGATCTTTCGCCTGATGCCAGCCGGCACGTCGTGACGGGAGTACCTGGCACAGACGCTCTCATGGCGATACATGATGAATCGCGCGTCGTCTGAGGAGCCCCAGAAGCGGACGAGAAGGCCGGAATCGTTGACGGCTTACTCCAACTTGATCTGGATTCTGACCAGTGCGGCCGGGTCCATGTTCTCCTAGGTCTTGGCGGCTCCATCAGCTGGATAGCCGAGGTCGTACTGATTCTACAACAATCTAGCCAGCTCGCCGTTCATGTACCTGGTCCGCATCGTTCACCAGAACTCGGTGATGCGGTTTGTGAAGTAGTCCTCCTTCTCCGCCTTCTTCCCACCCACAAAGGCCACGAGCCGGGCGCGTCCCGGCTTCAGCTCCCGCAGCCAGTCCACCACGCCGCCGCCTACCCCGGTCTCGTAGACCACCAGGACATCGACCTCGTGCGTGTCGCAGTACGACTTCAGGTACCCGACGGTTCTCATCGTGTCATGGCCCCGGACCCGCCACACGATGCGGCCCACCGGCCCATGTCGGCGTACCACAACCGTCTTGTCGTGGCCGAATCTCTCGATGTCGCACGCGAGAATCACCGGTCCTTCCGGCTTCAGCTCTCTCCTGGCGGACTCGGTCGTGGCGAACAGCGGGACACCACATCTTCGAGGTTGTCGGGGAACCGGCCCAGCACCGAGCTGATGTATAGTGGGCTGCTCTCGCCCCACTCGCCCACGATACGTGCCGGCTGTGTCAGCTCACCCTGGTCGCCCGAAAAAAAAGGACGGCCCTTGCGGGTCCGTCCCAACATACTGAGATTGCAGAACAAATGTACCGCATTGTCAACCTCGATCAGGCATTCCACGCCCTGACATCGACCCGTCGGACACAGCCCCTGTCCGGGACGGGTCAATACATGCCTTGCTGTTCCTCTGCCCCACGGCTACAATCTACGGGTCGGGGTGTGGCGCAGTTGGTAGCGCGCGTCGTTCGGGACGACGAGGTCGCTGGTTCGAGTCCAGTCACCCCGACCATCTCTTTCGCCGAATAGCGTATCAACTGATATCGCCGCCAGCCGCTTCTTTCAACACGAGTCCTCGCCGATCCGCCCCCAGCTCTCTGATTTCACGCCCCTCCACCTCCTCCATATCCTCGCCATTCCGAGATGAAATCCGCCTCCTCGCCAGGCCGATACGCATCTGTGGACGCCCCGGATGTGCTCGGGATTGAGCCGCAGCCCCAACCGTCATTCGAATCCGGTTGGGGTCGCCACAACACGATTTCACGAAAACATCGTCCGGCGACTCCTCAGTTCGATGGTCCTGTCGTCGAATGGGCGAGTGCATTCGAACGGGATGCTGGATGCAGCTCTCGCCAATCCACGCCTTCCAGGCTATTCTAAGATGAGGCACGAGCTTGCTGCCGGACGGTTGTGTAGCGTTGGAGGAGGAACGGCAGGCCACGCAGGACAGACTCGCTACGGAGCGAGGATTCTCATCTAACAGTCCACCGCCATGCCCGACCAACACGATACTGCCGAGATGACGGAGACCCTCGAGTCCTTTGTGGGACTCTTCGACCAGTATGCTGAGGAGGTCTTCGGCGAGCACCGCCGGCCGCGCCTCGACCGGCTGCGGAGTCAACTACAGAAAGCCGAACCTAAGGTGACGTCGGTTCTCTTGGAGGTCCTTGGCCCACGCGATTTGCGGATACCACATGTGGGCACCATTGGTCTCAGGGATCTATTCGTGACGATCCTGGCTGGTAGCAACAATGAGCTTCCTCTAAATTTCGGAGGTTTCGGAGCCGCCGACACCAGCATCTTAAGTCAAGCTCTTGGGACCATTGAGGCGGGGCTGTTGAAAGAGGCCGCGCCTATTCTGACAATCCGAGATCATGAACTAGCCGACAGGTGTTTGGACCTGCTAAGTGCCCCGGGTAATTACGATAGGGTTGTCCGTGAAGCGACCACCGTGTTGGAGGACCGAATTCGGAGTAAGGTAACCTGCAAGGTCTTGGCTGCCTTGATACCAAACGCCGCGGACCAGACGGGTGAAAACCTCGTCAATCGAGTGTTCGCCCCAGACAAGGCGGTGCTGATTGCTAGCAGCGAAGAACACAAACGAATTGCATTCCATAGAATCCTACTGGGAACTGTGTCCTACCTGCGAAATCCCTATCACCATCAGCTCGAGGCCAACACAGAGTGGTCCTGGGCATGGTCTGTCACTGGCTTGATCGACAAGCTCTTAGCCGAGGTTGAAAGCCCTTGTGGTCACCGCGCCTGTCGAGTTGCGAGAGGAATTGGCCGGACTAAATGCCCGGAGGCTTGTAGACCGCTGCTGTAGCTTTCGCCCGCCGACCCGGGCGAAAGCTACAGCAGCGGCCAAATATGCACTTCGGTTACTTGCCCGTCGCCACAGCCAGCTCACCTCCGAGATCGAAGGTGTCGACAAGGAGTTGGTCCGGCTCACCGCGGAGACTGCACCGGCATTGGTCCACGCCTTCGGAATAGGTCCCGACACCGCAGCCACGCTTCTCGTCACTGCCGGCAGCAATCCCGAGCGACTGAGGTCCGAGCCCGCCTTCGCCGCTCTGTGCGGAGTAAACCCTATCCCAGCCTCGTCAGGCAAGACCGACCGCCACCGACTCAACCGCGGAGGCGATCGCCAGGCCAATGCCGCACTTTATCGCGTTGTCCTTGTGCGACTCCGCTACGACTAGCGGACGAGGGAGTATATGCGGCGTCGCACGAGGGAAGGCATGATAAAGCCTGAGGTCATCCGCTGCCTCAAACGCTACGTTGCTCGTCAGGTCTTTGCCATCTTGTGTGAGATGGGACGCAAGAACCTGGCCTTACCAGCAGCCGCTTGACATCTATAGGAGCATCACGTGAGAGAGGCGGAAAACCCGAGAGTCTGAGAGTGGTGTGAGCTCCTGAAGTGAGGGTAGAGTACCTCATGAAAGGAGCCGATGTCCGCTATCCTTTCAGAGTCGGTCTCGCGCACAGCCGGACGTGCCTAGCCCACTATGCGTTTGAGAACCGCCAGACACTCCTCGACGGCCTGGGCCGACTCCCCACCTGGAACGCCGAGCTTCGGGAGCAGCGAGGGCTGTCTCTAGCCTGCCCGTTAGCACACCCAGGGCCTGCTCTTGAGGTACCATCTGTCGAAGTGTAGTAGTCAAAGCACGTCTACCCTGCGGTTCGGGCCCGATTAGCGTACCCGGAATCGGGTGATAGGCGGCGCCAGCCACGTACTCGAGGCTCGTCTGCGGCTGAGCGTCCGGGAAGGTCGGCGGGGGACAGCAACTGGACTTTCACGTCCAGACCCCTCTGCATCTTGACCAGCCTGTGGAGCGTCGGCGCGTAATTATCGGAGGCCAGCAGCAACCCGCCTGTCCTCACGAACCCGGGATCACCAGCCACGACGCCATCGAAGGTCTCGAATATCCCCAGGTATCTCAGGAGGTGACGACCAGTTGTTCGACGGAATCGTTGTCGAATGGCGGCGGAAGATTTCCCTGTAGGGCCGGAGGCGAGATAGCCCTTCTCCACGAGGGTCCAGGCACTTCGCGCTCGGCGAGGAAGCATGCGGTGCTGGCTCCCATTCACCCACCACCGATGATGACAACGTCTGCGGTCTCCATCATGGACACGGCGGTCCGCCGCAAGGCGGCTGCCGGCCCGAGTTCGCCACGGGGCCGCCCATACGCGCCCACCTCAAGTGGTCAACGATCCAGTGGTCGGATAGATCGATTTCGGCAGGCCACGAAGGATTATTCGGTCACGCGGATGGTCTGGAGCCACTTGACGTGGGCAGGGCCTTTCCTTCGCCCGGCCATCAGCCTACAGGGTCCCCCGTTATCGGCAGGCAGAGGTTCACTATTTAATCTTAGGGCCACCATCACGGCAGGATCCATAGCCTCTTCCACAGTCAGAACCTGGCAGTGCGTCCCACCATTAAACTCTACGTTTCGAGCGCTCCGAGCCAGCCCCGCCCGCTCCAGTAGATGCCTGACAGGCACTCCCTCCCATTTCTGACCCGGAGAGATCCAGCCGTCATTACACTCAAAATCTCCCGTGAACTCTGATTGCGGCAACATCGACAATTCCTTCAAGCTCAGATCAAGAGATCTGTCAACCGACCCGTTTACCTCCAGTGACGACCATACAACCAGAGCCTCGGCCGGCATGACGGGAAGCCGCTCGTACGTGTCCTGATTGTCCATGCAAGTATGGTCTCCCGTATCACCAACCTCGTCGGCGGCTGACCGCGTGGTGGCGCTTTCCATAGTTCTCCCCGAGGCCGCGCGACTGACTATCGCTGCAAACCGAGTCCGGAACATACCCTGCGCCGAGAAGAGCGGCCAGCCAAAGTCCATTGCAGTCCGAAACCATGCGACCACCGAGCCGTTACAACGCCGTTACACCAGCGTGAGCTCGGGGCCCTCGACAGACAGCTCCGGGAGCAGATAAGGTAGTGCTTCACCGTCGAAGGATAATCCTCTGAGCCCGGCAGGGAATGGCACGGATACGGCAACGGCTGGCCGGCTGCTGCTCCCAGGTGAAACTAACAGTATGGTCGGCCTTGTATCACCACGCATCATCGTCCTCTTAGGAAGTTGGGTTGCTCAGCCAGGATAGGGGAATCCCTCAGTGGGCTCAAAGGCACCGGTTCTACCCATCATCGCGGGTGACGAGCTACCTAGAGTTCAATGTTACCCCAATTTCGTGTTCACGGTATAGTTCGACCCTCGAGCCTGTCTCACAACGGCGTTGTGGAGGTGTCGGTCAGTGGTTAGACCGTTGTGAGCGGGGCGGATTCCACATCGGCGAAGAGATCAGCAGCCTGGTGACGCTTATCAAGAAGGCGCCGCTACCACCGTGAAGGGTGAGATTGGAGTTGGCCGTGGCGTTCTTCTACAAGCCCACGTCCGCCACAATGTTCGCAGGTTGAAGGCCGTCGCCAGCACCATGAACTCAGCCCTGACGTTAGCCAGGCTCCACAGCAGGAACCGCCGTGCTCCCATCTGCTCCTTTATGATACCAAAGACCGGCTCGTTCAGCTCCTTGCGCTGAGCGTACAAGGCCCGAGCCTCGTCCGTGGCCATCCACTGGCGGTGCTTGCGGATCAACGCGTCGGCAGGCCCAATCCACAATGCCCGACCGGTATGTTTGTCTTTCGTGCAGACCCCGAAGGCCGGACAGGCACGGCATACCGCTCTCGGGGCCCGATACAGACGGAAAGGGCCTGGAATCCTGCCGTTAACCTTTCTGTACCCTCGAAACGGTAACCACTGGCCCTCAGGACACACGTAGCTGTCCGCCGCTGCGTCGTAGACAAATCGGTCCTTGAAGTAGGGCCCCTGTACACCAGGGTGGTAGCGCTCGGTCATAACCAGCGTGTCGCCACGCTGTTCTCCCTCTCTAAGGTTGGCAGCTGTGTGGTAGCCGCCGTCGGCCAAGGTGACCGGGACGCGCACTCCCGTCATCTCCTCCGACATCTCGAGCATCGGGACCAGTTGGGCGGAATCACTGGCATTGTTGACCACGTCAGCCGCAGTGATCAGCATCCCATTCCCTATCGCCGGGTTCAGGGGCGACACTACGCTCTGAGCGTTGTACCCAGCCACGATGCCGTTGCGTCCCTTCATCAATTCACAGTCCCCATCCGTCAGGTTCGCCCGTACCACTCCAGTTTCGGTCGCGAGCCGGTCCATGGCTGCACGTACCTGATCCCTCAATCCATGCGCCTGTCTCAGCTGCTCGGGTAGCTTCGGAGGAGGAGGGTCATTCCCGCTTTCGTTTTGCGCCTCCAGCTCAGCGATTGCAGCGTCTGCCCGTTCCAACAGCTTCTGCAACCCTCGTGCGTAGTAGGTACGGTTCCTGGATGCGTTGCCCTGGATCTTCGTGCCGTCTACCGCCTGGACAGCCAGATCGATTAGTCCCATCTCCACTGCTGTCCCTACCGTGCACTTCATCAGCGTTCGCATCGCTCCCCGGTGCGCCTGGTAGAAACGCCACAAGGTGTTGTGGTCAGGATGTTGCCAGCCTCTCAGCCACAGGTATGGGATCTGATCTCGGCAGGCAGCCTCCAACTTGCGGGACGAGCGCATCCCGGTCATGAAACCGTAGAGCCACACGCTCAGAAGGGCACGAGGATGGTAAGCCGGTGCTCCCAGTGGGTCACCGTCCAGCGTGACTCCCATGTCAGCCCAGCTAGCCTGGTCCAGACCGTCCACAAACTCGGCCACGAAGCGGGCGGGATGGTCATCTGCCAACAGCTCGTCGAGGCTCGGTGGGAGTAGCCAGCTCTGCTGTCGATTCAGCGGGCGAAGCGGCATCGCGCTGCTCCTCTCTGTTAGGTCTCGCCCTCCATTCTAGCCGCTTCGCTCAAGTTTCAGACTGCTCTCGCTTCTTGAGACAGGCTCCCTCCCCCGTCTCCCCGTCCTGGGTAGGTGGACCGTGACGATGTCGCACTTTACCCAAAGTGCGACGTCGTCGAGCGCCAGCTCATGTTGGACCCAGATGACTAGCGTGCCCTCGACCCGACATCATGTCGCGAAATTCGGCACCTACGACGTTCCCACGGCGCTTACCACCGTTGTGCTCGGAGTTCCTTCTATCGGTACCGGCCTAGCTATTGAGGTTCTTCGGCTGGAGTTGGTTAGCTGTTGGGTTGTGGTTGGAGTGCTGTGCGGGTGCCATCCGTATCTAACCCCTATCTGGGCAGCGCTTTTTTCTCTAGGAGAGCTTTGTT
>CAZENU010000050.1:0-16790 GCA_964513735.1 uncultured Dehalococcoidia bacterium
CGCCATGGTCGTCTACCTCGACGCCCGCCGGCCGGTTGAACTCCCCGTCGCCGCTGCCGCTGCGGCCCAAAGCGAAGATGAACGCGCCCTCGCCGGTGAACTTCTGTATCCGGTCGTTGTGCCAGTCGGCGACGTAGACGTCTCCCATCTCGTCGACCGCGATACCCCAGGGCATGTCGAGCTCGCCGTCGCCCAAGCCGTGGCGTCCGAAGGCCAGGATGAACTTTCCGCCTCGCGTGAACCGCTGAACACGATGGTTGAGGGTGTCCGCGACGTAGACGTTCTCGTGCGGGTCGAAGGCGATACCGGCCGGATGATCGAGCTGTCCCTCGGCGCTCCCGTGCTCACCCCACTTGCCGACGAAGTCGCCATCGGTGGTAATGGTCGTGACGCGGTGAAGCTCCTCGTCGGAGACGACCAGGTTGCCGTCGCGGTCCATCAGCATCGTGGCGGGCCACTTGAACTGGCCGTCGCCGGTACCGTTGCCGCCTATCGTGCCCAGGTCCCCGTCTTCCCACGTCAGACGTCGGATCAAGGTAGCACCGGACGCCCGGCAGAGCACGTACACCGTACCGTCGGCGCCCACGGCGACGTCTACCGGGTAGTTCGTCCACCGCCGCATCCCCAGCGTCTTGAGGTACGGCAGTCCCGCTCTCAGCAGTGCGTAAGGTCTGGCCATCTCAGTACAGAGTCACTCCTTGCGAGGCTTAGTGACGACCAGCCTCAATCTCACGTCGGCCCGCTGCTCCGCCAGAGACTTCAAGCGATCCTTGCTCTTCTTGACACCACCGGGTGTTTTGACCTCGACAATCAGAATCTGACCATTCTTCGTCGCGACGATATCAGGGATGATCCCACTCGGCTTCAGGGCGGGCGGGATCGACAGACCGCGCACTTCTGCTTGGACCTCGTAGTCTTGTTCGGCAATCTGCCGCACGACCTGATGAATCTTTCTGCGTTCTGTATCTGTGCCGTTACGGGCCTCGGTCTTAATCATGTCACTCCTGCGAATCAGCGCAGGCGAGTCACAAATATGGAAACAAAGTCGCCGGTCCCACGCCCGAGCTGCTCGACCACCTCGGGACCCAGGTCGTCGAGACTGTAACTTTCCAATACATTGTAGCGCTGCGCCGCGACCCGAACAATCTGAGAGTCGTACACGTAAGCCCCGTCTTTCAGGCCATCAAACAATGATTTCAGGAGGTTGTCGGATCGATCGCGTTTCCCGTGGTGTAGAAGTGTTGGACCTCGACGGACAGATTTCCTTCGGTGAGTGGTATTTGGAAGCGGGCTTGGGCTACACGTCTAACCCGCGCTTCATATTGGCGTGCTGAATGAGCCTACTTCGATCTGGCCACGCCTGAGACGATCAGTACCGTCTCGGCTATTTCGGACTGTCGCCCTAACTAAGCCGCGAAGGGGTTGATCTGCTCGAAACTGCCGCCGACGATGGGCGCCGCCTCGATGCCAAGCCACTGCTCTAGCATCACTCCGTAGACGCCGCGGAAGTCGATTGTGTGCTTCAGGTCCTCGCCGTTCTCCCACTCTCTGGGCTCCAGCGACGGGTACTCCGCGTACAGCCCGCCTTTGACCCGGTCGCCGATGATGAAGGCCCCGCCTCCGGAGCCGTGATCGGTCCCCGAGCCGTTGTCCTTCATCCTGCGGCCGAACTCGGTGAACACCAGCATGGCCACGTTGTCGGAGGAGTCATGGGCTCTGAGGTCGGCGAAGAAGTCGGAGACCGCACCCGACAGGTCCGACAGCAGCCGCGGGTGGTCGGGCATCTCGTTGGAGTGCGTATCATAGCCGCCCTGGGCCGTGTAGAAGATGCGCGTGCCTAGGTTCGCTAGGTGCACCCTGGCCACGTTTTTCAGGCTCTGTGCGAAGGCGTTGTCGGCGTACTCGACGTCGGACGAATACTTCAGCGGTGCCTGCCTTAGCACGTCGGCGCCCTTCAGCACGTCGGACCCGGTCTGGGCAAGGTACTCCATCACGGGTCCGGAGCCGACGGCCGAGGCGTACATGCGCTTGAATATGTCCAGTGCCTGGGTCCGCTGGTCAGCCTGGCCGATGCCAGTCATGAGTCCATAGTTGTCGAGATCGCCGACGGAGCTCACCGGGACGCCCGGCGCCGCCATGGCCCGTGGCAGTCCTTTGCCGAAATTGACGCCGGTGAGCACGTTCTCCTTGGCCGGGTCGATCTCACGTATCGTCCTGCCAAGCCAGCCCTCCGTGCCGACTTCGACCGGCTTGCAGGTGTGCCAGATGTCCATCGCCCTAAAATGGGATCGGCTGGAGTTCGGGTAGCCGATGCCCTGCACCACGGCCACGTCCCCCCGGTCGTACATCTCCTTCAGCGGCCCGCAGCTCGGGTGGAAGCCCACAGTGTCGTCGATGGGCAGCACCTGGTCTTGGGGGATGACCACATTGGTCCGGCTGTCGTAGTAGACCGGGTTGGTGTAGGGGACCAGCGTGTTCATGAAGTCGTTGCCGCCTGAGAGCTGTACGACTACCAGTACCGAAGGGTTGCCGTTACCAGCCATCTATGTACCTCCGACATGGTTCAATGTGCCGACGAAAACTGGAAGCCTGTCCTGAGCCTTACGAGGGATGAGGGTTGACGCCTCAGCCTCCTACGCGAACTGGTACTCACGCGAGGCGACGACGAGCTGCAGCATCCGCCCGACTCGGGCAGAGCTTGCCGCGCGCTCGTCCTCGGTGCGAAAGGCGAGGTCCCCGCCTGACTCGGCGTACTCAATCAGGCCGTCGCGGGTCTCGTCGCCGGCTTCGATGGGGCCGGCCAGGTCGAGGACCCGGTCCACGAACTCGGCCGGGGTTACGGTGTCGCCGTTGGAGCCCAGCCTGGCGACGACGGCCTGCACCCCAGGCTTGTCCAGGTCCGCGAGATGGTCGACCGCGAAATTGACCCTGTCGTTCAAGGTGCCCCCGTCGATCCACTCTTTGCCTGTGTGCCAGCCTTCAACCGTAGGCGGGTTGAGCAGGTGCTGGCCCATGAGCGCGCTTGCCGCCGCCAGCGACGTGAGAGTGGAATCGGGGAAGCGGTGGGTGCCAGCCAGCTTGACCGTGCTCGCCACCAGTTCCACCGGAGACTTGACCCGCATCTGGCGGGCGTTCTTGAAGAAGTCGGAGTTGAACAGTACCCTCAGCACCGACCGCATCTCGCCGCCTGACTCGAAGTAGGCCTCGACGAGGGTTTCGATGGCCTCAGGGTCCCGGGGCGGCACCGTGTTCCAGGCCGGCACCTGCGGCTCGTCCGCCACGAAGAAGTTGTACATGTGCCGTATGACAAACTTGGCGGCGGCGGGCTGCTTGACGATGATGTCGACGATGTCCTCGCCGTTGAGCCGGCCAGTCTCGTCCAGGAATGTCTTGACGCTGTCGTCGTGGTCGTCCTCGCGGTATACGAATTGGGGGGTGTAGTGGCCGTGGGGGTAGAGCGGGATGGGCTGCTCGAAGTTCCAGCCTGTGAAGGCCCGGGCCGCCTGCTTGACGTCGTCCTCGGTGTAGTTGTCTACGCCCATCGAGAACAGCTCCAGCAGCTCGCGGCCGTAGTTCTCGTTGGGCTCGTCCTTATGGTTTTCGTTGTTGTCCAGCCAGAAGATCATCGCCGGGTTCTTGGAGATCTCGATGAGGATCGTCCGGATGTTGGACAGTCCCAGCCGGCGGAGCATGTCGATCTGCTGGAACATCGACAGAGTGTGCTCGCCCTTGTACCAGGCGGTGGCGAATACCTGGTGCCAGAAGAGCGCCATCTTCTCTTGGAGCTGGCGCTGGCTGTTGATCATGCGGAATATCCAGCGGCTGGCCCAGACGTCTATTGCCTCGCCGTCGTTGTATCTCCGGAGGACGTTTTCGTCCACCTCTGGAAACCGCTCCGGATGGAGCAGGTCTTCGACCAGCTCGGCGTAGTCCTTTTCGGCCAGCTCCTCCAGTTCGGCGTGGGAGGCGCCGAACCCGGCGCGCCGCATCAGATGGGCAGCGAGCGCCAGGTCAGTTCGTGCCATGCCTTAATTCTCCGTCAGACCTCACTTGCGATCGGGGCCAAATATATCACAGCCTGGGGTGTAGAGTCTCGGGTCTGGAGTTAGGGACTGTGGTGCCGGTAGAGGCAGACCCGTGTATCTGCCCCGAGTAGCGACGGGCTTACCGCATGAAGTCCGCCACGCGCTCGCCAATGGCCAGCGACGTGACGTTGGTGTTGGCCCTGATGCAGTCCGGCATAATCGACGCGTCCACCACCCGTAGCCCATCGAGGCCGTGGACTCGCCCGTACTGGTCCACCACCGCCGTCGGGTCGAAGGCGGGTCCCATCTTGCAGGTGGCCGAGACGTGGTGACTGGTCTTGACCTCCCGCATCATCCACGCTATCCACCTGCTAGCCCCGCCTAAGCCCTAGCCGGTTCTTCCGTGACATGTAGGTGTATACTGCCCCCAGAGGCGTACCAATCCTAATTAGAAGGGTGAGTCATGACTATAGAAGCTGATAGTGAAAGATATCCCGCCGTCTTGCAGGTGGAATATCCCGAACGCTGTTCACGGCTCCTTGCGCTTCTTGGAGCGGTGTTTTTCGTTAAGTGGATTCTTCTGATTCCACACATTATTATCCTCATTCTGCTCGGCATGGCACAGGGCATAGTGGTTTACATTGGCTACTGGGCAGTTCTCATAACAGGACGCTATCCGAGGGGTCTGTTCAATTTTGGAGTGGGTGTGCAGAGGTGGAGTCTCCGAACCACAGCCTGGATGAACGGATGGACTGATTCCTATCCACCATTTAGCCTCACCTAGACATCCTTAACCTTAACCACCCTTACGCTCCGGAATATACTGCCCCCAGAGGCAGGATTATGCGGGGTGGAATCTAACGACTAGGAATCCCATGGGGGATTAGGTACAAGTCTTCCAGGCTCCCGTCGGACCGCAGGTCGGCGTCGGACGGCGACACTCGCTCGGCGACGATGCCTTCGAACGCCGGATGCTCCGTCAGCGCTAGGCTGATCTGGACTCCCTCCCTCAGCCGGTCTATGTCGGACCTCTCCTGGAGGTAGTTGTAGTCGATGAATGGCTGAACGTGCGGGTCTGCGTCCCTCAGCGACAGCTCGCCGGAGCCTGCCGCCAGGTTGAGGCAGTCTACGATACCGAAGCCGATGGGCGGATCGGCGCGCCGCAGGTCGAGTAGCGGGTCGCTGGATGTCCATATAGGGGTGTGTGACCGCGGGTGTAGCAACATGTCGTTCTCGAGGGGAGAGCCGGCCGCCGTGTACCTCAGCGTGATCTGTAACGGTGGTGCAAGCTCGTCCTGTTGGAAGTCGTTCCGTGTCTGCCAGTACAGCTGAACTTGAAGGTGTCCCTCAGGTTCTTCCCCACGCCGGGCAGGTCGTGGAGGACCTGGACTCCGGTATGGCGCAGGTGGTCGGCGGGTCCCACGCCCGATAGCAGGAGCAGGTGGGGCGAGCCTATCGCGCCACTCGACAGCACGATCTCGTGCCCGAGCACGGTCTGCGTCCGGCCCTCGGTCTCCACGACGGTCCCGACCGCGCGGCGGCCTTCGAAAACTACCCGGTGAGCCAGGCTGTCGGGCATTATCGTAAGGTTCGGGCGTTCCCTGGCGTGGCCCAGGTAGGTCATGGCGGTGCTGACTCGCACGCCGCCCCGGTTGTTCAAGGGGGTCGGGCCCACTCCGGTGGAGCTTGGATCGTTGTGGACGGGACAGTCGGAGTAGCCCGCCGCTCGGGCGGCCTCGTAGAAGGCCCGCTGGTCGTGGTTCAGCTCTTCGTCCTTGAAACGGCGCGCCACGATCGGACCGTCGCTGCCGTGGAAGTCGCCGCCGAAGTCGGTGTCGGTCTCGATCCGGCGGAAGTAGGGCAGCAGATCCTTGAAGCTCCACTTGTCGTTACCCAGAGCGGCCCATCTGTCGTAGTCGTCGGGTAGGCCCCGGAGGAAGATCTGGGCGTTGACCGCCGAAGACCCGCCGGTCACCTTGCCTCGTGGCACCAGCATGGGGCGTTGCTCCGGGCCGCGACGCGCGACGAAGTACCAGGTGTGGTCGGGAGGCCAGACGCCGCGCAGGTCCCGGTTGGGGCCGTAACCGTACTTGAGGCCGTTGGGGATGTCGTCGTGGTCGGGATGGTCGGGACCGGCTTCGATGAGGACGACACTACGCCCCGGGTCCTCGGTCAGCCGCGCGGCGAGTATAGCGCCCGCCGAGCCGGCGCCCACGATTACGTGTCGTACGCCAACTGGTCAGCCGAGGGCCAGACACCTGATCTGCGGAAGTCCTTCGGCCACAGCAGTCCAGGTCTCGCCCTCGTCAATCGACGCGAAGACGCGGCCGTCCGGAGTCCCGAAAGCGGCCTCGTGGCCCCTGGCCGCCAGACACGCCGTGTCGATATTGTCGTCGAACCAGTCAGGCAGTCCTTCGTCGCACTTCATGAAGGACTGGTCACCCACAACCGGACGCCTGTATACGGCAGCCTGATCGGTGTTCGGGCCGGTGGACGCGGACACGAGCACCGTCTCGTCGGTCACTGCGATGGCGCGAAGATAGGGGCCATGGAGCCCATCGCTATCGAAGACCCACGAATCGCCGCCGTCGCCGCTGTCAGCCAGGCCTCGAGCACAGGCGGCAAGGAGCAGGCCTGAGCCGCGGTCGAAGAGCACCTGATGGACGTCAGAGTCGATTTCGATGGTGGGCTCCCATGACCTGCCTCGATTGTCGGACCGGGATATTCCCCCGACGTGGACGTTTACGAACGTCGTGCCGGCCTCTCCGGCAGACATGGACCGAACGTCTGGAGGGCCTCCCCAGGGTGTGCCCCAGTCCGAGCGTCCAGCCACCTCTTCGAAGGCCTCCACGCGTTGGAGCCGGTCCTCTTGCAGCGAGAACAGATGCGCCTCGGAGGTGCCTATGAACGCGCCACCGGAGACTGGCAGCACGCAGTTGGCCGTCAGACCCTCGACGACAGCGAGACGTTCCCAGTCTTCACCGCGAGAGGAACGCCACACCTCCGCATCGTCGATCACGGCCCACCAGTCGAGGGCGGACCTGGCCAGAGATTTGACCTCTCGTCCAGCCAACTCGACGCCGGACCCGGCTCCGAGGCGGTGAAGCCCGTCGGCCGTTCCAACGAGGATAGTCCCGTCCATGCCGTCCTCCCTCTGCGCCCCGACCGGTCCGAGGCCACGGATCGACTCCAGTGTACCAGGAAACATCGACTCCAGCCGATGTTGTTTCGGGGCCGGGGGCACCGCGTGGACCGGCTCGTCGTCTCAGACCGTGGACGCCGCGTGGTAGACGATGCTGGCCGGCTGGCCCAGCACCAGCACGTTCTTTACCCGAAGCCCCAGTGCGGGCCCGATCGCCTTCGCCTGATCGCGGGACATCAACAGCGTGAGCCTCGTGCCCCCTTGGAGGCAGGCGTCCAGGAATCGCCCTAACCTGTCGGTGGGCGGCTGCTCGAACCGCACTCCGAACGGCACGTTCGACACCAGCAGGCTTCTTGCGGGAAGCGAGTTCGGGTCGAAGTCGTCGAATGAGGCGCTGACGAGGGTGTGGCGGTCGTCGGCCAGTCTTCGCGTCGCGAGCCGGAAGGCCTGGGGCGAGATCTCCAGCCCGATACCCGAGGCGACACCGAATCTCTGCTGTGCCATTGCGAGGATGGTGGCCGTGCCCATGAAAGGGTCGAACACGGTAGTGCCGGATCCAGCGCCTGCCAGCGTCAGTAGTCCGCACGCCAGATGTTGGCGAAGGGCGCCGGGCAGGGAGTCGTGGAGGCTGTCCACGGGCTCGCGGGCGTCGCCGAGAGCGAGCGTCGTCGAGAGCTGCACACCTAGGACTGCGGCCTGGGCGTCGCCCTTGAGCAGGATGCGGAGGCCCTCGGCCGGCGTTCGCTTCCAGCGCGGGAGGGCCTGCTGCACCACATCGGCGACTGCGTCGGATAGCTCTTTGCGGTGTACTCCTGTCGGGCCGTAGACCTCGGCTGTGACGGAGAAGCGCCGCAGTCCTCTGCTACGAGTGGCCGGCAGCCAGCCCAGGACCTGCCGTTTGACGGCCGCAACACGGAGACCGGCACTCAGCGTTTCAGTGGCGTCGTGCCGACGCGAAGCCCCAGCCGTGGCGATAGCCCCGAACACCTCGGCCGGAGTCGTCAGTCCTGACCGCAGCACTGGGGTGTCCGAGACCACCAGCGTCGAGTCGCGGTGGTGTAGCTCCACGTACTCGCCGATGCCGAGGGACCTGAGCTCGGCCAGCGTTGCGAACGCCCACCCGGGCTGTGTGGTCAGGATCAGTTTACCGGCAGACCCGGCATGGGCGTTGGCCGACCGTCGAGCTGGCATCAGCGTTTGGCGGTCCGGCAGATGGGCATGGGTAGTTGAAGACTTAGAGTGTCCAACGGAACTTACCGCAGAGCACGCCGAGAACGCAGAGGTAGGGGTTTTTCAAAGTTGATTTCTCGGCGACCTCCGCGGTCTCTGCGGTTATTTATCACGGTCTTAACCTCTGAGGACACCCCTGATCGGCCGGCCGACGAAAAGGTTCAACGCCCAGCTCACCACACTGATCAGCAGTGCGCCCAGTATAGCTGCTCAGAAACCGTCTATGCTGACGTCGAGCCCGACCCCGTCGGCGATCCAGGCCGTTAGCGCAAACATCGCGGCGTTGATCACCAGTGCGAACAGGCCCAGAGTCAGGCAGGTCAGCGGGCAGCCTAGGACGTGCGAGACAGGTTTGATGAGAGCGTTGACCATTCCGAATATGAGCGCGGTGCCGACCAGCGACCCCGCGCCGCTGATCTCTATCCGGGAAATGACCAACGCGGCAACCCACAACGCGGCGGCGTTGATGGCGAACCGGACCAGGAGTGCCAGAAGCCGCGACTTCTGCGGCCCCTCGTCCTCGACTCGTCGCCGGGAAACGATCAGCCTCACAATGTCCTTCGGTCATCACCCTCGAATGATCCACTCAAACCCACCCGTCGTCAAACCCGTCTTAGCTCACTGATGGTGGACGATCGAGTTGAGGGTGTTCTTCGCCTCCACGGCGTTGGGGGCAGGCCATCTGATATGTTAAGCTCCAGACGCATTTCGACACACCTCTGGAGGCCCGCTTGGAGATACTGGAGTACATGCGTGCAAACGGCCACGAGCAGCTGGTCGCCTGCCACGAGCCGTCCGCCGGACTCAACGCGTTTATCGCCATCCACGACACGACGCTCGGGCCTGCCTGCGGCGGCGTTCGCGTCTGGCCCTTCGCCACCGAGGGCGAGGCAGTGCTAGACGTGCTTCGCCTGTCCCGGGCGATGACCTACAAGTCCGCCGCCGCCGGGCTTCCGCTCGGCGGCGGCAAGGCCGTGATCGTCGCCGACTCACGCAAGGACAAGAACGAGGCCCTGTTGCGCGCCTTCGGCCGCTATGTCGACACCCTGGGCGGCAGGTACCTTACGACCGAGGACGTGGGCATGACGCCCCACGACTTGGAGTTCATCGCCGACGAGACCGAGCATGTCCGGGGGCTGCCCTTGTGGATGGGAGGTAGCGGCGATACCTCTGCCCAGACCGGTCTGGGCATCTACCTCGGGATGAAAGCCTGCGCCAGGGCGGTCTGGGGCTCGGACAGCCTCGAGGGCAAAGTAGTGGTTATCCAGGGCTTCGGCAACGTTGGCTCGCATACGGCCGGGCACCTCATCGAGGAGGGCGCCAGGCTGGTGGTCACCGACGTCTACGAAGGCTCCAGGGAGCGGGCTGTCTCTATGGGCGCTACGCTGGTCGCCCCGGGCGACGTCTACGACGCCGAGTGCGACATATTCGCGCCATGCGCCCTTGGCGGTGTCCTCAACGACGATACCGTCCCGAGGCTCCGATGTGCCATCGTGGCTGGCGGGGCGAACAACCAGCTTCTCGAGAACAGCCACGGCGACCAGCTTCACGAGCGCGGAATCCTGTACGCGCCCGACTACGTCATCAATGCAGGCGGGATCATCAACGTCGCCTCCGAGCTCGACGGTGTCTATCGGCCGGAGCGCGCCAGAGAGCTGACCGAGCGCATCTACGACACGGTGGGGCGGGTGATAAGCACGGCGCGCGAGGACGGCATCCCAACGTACCTCGCAGCTGACCTGATGGCCGAGCGGCGTCTAGACAGCGTAAGAAAGCTCAAGGGGGTTCGGCGATGAGCGACGGGTCGGTACAGTTAAGGCCGTTGGGTCGCACCGGTTTCGACGTAAGCGAGATAGGCCTCGGATGCGGCAACTGGGGCCGCGAGATCGACGAAGAGTCCTCCTACCGGCTGATGGACTACGCAGTGGAGCACGGCATCACGCTGTTCGACACAGGCGACGTCTACGGTGGCGGTGAGTCCTACGAGACTCGCAAGAACCTCTACGGCACCGACGACGTCCGTGAAACGACCCTTGAAAAGGGCTCGTCAGAGCGTATCATCGGCAGGTGGATGCGCAAGAACAACTGCCGCGATCAGATTACGGTCCTGACCAAGTTCGCCACCGGCGCCGGCGCCGAGAACGTGTCGAGGGCACTTTCGGGGAGTCTGGAGCGTCTGGACACCGATCGAGTCGACATCTACCTCCTCCACGCCCCCGACCCTGACGTCCCTGTTTCCGAGACGGTGGCAGCGCTGTCGGCCGAGGCCGACGCCGGCCGTGCCGGCGTCATCGGCTGCTCCAACCACTCAGCTGCCCAGATTAGCGAGACGTTGGAGGCCAGCGACGCCGGCGGTCATCGCAGGTACGGCGTGCTCCAGACGCCCTACAGTCTGGTCTGGCCCGACAGCGACCGCGAGACGCTGCCGCTGTGCGAGGCCGAGGGCATCGGCGTGACGTCCTTCAGCCCGCTGGGCGCCGGTTTCCTCACCGGAAAGTACACCCCCGACCGCGACTTTCCAAAGGGCTCGCGGTACCACATCATGCCGGCCCACGCGGATATCTATTTCACCGAGCACAACTTCAGGCTAGTGGAGACGCTGGCCGCCAGGGCCGCGGAACTCGGCGTGCCACAGGTCAGGCTCGCGATGGCGTGGGTGATGACCCACCCGGCCATCTCCACGGTGCTGGTCGGGGCACGGAATACGGGGCAGATCGACAATGCCCTCGAGGCCAGGGCGATGGGGATGGACTCCGAGCTGCGCACCGAGCTGTCTTCCTGGAGCGCGTCCCGATACTAGGCCGAGGCCCACCGAGCACGTGCGATAATGACGCCGTCGCAGCGTCGGCGAAGCTCGGCTCGCGCAGAACAAGCGCACTGGGAATCGGCGGACATGCTCCGTTCAGCTTCACCGCAACGTAAGGCCGTTCGACGGACAGTAGACTAAGGACTCAAGACAATGGAAATGGTAGACCTTGGCGAGACCGGTCTCAGAGTAAGCCGCCTCGGGATGGGCGGCGCCGAGTTTCACAGGCATGACGACCTGAACACGGCGGCTACCGTGGGCTCAGTGCTCAACGCCGCTTTGGACCAGGGAATCAACCTCTTGGACACCGCTGCCTGCTATCCGAAGAACGAGGACTTGATCGGCGAGACCGTCTCTCATCGCCGAGACGAGTACGTCCTGGCCACCAAGTGCGGGCACCTCGTCGGACTGGAGACCGGCGACGACTGGACGCCCGAGACGATCACGGCCAGCGTCGACCGCAGCCTGCGCGCGCTGCGGACCGACCGTGTAGACATCCTGCAGATCCACTCGTGCGGCCTGGCGGAGCTCCAGCGCGGCGACGTCATCGAGGCCGTGACGCGCGTCCAGGAACAGGGCAAGACCCGGTTCGTGGGCTACAGTGGAGACAACGAGGCGGCCATGTGGGCCGTTCAGAGCGGACACTTCGACACCCTGCAGATCAGTCTGAGCCTGGCCGACCAGCAAGCCAGGTCCAGGGGAGTCTTGGCCGCCGCGGGGGCGAAGGGTATGGGGATCATCGTCAAGCGCCCGGTCGCCAACGCCGTCTGGCGGCGCGACAATACCCCCTATCACTATGCCAGTGAGTACTGGCGCCGCACACGGCTAATGGAGGCGATGGGGGAGGTCCCCGGCGAACCCGACGATCCGTTCCTTACCGCATTCGGCTTCGTGCTCGCCCATCCCGAAGTGGACACGATCATCGTTGGCACCCATAACCAGGACCACGTCCGCGGTAACATAGAGATGCTCGCCCACAGGCTGCCCATACCGTCAGAGACAGTCCACGAGTTGCAACGCCGCTTCGACCAACTCGACGACGGTTGGCCCGGCCTCACCTAGGCCCCATACCCTCGACCCTATTTCCTGTACCCTTCCCCAATGCCCTCAAGACCCAACGTCCTGCTCATCTGTACAGACCACTGGCCCGGCCGCATGTTCAGCGGCCTGGGGCACCACTCGGTGCTCACGCCGACCCTCGATCAGCTGATGGCCAACGGCGTTGCCTACACCAACGCCTATACCACGACCCCGATGTGCGTCCCTGCTCGTCGGGAGCTAATGACCGGTGTGTTCTCGAAAACCCACGGCGACCGTGTCCAGGGCAGCTCACCGATGCCGGACCTGCCTACGATAGCCCAGACCTTCCGCGACGCCGGGTACCAGGCTTACGGAGTCGGCAAACTGCACATCGACCCGCCCCGAAATCGGATCGGGTTCGACGACGTCCTGATCAACGAGGAGGGGCGGCTGACCTCCCACCGCTACGGCCCCGACGACTACGAGATGTTCGTGTCCGACCAAGGATATCCGGGTCTGGAGCAGGCATCGGGCCTCCACAACTACTGGGACTACCGTCCTTTCCACCTGCCAGAGCACGTGCATCCGACCAATTGGACCGCGAGGGAGATGAGCAGGTTCATAGCCCGGCGCGACCCGACGCGACCCGCTTTTTGGTACATGTCCTTCACGGCACCACACCCTCCGCTCATCCCGCTGGAGGGCTACATGAACATCTACCGGGACATCGACGTGCCGTTGCCGTTCGTGGGCGATTGGGCCGGCGACTTCGACGGCCTGCCGTTCGCCCTCAAGGCCAGGCCCTCCCGGCATCGAGGCATCGCCGACTCCGACACCGACACCCTTCGCACCAGGCGCGCCTTCTATGCGCTCGCCACTCACGTCGATCACCAGATACGGGCCGTCATAGGCACACTGCGCGAGCAGGGGCTCGCCGACGACACCATCATTATGTTTACCGCTGACCACGGCGACATGGAGGGCAACCACAGGCTCTGGAACAAGATGCTCTACTACGAGGGCTCAGCCAAGATACCCATACTGCTGAGCGGCTCCGCCGCGCTTACGGACCGGGTCGGCTTCGCGCGGCGGGACGACCGGCTGGTCGCCCAAGCCGACGTAATGGCGACGCTCCTGGACCTGTGTGGAATATCGGTCCCAGATTCGGTCGAGGGGGTCTCCATGGTAGACGGGCCGAGGCGCGAGTACCTGTACGGCCAGTTCTACGAGGACGAGTACGCCACTCGCATGGTCCACGACGGGCGGCACAAGCTGATCTACTACGCCGTCGGCAACCGCACGCAGCTCTTCGACCTGGAGCACGACCCTGACGAGATGCGCGACGTCGCGCGGGACGGGTCCTACGCGGGCGTCAGAGAGCGCCTGATCGGCCTGCTGCTGGAGAACTTGTACGGCAGCGACCTCGACTGGCTCGATGGCGGCAAGCTCGTCGGCCTCCAGGACCGCGAGTGGACGCCCGCCTACGACCACGACCTAGCCTTCGCCGCCCAGCGTGGCTATCGATTCAGATAGGAAGAAGGGGTCCAGGGTTTTGGGGTTCGGGGTAAGGTAGACCGGGTGTCGGCCCGGTTGCTGGTCTCTTGGGTGCCCGTAGATGGTTGCCGGGTCGAGTACGGCGAGTTCACCAACCAGGGCAGGCTCAAGTACGCGACCTCTGTGTCGCTGACTGGCGCCAAGGCGCCTGCCGAATGCCGGACGGAGGATGCGCACGGGTGACCTGTCGAGCTGCCCGTGGGCTAGACCTGCATGCCGTGCCACCGGTCGAAACAACGTCGTAGATTCGCTGGCGCGGCAATAGGGGAGCGGCTATAATGGCGCCCTCTCAGCCGGCCTGACGTCGCGTTTCGCCCGAGGGGTGAAGGAGTACCCCCGGACATGAAGGCGCGCAGCTCGGGTCTCTGGAGGCTGGCTCAAGGAGGGTCAACATGCCGCGGTCTATCTGGAAGGGCGCGATCAGCTTCGGGATAGTGCCCATTCCCGTCAAGCTCCATCCCGCCACGCAGAGCAAGAGCATCTCGCCGAGTTCGCCCGAATCGTGAGCGACAGCCTGGAGGCGTAACATGTTCACATCACGAGCCAATACCGCGTTAGCCCTGCTGGTGGTCGCCATGCTCGCCGCGGTGGCCTGCGGCACTTCGGACGAGGACGACGCCGTGGCGCCGGCCGCCCAGGCCGACCCGCGCGCCACGTTCGGCGGGGCGCCTGCGCCGGCGACGCCCACGCTGGCTGCGAGCCTGGCGGTGGCCACCAGGCAGGCCCAGATACCCAACCCGGTCAGCGTCAAGGCCGACGACAAGGGCGACTCGATCACCCCGGCCGAAGCGGGTGAAAACGTCGGGAAGAACACCAAGGTCTGCGGCAGGGTCGAGGAGATTCGGGAAGAGCCGGAGATCAAGGAGGTGCCCTTCCTACTGAACTTCGACAGCACCCACCCCGACGTGCTGTTCTTCGCCCTGGTACGCAGCGCCTTCCAGTACAGGGTTGGGGACTGGCCCGCCAACCCGGAGACCTTCTACCTCGGAAAGAACGTGTGCGCCTCGGGTGTCATCCAGGTCTGGCGGGGGATCCCCTATATCACCGCCGGCCACGACTATCAGCTCGAGGTCGTAGAGTAGTCTGGGTACGGTGAGGTAGGGAAATGGACCACAGCGGCGGCGCCTGCTGCGCCCCCAGCAGCGGACGCGATTCGACTCTGACGGTCCCCACCGCGGCGGGCTTCGACGCGGCCGCCAATGGCTCGCGGGAAGGCATGGTGCGGCTGGGCGGCGAGTTCCAGATGGGCACCGGGGACCGCGACCAGGTCTGCGGCGACGGCGAGGGCCCGGTGCGCGGGGTAGAGGTCGACGACTTCTATATCGACGTCACGACCGTGACCAACGCCGACTTTCGCCGATTCGTCGATGCCACCGGCTACGAGACCGAGGCAGAGAAGTTCGGCTGGTCCTTCGTCTTCCACCACTTCGTCACCGATGAAGTGGCCCGCGACGTAGACCAGGCAGTCGCGGAGGCACCGTGGTGGTGGCGGGTGGATGGCGCCGCCTGTCACCGCCCCGATGGCCCCGGTTCCTCCGTCGAAGAACGCATGGACCACCCCGTAGTCCACGTCTCCTTGAACGACGCGTCCGCCTATGCGGCGTGGGCCGGCAAGCGGCTGTCCACCGAGGCCGAGTGGGAGCTTGCCGCCCGCGGTGGCATCCGACAAAAGCGGTACCCCTGGGGCGATACGCTGACGCCGGGCGGCCGGTACAGGTGCAATATCTGGCAGGGAAAGTTTCCCGACGTCAACAGCGGCAAGGACGGCTTCCACGGGACCGCCCCCGTGGGCGCGTTTGAGCCCAACGCCTACGGGCTCTACAACACATCCGGCAACGTCTGGGAGTGGTGTAGCGACTGGTTCAGCAGCCATCACGATCGGGCCCGCGCGGTGAACCCTGCGGGGCCGCCCTCCGGCGACTCCAAGGTCACGAGAGGCGGCTCCTACCTGTGCCACTCCTCCTACTGCAACCGGTATCGGGTCGCCGCCAGAACGTCGTCCACGCCGGACAGCTCCACCGGCAACATGGGGTTCCGGTGCGCCGCCAGACGCCGGCTGAGTCGGGCGAACCGCCCGAGGGAGGTGAAGCGATGCTGAAGTCGTCTGGGTCCCTGAGCATCCTGGTCGCGGTGGTGCTGCTCTCATTTGCCGCTGGCTGCTCCAGCTCCGATGAAGGAGGCGAAGGCGCAGCGGGTGAAGCCCCTGCCGCGGCGAACAACAGTACTGGTTACGTGGAGAAGCCGCCGGAGTACGTGCTCAAACAAGAGTTTCCCCTGGGCATGGACCTGACCAGTGCCGTGTTCAACAGGATTCGGCGCATTCCCATCGAGTATACCTGCAGTGCCAACTACTACTACCCGGAGTCCGGGGTCGAACGGTATGGCGAAGACAGGTCGCCGCCGATGGCCTGGGTGGGCGCTCCCGACAGCACCGAGAGCTTCGCGATGGTGGTCGACGACCCCGACGCCATGACATTCGAAAAGGGTATCACCGCTCCCCGGGTCCACTGGGTAATCTGGAACATCCCGGCGGACGTGACCGAGCTCGACGAGGACATGGCGACCACGACCGAGTTGGCCTCTCTGGGTCCCCAGACCAGGCAAGGTGCCAACGACCTCAAGACGGTCGGGTGGGCTGGGCCGTGCCCGCCGCCCAACATAACTTCGATACAGCGTGGGGGAAGCTCGGCGCCGACTCAGAAGCCCCACGGCTACCGCTTCAGGATATTCGCCCTCGATACTGTCCTGGACGTTGCGGGCGGTGCCACCAAGAACGAGTTGCTGGAGGCGCTGGACGGCCATGTACTCGCCGGCGGCGAGCTCAAGGGCGAGTACGTTAACAAGCGGATCTACAAGTAGCCGTAGGTCGCGCTTGTCTTGACTGGCATCCGGGGAAGCGGAACGACGATCGGTTCGCCGCTCTGGAAGGATAATCCTCCCCACTTTTGCAGATGGGCCGATCTCTCCCCCCCCCCGGCCCCTTCGCACCGGTGACCGCGAAATTGCTCCGAGT
>CAZENU010000051.1:0-3610 GCA_964513735.1 uncultured Dehalococcoidia bacterium
GTGCGTGCCACTTCTGCACTAGCAGCGCGGTGCCGCGACCCTCTCGTTGCTCCAGTCAGGGCGCTCACGTGCAAAGAAGAAGGCCACCCCCAAGAAGGGAGTGGCCTATTCAGAGCCCGGTTGCTGTCAACGTTGCTGTCAAAGCGCCAATTCGGGGTCGGACAGCTCGCATAGCAACTCTATCTAGTGCGTATCTGGTCGGGGTGACTGGATTCGAACCAGCGACCCCCTGCACCCCATGCAGGTGCGCTACCAAGCTGCGCCACACCCCGACCACGGCCAGCATAGCACAGGCCCTCAGGGCCAACAAACCGCGCGCCGATGCGTCCAGGTTCGTAGCTCAGACGGCCTCGCTCGTGTCGGGCTCTATTTGAACTGTAGCGAATAGAGATCGGCGTCGCGGATGGCGAATCGGAGGCGGACGGGTTGGCCGGCGAGGCTACTGACGTCGGTGGCGCCGGTCCAAGACACGGTGCGCTCGAGGTCGTCACCGTATATCTCGTCGCAGTCATCCATACCGAAGCCGTCTAGGGCATGGCCGTTGGAATCCTGGAGCTCGACGCGGATGTCTCCGGCGATGGACGAGGAGAAGTTCAGGACGAGCCGGCCGCCCTGGAACACTAGCGGGTGTGTCAGGAGCTCTCCGCCGCTCAGTCTTGCGTTGACCGATACGAAGCCGTCGACGCGCAGCGTGTGGCGTCGCAGCCGCTCGGTGAGCTCCATTTGCTCGTGGGCTTCGGTCACATATACCGACAGCTCGTGAGGTGCGCCCTCGAGGTGGGCCGCGGTCTCGATCAGGCCCCAGCTCTGGTAGTTGTCGCCGTAGAACCACCCGCCCGTATCCCTCAGACCCGGGCGGATGAACGACTCGGGCCAGACGTTGAAGCTCAGCCCGTCTCGGCTGGACATGAACATCCCGTCGGTCATCGCGGTGCCTTCGCGCTCGTTGCTGCTGGCGCGCAGGCGGCGGTACTCGACCTGAGGTAGTCTCTTGGCGGACTCGTTCCAGCCACGGTCGACGTATCGCGTCGGGAAGCCGAGGAAGATATGCGGAGCGCGGTAGTAGGGGATAATCTGGTTTGTATAGAGCTCGCTGACCCGCCCTGGCGAGTAGTTGAGCCAGACCGGATCGGGCCACTCCAGGAAGTCTTTCGTCGTCGCGGTCTTGATGTCGCGGCCGTTGGCGTTGCCCCTGACGTCACGTCCGGGGCGAAAGTCGCGGTGGTACTCCCGGTATTCGCCTCTGACGGTGTCCCAGAAAGCCAGGTTCTGCGAATCGAAGGCGCCGTCCGTGATGACCACGTCGTCGGTCATCATCGACCAGCGAACGCCGTCGGGGGACTTCAAGGCGTGAAGCCCCTTGAGGTTGCCGTCCTTGGACGTGCCTGACGCCAGCGCCTTGTATCTTGCGTCGGGCTCGCAGTCCGGGTTGGCGTCCTGGAAGACCGTGAACGTAGAAGATCCCACTCCGTCCCAGACGATGTTGTTGTCCTTGGACCCTTCGAAATCGACGAGGCCGAGAGACGGCCGCTCCCAGTCGATGCCGTCGCTGCTTTCGGCGTAGCAGACCGCTGTGTGCCGGACAGTCATCTTGCCCTGGGTGTAGTCGACCTGCGCGCCCCGATAGTACATACGGTAGGTGCCTGCATCCTTGAAAACCGAGAAGTAGTTACAGCTATTGCCTTCCCACGGCCTGTCGAACCTCAGCAGCGCATTTTGCGGGGACGGCCTGTGCAGGGTGAGGGTCGCCCCGGCCAGGGTGTCGACCAGATAGTCGTCTACAAACAGCTCGAGTCGGGAACCGATGTCGATGGTGGAGTCAGTCAATGGATGCCTCTCTGTGTCACTCCGCCGGCTCGGAGCACTGTCCTCAGTCTTTTCTCATCAAGGCTGAGTACACGACAGTCTTTCCACTCGGCCCAAGCAGGCCGCTGCCGCGCCCTCTCGACCATCCCCCCAAGCCCCCTTCCTGTTCGAGGAAGGGGGAAAAGAACAGGTCTGGGGGACACCCCCAACCCCCCGCCAGAGGGGAAAACCCTCTGGACTCCTCTCGAAAAACTGTCGTGTGGATCAAGAGTAGGGATCGGGAGACACCACGGCGGGCTTGTCTCCGGGTTCTTTTACCCCAGACCCTGCCCCTAAAGGCCCAGTCGGCCGGCCATGAAGCCGCCGTCGATGGGCATGATGTGACCGTTGACGAAGGAGGATGTGTCGGAGCAGAGCCAGATCACGGCTTCCGCCACCTCGTCCGGCTGGCCTACACGGCCCATCTCCTCGGCAGCCGAGGCTCGCTCCAGCAGGCCCGGGCTCTCGGCGATCATCCGGTCCAGGATGGCCGTATGGATGGTGCCGGGGCAGACGCAGTTGACTCTGATCCCCTGCTTGGCGTACTCGATGGCGGCGACCTTGGTGATCATGTTGACGCCGGCCTTGCTGACGCGGTACGCCATGCGGTTCATGCCGCCTAGGAGCCCGGAGGTCGAGGCGTCGTTGACGATGGCGCCGCCGCCCTGCTCGAGCATCACCTCGACCTCGTACTTCACGCACAGCCACAGGCCCTTGAGGTTGATGTCAATGGTCTGGTCCCAGTCCTCCACGGTGTGCTCGTGGGTCCGGCCCCGGTCGAGCACTATACCGGCGTTGTTGAAGGCGTAATCGAGCCTGCCGTAGGTCTCGACGGCCGTGTTCACCATGTTCCGCACGTCGGCGATCTTGGACACGTCGGTCCTGACGAAGGCGGCCTCGCCTCCGGCGTCGCGTATCTCGGCGACGGTCTCCTCGCCTGCGTCGACCCGCCTAGCCGCGATAACCACGCTGGCGCCCTCGCGGGCGAACTGCATCGCCGCGGACTTGCCGATGCCGGCGTTGCCGCCGGTGACCAGGGCTACCTTGCCGTCGAACTGTCCTGCCATGCTGATGACTCCGAAGTCGTGTCTGGTTGGCGACTCATTCCATGTAGAAGCGTCCGGCCGTCGTTCCGCCGTCCAGCGACAGCATGACGCCGTTGACGAAGGACGCGGCGTCCGAGCAGAGCCAGATTACCGCCTCGGCGATCTCCTCGGGCTTGCCTATGCGTCCCACCACCATCCGGCCGAGGAGCTCCTCGGATATTCCCGGGGTATCGGCCTCCATCCGGTCCAGGATGGAGGTGTGGATGGCGCCAGGCAGCACTGCGTTGATGCGGATGTTATCCCTGCCGTACTCCAGCGCGGCGGTCCGGGTCATCACGTTGACGCCAGCCTTGCTGACGCGGTAGGCCATCCGGCCTATGCCGCCCTGCAGACCGGCCCCGGAGGAGTCGTTGACTATCGCCCCGCCGCCGCGTTTGATGATCTCCGGGATCTCGTGCTTCATGCAGAGCCAGAGACCCTTCATGTTGATGTCGATGGTCGAGTCCCAGTCTTCCTCGGTGTGCTCGTGGGTAAGGCCGACGTCCAGGACTATGCCGGCGTTGTTGAAGGCATAGTCGAGACCACCGTAGGTCAAGACCGTTGTGGCGACCATCGCTTCGACTTGGTCCGGCTCCGAGACGTCGGTCTGGATGAAGACCGCTTCGCCGCCGGCGTTGCGGATCTCCGCGACGACTTGCTCGCCTTCCGGCGCTCGTCGC
>CAZENU010000051.1:3620-15557 GCA_964513735.1 uncultured Dehalococcoidia bacterium
GGCGCCCTCGCGGGCGAACTGGAGCGCTGTGGCCTTGCCGATGCCGGAGTTGCCTCCGGTCACTAGTGCGACCTTGCCCTCGAACTGTCCGGCCATACGCTCGCCTCCTCGGATGGCTAAGAAGTTTACCGCCGATCTCGCGGAGATCGCAGAGGCAGAACTTCTTAAATCAGAATCTCTCTGCGCGCTCTGCGATCTCCGCGGTGAAACCTCGGGTGCTAGAAGCCTGAGATCGTCTCTTGCTCGTGGCCGACCAGCACGAAGTCGTCTCTACTGCTCTCGATGAAGGCGACCACACTGGCCATCACCTCGTCGGCGTGGCGGCCGGTGTTGGTCGCGAACGCCACTCCCAGCGTCGCTGTGTGCCAGGAGTCGTTGTCGCAGACCTCCGAGATGGACACGTTAAACTTGTTGTGTACCCGCGAGCAGAGGGACTTGATGACTCGTCGCTTGCCCTTGAGGCTATGGTTCTCGGGCAGTTGGAGAGTCAGCTTGCAGACTCCGACGTTCATCTCTTCCTCGCGCAGCACGGGCCGCTAGCTGAACCGGGGGCACCGGCGGAGGGGCTCCCGGTCCGCTGGCGACGGCATTATATCACCTGCTCAGTCCGTCGATAGGGGACGTTGGCGAGGCTGGTGTCATAGCGCGCCGGGGTCTGCGTTTTCACTTGACAGAAAGCCGGGTGGTTACCTAGCATCGAAGTATGGATAGTGAGCAGCGGTGGCGCAGGGCAGTCGAGCAGACGTGGGTGGTCCGCTTCCCCAAGCAGAAGCTTGCGACATTCGGCTCGACCAACATCGCCTACTATGTGGTGACGGAGCCGATATATCAGGAAGCGGACTCGGGCAAGCAGGAGGGGGTTATCCGAAGCGGGCGGGTCATCGCCGAGCGCCCGGCCGTCGTCACTCCCACCTACGCGCTGAGCCTGCAGGGCTTCAGCCCTGAGGCATACGAGTACTTCCGCGACGAGGCCGCCAGGTCCGGGCCCCACAGCCCTGGCATCCTGTACCAGTACAGGAACGAGGTGGGGAAAATGGACATAGTCGGCGGTGTGCCGAGGGAGATAGCGCACCGGATAAGCGACGACCTTGACCGCAAGCAAGAGGACCTGTCCGTGGTGATGGTCGGGGTCGACGAGCTGTGGGACGTGGCGCTGCTCAAGTTCGTCTACGAGCTCACGTCGTCGTCACTGGCCGGCAACGTGCAGGAGTTCCAGTCGCAGGGGATGCTGGACCCGCAGCCGCAGTTCGGTGGGCTGCCGCGGGCGGCGGTCGAGCAGATCGAACGGCTGTTCCGCGACGTCGAGCTCGGCGGCGACGCTGACACCCTCAAGGGGGAGCTGGACCGATGGGGCGCCTTTGAGGCCTACGAGGACCGCTTCCTCGCCATCTTCCGCAACCGCGGCTGACCACCGCTCGTCTCCCCGTACCCCGTACCCTACTCTGTACCCCATACCCCACACCCTAAACGCCCGCCGTTGGCGCGGCGAAGCCTCTGTAGCCTAGCTCGCGTTTCGGCGCCTGCAAGAGCCTGTCGGTGATGCCACGGCAGGCCGCCTGGAGGTCAAGGCTCCAGTCGTCGTGTGCTAACCTTAGTGTGATAGTATGTCGTGCGTAATCGCGAGAGGTATATGGACAGAAAAGACGAGCCGGAAGTCAACCTGGAGCAGGTGGTCGAGCGGATACGCTCTGTCTTCAGGCGCTTCCGTGTCGGTGGCGGTAGCGGCGGCCTCCTCACAGTAGTCGTAGGCGCGGTCGGCGTCATAGCTGTGATCTGGGGCGGCACCGGCTTCTACCAGGTGTCCAGCGAGGGAGGCGAGCGCGCCATCCTTCGGATCTTCGGCGAGTACAACGGCGAGACGGGCCCGGGCCTTCACTGGTTCTGGCCCTCACCCATCGGCAAGATGACCATCGTCCGTACGACCGAGGTCAAGCTACTCGAGCTGGGCTTCCGGGGTGATACTCCCGTGCCCGAAGAGTCGCTCATGATCACCGGCGACATCAACATCGTCGACGCCCAGCTCCTGGTCCAGTACGACATCAAGAACGCCAGGGACTTTCTGTTCAGGGTCGTCGACCCGGCGGGAATCACCATAAAGGACGCCACCGAGACTGCGCTCCGGCAGGTCGTCGGCGAGGGCAAATTCACCGACATCCTGACCGGCCAGAAGGAGATCTTCCAGCAGAGGACCCACGATATTCTGCAGGACATCCTAAACGCCTACCAGACCGGGATCAACGTCAGGGAGGTGAAGCTTCAGCTCGTGAGGCCACCCGAGCAGGTCCAGCCGGCCTTCGACGAGGTGATCCGGGCGATCCAGGACAAGGAGCGCATCCGGAACGAGGCCGAGGCCTTCAAGGCGGACGTAGTGCCCAAGGCGGAGGGTCAGGCGGCGCGGATGGTGCAGGAGGCCGAGGCCGAGCGGGCGCAGCTCATCAACCGCGCGACTGGCGAGGCCGAGCGGTTCAAGGCGATCTTGAGTGAGTACGAGAAGTCCAGAGAGGTGACTCGACAGCGGATGTACCTCGACGCCATGGAGGACCTGCTACCGGCGATCAAGAAGGTGATCCTCGAACCCGGCTCCGATACCACCGTGGTAATAGGCGGCGAGGGCAGGCAGGTCCTCCCGATACCGACGTCGCCGAGCGAGTCTTCACCGTAGCCCTGGGAGATTCTTAGGACAGAATGAAAGCACTGGCCATAGTTTTGATCGTCGTGGTCGTCGTCGGGGCGGTGTTCTTCCTGCCGGGGTCCGGCACCCTCAAGGTCCTGTACGCGGTGGACGAGACGCAGCTCGCCATCAAGACCAGGTTCGGCAAGCCCATCGGCGGTTCGATCACCACGCCGGGACTAAGAGTCAAGGTCCCCTTCCTGGACAAGGTGACCTTCTTCGAGAAGAGGCTATTGGTCTTCGACGCGCCTCCGCGTGACCTCTTCACCCAGGACGAAGAGCGGTTGAAGATCGACGTGTACGCCCGGGCGAGGATCACGGACCCGCTCCTGTTCTGGACGACGGTAAGGACAGAGGAACAGGCTGCCTCAACGGCAATAGGCATCATCGCTTCCGAGCTTCGGCGAGTGATCGGCAGTCATACATTGACCCAGATCATCGCCACGCAGCGCGGCAACATCATGAACCAGGTCCAGACGGCAGTCAGTCCCAAGCTTCAGGAGCTGGGGATCGAGCTGGAAGATCTTCGGATCAAGCGGGCCGACTTCCCGATAGAAGTGGCCAGCAAGGTCTACGACCGGATGAGCTCAAACCTGGCGATTCGTGCCAATGAGGAGCGGGCCGAGGGCGAAAGGGCCGGCCTGAAGACTCGCGCCGGGGCGTCTAGGACGGTGGTGGAGATCGAGTCTGAGGCCGAGCGCAACGCAGCCATTATTCGCGGTTGCGGCGAGTCCGAGGCGATCACGATATTCGCCGAGGCCCTGGAGCGCGATCAGGAGTTCTACTCGTTCCAGCGCTCGCTGGAGGTCTACCGGGTATACCTGGCCCAGAACGCCACGCTGATCGGCTCGGCCGAGGACCTGGGTAAGGTGTTCGAAAACATAAGACAGGCGGTCGTGGCTTCGGCAGCGGCTCCCGCCGGAGGGACCGACAAGGAGTCGGCCCTGTCGGCCTTGGCCTTCGAGCCCCCCTGCGTCGTGGAGACGAAGGCCCGGCTTTTTCTCTCTCAGGAGCTGGGAATCCTCCAGATCGGGCTCACTCTGAGCGACGCGAGGCAGGTCGACTGGCCGGACGCCTCCCTCGGATGCCCCGTGGAGGGGCAGGTCTACCTCGAAGTGGTTACGCCGGGCTTCTCGTTGGAGTTCGAGACACGGGGCCAGAGCTACGAGGTGCACACCGACCGGGAGGGCACTGAGCTGGTCCGCTGCATTCCCTGAACCGCGTGGCCTGCCGCCTCGGGCCCTCGGTCTAGCCGTCCAGGCCCGGGCGTCTGCTTCAGACGTCACAGCCGCCGCCTCGCCGGACCGGGCGTCTACTTGTACAGAATCTTGTTGACGTACTCGCCCGCCAGCTCGCCCGACGCAACGATGTGCCCGTCCATCGCCTCCAGCAACTCGTTCTTGTTGGCACCTGCCGCAAGGTCGAGCTTGACGTCCAGCGCGTAGATCGTGAACGAATACTTGTGCGGCTTCTGGCGCGTCAAGCCCCGAAGCTGCTGCATATTACTGCTGATCGCCTGGACATTGAGGGGAGGACACGGCCCGGCGTATCCGAGGTTGCGCCGAGAAAGGTTCGGACGAGGCTGTTGCCGAGCAAGGTGGCCTCCAGAGGACCGGTCTATCTTTGCCGTCTCGGTCTAGGAGTTTGACGGGTCAGCGCCCGGTGGTCAAGCTTCTGGCGCATCACCTGAAGAACAGCTTGTTGATATACTCTCCGACCAGCTCGCCGGCGGCGAGGATATGGCCGTCCATCGCCTTCAGCAGGTCCTGTTTGGAGCTACCGCCCTGGAGGTCAAGCTGAGTGTCCAGAGCGTACACCTTGAACGTGTACTTGTGGGCTGTCTTGATGTTTTTCCCGGCGCTGCCCTGTATGGCCACAACGTTTTCGCCGGGGCACGGGCCGCTCCAGCCGATCCTCTTGTAGTCGTTGGTGCCCTGCCTGGTGGTGGGTCCGATCGACAGCACCTCGGTCGTCGTGGCGATCAGCTCGGGAAGCTCGGTGACGTCGGCGGGTATGTTCCAGATCACCCAGTGTACCCACCGGCCGCCGACCACCGTGTCTCTCGCAGCGACGTCGGGGTCGTCCATCACTATGGCGAAGCTCTGGGTCCCTTCCGGCGCGCCTGTCCATGCAAGCGGTGGCGACTTCTCCTCGCCGTACCTGAATTCGAAGCCGGACTCCGGGTAGTACTCGTTGTCCGTGCAGGTGTACTCGATCGGCATGCGGTGGATCCTGTCGAAAACGGTGCTGGTGAACTCGATGTCGAGCGGGAACTGCTGCTGGATGATGTAGCCGGGGTTCTTGATCTCCGCCTCGCCGCCGTCCTGCGAGGTGGCTGAACCCGGCTGAGAGCCGATACCGCCCGAAGAGTCCGTTTCGGTCGAGCTGGAACAGGCCGTCAGCGCCAGGGCCAGCAAGCACGGTGCGAGGGCTGCTTTTCCGATCGTCATTCGGGAGATTGCTGCTATCGTGTCGTGTCCCATTTTGAAGAGCTTCTCGTCTACGTATTCATCTCGGAGCTCACCGGCGCCAAGTATGCGACTTTCCCTGGCGGCCGGCACTGCACGGGCCGGGGGGCCTAGTTCATCTGCTTGCTACCCACGAACTCGCCCTTTATGACTCCGCCGGACAGAATGTGGCCGTCGATGGCCTGTAAGAACTCGTCCTTCGTCGCGCCGCCCGGCAGGTCGAGTATCGTGTCCAGCGCGTAGACGTTGAACATGTACTCGAAGACGATCTTGACCTTGGTCTGGCTGTACTGGACCGTGGTCGGCACCGGGCAAGGACCGGAGTATCCGATGAGCTTGTTGTCGTTGATACCCTGCCGCGTCTCCGGGCCGAGGGCGGCCAGGTCGGTGGTGGTAGCGACCCGCTCCGGCAGCCCGGCGGTGTCCGGCGGAAGGTTCCAGATCAGCCAGTGGAGCCAGCGGTCGCCGGGGATCTGGTCGCTGTCCATGAGCATGGCGATGCTCTGTGTGCCCGCGGGTATCCCGGTCCACTCAAGAGGCGGTGATATGTTCTTTCGGTCCGAATACTTCGTGCCGGCGTTCTGCTCGAAGGACTGGCCGGGCTTTGGCGCGCCGCCCTGGCAGACGTAGGTCTTGGGAATGCGCCTGATGCGGCTGAAGACAGGGCTGGTGACCTCGATGCCCATGTCGAATGTCTGCTTGAGCACCGCTCCAGCGCCCTCGTCGCCGGAGCTGGCCGCTGGCGCCGCGCCTCCGCCGGCGTCCATCGATTCGCCCCCGTCGTCGCTGGAACACGCGGCGAACAGCGTGGCGAACAACAGCACAATGCCGAGTGGCGTGACAATCGAGCGACCGATTCGCACTATAGGCCTCCGATTCGTTTACACATTCCTGAGCACACCCGTCGTCTGGGCAGGTCTAGGTCAATGCTCCAGGAGCTGCTTGCTGGCGACGAACTCGCCCCGAATGACTCCGCCGGACAGGATGTGGCCGTCGATGGCCTGCAGGAATTCGTCTCTGGTCGCGCCGCCCGACAGGTCGAGTACGATGTCCAGCGCGTACACGTGAAATAGGTACTCGAATACTACCTTGGGCTTGGCGTCGAAGTAGCCGACCGTGACGGGTATCGGGCAGGGTCCGGAGTATCCGACGACCTTATCGTCGTTGGTGCCTTGACGGGTGTCGGGACCGAGGGCAGCCACTTCGGTCGTGGTTGCCACTCGCTCTGGCAGGCCCGCGGTGTCCGGCGGCAGGTTCCAGATCGACCAGTGGAGGAATCGCACGTCCGGGTCCTCGGCGTGGGCGATCTGATCGCTGTCCATTTGCATGGCGATGCTCAGTGTGCCCTCTGGCACGCCGGTCCATTCCAGAGGCGGGGAGATGTTCAGCCGGTCGCCGTATTTCGTAAGAGCATCCTGCTCGAATGACGCGCCGGGCCTCGGAGGCCTTCCCGGACAGACGTGGGTCTTGGGGATGCGCCTGATGCGGTTGAAGACGGGGCTGGTAACCTCAATGACGGTGTCATCGAAGACCTGTTTGAGCACTAACTGGCCGCCTCCCGCGCCGGGCTCGCCTCCGCCGCCGGAATCGGAGGCGGGCTGAGCGCCTCCGCCACCTTCGGACGCGCCATTGCCGTCGCTACTGGAGCACCCGAACGCTAGGACAATCATGACCAACAGCAGGACTGGGAGAACCGCTCGCATGCGCCGGGGCATTTGCGACCTCCTAGCGGGCCCTGTTACGCGGGGTCGCCGAAGGGCCAAAGTGGCTGTGCGGAAGTGCTACCAATGTAGGCTACCCGCCTTCAATTGTCAATCTCGGCGGAACCTGAGATTTCCCGTCGCTCAGCACCCCGGCCCGGCGTTGGGAGGGGGTATAATACCAGCACGCCCGAGGTCTCAGTTGTGCTATGTCCGGACTCGTCGTCAACATACAGGTATACGAGGATTTCGAGGAGGCGGTTTCGGTGTCCAGGCTCAGACGAATCGCGACCCGCGCGCTCCGAGTCGGCGCCGCCGCCGATGCCGCACGACTGGACGTGTTCGTGGCGGACGACGAGGCGGTGCGGGACCTGAACGAGCGGTACCGCGGCCTCGATGAGACCACCGACGTATTGTCCTTCTCATTCACCCACGAGGGCGAGTATCAGGGAGAAAGGGAGGCCCCTGAGGCAGCCGACGGAGACATGGACTTCCCGGTACCTCCCGGCACGGACCGCTCGCTGGGCGAGGTGATCATATCGTACCCGCAGGCGGAGCGTCAGGGCGAACTGGCAGGACATGGGACAGAGCGGGAGCTTTCTATACTGCTGGCACACGGCGTTCTTCACCTGCTCGGCCACGATCACGAAACGCCATTGGAGGCCACGCTGATGAAACGGCTCGAGACCAGGGCGCTCTACCGGGCGTAAAGGACAGATGAGCGAGGTATTCTACAGGAAATGGCGGCCCCGACTGCTCAGCCAGGTGGTCGGGCAGGACGCGGTCACCCAGACCCTCCGCAACGCGGTTGCGCAGGAACGGGTGGCCCACGCCTATCTGCTGTGCGGGCCGCGTGGGACGGGCAAGACCAGCACGGCGCGGATTCTGGCCAAGGCCGTCAACTGCAGGTCGCCGCGGGACGGCGAGCCCGACGACGAGTGCGACATGTGCCAGGCCATAGACCAGGGGCGCGCCCTGGACCTTATCGAGATAGACGCCGCCTCCAACAGGGGCATCGACGACATCCGCAGCCTGCGCGAGAAGGTCCACTTCGCACCCAACGAGGCGCGCTACAAGGTCTACATAGTGGACGAGGTCCACATGCTGACCGAACCGGCGTTCAACGCGCTGCTCAAGACCCTTGAAGAGCCTCCTGCCCACGCCATATTCGTCCTGGCTACGACCGAGGTGCACAAGGTTCCGCTGACCATCATCTCGCGGTGCCAGCGTTTCGACTTCCGGCGCATCTCCATGGAGACGGCCATCGCACGTCTCGCCAAGCTCTGTGCCGACGAGGGTGTGGAGGCCTCGCCCGAGGCGCTGCGTCTTATCGCCAGGGCGGCGACCGGCAGCCTGCGAGATGCCGAGAACCTGCTGGAGCAGGCACTGGTATCCTACGGCTCGCCGCTGGGCGAGGACGCCGTCGGCGACCTGCTGGAGATGGGAAGCGACCGGCGGGCCCTGGAGTTGGTCGGCCACGTCGTCGACAGGGCTGCCAAGGAGGGCCTGACGGTTATCAACGAGGTGGCCTTCGAGGGCGTCGATCTCAGGCAGTTCCACCGGGCGGCGACGGAGTACCTCAGAAGCGTGCTGCTGCTGAAGTCCGGCGCGGAGACAGCCCTGGGCTATCCCGAGGAGACCACGTCCGAGATGAGGGAGATGGCCGGCCGCGCATCGTTGGAGCACCTGGTCGGAGCCCTCAAGATGTTCGTGGCCGCCAGCGTAGGCCGCGACAGCTCCTCGCCGCTGGCCCTGGAGCTGGCGATGGTGGAGAGCGCCATCGGTTCGCAGCCCGCGCCGGCCGAGTCCGCCGCCCATCCTCCGGCCGCCTCGTCCCAACGCCGGCCGGCCCAGGCGCGGCCAGCGCCTTCGCCGGCTCCCACGCGTCCGAACGCCGTGCGCGAAACGCCGCCGGCCCCGGCACGCCCCGAGCCTGTAGCGGAAACAGCGCCGCCGGATGCAGCCCACCTGCTGGCCGAGGCCGGCGAGGGCGACGAAGCTGCCCCGGTGCCCGCCGGGCCGCTGGAGGCGGGCTGGGAGGAGATCCTCAGGTCTCTCAAACGCCAGAAGGGCCGGCGTTTCAACCTGGGCGCGCTGCTGAGGGCAAGCACCGACCGCGACTTGTCCGACGGCGTCATCGTGCTCGTGTACTCCCACCCCTCGCACCGCGAGCGCATGGAGCAGGAGCTCGACGACCCACAGACCCGCCGGCTGGTCGAGAACGCCTTCGCGACAGTGCTTGGCGACAGCTACAAGATCCAGGTCTCGGAGGCCCAGGACTCGAACGGCCGGCCCAGAGCGAACCCGTTACAGAGCAGTCACCTCGTGCGCGCGGCCATAGTGCTGGGGGCGCAGGTCTCGGGAGAGAAGGAGGACACAGGTGAATAAGAAGATGATGCGTCAAGCCCAGGAGCTCCAGAAAAACATGATGAAGATGCAGGAGGAGCTCGAGAGCGCCACGGTGGAGTCATCGGTCGGCGGCGGCGTGGTGACGGCCGTGGTCAGCGGCAAGATGAGGCTGGAGTCGCTGACGATAGAGCCCGAGGCTGTCACGCCCGACGACGTGGAGATGCTTCAGGACCTGGTGTTGGCGGCGGTCAACGATGGCATGGAGAAGGCGCAGGACATGGTCTCCAGCCGCATGAACTCCCTCACCGGCGGCCTCAAGATCCCAGGACTGATGTAGAGGCGGTCTGGCGGTTTAAAGAGATGGCTTGCTTCGACTGGCTGAGGTAACCCGCGACTTTGGCGAGGGCGTAACGATTGCAGATAACAAACGCCCGCAGGCGATCAGTCTACGATCCAAACGGCTCTTCCAGCCAGGCATTGGGCCTCACACGGAAAGCCAAACAGTTGAGCTGGTTCTTGAAGCCCTCCGGGAACGTCATCCGGCACGTTATGGCCAATACGGGCTTGGTGTCCCATACCCCGGAAGTGGCCGCAAGGAATGTGATAGGTGTCTCGGAAGAGCGCCTGATTGGGATTGGTCAATCGAAATCAAAATGCTGCGATTCCTGGGATACAATGGGAAACTCAATGACAATATTCTAATGCACCTCCTATCTCCCTATCCCGCTCACCGAAGCGCGTTGACTGACTGCCAGAAGCTCGCGGAGTCAGATTTTCCAGGGGAAAGGGCGATTCTCATCTACGGGTGCGACCAGGACGAATGGTCTCTCGATACGGTGATCGACGCTTTCGAGATTCTTGCGCGTCAGAAATTCCGTTTGACTGACCGGAATGTCGCGCAGTTTGACAATCTAGTGCATCCGGTTCATTCGCATGGGAGAGTATTCTCGTGGCAGATCTCCTGACGACAACGTCGGCATCTCACGATGTGCGCTATTAGGTACTCCGCCTCGGAGCCGGTGAGCAGGCTTGTTGAGGAGTTCCACAAGCTGCCGGGCATCGGGCCCAAGACGGCCCAGCGGCTCACCTACTACCTGGTGCGCATGTCCGAGGAGGAGGCCCGCTCGCTGGCCGAGGCGGTGCTGGCCGTCAAGGAGCGCATCGTCCTGTGCTCCCAGTGTTACAACATCACCGAGTCGGACCCGTGCTCCCTGTGCAGCGATCCGGGCCGCGACCAGACGCAGATTTGTGTCGTCGAGGAGGCCCTGGACGTGGCCGCCCTCGACCGCACCCACGCCTACGGCGGGCTATACCACGTGCTGCACGGGGTAATCTCGCCGATGAACGGCGTCGGCCCAGACGATCTGAAGATCCAGCCGCTGCTCTCCCGCCTCCGGTCCGGGGAGGTGCGCGAGCTCATCCTGGCCACCAACCCCAACCTGGAGGGCGAAGCGACGTCGATGTACATCAACAGGCTGGTCGCCCCCCTTGGCCTGAAGGTGACCCGGCCGGCTCGGGGCCTGCCGGTGGGCGGCGACCTGGAGTATGCCGACGAGGTGACCCTGGGCAGAGCCATCGATGGTCGCCAGGAGTTCTGAGCCCATGCCCAGGCCCAGGACGTACAAGACTGAAGGCGTCGTCCTCAAGCAGATGCCCCTGGGCGAGGCCGACCGCATCCTCACCCTGTGCACCCACGACCGCGGCAAGGTGCGCGCGGTGGGGAGCGGCGTACGACGCACGAAGAGCCGGCTGGCAGGCCACCTGGAGCCGCTCACCCATGTCCGAGTCTCGGTCGCCGAGGGCCGCGATCTGCACCACGTGATCGAGGCCGAGACGGTCCACAGCTTCCGGGCGCTGCGCGAGGACCTGGATCGCATGTCGGTGGCCGTCTACCTGTGCGAGCTGACGGACAGCTTCACGGCCGAGGGCGCGCCCAGTCCCGAGGTCCTGGACCTGCTACTGGCCACCATGAGGTTGCTGGAGAGCGGCGAGACCTCGCCGATGCTGGTCCACGCCTTCGAGGTCAAGGTGCTGGGCCACTCCGGCTTCGGACCGGAGGTCCAGCGCTGCGTCGACTGCCGCTCCGACCTGGAGCCGGGCGACCACTTCTACAGCAGCTCGGCCGGCGGCACGCTGTGCCCCGCGTGCCGGGTCAGGTCCGAGGACGCGCTGGTCTCCGTCTCAATGAATGCCATCAAGGTGCTGCGCTTCCTGCAGCGAGAGGACTTTGGGCGGGGGGCCTCCCTGAGCGTCTCCGCCGCTCTGGCCGGGGAGATCGAGCGCCTGATGAGCATATACATCAAGTACGTGCTGGAGCGCGAACTGAAGAGCACCGAGTTCATGAAGCTGGTCGCCGCGACCGGCGGACGGTCGTAGGGCGGTTTGTCCCCCCCTCCAAAGGGGGGGTGGGCAGATTGAAGGTGACACATGCTGAACGCCGGGCAGATCGCCCAGTTCGAGACCTTCGGTTTCATCGTCCTACGCGGTCTCTTCTCGCCCGATGAGATGAGCGATCTGGGCAGGGAGTTCGACGACGTGCTCGACTAGGCGCGAGAGGGGCAGCCTTTCGTCGGTGGGACGCGCCAGACGGTCATGCCCTTCGTCGAACGCCGCGAGATCCTGACGCAGATGGTGGCGGACGACCGCATCTTCGGCACACTGGAGCAGCTTCTGGGTCCTGGTTTCTGGTGGACGGGCTCCGACGGCAATCTGTACGTCGGGGATACGGGGTGGCACGCGGACCGTCTGC
>CAZENU010000052.1:0-15389 GCA_964513735.1 uncultured Dehalococcoidia bacterium
TTGGTGGCCATGTCGGCCAGCTTGATCTGGATGGCCTGGTGCTGCGCGATGGGCATGCCGAAGGTCTTGCGCTGCTGCGCGTACTTCACGGCGGCCTCGAAGGCGGCCGTGGCCACGCCGACGGCCCGGGCCGCCACGTTGATGCGGCCCGACTCCAGCGCGCCCATGACCTGCGCGAAGCCGCGGCCCTCCTGCTCGCCGACCAGATTGGCGGCGGGTACGCGGCAGTTTCGAAAGACCAGCTCGGCGGTATCGACGCCCCGATAGCCCAGCTTGTTGAAGTGCTGGCCGATCTCCACTCGCGACGCGTCCTTCTCCACTACGAAGCAGCTCAGGCCCCGGTACGGCGGGTCGGCGCCAGGGTCGGTCCTGGCCAGCACCGCGAAGGCGTGCCCGCGCTCGGCGTTGGTGATGAAGAGCTTGCTGCCGTTGACGACGTAGTCGTCGCCGTCACTGACAGCGGTGGTCTGGATGTTCTGGACGTCGCTGCCGGCCTCCGCCTCCGTCAATCCCAGACCACCCCGCAGCTCGCCCTGTGCCATCCGAGGCAGAAAGCGCTGTTTCTGCTCCTCGGTCCCGCCGTTGGCGATGATCGTCGCCATCAGGTGATGGGTACCGAGGATGCCGGTGAGGCTCATCCAGCCCCGGGCCAGCTCGAGGAAGATCGCGGCGAAGGTGGAGTGGTCCAGACCCAGGCCGCCGTACTCCTTCGGAATGGTTATCCCGAACAGGCCCAGCTCTGCCATCCGGTCCGCCAGCTCGGCGGGATAGACGTCATCGTTGTCGTACTTCGACGTGACGGGGTCGACGTCTCGCCTTACGAACTCGCGTACCAGGTCGACTATCTGGGTGGTCTGGTCTGAAGGAGGGACGGCGGTCATGGCAGTCCCCGTCAGGAGGCCGTTCTGACCTTGCGGAACGAGTTCTTGACCGCGATCTTGCCGTCGCTGAAGGTAAAGAGGTCGCAGCCGTTGACCTCGATCGCCGAGCCGTCCTGGCCCGTGGCGGTGAACACCCACTCGGATACGCCCCGGTCTCCAGCTATGAAGTGGCTTGCATCGTCCCAGCGCCCATCGGGAAATGTCTTCAGGACCGCGGCGAACCCTGCCCGGACCTGGTCACGGCCCTCGTGCCGCGTGCCCCAGCGGTTGGGCCCCACCGATAGCTCGAAGACGCACTCGTCGGCCATGAAGCCCATGAGCTCGTCCAGGTCGTGATGGTTCCAGGCGTCGGCGAACGCCTGGAGAAAGTCGGTGTCTACCCGTGAATCCACCTCTGCCATAGTGCGTCTCCTTGGACCCGCGCGCTGCCGGTCGGTCCGCTACGCCATCGTCTGCATGCGGAGCCTGTCCGAGTCCCTCAGCATCGGCACCATCTGCTCGACGAACTGGTCTAGGGTCTCCTGGACCGTCGCGTTGGACGTGTCCAGTGAGAACCTGTAGCGGAGGATGGACCTGGAGAACTCGTGCTCGAAGCTCTGGAGCACCTCCTCTACGTCCTCGTCCTTGACCAGGCCCCTGGAATGGGGGTTCGCGCGCATGCGCTCGCGTATCGTCTCAGGAGAAGCGGTGAGGAGGAGGAGCACCGTATCGAACGCCTTGCCGATGATCTCGGCCTCCACGATGCGTGCCCAGTGCGAGCGCTCGCCGTTACCACCGTAGCCGTAATACTTGGGAGCGTACACCGCGTCCTCGATATGGAAGCCGACGAGGATGTTGTCGTGGTCGGCGTAGAATGCTGGGTTCATGTGGTAGCCGACCTGATGGTTCTGGATCAGCCCCTTCACTTTCGGGCTCAGCGCCCACACCTGCGCCGCGTCCTCGTCGGTCGTGTCGTCATGACTGATCTCCGGAAGAGTGAAGTGGTCGTGGAACTCGGGCATTCCCGGTGGGATCGCGGGACCCATGGTCCGGGTCCTCCATCCGGAGATCTCGTTGGCGAGGGTCGTCTTGCCTGCATACTCGCATCCTGTGATGATGAGTCTCATTGGCTACGCTTCCTCCTGTTCACGCTGCTGCCGGATCTGCCGCTCCGATCACCCTGAGTAGCCCCGATGCCGCATCGGAGCGTATCGAAGGGCGCTCACCACGGGACCTGTCTATTCGAGGACGGACTGGTCCCAGTCTACCCACTCTTTGACGCCGCCCGGCGCCTCGAGAACCTTCCGTGTGTGCTCGGCGAATGCCTCCGACGGCGCGGCCTGAGCGGGGAACACCGGGCCGGTATCCAGACCCAGCAGGCTCCAGCGCAGCTTGCCCTGGGGGCCGTCGCCCATCCCCGCGAAGCCGGGGGCGTCGGGCGTGGTGAGGGTCGTCATCGGGTCGAAGTGCACCGTCATGAGCAGCTCGTCGAGCTCGTCGTATTTTCCTTCGCGCATCAGCTCCCACAGCCGCAGCGACAGCGTGGGCGCGACGTTGCCGAAGAAGTCGACGAAGCCCTTCATGCCGTGCCGCGCCCCGCTGGCCATCACCATCCGGTTGTCGATGAAGTTGAACTGGTCGTTGAACAGGCGGACCATGCCGACGTAGTGCGCCTCGGCTCCCGAGATCCACTTGATGCCCATCAGGTTGTCCAGGCCGACGTAGCGCTCGATCAGGCCTCTGGATATCTCCCGCGTGCCAGGCATGACCCAGTAGTTGTTGTAGGTCATGATCCCGATGTCGGCGTTGTCATTCACGTATCGGTGATGGAGGAATATGTCTTCCTCGGACGGCAGTGAGTAGTGCGGCATGCCGAGTTCTATGAAGTCGATGCCGGCGTCCGCCGCATACCTCGCTTTTCGGGCGGCCCGCCGCGCGCTCAGCTCGAAGATGCCGACCATGGTCGGCACCTCGTCGCCCGCCTCGTCGGCGAGCACGTCTACCAGCGCTTCGAGCTCGTAGTCTTCAAGGAAATAGCTCTCGCCGTATCCGCCGGCGATCATCAGCACGCCAGAGCCTTCGCGTATCCCGCTGTCGATGAGCCACCGGATATGCTTACGCTGGCGGTCGAGCAGCAGGTTGTGGTCGTCGTCGGTGAATGTGGGCAGAGAGATGACGGGGCCCACCAGCTTCTCTTTGCGTGAGGCAGCCATCGGTCACTCCTCGCCGTATGCTCCGAGTCGTCGGCAGAGTGGAGTGTACTCGTGGCAACAGGGCCAGTCAACGTCGGTCGATAACGGATCGCTTGCTACCGACGATGGACAGGCTGTAAGCTGTCAGGCACATTCGAAGTGGAGCGCCAGAAGAGATTTTGGAGGCCGATTATGAGATGGTACAGGTTCGCTGTTGTCTTGACGGTGATCGCAGCCCTGACAGCAATGCTCGCGACTGCCTGCTCGAGCAGCGACAGCGCGGAAGATGTTGCTACCGGCGATGAGTCGGCTGCCGCCGCCGCGGATACCCGGAGCGGCGTACCTACCGACCAGGCCGGCTATCAGCTCAAGCAGACATTCGACATGAGTGTTCAGGTGACCAGCACCGTCTTCAACGAGAAGAGGCGCATCCCCAAGAAGAACGCGTGTATAGAGGTAGAGTTCATCAAGGGAGTGCCGGCGACCAACGTCAAGAAAAGGCCCAAGAACTCCTCGCCGCCCTTGACGTGGGGCGATCTGCCCGCCGGTACGGTCAGTGTCGCCCTCGTCGTCGACAGCGACCAGATGACCACGGTGGGCGTGAAGAAGCCGGTCTATCTAGACCCTTCTTATTTCGATCAGTTCAAGACGGGCGTCAAGTGGGTCCACTGGGTGGCATGGAACATCTCCGCCGGTGTCCATACCCTGCCTGAAGGTGTGCCGACAAGCACGGCCGCCCTGTTGGATCTGGGTCCTAACGCGATGCAGGGGACCAACTCGGAGCTAGAGATCGGATACTACGGGCCCTGCCCGCCGCCCGCGGTCGCCTACCACAGCCGGCCGCCCGTAGATCAGGTGGCCTATACCTACACCTTCAAGCTCTACGCCCTCGACACGATCCTCGAGGGACTTGGACCCGAGACCACCAAAGACGCGCTGCTTAAGGCGATTGACGGCCACATTCTCGGCGCTGGAGAAACTGTAGGAGAGCATACGGCCAGGATTATTAAGAAGGCCGGAGGCCCGTAAACAGCTATGAGCCCACGACGCCAGACCCACATATTGGCTAGGGATCGTGGACCAATTATTCAACGTTCCAACGAGACAGGACACTAGCTGCCAACACAGACGGAAGTGACTGTGCGGGGTCTTCGTTAGGCAGACGGAGCCCCCGAGTCATTTCACATAGAGCTGCAACCCGTACGCGGCCGAGGATTCTGCCCTGCCGATGATGCCAGCAGGCAGGTACACCGGCTCCAGCAGACCTTATCAGGGGCAGCGTGATTTCAAACGACATGGACAACCTTCGGATCGTCGTAGGACCTGAGGCGCCGGAGCTTGAGCGCTACGCGGCGACGGAGTTGCAGCGCTACCTGCGGATGCTATTTGGGGCCACGGTTCCCGTGACCGACGACGCGAGCGGCACAGCGCCGTTGGTTCTGATCGGCAGCCCGAACACCAACCCCGCCATCGCCCGCGACAGGTTGGGCCACGGCTGGCCGTCCATATCAGCCCAGGGCATCGTGCTCAAGGGCACTGTTGCCCAGGGGACCTGGGCCGTGGGCGGCGGTAGCCCGGTAGCCACGATGTGGGCGGCGTACGAGCTCGTGGAGCGGCTGGGTGTCCGATACCTGCTGTCCGGCGACGTCTTCCCGGACGATCCTGGGCCTCTCAGCCTGCCGGAGCTGGATGAGCACATTGAGCCCGTCTTCACCGAGCGGATCTGGCGCTTCATGAACGACGAGCCCCACGGCCCCGAGATGTGGAGCCTGGACGAGTGCCGCAGGGTAATCGACCAGCTCGCCAAGATGAAGATGAGCGGCATATTCTTTCTCACGTATCCCTCGCACCCATTCGTGCACTACGACTTCCGCGGTGTCGCCAAGAGCACGGGAGTGCTTGACTTCGGGTTCCGTTACCCGATTGACGACGACACCATCGGGCGAGAGTTGTTCGGCGAGGTCGACGAGTTCACAAATCCGGAGTTTCGTCACTGCACAAGCTACGAAGAGATGGTCGAGGCGGGCCAGCGCTACGCCCGCGCTGTCTTTGGCCACGCCAGGAGCCGGGGCATGCGGACCGGCTTCGGCTTCAGCCTCACCAACGTTACCGACGAGTTCAAGGACCGCCTTCACCAGTGGGCGCCCGAGTCATCCGACGAGCCGGCCGGCGACGGCGGCGCCTACGTCCGGTTCAGCCGGCTCTCCATGGGAGCCACACCGAGGAATCGGAGCTTTCAGAACGTCGACAACCCGTTGCTGGCCGAGCTGGCCGAGGAGATCGTCAGGGCTCACTTGCAGACCTACCCCGAGATCGACTTCATCGAGATCGGCTCGGACGAGTTCCCGGCGTCGGCTGCGAACCATGGGCAGTGCTGGCGTACGCTGGACGAAAAGTACGATATCGAGTCCGTGGCCCCGCTGAAGACGCTGGAGGAGCAGGCCCGGTCCCGCGATTACCACGGACAGGGCAGGGCAGAGCGAGAGCTGAAGGCCAACATCGAGTTCCTCTATTTCGTCGACAAGATTTTCACCGAGGGAAAGCTCCTCGAGCGCCTCGGCCGGACCAACGTCGAGGTGCTGCTGTCGTCCGTCACCGAGGAGATGTACCCGATCCTGGGCCGCGTCCTGCCCGGTAACTTCGGGATCGGAGCGATGCTCGACTACAACCTGAGCCTGGCGCTCGCCCGCATCGACCGGATTTCTTCGCTGGCCGACGCCGGCTTCGGCAAGTACGTCACCTTGAGCGTTCAGGATGACATGAACAGCCTTCTGGTGGCGTCGGAGGGCACCCGCATCGAACGGTTCCTGGAGATAATGCGGCGCAGCGCGTTCAAGGGCTGGAAGTCGCGCTACTGGTCCATCGGCGATCTGGACCACACCACCGCCTTCCTCGCACGGGCGTCCTGGGACGCCTCGCTGACGTTGAACGCCGCCTACGACGACTACATCCGGCACGTCTTCGGCAAAGACTGCCTGCCGGAGATGAGGGACGCCCTGCGCGTCCTGGAGGAAAACAGCGAGTTCCAAGGCACCGAGATATTCGCCGTCGGCTTCCCTTATCCGAGCCTGATGCAGCGTCACTTCGAGATGCAGGGCGGCCTCTCCGGTCGCGAAGGACCACGGGCCGAGCTGCTGAAGGGCCGCGACACGTACACCGGCCTCGTGAAGATGCTGGAGGCCGCGCTGCCGAGGTGTCGGCCTCAGGGCAGGGGGCACCTCGACTACATGATTGGCCGGGCAAAGACCTGCGCACTGTTCCTGGAAACCGCGCACACGGTGGAGAGGGCGGGATTCGCTCAGCGGGCGGCGGAGCAGGCCAGAGAAGACCGCGACCCCGAGGCGCTGAGGCGGAAGCTGAACGAGACCGCCGCCCTTCTGAAACGGGCGCTGGGCCTGGCGCGGGAGACCATCCACGCGCACATCGAGATTGTCCGAGACGAGTCAGACGTCGGACTGCTGGCTGCCATGAACCAGTACATGTACAAGTACATCAAGGCCCGCTCATACCTGGCCACGCACGAGGCCTCGTGCTGGCACCTGTAGGCCGGTTCGCAAAGGCATGCCCCCGAACCCACGTACCTGCCACGCTGAAGAGCTTCGACGAAACGTCTGGGCGTTGTCCCTGCTACCCGCGCGGGGCGGGCCGCCCTGCACCTGCAGCAGGATGGCACGTATGTGCGCCCCTCGATACGGCCCGAAGTGTGGCTACTCGGGGTGAACGGTGCGAATGAGGGCGAGGCTGAAGGCGGCGCTCGTCTTCGCGCACCCTTTCCGCGGAGAGCCCCGAAGGCCGTCTCGCCGCCGTTCTCCTGAACGCTGTCTCACCACAGTACACCCCGAGCTTGTCGACGGACATCTCAAGCTGGCTGATAATGCCTCAACAGATACAGTGCCGATTGCGGCTTGGCAGTATCGCGCGTGAGATCGGTTGGATACAGTGTCTCGTGGTGTCATTCTGTCGCGCTCTACGTTCGGTGCAGACGGCTTCGTGGTGCAGGAATCGGTGCCAGGAAGTGCGACCCTCCTGGAAAGACAGCGAGGGACAGACTACGGTGGGTCCGTCCCTCCCGGCGATTATTGCACAAACGTTCGCTGCGGTCGAGGAGATCTGAGTCGCCGCCCGACCGGATCTGACTAGGGAGGGTGCGCCAGCGCGCGGTTTCCTTGATACTGTATGGACACCGCGAAAGGTCCGCATCCACATGTGCCGCGGCCTGTCCGGCTCCGATAGACTACGAGCCAAGCCAACACCCGCTCTGAGGTGAATCCATGAGCAGCGCTTCGATCACGGTGACCCTCGACGGCAGGGTGGTGGACGAGCTCCCCGCCGAGCGCATCGTCCTGGACTACCCGGGCCTGACGGCGCGGGCCGAGGTCTGCATGGGCCGCACCGGCGACGGCGATGTCTGGGCCGCGGTCGGGTTCAACACGGGGCTGCGCGGCGCCCACGGGCACGTCAACCCGGAGTGGGTGTTTCGTTCCAGCGACGGCGGCACCACCTGGGACCGCAGACCGCTGGGCCCGACCGGGTCCAGGCGCATGTGCGGCTTCACCGTCCTGTCCGACGATACCTTATTGCTGACGGTGGGCGCAGACCACGACCATGAAGAGCGCGACGAGCTCCAGGTGTTCGCCTCCACGGATCGCGGTGAGACCTGGGATGGCCCGTCGGTCATTGAGGCCGCGCCCTTTGAGCGCATTGCCGGCTCCTTCGAGAGCATCACGCAGACCGGCTCCGGCACCGTCCTCCTGCCGGCGGTCCGGCAGTCGGGAGAAGGACTCGACGGACCGAAGGCCCACGTGGCCTTCTCCTCGGTCGACGGCGGCCGGACGTGGGGCGAGCCATACGCGACCTTCGACGACGTCTACGAGCCGCACGTTCTGCAACTCGAGTCGGGCAAGCTCCTTGGCGCCTTCCGTTACCAGCGGGACTGGCGCCCCGACGACCCGCCTGAGATGGTCGAGACAATGGGCGCGGGGCCAAGCACGCCGGTCCCGGGGATTCCCGGCTCAGGCTCGACCGCGTTCAAGCACGTCTTTGTGGGGGACTCTTTCGACGACGGCCGGACTTGGCAGGACCTGCGCCCGCTCAGGACGAAGCAAGGGAAGCCGGTCATCTCCTTCGGCGAGTGTCACGGGCAACTCGCACAGGTGCCGGATGGGCGAGTCATCATGGTGCACGACCGGCGCTATCCCTACGACCGGGCGGCAGTGCGGGCCCGCGTGAGCGAGGACGACGGCCTCACCTGGTTACCGGAGACCTTCCACGTCAGCGCCGGCCACGGCTATCCGGCGAGCGTGACTCTGGACGACGGCACCATCGTCACCGTGACGGGCGCAACTCCCTACGACGCCCAGGCCAACGTCCTGGGCGACTGGAGGGCGGAGGCCGTCCGCTGGCGCCTGCCGTGAGCGTGAGCGGTCCACGGCTCCGTTCGCCCTGATCTGATCGAAGGGCCCCTTGGTGGCGTTCAGCCTCGAGCCCGCCCCGATGGATAGATCAGGTTGCGCCGGTCGACCAGTTTGCCGCCCTGGAACACGTCGACGGTGTCGGCCAGAGCCCTGATGTCCTGGGAAGGGTCGCCGTCGACCACCAGCACGTCGGCGGTCTTGCCCGGTTCCAGCGTGCCCACCCGGTCGTCGACCTGGCACGACTTCGCGGAGTCCGAGGTGGCGGAGACAATGGCCTCCATCGGCGTCATGCCCGCCTCGACGTGGGCCTCGACCTCTTTGTGGAACAGTCCCATCGGGTAGGTGCCCCACGACGAGTCGGAGCCGCATGCCAGCCTGACGCCGGCGGCGCGCATATTGCCGATGGTATCCACGTAATTGTCGCGATCGCGCTGCATGTCGTCGAGCTGAGTTTGCTCCGCGGGCGTCAGGCTCCCGGCCTCGGCCCTGGCTTCCATGGCCCGCTGTCTGATCGACCCGCCGCCGAGGTTGCAGTTGGCCATGACGCCCTGCTCGACCATTCGCTCGACGATGTCCTCGCGGTGGACCCAGGTGCCTTCGGGATCGCGGTGTCGCCCGTGGATGATGGTGTCGATGCCGGCGTCCAGGCAGTTGAGCATTGCCTGGGACGAGACGCAGTGCGCCGCTGCGTGCTTGCCGAACTTGTGGATCTCGTCGCAGATGGCGGTCAGCTCGTCCACGTTGAAGGACGGCCGCAGCGGGATGGATGTCTTAGTGCTGCCGCCGGTGGCGGTGATCTTGACGAAGTCGGCGCCCTCCTTTACAAGCTGCCGCACCGCTGAGCGGCATTCGTCGGGGCCGGTAGCCTCAATGCCGAAATAGCTCAGGTGGCCGCCTATGATGGCAATAGGCCGGCCGGTCAGCACCAGCCGGGGCCCGACGGTGATGCCCATCTCGATCGCCTGTCGCAGCATGAAGGTGGTCCGCTGCTTGGCGCCGCAGTCTCGCACCGTCGTGACGCCTGAGTAGAGATGCGCCCTGGCATTGCGGGCAGACTGGAGGGCGAGCACCTCGTCGGGCAGGGTGACCAGGTCGTCGCCGCTTCGGCCGTCGCCCAAGCCGTTGAGGTGGACGTGGCAGTCTACCAGGCCGGGCAGAACGGTCTTGCCGTCATAGACGAGCTCGCGCACGCTGGCGCCTTCGGGCGCGACTACCGACTCCTGGGTGCCCACGGATCTGATGGTATCTCCCTCGAGGAGCACGGCGCCGCGGTCGATGGGAGGGGAGCCGCTTCCGTCGACGAGACGGTCGGCCCGGATCAGCGTGAAGTCTTTGTTGTCCTGTCTTGTCATCTCGTACCTCCAGCCTAATTGGTCAGCCCCGCTCCCCGGCGGGTACAAGAGACCCCCTTGACGGGCTCGGGACAGGCTCCCTTCGATACGCCCCGATGCCGCATAGGGGCTACTCAGGACGAACGGACGCGGGGGGCTCCGCGCGTGGTGAGCCTCCCTCGATACAGCTTATTGCCAGCCTGTCGGACCACGCCGCCGAGGATCCACGCCTAGACTGCGGCGGACGATAACACCACATTCTGGCGCGGTCAATGTTCGGCCGGCTCAGCGCGTCATCAAGTGCGCTCGCCGCAGTGCGGTGGTAAGCTGATGGCCCTAACGCATCAAGCTCCGGCTCTACGTCAAGAACGCCAAGCTGTACTTGTTTCAGTTCCGATAGCCCGGGAACAACTACAGAGGATTCGGAATGTCGTTCTGAGCGAAGTGAAGAATTTGGGGGAGGTGGGGCGTCCCACCGGAGCCGTCGAACAGGGACCCAGCCCCAGATCCTTCGTCGAGGACTCCTCAGGATGACAGGTCGACAGTGCGTGAACCGTGAAGGAGGCCGTCGATGATCAAGCTCGCCTGCAACTCGCTGATAGCCCTCGAGGGAGGGTCGGGCCGTTATATGGACGCCGAGGAGTTCGTCGAGCTCGCCTACGAGCTGAGGCTCGACGCGGTCGATTTCCAGCTTGACCGCGGCCTGCGCTCACGTGACCGAGAATATCTGAGAGGCCTGAAGCTAGCGTGCCTGAAACGCGGCATGCCCATCGGCTTTCTGGGGATCGGCGGTGGCTTCATCGGCTCGACGACACTGCCCGGGGTCGGCGCCGTCGGTGTCGCGCTGCCAGCGGACGAGCTAGGCCGTCGCATAGACGAGGCCAAGGCGGCCGTAGACGACGCTGCCTTCATGGGCGCGCCGTTGGTAAGGATATTCGGCGGCAGCATCCCCGAGGCCACGGAGGAGCGGGACGGGCTGTGGTCCGAGATGATCGCCAGCTACCAGGAGGTAGCGGACCATGCGGCGGGCCTGGGCGTTTTCATCGGGCTGCACAACCACCCGCCTGTTGACTCGCCGACCGGCGATGACATAATACGGATCCTGCGTGACACCGGCCGCGAGAACTTCACGTTCATCCTGGACACGGGCCGGTGGAAGGGCTCTCCGGGCACGGCGCCGATGAGCGTGTCCGACCCGGACGTGGACATCTACGAGTACATGGCGCAGACGGCGCCCTATGCCTCGTACGTGAGGGCGAAGATATACAAGATCGACAGCGGCCGTGAGGAGTGGATCGACTACGAGCGCGTCATGGCCATCCTCAGGGCGGTGGACTTCAACGGGACGATCTCCATCGTCTACGAGGACCAGGGCAACGACTGCGGTCCGCGACGGGCCATCGCACTTGCGGTCGCGCATCTGAGGGATATGATAGCGGCAGGCTGAGCTTCAAGGATCGACGGTGGAGCTTCCGGGTCGCGCGCGTCGTCTATGTGAAAGGCGGGTTGGATGAGCGAAAAGCAATTCACTCTGGATGAGGCCCGGCGGCTGGTGCCCTGGCTTCAGGGGACGTTCGACGATCTGGCGCCACTGCGCAACCGGGTGCGGCAGTTGAATATGGAGATCGACGGCCTGCTCGACCGCATGCGCTCCAACGGAGGCAGCGATGCCGAGGAGGGGCTGGGGCTTCACCGCCGCGCTCTTTCGGAGGCCAGCGAGGCTCTCGCCGACGGGCTGCGGCCCGTGCTGGAGCGCGGGATAGTGGTCCGGAGCGTGGACCGGGCGCTGGTCGACTTCCCGTCGATGCGTGCGGGGCGCCAGGTGTACCTGTGCTGGATCGACGGAGAGAAGGGCGTCGACTTCTGGCACGAGCTCGACACCGGCTTCGCTAGACGTCAGCCGCTCTAAGGGAGAGTTCGCCGGCAAGAGGCAACCATGGAGATCACCTGGTTCTACTACCTCTGGAGCGCGGTCCGGGCTGTCCGGAGGGCCGGCTGACGCCTCCCCCCGGGACTCGCGCAGCAGGCGCGGGACTGATAGCATCGGCACGGCTTGACGGGCCCGCGGCCCGGTAATCCTCCCCGATCGTCCACGGCAGGCTCGGGCGTACACATTCACGGTAGGAACGTGCAGCCATGGTCTCGGCGTCACGAGCGACAAAAGGACAGGGCCGGTTTGCGCTGTCCAGGGACCGGGGCAGTGACTTCATCGCCGAGAGGATGCGCCCCGATGGCACCATCGAGGACTCTCACCTAAACCCATGCGGCTACTGGGGAGTGCCCATCGCGCTGGCCGTCGGCGGCCACTCCAGCGCCGCCAGCACGATGCTCGACTGGGTCCGTCGCAACGCGTTTACGTCCGAGGGCGATTTCGGGCCGACGCCGGAAAAGGCCCGAAGCGAGTCCTACGCCTACGACAACTCGTGGCTGATAGAGGGCGCCCACCGGTTGGGCCAGTTCGACCTGTCGCAGCGCGGCATGGACTTCCTGGTGGACTTCTGGGACCCTCAGAGCGGTGGGTTCTACTCCAGCTTTCGCGAGCGCGGCGCCGACACCAAGATGGACCTGTACCGCAGCAGTGCCTGCGGCCGCGCCGCCCTGTACACCGGCAGGCTGGACATCGCTAGGGGCGTCGGGCGGTTCATGCGCGACTGCATGGAAGCCCAGCCCAACTACCCCGCGCAGATGTACACCGTCTACAGCCGCTCTCAGGGCCTCCACACGGTGCCGGACCCGAGTGACGTGCTCCGCTACGTGGTAGAGCAGGACGCCACTACCTACCAGCGGTTCTACAACCCCGGCATCGTCGGTGGGTTTGTGGCGCGTCTGTACCAGTCCACCGGCGAGTCGGAGTGGCTGGACCTGGCGAGGCGTTACATGTACTTCGCGGAGGGCGCCAGCGACTACCTGCTCACGATGCCGTCGCTCAGCCAGGGCAAGACCGGCTGGGGCGCGGCAGTCCTCTACACGCTCACGGGCGAGGACAAGTACCGGGAGATGGCCACCCGGATAGGCGACAGCATACTCTCGTATCAGGCGGAGGGCGGCTCCTGGTCCGGCCTGGACGCTGAGAAGAGGCCGGGCGTCAACCTCACCGCGGAGATGGTCGTGTGGCTGGACGAGATCAACCAGGCGGTCGGCTAGGCCCCTGCGACCGCTACCGAATCGAGAGGAGATCAGCATGATAGCGGTCCGCCGAACGTACACGCCACAGCCGGGTGGTGGTGGGGGACTCCTGAAGCACCTGAAGGACGTCGGCAAGGCGACCGCCGGAGCCGGCTTCCCGTCGCTGTCGATCTACCGGCGTGTGCTGGGACCCCACGGCACAGTGGTCACCGAGCAACGATGGCCGTCCATCGCCGCCTATGAGGAGTCGAGGGAGCAGGTCCGTGCGACCGTCGCGATCACCGAGATATTCAGCCGCATATATCCGCTGCTGGCGTCTACCCACGTCACCGAGGTCTACGAGGACGTCGACTGAAGGCGCACCAGCCCGTTGAATGAGACCGTAACAGGGCTAGCGTACGTCAACGGCACGCGGATCTACTACGAGATCGCCGGGTCGGGCCACCCCGTGGTACTGAACCACGGCGGCAGCCTGGACACCCGGATGTGGGACGATCAGTTCGAGCTGTTCGCCCGCCGGTACCGGGTGCTCCGGTACGACCTGCGCGGCTACGGGCGGTCGGCTGTCCCGGACGGACCATACTCCAGGGCTGGCGATCTAGCCGCCATCATGGACCACGTCGACATCGACCACGCCTACCAGGTCGGCATGTCCATGGGCGGCGGTATCGTGATCGAATTGACGCTGACTCACCCCGGCCGCGCCGACGCCCTCGTCCTGGTCGGGTCGGGGTTGGGCAGGGGAGGCCGCTGGTCGCGGGAGTGGCGGGATCTCTCGGAAACCCGTGACCGCATTACACGGGAGGAGGGAGTGGACGCCGGCAACGAGTACTGGCTCGGCTCCCACATCTTCGCCCCGGCCCTGGAGCGGCCCGAGGTCGGCAGGCGGGTGCGGGAGATCGTGATGGCGTACTCCGGCTGGTTGTGGCTGAACGAGGACCCCCACGTCACGCCCGAGCCGCCGCCGGCCCAACGCCTGGAGCAGGTGCACGCGCCGACCCTGGTCATGGTTGGCGAGCGGGACATCCCCGACTGCCTGCGCATCGCGGAGCTGCTGGAGGAGCGAATCCCGGACTCCAGGAAGGTCGTTCTGCCGGGGGTGGGGCACGCGTCAAACATGGAGGACCCGGACAGCTTCAACGAGACGGTCCTGGAATTCCTGGCCGAGCTCGACCGGCGCTAGCGTCTACAGCCGTCCACTCTCTCGCCATCATCCCGCTATCCTGCGACGGCTCGGTCCGATAGCCTGTTGACACCCTCACGATCTCGAAGCGGGTATATACTGGGCAGCGTTCCAGGGGGCAATACGGGTGCTTGTCGCGCCAGAGTTGAATACCGATGAGACGTAAGGTTACGTTCGAGGGCGTCGCCGTGTTCGCAGTTGCGCTCCTGATCGGGATCGTCGGCGCAGGCCGAGTGGCGAAGGCGGCACCATTATCGTGACCAACCTCAACGACAGCGGCTCCGGGTCGCTACGCGACTTCAAGCCCGTTCAGGTCAGCGCGGTCCAGGTTGGCGTCTCTTATGACCCTGCCCTAGCGCATCCGACGGGCGATCTCTGCGACGGTGATGTTCGTCAGGTCCTTTAATCGATTTGAAGTTCAGCTTACGGTAAATAAGCGTCAACCTCACCAATCGGAGCATATAGTGCTCTCCAAGGAGTTGTAATATGACTAACGACATATGGAAAAGAACAATCTTAGGTTCAGTGTTGCTCCTTGCAGCAACCGTTTTCGGATGTTCCAGCTCTAGCACATCAACAGACGACGCCTCTAGCGCTGCAAAACCTGCTGATTCCACACTTATGGCAGACGCTGAATCTTATTCCATCAGTCAAGAGTTTGCTAGGACAATTGAGCTCAAAAGCGGTTTGAAAGAAAACGGCAAACCACTGTTCGACAGGATAAGACGGATACCAATTGAGTATACGTGCAAAACTAACTACTACTATCCAGAAGCAGGATCCGCCAAATACGGGGAAGACATGTCACCGCAACTAATCTGGGACAATGTGCCAAATGGTACTGTCAGCTTCGCGTTAATCTTCGATGACCCCGATTCTGTTCAGCTTGAAAAGGGTGTGATTTCACCTCGTGTTCACTGGGTTATATGGAACATACCGGCCGAACTTTCGGAGATCCCATCTCACGTGCCCACAACAACGGAAGTGGTGTCCCTTGGTCCGGAAGTCAGACAAGGATCAAACGACTACCGCGGTATAGGTTACGGTGGCCCTTGCCCGCCGCCAAACATCCAAGACATTACCAAGGCCCAGCAACAACAAACCAATAGAGACGTGAACCAACCGCATAAATACAGGTTCACAATCTACGCTCTCGATACTGTGTTAGATTCTACAACTCTACCGGCTGCTTCCAATAAGAACAACCTGCTCATAGCAATGGACGGGCACATCCTGGCAGCGGGAGAACTGGCGGGAGAGTACGTCAACAAAATCTTGTATAA
>CAZENU010000053.1:0-15331 GCA_964513735.1 uncultured Dehalococcoidia bacterium
TGTATAAATAGCTACCGTGGACGTTGGCTACTTATACATTTCAATCATTGGCAGAATTGGACGATCCGACTGATCTGGATGCGGCAATCGGGCGGAGCCCCACCCCAGGTCCTTCGTCGGGGATTCCTCACGACGGTCGTGGGCAAGGACTGTGCGGCTAGCGAAACTTGAAAGCGTAGAGGTCGGCGTCCTTGACGGCGAAGCGCAGGCGGACCGGCTTGCCGGCCAGGTCGCCGACACCAGGTCCGTCGTTCCAGCTCACCACGCGCTCTATGCTGTCCCCGAACATCTCAGGGCACTCGTCCAGGGCACGGCCGGGTATGGGACGTCCCTCTGCGTCCTGTATCTCGACGCGTACGGAGCCCACCGCCGACGTGGAGAAGTTGATCGCCAGATGGCTACGCTCGAACTCGAGGGGCGGAGTGGTAAACTCGCCGCCCGCGTAGCCGGCTTGCACAGACACGAAACCGTCGGTCCGGAGTCCGTACCTCCGGATCCGCATCGTATCTAGGTGCGAGTGCTCCATCCCGTAGATTGATATCTCCTCGGGCGACGTCTGGAGGATGCCGCACTCGACGTAGATGCTCCGGTCGTGCCAGTTGTCCTGGTCTAGCCCCGGCCGGATGAATGCCTCCATGAAGCTGCGGTCGAAGTGGAGCCCGTCCCGGCTGGACATGAACACGACGTCGCTGACCCCGGTGTCGTACGTCCAGTCGGGGTCTGGCACGCGATCGACCTCGAACCGTGAGGGGAACATCAGGTATGTTCCCGGGGCCCGCTCGTACTGCACACAGGCGCTGGTGTACAGGTGCTCGAAGGGCGTGTCGCCCGGGTCGATGAGCTCCAGCGGCGTCCACTCGCGGAAGTCCTTCGACGTGGTCCGCCTGATCCAGCGGACGCCGCCCTTGAAGGCGCCCTTGCCGGCGACGCCGCGGGTGTAGGCCACGTACTCGCCGCGCCAGACGTCCCAGAAGGCGAGGTTGACTGAGTCGAAGGGCCCGTCGGTCAGGATGGGCTCGTCCTGCATCAGCCGCCAGTGAAGGCCATCGGGAGAGACGAGTGCTCGGACGACGCTGTCGCCGCGAACGATGGCCTTGTAACGCTCCTCGTCAGGGACTTCGGGGTTCGGGTCGCGGAACGGGACCATATTGGCGCCGGGTCCCATCCAGACGATGTTGTTGTCTTTGGAGCCGTTGACCTCGAATATGCCGAGGTCGGGCTTCTCCCAGTGGATGCCGTCGGTGCTCTCAGCGTAGGCCGTGTCGTGACCGCTGCGCTTCAACCGCATGGTAGGGTCGTGGTCGCAGCGGTACCAGGCGCGGTACTTGTCGCCGTCGTGCATGAAGCCACCGGAGCAGACGCCGTTGTCCCAGGGCTTGTCGCCGGCGATTGCCACCTCGCGCCGTTCCGGGCTGTGGAGCCGGCGTTCCACGTCGCGGCTCGTGGCGATCCAGTAGTCGTCGACGAAGAGCTGGCGGTCTCTGCCTATGCGGGTTACGCCGTCGGGTGACGATGTCACGGTTGAGGTCCTTTCGTTACGGGAAACTGAGCCCGGTTCCTGCTGACTGTGCACAGGACGAATTTTAGCAGTGTTCGGAAAAACCTGTTCGAGCTCCCTCGGACCCTGTTCCCTTCGTCAGGCTCAAGACATGCCTGGCAGGAATGGGTAAGGAATTTGTATCTGACGGACGCCCTCAGACTCCCGGCAAAGGGGCGTTGCCCTTCTGCACACCCCATAAATCCGCAGCCCGTTAGAGAGTTCGTTGGCCCGACCGTGATCGCTTGTGTGGTGGCGAGAGAAGCCCCGCCGGAGCTTCTCTACGGGGCAGGTGCCCTCTGGAAGATCTGGAATCTGTGGCGCCTGTTCTCTATCACGTAGAGCCGCTCCTGGTCGTCCAGGATCAGCGAGGTCAGCCCCCAGAAGTAGGGCTCTGTCTGCGAGGACTCGTTGTTGGGGTCCTGGAGGTGCTCGGGAAGGGCAGGGTACATGTTGGCGATGGCCCTGGTGTCCCGCTCGTCAATGTTGGACTCGAAGAACTCCTCGGTCCATTTGGTGAGGGTCGCCTGGCCGCGGAGCTTCTGGACGAAGCTGCCGTCGGAGTCGAGCACCTGCACGCGCTGGTTGCCCCAGTCGGCGACGTACATGAAGCCCTGGGAGTCGACCGCCACCGCGGACGGCCTGTCGAGTTGGCCGTCCCTGCTGCCGGACTCTCCGAAGCTGCTCAAGAACCGGCCGTCCTGGGTGAACTTCTGGATGCGGTCATTGCGCCAGTCGGCGACGTAGACGTGATCCCGTGAATCCACGGCGACACCCCAGGGCATGTTGAACTGCCCTTTGCCGTCGCCGAACTCACCCCACTGGGACCGGTACTCGCCTTCGGTCGAGAAGACCTGGACGCGATGGTTGTACTGGTCGACGACGTAGGCGTTGTCGGCGGAGTCGAAGGCGATGCCGCAGGCCCCATCGAGCTCCGCGTCGCCGCTTCCGTGGGTGCCCCACTCCCCTATGTACTCGCCGTCGGTGGTGTAGATGAAGACCTGGTCTTTGCCCTCGTCGACGACGTACAGCCGCTCCTGGCTATCGAAGGCCATGCCGGCCGGGCTCTGGAACTTCTGGTCGCCGTCGCCTTCGCCGTACCACGTCGCGAACTCGCCGAGGTAGTCTTCGTCAAAGTTGCAGACGCTTATCCGCACGAGGTTGCGGTCGAGAACGAAGAAGCGGCCGTCGGCGCTCCTGGCGATGGAGTATGGCACTAGAAAGCCTCGTCCCCTCCCCACGTTGCTGATCATGCCGATGGTCTTGACGTATTCGAGGGTGAACGGCGGCGACTGTACTATTGTCGTCATCTCAAAGCTCCCTGGCCCCATCGTCGGCCCGGCTTGGATGACGCTCGGGCCTTGATGAGGTTAAATTGCGAATCATCATGCGTTGGGCCGTCAGCTCTTGCCGCCGACGCGATTCAGGATTTCCGACGCAACCAGCACCAGGAATCCCATCCCTAGCGGTGTCATGACTGCGGCCAGGAACACCCACACGGAATCCCCGCCTACGGAATCGACGTCGTTGGCCACTTTGGTGCCCACGGCCAGGGCTATCACGACGATCAGGAGGCCAAATGCTCGACCGGTCCATACGGCCGCATCAATCTCTTGATGCTGGCCAGGGCGTTGGTCTTGCGTCACTGGGCACCTCTCAAACAGGCCTTCTTGGATACTGGCCAGGACCTACGACCGGATGGCCCGCCGACCTAACGGCCAGAATGTCGGGCTCTGTGGGGGCACCGTAGGTCAGGCGAACTGGAACTCGGGGGTCGAGGCGATCAGGCTGAGCAGCTCGCCGATGCGCTTCTCGGAGTCCTCGTCCTTGGTCTCGCCGCCCAGATCGACGTCGCCTCTGCGGGCCACGTGCTCGACCAGCGAGGCCCGTGTCTCCGCCGAGGCCGGGACCGGTCCGATCAGGTCGAGGCAGCCGTCCACGGCCTCCGCGGGCGTCAGCGTGCCTCCGTTGCTCGAGGCCAGCCGGTCGATTACGGCCCTGACGCCGGGCTGGGACGCGTCTCTCAGCTCCCTGGCGGCCATGTTCACGCGCTCGACCACCGAGCCGCTGTTGAGCCACTCCGTGCCCTCATGCCATCCCTCGACCGAGGGAGGACGAAGCAGGCCCTGGCCCATGAAGTTGGACGAGTCGAAGCGGCCGCCGTCGCTGGTCGAGGGAGTCTGACAGCTTCCCGCCAGCCTGATGGCGCCCACGACCAGCTCCACGGGGTTCTTCACTCGGGCGAAGCGGGCGTCCTCGGACCTGAAGTACTCGGAGTTGAACATCGTCCTCAGCACCGAGCGTATCTCGAACTCGGAGTCGAAGTAGGACTGCATCATCTCGGCGATGAGCTTCTCGGCGTTGTCGTCGACCTCGTCGGCCACGAAGTACTGGAACAGGCGGGTGCCTATGAAGTGGGCCGTGGCCTCCTGGCGGACGATGATGTCGATCACGTCCTCGCCGTTGAAGTTGCCGGTCTCGCCGAGGAAGGTCTTCTCCCCGTTGTCGTGGTCATCCGGGCGGTACTCGAAGTGCCACGCTATGCGGCCGTACGGGGAGAAGGAGTCCTTGTTGGCCTTGACAGCCATGTACTCGGCGTTGGCGATAGTCCAGCCGGTGAAGGCCCGGGCGCAATCCTTAACGTCCTGCTCTGTGTAGGAGCCGATGCCCATGGCGAACAGCTCAAGCAGCTCGCGGCCGAAGTTCTCGTTAACGATGCCCTTTTTGTTCTCGTTGTTGTCCAGCCAGAAGATCATGGCCGGGTCGCGGGACAGCTCGACGAGCAGATCGCGGAAGCTACCTAAGCCGTACCTGCGGAAGTTGTCGATCTGGTTGATCTGGGACCGTGCCTGGTTGCCCTTGGCGTAGCCTACGGCGAACAGGCCGTGCCAGAAGAGGGTGAGCTTCTCCTCCAGCGGGTTCCGGGTCGTGATCATCCGGTATGTCCAGTCGACGGCCCCGCCGCCGGAGCTTTCGTCGTTTTGGATGAACATGCGCCGGAGGATGTCCATGGGCATGGTGACGGGCTCTCCGGGGTGGAGCAGATCCTCGACCGTCGCCTCGTAGCCCTGGGCAACGTAGGCCTCGAGCTCGCCGCGTGTCGCGCCGAAGCCGGCGCGGCGCATCAAGTGCGCCATCAGGGTTATCTGGTCGTCTGCCATCGGTTTACCTCCGGGTGAAGAATTGACCACAGAGAACACAGAGGGCAGAGGTCAAAAAGTGTTCTTCCGCGGATACTCCCTACGTTTCCCTCTTCCCCTCTGTAGCTCCTTCTCTGTGACCTCTGTGGTGATGTCTTCTCGACTATGCGGCGAACAGGTCGAAGGCCTCGTACTGGCCGTTGACTATCTGCGCGGCCTCCAGTCCCAGCCAATTTTCAAGGATCGACGTGTAAGTGCCTCGGAAGTCGTTGTTGTAGTGGAGGTCGCCCTCGAGCTGGTCCTCCTCCTTCAACGACGGGTACTCGCCGTACATCCCGCCCTTTACGGAGTCGCCGATGAGCATCGCCATCCCGCCCGAGCCGTGGTCCGTGCCCGAGCCGTTGTCCTTGATCCGCCGGCCGAACTCCGTGTACAGGAACAATACGGTCTCATCGCTGCGGTCATGCTCGACCATGTCGTCGTAGAAGTCGCCGACGGCCGGCGCCACTTCGTTCCAGAGCATCTCGTGCTTGAAGGTCTCGCCCGAGTGGGTGTCAAAGCTGCCGTGCGAGGTGAAGTAGACGCGGGTGCCCAGGTCGGCGAACATCACCTGGGCTGCGCTCTTGAGCGCCTGGGCGATGGAGTTGGCCGCGTACTCGACCGTCGAGACGTACTTGCCCGGCGCGGTCCGCAGGATGTCGGCGCCCTTGACGGCGTCCATGCCGGTCTGGCCCAGGAAGCCCATGACGGCGTCTTTGCCCTGGGCGCCGCCGTACATCTTGCGGAAGGTGTCCAGGGCGTAGTCTCTCAGGGCCTGGTCTTGTATATCCGGGAAGAGGCCATAGGTTTCCAGGTTGCCCACTGAGGCCACGGGCACCCCGGGACATCCCAGCGCGCGGGGCAGGCCACGGCCGAAGTTGACGCCGGTGAGCACGTTTTCGCCGGTGGGGTCCATGTCGCGTAGGGCCCTGCCGAGCCAGCCCTCGGTGCCGACCTCTTCGGCCATCGCGGTGTGCCAGATGTCCATCGACCTGAAGTGCGACCGGTTGGGGTTGGGGTAGCCGATGCCGTTGATGATGGCGACCTTGCCGTCGTCCCAGAGCCGCTTGATCGGCTCGAGGCCGGGCCTGAAGCCGACGTGGTCGTCGATCTTCAGCACCGACTCCGGGTCGATGGCGATCTCGGGGCGGTAGTCGTAGTAGAGGCCGTTGTCGTAGGGCACCAATGTGTTCATGTAGTCGTTGCCGCCCGAGAGTTGCACTATGACGAGGTTGCGATCCTGTTTCGCGGTTGTCATGTCTGTCTCCTGACGAGATCTGGAAGGCCCTCTGAGAAGGTTGCTGGCCAACGTTCGGAGGATTGTAGCAGAATGTGCGATAGTGTCCCAGCGGGTCGGCAGCCAATGTCGCACGGCCTTTCGACGGCGAAAGATGGCTCAGGCAGCTTGTAATAGGTCCGTTCGGGGTGCCTCTGCCAAAGGTTGGCAGACCGTCGGAGCCTGACTCCTGGTCCCTTCTTCCCCGGTGGGAGAAGGCCAGGATGAGGGGGAGCCGACGATAGTCGGCAGAGCGGCGATGTAAGACGCCGGTCTGCCGCTCCAAAGGCGAACCACCCTCACCTTGGTCCTCTCCCATCGAGGAAGAGGAGACAAGAAGTCGACGCCGGTCTCGGATTCTGAGACAGGCTCGTCGCGCCGGCGGCTACCAGCCGAAGGCGTAGCCGATGTCGCCTTTGGGAGAAGCTCCGCCGAGGATGATGCCTCGCTCCCGGTCGTAGCGGATGGCGAGGACCTTGCCGCCGCTCCAGTCGTCTGTGCGCTCCACTCGATGGCCGCGTCTCTCGAGGTCGGCGATCACCGCCTCGGGGATCCGGCCCTCGGCGGACACGTGCCCGGGATTCGCCTTTTTCGGGTAGAAAGACGACGGGAAGTGGCTGGTGCGCACCGTCGGCGCGTCCAGCGCCTCCTGGATGTTCATCCCGCCGTCGACATAGTTCAGGAAGAACTGGAGGGTTATCTGCTCCTGGCTGTCGCCTCCCGGCGTCCCGAACACCATGTACGGCTCACCGCCGCGGGTGACCAGGGAAGGAGTCAGGGTCGCCCTGGGCCGCTTGTGAGGCTGCAGCGCGTTGGGGCGCGCCGGGTTGAGATAGAACATCTGACCCCTCGATCCGATGGGGAAACCGAGCCCCTTGATCACCGGCGAGGAAGGGAGCCAGCCACCGCTGGGCGTGGCGGACACCATGTTGCCCTCCCGGTCCACCGCGTCGAGATGGGTGGTGTCGCCGTCATGGACGTCCCGTAGGTCCTGCTCGCCCGCGATGGTAGCCGCGATTCCGAGCGCAGCGCGGTTGTCGTCGCCGACGTCCGCCGTCGCGTAGGCCGGAATGCCTTCGCCTGTGTCGCCCGGCCGCTGCTCCATCGACGCCGTCGCACCGATCAGGGCGCGACGGCCATCGTTGTAGTCGCGGGACAGCAGTACGTCCAGCGGTATGTCGTCAAACAACGGGTCGCCGTAGTAGGCCTCGCGGTCGGCGAAGGCCAGTTTGGCGGACTCGATCCACGTATGCAGGTACTCAGCGGAGTTGTGCCCCATGGCTGGCAGGCCGAGGCCGTCGAGGATCGCCAGATGCTGGAGAAAGGTAGGCCCCTGCGTCCAGGCCGGGCATTTGTGCACCAGAAGGCCGTTATAGTCGTAGCTGGCGGTCTCCTCGACCGTGGCGCGCCACTCGGCGATGTCGTCGTAGGTGAGCAGTCCGGCGTGTGTCTTGCCGCTGGCGTCCCTCACAGGGTTGTCGGCGATGAAGCGGGCGATCCGCTCGGCGATTGGCCCGCGGTAGAAGGCGTCCCGGGCCGCCTCGATGCCGGCGACACGGCCTCTCGACTTCGCGCCGTCCTCGGCCCGGCACATGACGCGGAGCGACTCGCCGAAGTCGGGGTTCCGGAAGACCTCTCCCGTCTCCGGGACGCGGCCGTCGTCGTAGTAAACCTCTCCTGTGGTCGGGTAGAGCTCGGTAAACCGGGCGTAGTGGTTCTTCAGGGCGTTGTGCAGGCCCTCGTAGAGAGGAAAGCCCTGCTCGGCCAGCTCGATGGCTGGCTGAAGGACCTGTGAGTAGCTCATGGTGCCGAATCGCGCCAGTGCGGCGGCCCAGGTGTCGACGACGGCCGGCACGCAGGCCGGCAGGTAGCCGTCGCCGGGAATGAGGTCGATGCCGTTGTCCCTGCACCAGTCGGTGGTGAACGCCGCGGGTGACCAGCCCATGCCGCTCACGGCGAACGCCTTCCGCTCTTTGGCCGAGTAGACGAGCGTGGGCACCTCACCGCCGATGCCGTTGCTCTGGGGCTCGAGCAGGTTGAGGCAGATGCACATGGCCGCGGCTGCGTCGATGGCATTGCCGCCCTGCTCCATGATGCGGAAGCCCGCCGCGGTGGCCAGGTAGTGGCCTGACGTAACCACGCCGCGGGTCCCCATGATCACGGGTCGTGTGGTAAAGCCTGCCATCTAAGTCCTCCAAAGCTCCTGGAAATGGGCCGGGTTCAGCAGCGGCAGGCTATCAGCGGCCGACTTCGCGTGTCAATGAGGCGGGCCGGTCGCGCCGGAGGGCATATCTTTGGGCGCCGGTCGCTTGTCTCGCGCGATGCCCCAGCTTAGGATGATGCCAACGGCTTTCCATACCCGCAAACAATTAAAGTGGGGAGTATCATGACGATAGTCCACCACCGCATCTTCTACGGCAAGGTCGGCTCTGCCGAACGGCTCATAGAGCACGTGCAGCAGGGGCATCATGCCCCGAGGCACCGGCATCGCCATCAGGCCACGTGTCCTGTCCGACTTTCAGAGCGGCCGTACGGACCGCGGGATAATGGAGTGGGAGGTCGAGGACGTCGCCGAGCTTCAGATTTTCTGGGACGAGATGAGTGCCTACCCTGAGATGACCGAGACATTTCAGGAGTGGTTCAAAGAGCTGACGGATCTGATCCACTACGCGGAAGTCGAGAACTTTCAGGTCCACTGAAGCGGCGTGTCGAGAGGCGTTCTCGCAAACAGCGTGAGACCGGCTGGACTGCTTGATCTAGACGCAACTCACTGGCGGCAAAGCGACGACTAGAGGTTCCAGCTATTGTCTACGGTCTGCAGCGTGTGGGAGACGCCTTCGGCCGCGGCCAGGACCTGGTTGAACACCTCGTCGTGGATGGGCCTGGCGACCCAGGCGAGCCGCTTCTCCTCTGACTGCCAGAACGACACGACCTCGACGTAGTGCTCCGGTACCGTTGCCTGCAACCTGGCGAGATCCTCTTCGGCAAAGGGCTTCAAGACGGCGCCACTGATGAACCCGGGCTGCTCCGCCATCGCGGTCAGCCACTTGTCGCTTATGGCGGAGTCGAGCTCGGCATCCTTGCCGGCGGCCGGGGTCAGGTAGACGTGCAGTGAAATCATTTCGGTGGCCTCCTACAGGTCCAGCTTGAAGAACTTGGCGGCCGATCCGCCCATCACCATGGCCTCGTCCTCGTCGCTCAGGCCCAGAGCGCGGACCGTCTCTATCATCACAGGCACGTTGCCCGGTAGGTCAGTGCCCAACATCACCCGGCCTGGGCCGAGGGCGGCGACCATGGCTCCCACGTTGTAAAACGCGCACCACGAGGGCTCCAGCGACACCTGGGAGTAGGTCTGCGCCAGCGCGATGGCCTCCCCGCTGAAGAGACCGTGGCCGGCATGTGCCAGCACCACGGGCACGTCGGGGAAGGCCTCGAGCTGGGGCGCGACCGATGATGGCGCCGCGAAGGGGATGCCCGGTCCTGTATGGACCATGACCGGTACTCCCAACTCCCGGGCAGACTCGAACACCATCGTGCCGTCGGCCCCGGCCGGGTTCATAGCGTGGCCAATGGTATGCAGCTTGACCGCGACGAAGCCGAGCTCTTTGACGCATCGGCTCACCTCACCGAAGTAGGCGTCGCGGTCCTGGTGTGGATTGATACTGGCTATCCCGAAGATACGGCCCGGGTTTGCCTGTGCCATGGCCGCGATCCGGTCGTGAACGTCCGCCGCGGATGGGGCCCCGGGGTAGGGCTGCACCAGACTCACGTCGATCCGGTTGGCGTTCATGCTGTCCAGCAGGTCCTGTTCCGTATCGTCGAGATCGAAGACCCGGCAGGGGCCGATGTGGGTATGGGCGTCAACGATAGGCATGTGTCGCTCCGTCTTTCGGGTATGGCGCCTGCCGACCGGCGCATCGTGATGGTACCGAAACACAGCGTGACGGGCAACGGGACAGCACCTTATTAAGAGAGGAAATGCATTCCAAGAGCGTCGCGGATTTGGTGAATTGGTAATGGCGACTTGTTTTTCAGGTGTCCGCATACATGAATTGAAAGCCGAGCAAAATCACATAATTGCCGACGAAAAGCATATATTTCTACTTTTGACATTGACAAATTCCGTGGAGCTTCGATATCCTGTTCGACATTGAAATCGATATTGGGGGCATCGCGTAGCCAGAGTGGCGTGGATGCCAGTTGGATCTCGAAACGAGGAGGTGTACGATGCTCCCCGTTGTATCTCTAAGAGACGTTTCCAGAGCTGACGTTGACCGGGTCGGTTGGTGGCTTGAAGACCAGGCCGTTTCGTCCAAGTGGTTCGGCCACTACGCCTGTGGGGACCCGGTGCACAGGGGCTACGAACCCAGACACATGCTCGAGGCCTCCGAGGGCGAGTGGGGGACCGCGTTCAACGACTCGACTAGGTTGATCTACTCGATTTACGCCGAAGGCGGAGACCACATCGGCGAAAGCCAGATACTGTTGGACGGGGAGGGCAGCGCGGAGCTCTCGCTGCTGATCGGTCGCAAGGATAGGTGGCACCACGGCTACGGCACCTCCGCTGTAGTCCTTCTGATGGAGAAGATCTTCAAGGACCTGCGTCTCCAGCGCGTCTGGGTGAGCGTGCCGACAGACAACAGTCCGGCGACGGGCCTGTTTGAAAAATTCGGGTTCCGCCTGGAGGCGACCAGAGACAGTTGCAAGCGGCCGGACGGCACATCGTTCACGGCAAACATCATGGCCGCGGACGCCAGCCGCTATGCCGTCCCGTCCCGGAAGGAGCCTGAGGCCCGGGTCTCCCCGGTGATAACCGTCACGGGGCTGTCCGGAAGCGGCTCGGACGTGGTGGCCACGGGAGTCGCCCGCAAGATGGGAGGCAGGCTGGTCTACGACGAGATCGCCGACCTGCTGCGCCGGCGTCTCGGATGCAGCAAGGGCGAGATCGACTGGCTTGAGACCCGTTACCGCTCGTTCTGGCACCGGCTGCTGAGCTCGATGATGGTGCCCATGGACTGGTCGTCCGCCTACGACGCGGGCTACCACCACCTGATGTTGAACTCCAACGTCGACTACGACCTGTTCGGAGAGCACATCACCAAGAAGCAGTACCTTGACGGACTGGCAGGCGTCGTTAAAACCCTGGCGGCGGAGGGCGACGTGGTGCTGCACGGCCATGCCAGCCATCTGTTCGTCCCGGCGGGCGAGGTCTCGCTGAACGTCTTCGTGTCGGCCTCGCCTGAGTTCCGAGCGGAGCGGATGGCGGTCCTGAGGCGCTCTGACTTGGTGGAAACAGCCAAGTGGCTCAAGAAGGAGGACGGGGGTCAGCGCAACAGGTTCCGCAACTTGTTCGACGCCGACATCCTTGACATGGGCGCCTACGACCTGAGCGTGAACCTCGACAGGGTGTCGTTCGACACCGCGGTACAGATCATCGTGGGTGCGGTCACAGAGCTGGTGCCCGCCGGTCCAGAGGCTGCGGCGAAGCCTGTACGGGAGACCGTTGCGGCGAGCTAGCTAGACACGACTGGGATAGAGAGTGAGGGCCGGGTGCGACGACGGTCGTGTCTGCCCCCTCTGTATTCTTGGCGCGGTCACGATTCGGCGAGATCCCTCAGGAACGAGTCAGCCCAGGCAGTGGCGGTGTTGGTCTCTACCTCGCTGACGAGCCGGCCCCACCGGCGCTCCCGTTCCTCGTCCGGCATAGTGATCGCGTGGTGAATGGCGTCTGCCGTGCCCTTTATGTCGTGGGGGTTGACGATCAACGCCTCCGTCATCGTCTCGGCGGCGCCGCAGAACTTGGACAGTACCAGGACGCCGGAACGGTCGCCGCGGCCTGCGACGTACTCCTTGGCGACCAGATTCATCCCGTCGCGAATGGGCGTGACGAGGCAGACGTCGGCCTCGTTGTAGAAACCCGTCAGCTCCTGCTGGGTGAAGGCCCGGTAGAGGAAGTTCACGGGGATCCACTGCCCGCGCGAGAAGCGACCGTTGATGCGTCCCACGATCTCGTCGGTCTGACGCTTCTCGTGGGCGTATTCCGGCACCCGCTCTCGAGAAGGCACCGAGATCTGGACGAGGCCAACCTTGCCCCGCAGCGAGGGGCGGTGCTCCAGCAAGTACTCGAAGGTCAGAAGGCGCTGGGGAACTCCCTTGGTGTAGTCGAGCCTGTCGACCCCGAGGACCACCTTCTGGCCCTGGAGTAGCCGCTTCAGCCCCGACACGGCCCTGCTTCCGCTACGGATCGCGGCCTGACGCCGGAAGGCATCCGGGTCGGTGCCAACGGGATACACGCGGATCTGGCATCGCCGACCCTTGTGGACGAAGGCGTCACCGATCTGCGCCAACCGAAGTTCCTCGATCAGCGTGTGCATCAAGTTGTGGGCATGGCTTCGTGTCTGGAGCCCCACCAGGTCGTAGACCAGCAGGTCTTCCAGCAGGTCCTGTGCCCACGGGAGGATGGTAAAGGTGTCAACAGAGGGGAACGGGACGTGCAGAAAGAAGCCGATCTTTCCGGTCCACCCAAGCTCACGAAGGACCCCGCCAAGGGGGATGAGGTGGAAGTCGTGGACCCACAGGGTATCGTCCGGTCTAAGGTAGGGGAACAGGCTCTCGGCGAACCGTCGATTGACCCGCCGGTAGGCCGAGTACGACTCGCTCCGAACGACGATTCTGTCCGGGAAGTTGTGTAGCAGCGGCCACAGCGTCCGATTGGAGAACGCGGTGTAGGACAGACTGGCCTCGCGTCTGGGTATGTCCAGGGCGACGAAGCGTCCAGTGCCGAAGTCTGAGATGGTGACAGCGCCGGCTTCCGAGCCGGACAAGGTCCTGCCGCTCCAGCCGAACCACAGCGACTCGGTGTTCCCCAGGACGGGACGCAGGGCGCTGACCAGGCCGCTCACCGGACGCTCGGCGACGTCCTTTTCGGCGGTGAAGTCCTCTGAGGGAGGCAGCCTGTTGGAGACCAGTACGATGCGCTTTCCGTTGCCCATCGTCCACCTCGCGTGCAACCATCCGCGTTGAAAGCCGGTCTGCCGAACTACGCCGCGCGCCGTTGTCGAGCAGATGCAGAGGCCCCGGCGTAAACCTGCGCCTGGGCCTCTCCTAGTCCGCGCTCTTGACCGGGTGGCCTCCGAACTGGTTTCGCATCGCAGCGAGCAATCGGGGGCCGAACGGTTGGTCCTGCCGAGAACGGAAGCGCGCCTGGAGCGCCATGGCGATAACCGGCGCGGGCACGGCCAGCTCGACGGACTCCTCGACGGTCCAGCGCCCTTCGCCTGAGTCGTCCACGTACGCCTGGAGGCCTTCGAGGCCCGGGTCGCCCTTCAAGGCGTCGGCGGTCAGGTCGAGCAGCCATGATCGGACGACGCTGCCCCAGCGCCAGATCTCGGCGATCTGGGCCAGGTCGAGGTCGAATTCCGACTTGGCCTCCATCAGCTCGAAGCCCTCTGCGTAGGCCTGCATCAGCCCGTACTCGATGCCGTTGTGGACCATCTTCACGAAGTGGCCCGCGCCCGAAGGCCCCATGTAGCCGTAGCCGCGGTCGTCGGCGGGCCCCAGTGTCTGGAAGACCGGCTTGAGGCGCTCGAACTGCGCGCGGTCGCCACCGATCATCAGACAGTAGCCCTCCTTCAGGCCCCAGATACCGCCGCTGGTGCCGGCGTCCAGGAAGTGCAGCCCGCGTTTTTCGAGCGCAGCGGCTCGGCGGACGCTGTCCTTGTAGTTGGAGTTGCCGCCGTCTATGACGACGTCTCCGGGGGAGAGCAGGTTGGCAAGCTCGTCGAGTGTGGCCTCGGTGGGGTCGCCCGCCGGGACCATCATCCACACCGCCCGCGGGCCGGTCAGTTGGCCTACCAGGCCCGCGAGGGAGTCGGCGGGGACCGCGCCCTCTCGCGCCTGGGTCTGGACGGCCTCGGGGTTGGGGTCGAAGGCCACGACCCGGTGGCCTCCGCCGAGGAGCCGCTGCGTCATGTTGCCGCCCATGCGGCCCAGCCCGATCATTCCCAGCTCCACGGACGCCTCCTGATCGGGGTCATGGCAGGCCGGGTCGCTACGGTCCTGCTGGAGCCCGGCTGAAGGCTCCGGGCTTGTCTCGCCGAGAGAGCGAGCCCCAATCGGAAGTGTAACACAGGGCCGGTCGCCGTCTGGATGGGGCGGAGACGATCCCCGCGCTCGTCCGCTCCCGTGATCCGTTCGCCCTGAGCATGTCGCAGGGCCTATTGGTTCTCGACGTGAGAGGAGGAGGTTCGACAGGCTCACCACGAACGGAACAGCCGATGGGCACGAACGGACCAGGTCCTTGCTCCGTAGGCCGCCAATCGGCGAACGATGGCGTGATATAATTCGCTCCCGCAAAAGGCCGGATCTGTGCATGGCAAGGGGGCGCTCGGATGGACATCGGCGACAGGATGGCGCTGGTTACCGGTAGCGGACGCGGCATTGGCCGGGGCATAGCCACGGTGCTTGCGCGCAACGGCGCCGACGTGGTCGTAGCCGACATCAACCAGAGCGACGCCGTAGAGGCGGCGGCCGAGATATCGGGCCTTGGGCGCAGGTCGCTGGGGCTGCGGGTGGACGTTACCAGCCAGGAGTCGGTGGACGCCATGGTCGGCGAGGCCATCGCGGAATTCGGACGCGTCGACATACTGGTCAACAACGCGGGAATCGTCGCCGCCGCTGGCTGGGAGGAGAGAGACGAGTTCACCTGGGAGGACTGGGACCAGATCTACGAGGTCAACGTAAAGGGTATAGTCAGGGTCACCAACGCCGTGATCATCCACATGAAGGAGCGGCGTTACGGCAAGATCGTCAACATGGCGTCGGTGGCCGGCAGGGGAGCGACAGGGACCAGCGCCCCATACAGCGTGTCCAAGGCGGGAGTCATCATGCTGACCCAGGCCCAGGCGCTGGAGTTCGCGCCCTTCGACATCACCGTCAACTCCATCTGCCCGAGCCTGCTGTGGACGCCGATGTGGGAGCGGATCTCGCAGCGCTGGACCCGGGACCCCAAGTATGCGGGCCTCACGCCCAGGGAGATCTTTGATCGGGTGGTGCAGGACCGCATCCCGCTGGGTCGGGAGCAGACGCCCGAGGACATCGGCAACTTGGCCGCCTTCCTCTCCAGTGACCTGGCAAAGAACATCACAGGGCAGGCCATCAACGTCAGCGGCGGTTCCCATATGAACTGAGTCGGGCAGGGGCCATACCCGACCATCGCCGTGCGTCGCCCCGTTGGACAGTCCAGATAGCGGTTAGCTATAATCAGCAGCGTACCGCACCGCTTCGTGCCGAGGTGGTGGAATTGGTAGACACGCAGCGTTGAGGGCGCTGTGGCCGTAA
>CAZENU010000054.1:0-14860 GCA_964513735.1 uncultured Dehalococcoidia bacterium
GGACCTACTGCTGAATCAACTGCATGCACGTATTTCCGCAGTTGCGGAAACTGGAAGAAAAGTACAGCGCCGAGCTGGCCGTGGTCGGCGTTCACTCCGCCAAGTTCGACGCCGAGCGGTCGACGGCCAACGTTCGGCAGGCGGTGCTTCGGTATGGCATCGAGCACCCGGTCGTCAACGACTCTGCCTTCGCCGTCTGGAAAAGCTACACAGTCCGGGCCTGGCCGACCCTCATGTTCGTCGACCCGGAGGGTAAGGTCATCGGCAAGCACGAGGGCGAGATCACCTTCGACGCCTTCGACGGCGTTCTGGCGGAGATGGTCCGGCAGTTCGACGAACGGGGGTTGATCGACCGGCGACCGCTCAGCTTCGTCACCGAGCGCGAGAAGGAGAGCGGAGCCCCGCTGTCGTTCCCCGGCAAGGTGTTGGCCGACCCGACCGGCGACCGGCTGTTCATCGCCGATAGCAACCACCACCGTGTCGTCGTGGCGTCTACCGGCGGGCAGGTCCGCGACGTCATCGGCTCCGGCGAGGCCGGACCGGCCGATGGCGCCTTCGGGGAAGCCCAGTTTGACGATCCCCACGGCCTGGCCATGGTCGACGACGACACTCTGTACGTCGCCGATGCGGGAAACCACGCCATCCGAAGGGTCGAACTAGCTACCCAAAACGTAAAAACCATCGTGGGCACCGGCGAGCAGGCCACGGGCTTCCATGGGGGCGGGACTGGCACTCAGATAGTGCTCAACTCGCCCTGGGACGTGGTTGCAGCGCGTGGAGCGCTGTACATCGCCATGGCAGGCTTCCACCAGCTATGGCGGCTGGATCTGGCCACCTCGGAGGTGCGCCCCTTCGCCGGGAGCGGCCGCGAGGGCCTCGTAGACGGGCCGCCGGCCGCCGCCGAGCTGGCTCAGCCCAACGGCGTCGCCACCGACGGCTCTCGGCTGTATTTCGCCGACAGCGAGACGAGCTCTGTGCGGTACGGGGACCTCGATGGCGGCGGCATGGTGAACACGATCGTAGGCCAGGACCTGTTCTCGTTCGGCGACGTCAACGGCGTTGGCGACGAGGTGCGGCTTCAACACCCCCAGGGAATCGACGTGTGGAAAGGCCAGCTATCCATAACCGACACTTACAACAACAAGGTCAAACGCGTCTCGCCGGGCGAGCGTCGGGTCGTCACGGTGGTGGGAGCGGGCTCCACGGGCTTCACCGACGGTGCCGCGGGCCTCGCCGAGCTTCACGAGCCCGGCGGGCTCAGCGTGGCGAATGGTAAGCTCTACGTGGCCGACACCAACAACCACGCCATTCGAGTGGTCGACCTGGAGTCGTGGGAGGTCTCCACGTTGGAGCTCGTGTTCTGAGGAGGCGGTGGAGGTGGCCTTGGCGGCTGTTCGAACGAGCTTCGTTCGACGCATCCGGTGCTATACCGGGGCCGGTAGGTAGGAACTCGGTGGCGTTGCGACAAGATGAACGGTCGCGGTTAACGATGCTGTAGGGGCGGGTTTCAAACCCGCCCCTACCAACGCGGCACGGCAGGAGTTACTTGATATCAGATGCCCAACCGACTGATTGACGAGACCAGCCCGTATCTGCTTCAGCACGCCCACAACCCGGTGGACTGGTACTCCTGAGGCGAGGAGGCGCTGGAACGCGCAAAGGCCGAAGACAGGCCCATCCTGCTCAGCGTCGGCTACTCGGCCTGCCACTGGTGCCACGTCATGGAACGTGAATCCTTCGAGGACCCGCGCATCGCCGAGCTGATGAACGCGTCGTTCGTCTGCATAAAGGTCGACCGTGAGGAACGCCCCGACATCGACTCGATCTACATGGGTGCGGTGCAGGCGATGACCGGCCGCGGCGGCTGGCCGATGACGGTGTTCCTGACGCCCGACGGCAAGCCCTTCTATGGCGGCACCTACTTCCCGCCCGAGGACCGGCACGGTATTCCCGGTTTCCCTCGAGTCCTCGCTTCCATCGCCAACGCCTATCGGCAGGACCGCAGCGAGGTGCTGCTGAACACGGACAGGCTGCTTCAGCAGATGCGAGCCATGGCGACCGGGGTACGAGCCACCGAGCCTCTCACGGCAGATGTGCTGGCCAAGGGGTTCGCCGGTATCGCCAAGGACTTCGACCCCGAGTACGGGGGCATCGGCCTTGAGCCCAAATTCCCGCAGCCGATGACCTACGAGTTCCTGCTCCGCTATCATCTGCGATTCAACGACGTCCACGCGCTGGAGATGGTCGAGACCACTCTGGACCGCATGGCCATGGGCGGCATCTACGACCAGATAGGCGGCGGGTTCCATCGGTACTCGACCGATACATACTGGCTGGTCCCTCACTTCGAGAAGATGCTGTACGACAACGCGCTGCTGGTGAGGCTGTACCTCCACGCCTTCCAGATAACCGGCAAAGCGCTCTACCGGCGCATCGTCGAGGAGATCCTGGACTACGTGCTCCGCGAGATGACCGGCCCCACGGGCGGCTTCTACTCGGCACAGGACGCGGACAGCGAGGGCGAGGAAGGCAAGTTCTTCGTGTGGCGGCCCGAGGAGATCGCCGAGATCCTGGGCAAGGACGAAGGTGCCCTGGTGAGCAAGTACTACGGCGTCACCACCGTTGGCAACTTCGAAGGCCGCAGCATAATGAACGTCGCGCCGGAGGCGGCCCGCGAGATGGAGCGGGCCGGCGTGACAGGCGAGCAGCTCGACACCCTGCTGCGTCGTGCCAGGACCGGGCTGATGGAGGCGCGGCACCGGCGTGTCCCGCCCGGTCGGGACGACAAGGCACTCACGTCGTGGAACGGCCTGATGATCGCGGCTTTCGCCGAAGCCGGGGCCGTGCTTGGCCATGACGGCTACACGTACGTGGCGGAACGTGCGGCATCGTTCTTGTCCGGCTCCCTGCGTCGAGACGGAAGGCTTCTGCGTACGCACAAGGACGGCAAGTCCAAGATACTGGCTTACCTGGAGGACTATGCTTTCCTGATCGACGGGCTTCTGGTGCTCCACGAAGCGACGTTCGGCGCCCGCTGGCTCCAGGAGGCCATCGACCTGGGCAACGCCATGGTGGAGCTGTTCTGGGATGAGGCGTCCGGCCAGTTCTACGACACCGGCGTCGACCACGAGGAGCTCGTCGTGCGGCCGCGAGACGTCACCGACAACGCGATACCGTCGGGGAACTCGATGGCGGCGAACGTGCTGCTTAGACTGGCGATCGTAATGGGCGACTCTGACATGGACCGCCGAGCCTTAGCCGCGCTGAGGTCGGCTAAGGACCTGATGGAGCGCTTCCCCACAGGGGCCGGCCACTGGCTGTGCGCGCTGGATTTCTACCTGTCGGCCCCGAAGGAGATTGCCATTATCGGAGGAAGAACGGACCCGGATACGAAGGATTTGGCCGCCGAGGTCTACCGTTCGTTCCTGCCCAACCGGGTGCTGGTCGGCAGAGGCGACCTTGAGGAGGCCTTTGTCGACTCTCCACTGATTGAGGGCCGCCTCAGGCTCAACAACCGCGCGACGGCTTATGTCTGCCGCCATTACGTCTGCGATCTGCCGGTGAACGACCCGGAGGCGCTATCGGCCCAGATATCCGGCTAATATTCGGCGAGCGGCGAAGCAACTGTAACTTGGGGAGATCGCCTTCAAGGGAACAGAAGTCCGGGGCCGGCCGGGGTCAAGGAGACCGTTCGGCTCTTGGTGGACAATGGAGCACTACTCGCTCAAGCAGAAGCCCGTTTGAGAGGCATTAGGGCTGGTCCCGAAGCGGGAAGAGACGTTTACGCTGGCTGATGGCTCAACTTTGGAGCGGAAGACCTAGGAGTGCTATCTGAGCCGTCCCCAGGATGACTGCCACACGCCCGTCATCGTCGGGGAGTCGGGTGACGAGGCCTTATTCGGGGTGGTTACGCTCGAGATACTCGGCCTCGTCTTCAACCCGTTTAGCCGCACGTTGCAGCAGATGCGCATGCATCTGGCCTGAAGCCGCTGGCCCCGCACGGACGGGTCTGCGAATTCGTAGCCAGGCCGGCCGGTCCCGCGTCTAGCTTTCGGACGCTCGCTTGGACAGCACGTGCTCCTCGGCGAGCCCAGCCGCGAGGCCGATGATGCCGCAGGCGAGGGCTCCCAGCATGACAAGCCGGGTCAGCGTTATCCGCTTTGAGTCACCCATGAGGACTGCCTCCACTCTAGTTTCGCGATGGCTGGCATGTAGACCTGCCTCTCTCAAGTGGCCCTAAACAAACGTAGCCGCGATACCGCTGGCAACCTGAGCGGGGGGCAGAGCGTGCCCCAGTGCGGCAGCCCGGCCCGTCATGCGTCGGCCAGGCGCCCTATAATACGAGGCTACCGACGACCGGCCTAGAGGCCGGGTCGGGCTACGAGGCTGGTCCAATGAAGTGCGTCGTCACGGGCGGTTGCGGTTTCATCGGTTCCCACGTAGTCGACGGGCTCGTTGCGCGGGGCGACCGTGTGGTCGTATTAGACGACCTCTCGACGGGCTACGCGGCCAAGGTCAACCCCGAGGCCGAGCTCTTGCGCGGCTCGATCCTCGACGAGGACTTGCTGGGAGACGCGCTGCTTGGGGCCGATCGGGTCTTTCACCTGGCCGCCCTGCCCCGCGTGCCCAGGTCGATCGAGGACCCCGTCGGCACACACCGGGTCAACGTGGACGGCACGCTCAACGTGCTCCAGGCGGCGCGCGAGGCGGGTGTCGACAGGGTCGTCTTCTCGTCTTCGTCCAGCGTCTACGGCGACCAGCCGACGCACTTGATGTCCGAGGACATGGTCCCAAATCCGCTGTCGCCGTATGCCCTCCATAAGCTGATAGGCGAGCAGTATGCTGGCATGTTCGCTCGACTGTACGGGATGACGGTGGTCTCCCTGCGGTACTTCAACGTCTACGGCCCCGGACAGCCGTTCGAGGGGGCCTACGCGCTGGTGATAGGCAAGTTCCTGAGCCTCCGGCGCTCCGGCCGGCCGCTGACAATCTACGGCGATGGCCAGCAGACCCGAGCGTACTCCCACGTAGACGACGTCGTCAGAGCGAATCTTCTGGCCGCGGACGCCGACGTTCCGGCCGGCCGGAACACGGTGATGAACATCGGCCCGGCTGAAGAGATCTCGGTCAACCGGATAGCCGAGATCGTCGGCGGGGAGGTCATCTACCTGACTCCCAACCCCAGGGGGGACATGGAGGAACAGCGTAAGGCCGCCGACTACTCGCGGGCGGCTTCAGTGCTCGGGTGGGAGCCGACGATCAGCCTGGGAGAGGGCCTGGAAGCGCTGAAGGAAGGGGCTAGGGGCTAGGGGGGGTCTCTGGATGTTCGTGGTCAACGTCGAGGGCGCGATCGAACAGGGAAGGCGCTACCTGATGATCGTGCGCGGTGCGGACGGCAGCCATGCGCCCAGAGCGCTAAGCTTCCCGGGCGGCAAGGTCGAGCCGAATGATGGGTCTGACGAGGCTTTCGAATCGATGCCCCGTCGCGAGATTCGGGAAGAGGTCGGAGTCGAAATCGGCGACGAGGTGGTGTACGTCGACAACCGTCGCTTCGACACATACGACGGGAGGCAGGCCCTGAGCGTGACATTCCTGTGTCGGTTCAGATCGGGAACTCCGACCGCCAATACAGACGAGGTCGAGTCCGTCCGGTGGATGACCGTAGAGGAAATCCTCCGTGAGACGCGACCCTGGTTCAAGCCTGCGAAGATGCAGAGGATCGAGGAGGCGCGTCTTCGGGAGGACCTGAAAGCGGTCTGAGGCTCAACCCAGTCCGTTCATCCCTCGGCATGCCAGGCACCAACGTCCTGTGGTGGCCTGCCCTAACGCAGCGCGGCGGAGATGTTGCCGCCGTCGACCGTGGTGACGTTGGCCGTGGTATTGGTGGCCAGCGCTTGATGCACGAAGGCCTGGGCGACGTCGGCGGCGGTCACCTCCGTTCCGAGCAGGTTGCCGGACATGTATTCGCCCTCGCTGACGCCGCGGGCCCGGGCCCTGGATGCGATCATGTTGTCCGTCAACAGGCCGCCCCTGATGCGGTCGGCGTTGACTGCGTTGGCCCTGATGCCCTCGGAGCCGTGGTCCAGGGCATACTGGCGCACGAGCGACAAGGTCGCCGCCTTTGGCACCCCGTAGGGGCCGAAGTCGGACCCCGGGTTCACCGCCTGCTTGGAGACGTTGAACAGCAGCACGCCTCCGGTGCCCTGGGCCCTCATCACGCGCACGGCATTTTGGGCCACCGTCTGGTGGGCGAAGAAGTTGAGCTCGAAGCTCTTCCGGAGCACGTCGTCGGGCACCTCCCCGATCTTGCCCCGCCACGCGGCGCCGGCGTTGGAGACGACGATGTCCACACCGCCTAGGGCCGCGCAGGCCCGGTCGAAGGCCGCGCGGACGGCGCTGGGGTCGGTGACGTCGCAGCCGATGCCTGTCGCCCCGCCGCCGACGTCGCCGGCCACCGCTTCGGCCGCACCGGCGTCGAGGTCGACCACGGCCACGGCGACGCCCTCGTCCGCGAAGGCCCGGCAGATGGCCGTCCCTATCGTGCCGCTGCCTCCTGTGACCAGGACGACGCAACCGACCAGCGTCTTCTCGGCCTTGCCGAGCTTGGCCTGCTCCAGTGACCAGTACTCGATGTCGAAGAGGTCACTCTCCACTGCCGACTCGAACTTCCCAATAGATTCCGCAGCCGTGATGGTCTCCACTGTGCTTACGGCTACGTCGGCGGCGATTCGCGCGTCCGCGGCGGTCCTGCCCAGTCCGAACAGCCCCAGTCCGGGGACGAGTACCACTCGCGGCATCGGGTCCAACTCCGTTTTCGCCTCGACATGCCGCGCGGCGTTGCGCGTGAAGTAGGCCCGGTACCGCTCGGCGAAGCCCGCGACCGCGTCTGCAACGGCCTTGTCGAAGCCGCCGGCGTCGCCGGCCTTGGGGGCCGGCAGCAACATCGGCCAGTTCTTCGTCCTGATGGTATGGTCTGGAGTCGCGACCCCCGACTGGCTGTAACGCTCGAGCTCACTGCCGTTGACGTAGGACAAGATGGCCGGGCCGGAGCGGAAGTCGAGAACGAACCGTCTATGGCCGTCGTACGCTGCCTTGTCCCCGATGGCGCAGGCGCCGCGGAGGATGGGGGCCACCTCTGCCGCCGACATCAGCTTTCGTGGAATCGCGGCCGAGGGGAAAACGCGCTTCCGACCGCCGGCCAGCCGCGCCTCTACCCTGGTTACGATGCCGACCATCTCCTCGTAGGCGTCCCTGGCGGTCTCGCCGAAGGTGAAGACACCGTGCTTCAGCAGCACCAGCCCTCGGACTTCGGAGTTGCCCTCGAACACCTCTGCCGCCGATTTGGCGAGATCGAACCCGGGCATGATGTAGGGCACGACGCCGACGGAGTCGTTGAACAGGTCGCGGCACAGGGCCTCGCCGTCCGGCTGATTGGTGAGGCTGAGCACCGCGGTAGAGTGGGTGTGGTCGACGAACTTATGCGGCAAGAACGCGTGCAGCAGCGTTTCGACCGACGGATTCGGCGCGCCGCTGTCGAGCAGGTTTTGGCGCTCGAAGGCGACCATGTCCTCGTCTGTCATCGCGTCTAGGTGTCGCAGCCGCCTGAGTGGGTCCAGGCGGACCGCCGGTAGGCCGGGCGGCTTGATGTCAGCCATGTCCCAGCCGCTGCCCTTCACGCGCAGAACGCCGACTTCGGCGCCCAGCAGATCGGTCGCGACGGTTTTCACCGAGGTGTTGCCGCCGCCGTGGAGGACCAGCCCGGGGTCCCGGCCCAGCAGACGTGTCGTATACACCCTGAGCGCCATGTCCGGGCCGTAGCCCTTGGCTGTGTAACGGTCCACCATCCGATCGGCGTCAGCGTCTGACCACTGGCTGTCCATGCGTGCTCCTCGCTCGGCCGTGGAGGGGCCGGCCAGGGCAAAGTGTCTCACAACTGCGGGCACGGGGCCAGACAGGAGCCGCCACCTGTGCATGTTAGAATCCGATTCGGACCGCGGCGATAATCGTCGTCCCGCCAGGCTACGCCGGCCGGTCCGATTCTCATTCCAGAGGCCCAGATGATACGTCCGGTGGTGTTGGCAGGGGGCGCGGGGACTCGTTTGTGGCCCTTATCGCGCCAGAACTACCCTAAGCAATTCATTCCACTGATCGGCGAGCGCAGTCTGTTCCAGGAGTCACTGCTGCGGGTCCGCGGTGTCGACGGCTTGGCCGACCCCATCGTCATCTGCAACGAGGTGCACCGATTTCTCGCGGCCGGCCAGGCGCGGGAGCTTGGAGCCGAGCCCGAGACGGTGATCGTCGAGCCCGTGGTCCGTAACACCGCCCCGGCCTTGACCCTGGCGGCATTGCGGCTCTCCGGTCCGGGAGGCCGGTCAGCCGGCGATCCAATAATGCTGGTGATGCCGGCCGACCACCTAGTCACCGATGTGCCGGCTTTCAGGCGGGCGATGTCCGCGGCGGCCGAGCTAGCGACCGCCGGGCAGATCGTGACCTTCGGGGTTATTCCCGCGAGTCTGGAAACAGGTTACGGCTATATTCGCACCGGGGAGTATGGTGGGCTAGACAGCGCCGCCGCAGATGGAGCCACCGGCCGCCGGGTCGTGGAGTTCGTCGAAAAACCCGATGCCGAGACCGCCCTGCACTATTTGGACACCGGCGAATACCTGTGGAACAGCGGTATCTTCATGATGCGCCCGGGCGTCTGGCTGTCCGAGCTTGAGCGGTTCCGCCCGGATATCCTCGAAGCCTGTCGCGTTGCGACGTCGACCGGCACCGTCGACGGCGCGTTCTTCCGTCCCGGCCCCGAGTTCTCCGAGTGCCCCGCGGAGTCCATCGACTACGCGGTCATGGAGAAGGGCCCCGAGCATGCACGGTCGGCCGCCGGTGGGTCCGGACCCGGTTGCGTCAACTACTCGGTCGTCTCACTGGACGCGGGGTGGTCAGACGTCGGGGCATGGTCGGCCGTATGGGACGCCGGCGAGCGTGACGAGCACGGCAACGTGGTCCAGGGTGACGTCTACGCGGTGTCGACCAGGGACTCGCTGCTGTTGAGCCGGCAACGACTGCTGGTCGCGGTCGGGCTAGAGGATGTCGTTGTGGTCGAGACGGCTGACGCGCTGCTGGTGGCCCACAAGGACCGCGTGCAGGAAGTCAAGGGAGTCGTGGACCGTCTAAGGGCCGACGGCCGCTCGGAGCACGAGAACCACCGCAAGGTGAACAGGCCCTGGGGCAGCTACGAGGTAGTCGACAAAGGCGACGGTTTTCAGGTAAAGCGCCTGATAGTCGACCCGGGCGCGGCGCTTTCGCTACAGAAGCACCACCACCGTGCGGAGCACTGGGTCGTCGTCAAAGGCACAGCCCGTGTCACAGTCGACGACGCACAGTATATTTTGTCCGAGAACCAGTCCACGTATGTCCCGCAAGGTTCGACCCACAGGCTGGAGAATTCCGGCGGGGTACCGTTGGAGATCGTCGAGGTGCAGACCGGCGACTACCTGGGCGAGGACGACATCGTGCGGCTTCAGGACGACTACGGCCGGCACGAACACGACTAGCCCCGAATTGGGCGCTTGCCTTGTTGTCCGGCGCGACGGCGTTCCTGTACACTTAGGCGACTTCGCCGAAAGGGGATCTGGGGATGCATGATGTGGTCGTGTTGGGTGCCGGTCCTGCCGGCAATATAGCGGCGCTTCGGCTGTCCGAGATGGGTCACGACGTGGCCGTTTTGGACTGGCGCCACAATCTTGGTGACAAGCTCTGCACCGGCATCATCGGCCGCGAATGCTTCGAGAGATTTCGACCCGACTCCGAGCACGTACTTCACGAGGCCCGCTCCGTTCGCGTATTCGCGCCATCCGGGGCCAGCTACACTGTGCAAAGAGAGCAGCCTGAGGCGTATGTCATTGACCGGGTCGCGTTCGTCGCCTCATTGGCGCACCGGGCCGCGGTAGCCGGAGCGACGTTCGCACTTGGCGAGAAGGTTGTCGACATCCGGAATACTGAGGAAGGACTGGAAGTCGACACGGTTGGTCGCGACGGCGGCCGGTCACACTCGGCCAAGGCTCTGATCGTCGCCACCGGGTTCGGGACGCCACTGCTGAACATGGTGGGTCTTTCCGCAGGCGCGTCCCTCAGATACATGGTCGGCAGCCAGGCCAAGGTCGCCACGAGTGGACTGGGGGAGACCGAAGTTTATCTTGGCAGCGTGATCGCGCTGGGATCCTTCGGATGGCTGGTGCCGATGTCCGCGTCGACCGCGCTCGCAGGCATTGTTTCGCAGGCGCCGAGCAACGGCCACATTTCGAAGTTCTTGTCGTTTCTGGGCGACTCCGGCAAGATCGATTCGGTCATCGATCAGCCACGCCGGTGGGGCATCCCCATCGAGCCGCTGGCGAAAACGTTCGGCGAGCGGGTCCTCGTGGCCGGTGACGCGGCCGGCCTCGCGAAGCCGACTACGGGCGGCGGAATATACTATTCGCTGTTGTCGGGCGAGATCGCGGCCGAGGTTATGGGCGACGCGATTACCGCTGCTGATCTGTCGGCGGGCCGGCTCGAAGAGTACGAGACCCGCTGGAAGACGGTCTTTGGGAAGGAGCTCGACGTCGGCTACTTTGCCAGGCGGCTGTTCGAGTCGCTTGACGACGGCCAGATCGACCACCTGCTAGAGGCGCTCGCCTCGACGGACGTCCACCGCGACCTGTTCTCGTCCAGAGCGTTCGCCTTCGACTGGCACAGCCGGGTGATACTCAAGGCGCTGGGCCATCGGGGGCTGGCCTCGTTCCTGCGTTCCATCGGCCCTCTACTGACGCCCTTCCTCTCTCGCCTAGCCAGACGAGCCGAATAGGCGGGCGTCGGCAGGGTCAATGGCCCCTGCCATGTCCTGAGGCGGCCTGGTCACGCAACGCCTCCCATCCGTCGGAGATCGTTTCGAGGGCGAGGTCGTCCAGGACAAAGAGACCTCCACAGGCGTTGTCGAGATGGCTATGTTGATGCTATGCTGCCGCAAGATTGGCTATCTGTGCGACGGGGCTCATCGGATAGCAGGTCAAGGGCCATGGACCCAGACGATTCGCGCCGCGGCGCACCGGAGGTTAGTGAGATACAAGAAGAAAGTCTAGACGTCAAACGGTACCTTTCGATCTTCCTGGCCTACTGGTGGCTAATGATCCTGGTGCCAGTCCTCGGGGCAGCGGCCGGCTACTTCTATAGCAGCAACCAGGAAGAAGTCTACGAGGCTTCGGCGACGCTGCTCGTGGAGCAGAGAAGCCCCAGCTTCGTTCCTGGACTAAGCGACTTCAGGCTCAGTACTCAGTTAGCGACTACCTACGCTCGCAAGCTGCAGGCGCAGCCATTCCTGTCCAGTGTTCGCGAGACGAGCGATCTGCCTAGGCTTGGCAGCATAGAAACCAAAGTCAAGAGCGAACCACCCGCACTGGAGATTAGCGTCCAGGACCGCGACCCGGCCCTGGCGGCCGAAAGCGCCAACACGCTGGCCCAGCAGTTCCTCACCTTCATACTCGAGCAGCGCCTGGCAGACATCGCCAGTCTCCAAGCCGCGGCTGTTGCTCACGGCATCAGCAACGCCGACGACGTCGCGGCGGCCCAGTTGGCCGCCGTCGACAGCCTGTCGCGGCTGGAGCCGGTGTTCGTGCCCATCAGCCCCATCCTACCCCGGACCAACCGGAACATCGTCCTGGGCACCATTCTGGGCCTTATGCTGGCGATCGGCGCGTCGCTGATGATGTCCATGTTCCGCGACACGGTTAGAGACCCGGACGAACTGTCGAGGCGCTTCAACGTCACCTCGCTCGGGATGGTCTTCAAATGGTCGCCGAGCGATGTGCAGGAGCAGGCCCTGGTGGCCTGGACGGCTCCATCTTCCGGCTACTCGGAGTCGTTCAGACAGATACGCGCGAATATCCAGTTCGCAACGGTCGATCAGAACAGCAGGGTATTTCTGATCACCTCCCCCGGGCCTGGAGAGGGCAAGAGCACAATCATATGTAACCTTGCCGTCTCTATGGCGCAGACCGGCAAACGGGTCATAGTGGTGGACGGCGACCTGCGGCGCCCCACGGTGCACAGGAAGTTTCCGGGCGTATCCCGAGAACAGGGACTGAGCACATTGCTGTCTGATCCAAGCGTTACACTGGACTCCGTGTTGTGGTCAACGGAGATCGAGGGCGTGTCTGTGATTCCAGGCGGGCCAATCCCGCCGAACCCGTCCGAGATGCTCGGGTCATCGCGTATGGCAGACGTGCTTGAGCAGGTCAAGGATTTGGCAGATATCGTCCTGGTGGACAGCCCACCGATCCTGATGGTGGCGGACGCCCCGATGCTGGCTGCCCAGGTGGACGGCGCCATCGTGGTCGTGGACGGCTTCGGGACCAAGTCGTCGGCGCTCAAGGCCGCCATCGCGGCCCTGAGGACGACTCAGGTCAGAGTCGTCGGCGTGATCATCAACAAGCTTAAGAGAGTGCGGTTCGGCTATGCTTACGGCTACCCGTACTACTATGATTACTACTACTACAAGTACTACGCCTCGGACGTTGACGGCGCGCTGGCGAACGGGAGAGGAGCGATCTACAAGCGCCCGGTGAACTGGGCGCGGTCGGCGCTCTCGAAGTTGAAGCGGCCTTGACTGGTGGGCAGAGCGATGCCGGTCGTGCAAGTCGGGGCTGAAGACCCAGATGCGACGTCGGCCGGGTTCTCGAACCATCAGGTACGCAGCCCGTCCGGAGCCTCCCCGTCAGTCGGTCAGGGTCAGCCTCCGCAGGAACCCGATTCGAACAAACTGATAGACGCTCCACGCGAACGGGATGTAGCCACCGTAGCCCAGCACAGGCATCTCGAACACGTCCAAGAAGTCGAAGAACGGTACTTCGTAGACCCATTTCGGACTGGCCCAGAAGTTCCAGAACTCCCAGAGAAACCCGCATAGCAGGCCTGCAGTCCCGATCGCCGCGGCGAGTCGCCACTCCCCCCGCCAGAGGTCGCTGGCCAGACTCCGCCCTCCCCGATAGCCGACGAGACCATCGCACACGAGAAACGGCCCGACCCACGTGAGCGGGAAAAACAGGTTGGGGACGGCGAAGGTGAGCAGGACCATCACGACTCCCACACCGGTCTCTCCCACGTAGCCACGCTGGCCGAAAGCGCTGCCTGGGGCGCTTGAGCTAAGCGGCCCGCGCTGCGTGAGTCTCGACGCGGCGTCGATAGCGGGGGCGACCGTGGAGAACGCCAGCGATGCGAACAGGAAGTACTCGATCCGGTTGTAGTCGTAGGCCGATATGTACTCCCAGTTCCCGATCCTCTCGTTGACCAACTCGAACCACCACCAGAGTGGAACCGCAACGGTCGAGAGTAGTAGATGGCGGCGCGGACCTAGATAAGCCCACCGCCCGAGGGCGTACATCAGGAGAGTCCCGCCCGTCCAGGTACCCCAGAAGAAGACCGGGTTCCAGAAGGTGGTACGCGTCCAAAGCAGGACCCAGGAAGGCGCCAAAAGCGCGATACCGACGAGTACCAGCGGGGCTCGGTCGCGAAGGGCTGCCGCGTTGGGCCTGGGAACCCTGGGGATACGCAGGGCCTGCTGACTGGCCGTCTTCAAGTGTATATCGAGTACAGCCCCGTCAATTTTTCTTGCTCGACGAGGGTGAACCACGCAGGACGACAAACACGGCGAGGAACATCAGCTTGATGTCCAGCAGCGGAGTCAGGGTCTGTATGTAGAGGTGATCGTACCGTAGCTTGTTTCTAGGGGTGGTCGAGTAGCGACCGCGCACCTGTGCGAGGCCGGCGAACCCCGGTCTGACGAGATTCCTCGTTGCGAACGCGGGGACGTCCTTGCTGAACTCATCCACCAACTCCGGCCGCTCGGGCCGAGGTCCCACCAGGCTCATCTCCCCTTTGAGTATGTTGATCACCTGAGGGAGCTCGTCAAGCCTGAAACGCCGTAGGAAGCGTCCGAATCCAGTGACACGGGGATCGTCGTCGGTGGCCCAGACCGGTCCGGTGGCCCGCTCCGCATTCATGATCATGGTGCGGAACTTGACGATCTTGAACGGCTTGCCGTCCTTGCCCGACCTCGTCTGGGCGTAAAAGATCGGGCCCTTGTCGCTGATCCAGATCGCGAGAGGCAGGGCGATCCACAAGAACAGCCAGATAGGGAATAGCAGTACATGGGCGACAAGCAGGATGCCCAGGTCGAAGGGGCGCTTGTACCAGTCGCGCCGAAACTTCCGGTTGGTCACACCGGCCGATTGTTGCGTTGTCGGGGTAGTCTCCCCTCGGTGTGCGTTGCCACTGGCCAGGGACCTATCAGACATTTCGCACTCCGGTGGCCGCCATCGGATAGCAACCGGCCCGCCGAGCGATTCTTCGTAAGCTGGAGCCAGGCGGGCAGCCCCAGTCCCACGGCCATCAACCTGTACCAAATGCCAGATAGCTGGCATGGTGCCCGCCTCCGCCCGTATTGTGACACACATCGGACAGGGCTGCGAGATAGGGTCCAGCCTTTGATCGACTGCAAATCTCCACGCAGAGCGGCTCTTGACACTATGATACTACTCAAGTATAGTCAGCGTAGGTGCGTTCGGCCACTGAACGACCTCCTGCCCGACCAGCGGTCAGGTTCCTCCGGCCCCTTCGTCGTAGCAGCCGCTCCGATGGGACGCCGGTCCCTCCGCCCGACATGGTTTGGGGTGGCGAAGCATCGCCAGTCGCACCTGCCCTTACTACTTTTTTTCGATGGCGTTTCGTCCCGTTTCACTTCAGGTCTACTGTACCGAACCCGGATCGAGGTACGCTCGGTGAGCAACATCATGCACATCTAAGGACCGATTACATATGGCGCGTGACA
>CAZENU010000055.1:0-14564 GCA_964513735.1 uncultured Dehalococcoidia bacterium
ATCATCGTGCTACTACGACCCAGTTCCCTTCGGACGTGACACTACGGCGTGACCATCACGGTGTCCGACATGAACGGGTGCAGGGTGCAGGTGTAGGAGAACCGCCCCGGCTGGTCGAATTTGACCTGAAACGACCCGCCCGGGTCCACGAAGCCGGAGTCGAAGCCGCCGTTGGACCGCCCTCCGGAGCCGGCGGTCACCGTGTGCGCAACGCCGTCGACGTTGGTCCACGTGAGGGTATCGCCGACCTTGACGGTCGCCGTGCCGAAGCCGAAATTCTCGATGGCCACCGTCAGGTCGCTGGCCACGCTGGCCATCTCGCGGAGGTCGGCAGGCTGCGCGACCGGCGCGATATTTGGGTTCCACATGTTGAACACGCCCAGGCGTGGACCATCCAGCCGTACGCCGGGACCCAGACGCCGCCGTCCTTTTTGCATTCGGCTTCGGTGGAGGACCGTGAAGTGAATTTCACGCCCGTGCACAGCTCGTAGTGGACGTGCCAGTTGTCCAGCGGGCCGACGAAGGTCTCGGGATGGTCAGGTCCGACCACGTGCAGCGGCTGTACGAAGGACGTACCGACCAACTCCCACTCGCCGGCATCGTCGCGCACGTAGAGGAGTATCTCAGGACGGGCCGGGTCGAAGACGCCGTCGAGGCTGAGCCACGGATGCACGAAGTGGGCACCCATGTTGGGCACCTCGTCGGTCGCCTGGCGATATCCTTCCTTCAGCGCTACCTCGACGTCTCGGAACCGCTCGGTCGACGCTCTGATGGTATCCAGCTGGCCTACCAGCTTCGACAGCTCTTCGTACGACATCCGCAGGTCGACGCCGGCCTCGCCGGCCTCCGCCCACTGTCTGAGCTGCCGGTAGGAGGCAGGGACCCGGACCTGGTGGTCCCCCGGCCCCTCGACCAGCGTCGTCACGACACGGTCGCCGACCTTCTCGAACACGTAGTGGGAGAACCCTATCGCACCGCCCGGCAGCTCCGGCGCCTGGCCCGGCGGCGCGGCATCGGTGCCGGCCGGCACGCCATTCCACTCGCCGACGTTCGACTGGAAGCCCATCTGGATAGCGGGCGTCGGCGTGACGGCGGGTGCGGCAGTCACAACCGCAACCTCCGCGGTATCCACGGGCGGGGCCGCAGGGTCGTCGGAGCCGCCACACGCTACCGCGACAAGAAGCGTCGCGGCGAGCAACGCCGGGACCGCGGCGCGTTTGTTCACTTGCAGTTCCATCAGTCCTGCCAGATACCCACTACCTGGATACTACGTCCTAACGGCTGACACCGGCTCTCGAATATGCGGGGCCACCCTCGTCGAGAATGGCTCGCGTGGGGGAGGTCCGGGAAGCCAATGTAGCCGAACACGCGCATTCGCAGGCACTCAGCACGAGGCGCAGCTCAGCCTATCCCCAGCTCGCTCTCCGTGTCTGCCAGTGCGCCGTCGATGGCGTCGGCGATCTGGTCGATCTCGTCGGCCGTGACGATCAGCGGCGGCGCGATGGGAATTATGTAAGGCTGCGCCCTCAGCCAGAGGTCGCGTTTCAGGAAGCCCTTGGTCAGCAGCGAGTTGACCTTCAGGGCCGGGTCGAAGTGCTCCCTTGTCTCTCGATCCTTGACGAACTCGATGCCGCGGAGCAGCCCGGCTCCGCGGACGTCTCCAACGATGGGGTGCATCTCCTTCATGTCCAGCAGCCGCCGCTCTAGCTGATCGCCTCGCTGCCTGGCGTTGTCGACCAGGTTCTCGCGCTCCAGTATCTCCAGGTTGGCCAGCGCGGCCGCGGAGCCCGCCGGGTGGGCCGTGTAGGTGTACATGTGGCTGAACGGGGTCTCGTTGAACACGTCAGCCACCTTTGGTGTGGCGATGGAGCCGCCTACGGGAAAATAGCCGCTGGTGATTCCCTTGGCGAAGCTCATGATGTCGGGCGTTATGCCCACATAGTCGGCACCGAACCACGTGCCCAGCCTGCCGAACCCAGTGATCACCTCGTCGAAGACCAGCAGCACGCCGTACCTGTCGCAGATCTCGCGGACGCGCTGCCAGTAGCCGTCCGGGGGCACGACGCCGCCGTAGGGGTGCGAGACGGGCTCGCCGATGAACGCCGACACAGAGTCCGGGCCGTGGAACAGGATGGCTTGCTCCACCGCGTCGGCCGTCCTCTCGGCGCACTCGGCCGGAGACCTGCTCCCCAGCTCGCAGCGGTAAAAGAAGGGCTGTGGCACGTGGACCACGTTCTGCGGCACCGGCTGGTAGTCGGTTCGCGCGAATCCGGGGTGCCCGCCCAGCCACATGGTGCCGTAGGTGGTGCCGTGGTAGGAGCCGCGCCGGCTGATGATCTTGTACCTGCCCACGTCTCCGCGCCGAACATGGAACGCCTGGGCCATCTTCAGCGACGTCTCGTTGGCCTCGGACCCACCCTGGGCGAAGAAGGTGCGGCTGAGATCGCCGGGGCTGATCTGCGCCAGCTTCGCCGCTAGCCGAATCGTTGGCGGCGTGGCGGAGGCATAGACATTCATGCTCACCGTGTTGAGTTGGTCGTATACCGCCCTGGCGACCTGCTCGCGGCCGTGGCCGATGTTGCGGAAGTACATGCCCGAGATGCAGTCGATGTACTCGCGGCCGTCGATGTCCGAGACGTAGATGCCCCTGCTGGAGGTCGGCACCATCGGTCCGCCTTCGGCCTCAAGCTGGGTAGGGCTGTTCATGCCGATGAACAGATTCTCGTTGGCCGCCCTTCGCAGGGCGACCGAGTCGTCAGCGTCCGGCATCTCCACGTTCTGGCTCATTTCTTCCGCCTCTTTGCTGCGCCGGAATCCTATCGTAATCCTGAGGAGTGAAGCTACAAAGAATCTGGGGAGCGGCGACTCCGGCATCCCGGTCGCACTACATTCAGCCGCAGACTCTTGGCTTCGCTCAGAGTGACAAGTCTTCCTTACTCTCCCACGATCGTAGGTATCCCCAACTCCGTCACCAGGGCGCCGAAGGCCGCCAGGTCGCCATCCACGACTTCCTCCAACCGCTGAAGCTGCTCGTCCAGTCTGGCTGACAGGCTCTGGAAGACGTCGCAGGCCGCTCGGGTAGGGGCGTAGTCGGCGTTGGACGGCACCCGCTGGAGCTCCGCCAGCTTCGTGACGATGCGCGCCCGGCGGCCGCGGGCGTCGCCGCCGGGGCCCAGGCCCGTGTCCACCAGCGCGTCCTCGATATCGAACAGCTCGTCCTCCAGGATCTTGGCCACCTCGGCGACGCGGTCTCGGTGTTCACCGGCCCGCCCGACCCATGCCTCAACCTGGCTGCGCAGTCCGCGAATGCGCTCCACCGCCTCGTTGGCGCCCGAGATGCGGTCACGGATGGCGATGAGCAGGTCGAACTGGGCTTCATAGTCTTCCTGAGTACAGGTGAGGCGCGGGTCCGGGACGAGTTGGAAGCTCTGGGTCTCGGTGTAGTCTCCGACCGTCAGCCTGACCTGGTAGGTGCCCGGCGGCGCCAGCGGCCCGATCATGCCCGCGTCTATGGCGCCCGCGCCCTTGAGCAGCCGGGCGTCGGGATAGCGCAGGTTCCAGACGAAGCGGTTCATACCCGGTTCGGTGGGGACGGTCTGCTGCTGGACCCACTCGAGCATCCGAGGCAGCTTCGCCAACTCGTCTCGCCGGCTGGAGAAGGTTTTGACGTGCTTGCCTCGCGAGTCCAGGAACGTCAGTGTGACCTCGTTGTCCGGGCGCCCGGACAGGTAGTAGGCCACCACGACCCCGTCCGGCGGATTGGAGCCGGCGTCCAGGAAAGCCCTGCTCGGCTCTCCGCTCTCGCCCGCGCCGTCCACGAACGTCGACAGCTTCAACGAGCCCGTCTCATAGTTCTTTCCCTTGTAGGGCGGCAGAATCAGGCCCATCGGAGGCGATATCCGATGGGTGGTTCCCGGCTTCAGCAGCCGCGCAGGAGCTTCGGGAACGCGGTCCATCTGCCTAAGCAGCGGCAGACCGTCCAGCACCCAGAACGACCTGCCGTTGGTCGAGACCGCCAACTCGTCGCCCTTGACGTTCATGTCCGTGATCGGCACCACCGGGAGGTTGCTCTGGAGCCGGGCCCACGAGTCCCCGTCATCGAAGGAGACGTGGACCGTAGACTCCGTCCCGGCGTACAGCATGCCGGGCCGCTCGGTATCCTCGCGTATCACTCGGGTGAAGTCGTCCTCGGGGATTCCGTCGGTGATCTTCGTCCAGGTGTGGCCGCCGTCCGACGTGCGAAATAGCAACGGCCGCCGGTCGTTCAGCTTGTATCGCGTGCCGGACAGATACACCCTTCTCGGGTCGTGGCGAGACAGCTCTATCGTGTCGATGCGGATGGGGTCGGGAAGCACGTCCGGTGTGACGTCCTCCCAGTGGTCGCCAGCGTCCAGCGAGCGGTGGAGCAGTCCGTCGTCAGAGCCGGCCCACAGCACGCCGGGTTCGAGTGGGGACTCAGCGAACGAGAAAATCGTCCCGTAGTGCTCGTTGTAGGTCGTCTCGTTGGAGATAGGCCCGCCCGACATCTCCATCTTAGACACGTCTTGCCGGGTCAGGTCGGGGCTGATCGTCTCCCAGGTCTCGCCCTCGTCGTCGCTGCGGAATACGACGTTGGCCCCCACGTATAGCACGTTGGGATCGTGGGGCGAGAATACGATGGGATAGCTCCACTGGAACCGATACTTGTGGTCCTTGAGACCCCAGCCCGCCATCAACTCAGGCCAGACGGAGACGATCCGCACCTGGCCGGTGCGGTGGTCGTATCTGAGCAGCCCGTCACCTCGGCCCCAGGAGCTGCCGATACTGCCCGAATACACGATGTTCGGGTCGTCGGGCTTGACGGCGATATGTCCACTCTCGGCGATGCCCACGTCGTACCAGTCCACCTGGGTGATCGCGCCCATGTACGACCTGCTGGCCACGCTGACCGCGGTGCCGTCCTGCTGGGTGCCATAGACCCGGTAGGGGAACTGGTCGTCGGTCCCCATGTAGTAGAACTGGCCCGTGGGCTGGTTGAAGACCGTGGACCAGGTATCGCCGCCATTGAAGGTGACGCAGCCCCCGCCGTCGTTGCCCGCGATCATGCGCGCCGGGTCCTTCGGGTCGATCCACAGGTCGTGATTGTCGGTGTGCGGCATTGTGACCTGGGTGAAGTGCCGGCCGCCATCGGTCGACTTCCACGCCTTGACGTTGAACACGTAGACGGTGTCGGCGTCCTGTGGGTCAGCAAAGACGTGGCTGTAGTACCACGGCCGCATCGCGAGGTCGTCGTTGTCGCTGATGCGCTGCCAGGTGGCGCCACCGTCGTCGCTGCGGAACAGCCCGCCCGCCTTCGCCTCGACGATCGCCCAGACGCGGTCGGGCCGGGCAGGGGACACGGCCACGCCGATCCTGCCCATTGGACCCTCGGGCAGGCCGTCGTTGCCGCTCAGGTCCTGCCAAGTGTCGCCGGCATCGACCGACTTGAACAGCCCGCTGTCCGGGCCGCCGCTGGAGAGCGTCCAGGGATTGCGCCGCACCTGCCAGATGGAGGCGTAGATGACCCGGGGGTTGCCCGGGTCCATGCTGATGTCAATGGCGCCCGCGTTCTCGCTCCGGAACAGCACGCGCTCCCACGAGCCGCCGCCGTCCTTGGATCGAAACACGCCGCGCTGGTCGTTGGGGCCGAAGGCGTTGCCCAGCGCCGCGACGTAGACCAGGTCGGGGTCCCGGGGGTGGATGCGGACTCTGCCGATGTGCCGGCTGGCGCCCAGGCCGACGTTGGCCCAGGTCTTGCCGCCGTCGGTCGACCTGTAGACACCGTCGCCCTGTCCCAGGTTGCCTCGGATGCAGCCCTCGCCGGTGCCGACGTAGACCACGTTGGGGTCCGACTCGGCCACGGCTATCGCCCCTATGGAAGCCGTGGTCAAGAAACCGTCGGAGACGTTCTCCCAGAAGATACCGCCGTCGGTGGTCTTCCATACGCCGCCGACGCAGCCGCCGAAGTAGAACACCTGCCGCTCAGTGGGGTGGCCCGCCACGGCCACAGAGCGACCTCCCCTGAACGGCCCTATGCACCGCCACCTGAGCGCTCGAAAGAGATCCGGGTCGACTGCCATCGCGGTCGTCTCTTGCTCCTGCGTCATGCCGACGTTTCGCGCGCTATTGTCCCACGCCACACATGCATCTTCAATATTGCCTGCCCCTTCGGGGGCGGGGCAACGGTTGCCCACCGGCAGGGCAGCGCGTAGAATGGCGCGCGGCCCGCCCAACGGCGGCGAGGCGAGGCCGGTACGGCGCGGTTTGCGCGAATGCAAGGAAGGCGGTTGCAGCTTGAAGATCACCCACATCGGCTCGGTGCTCCTCTCGGGGGCCTGGGTGCTGGTCAAAGTCGAGACCGACGAGGGAATCACCGGCATCGGCGAGGCATATCACGGCGCGGGCGTCCACCAGATCGCCGTCGACCCGCGGCTGACGAAGTCACTCATCGGCAAGGACCCGCGCAACGTCGACCGCCTCTTCCACGACATGATGAGCTCCATGTCCGCCTCGGGCTACTATCAGGGCGCGGTCATGAGCGCCATCAGCGGCATCGAGTCGGCGCTGTGGGACGTCACCGGCCAGGCCCTCGGAGTCCCGATCTGGCAGCTACTGGGCGGAAAGTTCCGCGACCGGATCCGCATCTACAACGACTGCCACGCCGGGGACGACGAAACACCGGAGTCGTACGTCAAGACCGCCAGGGAGGTCGAGGCGCGCGGTTTCACCGCCATCAAGTTCGACATTGACCCGTTGCCGTCCCGCCGCGACCCGTACAACCGCGCCATCAGCCTCAACGACGTCGCACACTACGTCGACGTAGTAACGGCCGTGCGCGAGGCTCTGGAACCCAACACCGACCTGGCGATCGACGCCCACTGGTTCTACTCGCCGGTGGACATCCTGAAGGTGGCCCACGCCTTCGAGAACCTGGACCTGCTCTGGCTGGAGGACCCGATTCCGCCGGAGAACGTCGAGGCCATGGCCAGGGTGACCGCCTCCACCCGCACGCCGATCTGCACCGGGGAGAACTTCTACACGCGGTACGGATTTCGCGAGCTGGTGGAGAAACAGGCCGCGGACATAATATCGCCCGACCTGGCGAAGGCGGGCGGGCTGCTGGAGGGCCGCCGGATCTCGGACCTGGCGGACATGTACTACATTCCGGTGGCGCCCCACAACATCGGCAGCCCCGTCGAGACCGTCGCCACCTGCCACGTGATGGCAGCGGTGCCCAACTTCCTGGCGCTGGAGTTCCACCACCTGGACTTGCAGATCTGGGACGACCTCGTCGACGGCCCGCCGCTGATTAAGGACGGCTACATCGACGTGCCCGACGGCCCTGGGCTGGGGATGACCCTCAACGAGGACACCGTCCGACGCGACGCCCGCGATAACCTGGGCTTCTTCCGCGACTGACTCTTGCGCCGCGGTGGCTTCACGGGCTTTTTCGCTCGCCGCGGCCTCGCGCCGATGCACAGGACATGCCGGTCGGGCGATAATCGCCACATTACGAGTGCCCCGGGGACCGAATGTTCCAGAATATCCTGCTTCCGCTCGACGGCTCCGAGCTGGCCGAGGCCATACTTCCCTATGTGTCATAGATCGCCGGGGTCTTCGAAGCGACCAACCTGGTCCTGGCCGTGGTCGAAGATCGGGTCGTCCCACGGCGATACCGCTCATAGTCTGAAGCCCTGTCGCCGGTCAAACGCGTCTTTCACGACTCAGGCCGGACCGCGCCCGGTGTTTTCCGTCCGTGCGTGGTGAGCCTGTCGGACCCACTAGTCCAGAGTCGGACGGACCGGCCGCCCACTATGGAAACCCTTCGCGCCGGCTTGACGGCCTGACTGCGCTTGAGTAGCATCGTTCCATTCACGATCGTCTCCGCGAGCTCGGCGGACTCTGCGGTTACATACTGGGCCGGGAGGGATAGATGGACGACATAGCCCTTATCGCCCACCTGATGCGCCGGGCCGGCTTCGGAGCGACGCGATCCGAGCTGGAGCGGTACGCGGAGCAGGGGTACGAGGCAACGGTAGAGGCCCTGCTTCGGGGCAACGCCGGCGGCGGCATCGACGACGATGTCATTAACCGCTATCACCCGGACCACTCCGGCGGGCTCGGCATGTCGGGCTTCGAGGCGAAGTGGCTCTACCGAATGGTGAACACCACCGACCCGCTGGAGGAGAAGGTCGCTCTCTTCTGGCACAACGTCTTCGCCACCGGCTACGCCAAGCTTGCCCAGGGAAGGGTCCTGATGGACCAGATCGAGATGTTCCGCAGGCTGGGCAAGGGCGATCTTCGCCCCCTGTTCGTCGCTCTGTCGCGGGATCCCTCCATGATCCTGTGGCTGGACAACTGCGACAACCACGAGGGGGCCATCAACGAGAACTTCGGGCGAGAGCTCCTGGAGCTCTTCTCAATGGGCGTCGGCAACTACTCCGAGGATGACGTTAAGGAGTGCGCCAGGGCCTTCACCGGCTGGACCGTGGCCAACGCCGAGTACATGACTATGCGCGCCCGCAACGACTCGCTCTGGCCCTACGGCCGGCTGGACCTCTACTTCGAGTACAGGCCGGACGACCACGACGACGGCGAGAAGACTTTCCTGGGCCAGACTGGCCGTTTCAATGGCGAGGACATCGTCGAGATCATCTGCCGGCAGGAGGCCACGGCCCACTTCATCGCCCGCAACATGTACAGCTTCTTCGTGGCCGACGAGCCGCCGGTGACCCAGTGGCCCTATGTGGAACCTCGCGACCCGGCCGCCATCGACGCGCTAACCCGGGTCTATTTCGACCGCGACTACAACATCGAGGCCATGCTGCGGACGCTATTCCTGTCCGACTTCTTCAGGTCCGAGGACGCAACGTACCAGAAGGTCAAGGGCCCGGCTGAGCTGGTGGCCGGGGTGCTGCGGCTGACCGGCGAGAAGCTCGTCCACAGTCCCAAGCTCCAGACCCACGCCGGGCAGCTCGAGATAATGGGGCAGAACCTCGTTAACCCTCCCAGCGTCGAGGGATGGCACGAGGGGATCGAGTGGATCGACTCGGGCAGCCTGATGGATCGTGTGAACTACGCATCGGAGCAGTTCGCCGACGCCGGTAAGCCCGGCATCCGTGCGATGGTGGATGGCCTCGGCGCCGGCTGTGGGACGGCCGAGCCCGAAGACGTCGTCCAGGCCGCGCTGGACCAGATGGGCGCCTTCGCCGTCTCGGGCGACACGAGGGCAGCGTTGGTGGAGTTCGCAGGCCGCGGTAACGGCGATACCGACTCGCGCCGGATGGCGGCCGAGCTGCTGCGGCTCGTGGCGGCCGCGCCCGACTTCCAGAAAGAGTAGCCGAGGCGACATGACGGTGTCTTCCTCCGTAGCTACTGGCCAGGCAGCGTTCCTGCGCTACGACCGCACCCTGGGTGTGGCCGCGATGGAGAGCAGGGGATTCTACTACCCCGTCGATCTGGCCATCCGCGACGACGGGCGCATGTACGGGATCAGCCGCTCCCACGAGGGCGACCCACGTGGCGTACGTGTCTGCATCCTCGACTACGACAGTGGCTTCCACGGCGTATTCGGCTCCATCGGCGACGCCGACGGCCAGTTCATATTCGCCACCGCTATCGCCATCGACAGCGGCGGGCGCGTCTACGTCAGCGACGAGCACACACAGCGCATCAGCATCTTCGACGAGGCGGGGACGTTCCTGAGCAAGTGGGGCACCTCGGGCTCCGGTCCGGGCGAGATCGATGGCCCCTGCGGGCTCGCCTTCGGCCCCGACGACGTGATATACGTCACCGACCACCTCAACCACCGCGTCCAGACGTTCACCGCCGACGGCACCCACCTGGGCGGCTTTGGAGAGCACGGCAGTGGCGACGGCCAGTTAGACCTGCCGTGGGGCATCACCGTGCTGCGCGATGGCCAGGTCTACGTCGCCGACTGGGGCAACGACCGTATCCAGCGCTTCTCGGCCGGCGGCGAATTCATCGCGACGTACGGCGGGTACGGCGACGGAGACGGCCAGCTTCACCGTCCGTCCTCGGTGGCCGTCGACCCCGACGGGTATATCTACGTAGCCGACTGGGGAAACGACAGGGTCCAGGTGTTCGACCCCGACGGCGCTTTCGTCCAGAAGCTGATGGGCGAGGCGACGGTGTCCACCTGGAGCGCGGAGTTCCTGAAGGCCAACGTCGACGAGGCCGGTGCCCGGGCCAGGTCCGACCTGGAGCCGGACGCAACCGCCAACGGCTGGGCGCCCGACGAGGTGCCGCGCTACGTCGAGAAGCTGTTCTGGGCGCCCACCGCGGTGAAGCTCGACGCCGACGGCAGGCTCTACGTCGTCGACCGCAACCGCCACCGCATCCAGGTCTTCGAGCGCGCCTCTTAGCGGCCCCAACCAGGCCAATCGGTGACCGCGATTACTCAAGACTCAGGCCACGGTCGACTGCCCCTGGATGGCGTGCGCGTCATTGCTTTCGAGCAGTTCGGCGCCGGCCCCTGGGCCACCATGCACCTCGCCGACATGGGCGCCGAGATCATCAAGGTCGAGGACCCGCAGACGGGCGGAGACGTAGCACGCTACGTGCCCCCGTACACTTCTAAGGAAGACAGCGTCTACTTCCAGAGCTTCAATCGGAGCAAAAAGAGCGTCACGCTGGACCTCCGGCGCCCGGAATCGAAGGACGTCCTGCACCGTCTCGTCAAGGCCAGCGACGCGGTCTTCAACAACCTGAGGGGAGACCTGCCGTCGAAGCTCGGCCTCGACTACGACAGCCTCGGCCCCGTCAAGCCTTCCATAGTCTGTTGCTCGCTCTCGGCGTTCGGCCGGCATGGCGCGCGGGCGGGTCAGCCCGGATACGACTACATCATGCAGGCCTACGCGGGCTGGATGAGCATCACAGGTGAGCCCGACTCGTCGCCGCAGAAGGCCGGGCTGTCCATGGTCGACTTCAGCGGCGGCATAATGGCTGCCCTCGGCATGGTGAGCGCCATCCTGAGCGTGAGGGAGACGGGCAGAGGCTGCGACGTAGACGTGAGCCTGTTCGAAAATGCCCTCGCCCACCTCAGCTACCTGGGCGCCTGGCACCTGACCTTCGGATACGAGCCACGCAGATGGCCGGACTCGTCCCACCCGTCCCAGGTACCCTCTCAGGTGCTGCCCACCGCCGACGGCTGGATGGCGGTGATGTGCGCTAAAGAAAAATTCTACCGCAGCCTGGTTCGCATTATGGGCGCGCCGGAGCTTGGGGATGACCCCAGGTTCAACTCGTTCGAGGCCCGCATGGACAACCGCGAGGCCCTCGGCGCGGCCCTGAAGAAGCTGTCGCGCGCTAGGACCACCGCCGAGTGGCTCGAAGACCTTCGCGGCGAGGTCCCGTGCGCCCCGGTCAATACCGTGGGACAGGCTCTTCAGGACTCGCAAGTGGCCGAGGACCGGATGGTCCTGGAGATGGAGCACCCTGACTTCGGCACGGTGCGACAGCTCGCCAGTCCCATCAAGATCTCAGGCACTACGCCCGAGCACCGCCTCGGACCCGGCCTCGGACAGCACACTGACGAGGTGCTGCGAGACTACGCAGGCGCGACCGACCGGGAGATCGCCGCCTGGCGCAGCAAAGCCGTCCTGTAGATCAGCGCACCGGCCCGGTATGGAGCTAACGTAAACGTAAAGCCTCTAGTTTTCGTATCTGAACCCAAAAGCCTAGCGCGTAACCCATCAATCCAGAGTTGGGCACCGATTACGGCAGCGATGGAGACATACCATGTCGAAACGCGATTCCTTTCATGACTACTCAGATGCCGATTCCACTGAAGATGCGCAGGAGTATATCAACTACCTGGACACCGCTACTGCAAACACGTCATACAAGAGGCAGACCTACGGCCTGTTGCAAGCCCAGCCTGGGAACAGGCTGCTTGACGTAGGTTTCGGGGCAGGTGCCGACCTCCGGGCGCTTGCTGAGATTGTGGGGGCTGATGGCAGTGTCGTCGGGGTGGACAGCAGCGAGGCCATAGTGACGGAGACTAAGAAGCGGCTCAGTGCTGAGGGCCTGCCGGTTGAGGTACACGTTGGCGACGCGCACAGTTTGCAGTTTCCGGACAGCACATTCGATGGTTGTCGCTCTGATAGGGTCTTCAGTCACCTGAGTGACCGCGTGTGCTCCGTATCTGGTGGCCGCGCTTTCCTGGTGAAGACGTAGTTCGTCTTGTCCGGGTAGGGAAACTCGGGGACGCTGAGCGTCAACTGATAGGTCTAATTCCCCATCAGCGTCGTGTCGATCGATGCGTAGAAATCCGTATATCCGTAGTCGAGATCGCCGCCGGCATCCAGCCAGTCGATCTCACCGTTGGGGCCCGCGATGTAACCGTCCAGGCTCGCGGCGATGTATAGCCTCAGTTTCCTCATGGCTGGACTACCTTCCGCTCACGGTCTGTGTGCAACAATATACTCGAAGATCACCGCCCAAACGCGGGCAGGCAGGAGCGGAACATGGCCGCGAGAGCATATCGCGTCGGCATCGTGGGCCTGAGCGGGATTGCGGCACGGCCGCCTGCGGAGGCCCCCGCGCCGTTTCGGGACACGCTATCGATGTCCCACGCGGGCGCCCTTGCATATATGCCCCGGATGGAGGTCGCCGGCTACTGCGACCTCCATCCGGGGCTGCTAGACGCCTTCAAGAGCGACTGGGCCGGGCGCTGGCCCAACGCGACCGGGTACACCGACTACAGGCAGATGCTGGCTCACGAGCGGCTCGATATCCTCGCAGTGGCGACCTCGGACCACCTGCACGCGGACATCGCGGTCGACGGCGCCGATGCCGGCATACGCGGCGTCTTCGTCGAGAAGCCGCTGGCCACCAGCCTGGAGGATGCCGACCGCATCATCGAGGCGTGTGAGGCCAACGGCGCCGCGCTGGTCACAGACCACACGTGGCGCTGGGACCCGCTATACCACCGGGTCCTGGAGGCGATCCACGCGGGCGACATTGGCAGGCTGAGTACCGTCGTCGCGGTACACACCGGCCCTCGCGCGATGCTCTTTCGTAACGGGACCCACACCATCGACGGCATCTGTTTCTTCGCCGAGTCCGCTCCCAAGAGGGTGTTCGCGCATCTCGAGGACGGTTTCGAAAGCTGGGACCGGTACCGGGGCGACGGCGGCCATCTGCCGGCGAACGATCCCTTTGCCAGCGGCTACATCCAATTCGCCAACGGCGTCCGGGCCCACTACTGCGCCGACAAGCGGTCGTTCACCGACAGCTCGTACATCCTGTACGGGGACAAGGGCCGGATCACGCTGACCCCGTGGGGCGGCCATCAGGACCGCACGGCCGGGCTGCTGACCACCGACCCGGTATCGGGCGAGGCGGTCCGCAGGACCCTTGTGCCCGGGCAGTACCTCGTGCGCAATCTTATGGCGGCCTACGAGGAGCTGATCGGCCTCATAGAGAGCGGCGGCAGCAGCGTCTCCTCGGGCAGGGAGGCGCGCAAGACGGTGCAGATCATGGTCGGCTTCCTGGATTCCCACCGGCAGGGCCCGTGCCTGATCGAAGTGCCCGGATATCAGGGGTAGCTACTCGCGCCTGTACCGGTCGGCCGGGTCGTAGCGGTAGCGGCGAATACCCGGCATGAAGCTCCAGATCGCCAGCACCACCACCACCGAGATCACACCTCCCAGGACCATCGTGCTGCCGGCGCCGATGCCCGCCGATAGCAGGCCGACCTCGATCTGCCCCATACTGTTGGCGCCCATCGCGGAGAAGGAGTGGGCGCTGCTGGCACGTCCCAGCAGCTTGTCCGGCGTCGTTAGCTGCGCGATGGCCTGCCTCATCGTCTGCCCCACGGAGTCGGTGGCGCCCAGCAGGCCTACGATCACCAGACCGACGACGAACACGCGGTTCAGCCCGAAGCCGAACAGCAAAAAGGCGTACGCCAGGGTCGCCACCAGCACGAGCACGCCCTTGCGGCCGAACCGGTCGGTGAAGAAGACTACAAAGTTGCCCAGGATCGCCCCGGCGGCATTGGCGGCGCTGAGCAGGCCGGTGCCCGAGGCCCCCAGGCCGTAGAGCTGGTGCGCGAACACCGGAAAGAGAGTCCGGTAGAAGCTGACGACCGTCACGCCGATGTCCAGCAAGAACAACCCTGGAAGGAGCTGATGGCCCATTATGAACCGGTAGCCCTCTTTCAGCGACTTCCCGGGTGCGCCGAGTGAGCCGCCCTCGGGCCTTCCAGAGACCCTCAGCATCAGCGGCGTGACCAGGCTAGCCAGCGCGAACGCAGCGGCGACCCCGAAAGAGACAGTCGCGCCGAAGAAGTCGAAGAGCTGCCAGAACACTAGGGGCGCTACGACCGCCGCGACGTTGAACGTCGCAGTCTGAGTGGTCACCGCGTTGATAAGCAGGTGCCTGGGGATCACGCGAGGCAGCATGGCCGGCCTGGCCGCGTCACCCAACTGGTTGACTATCCCCGAGACCCCGGTTACGGCGAAGATGTGCCAGGGCGCCAGACGGTCTGTGAAGGCTAGCAGGGACAGCGCAACGAGCATGCC
>CAZENU010000056.1:0-6777 GCA_964513735.1 uncultured Dehalococcoidia bacterium
AGGTTGTGAAATCCTACACATATCATAGTTTTCACACAAAGGGGTGTCAACGGCGGCGAAGATCAGGCCAGGGCCAGGACGCGGGCGGGATTGTCGTAGAGAATAGCCCTGACGTCGCTCTCGGCGACGCCTCTCTCGCGCAGCCTGGGCACGATGTTGGTCAGCAGGTGGGCATAACCGTAGCCGCCATAGCTGGTGAGGCAGTGCTTGGCACAGACGTCCTGGCCCATCAACAGGCGGTCCGCGTAGCCCGCCTCGATCAGGCCGACGACGTGGTCGATCCGCTGGGCGTCGCTGGGGAAATCCATGTCGCCGAGGGAGAAGTTGGAGGACTCCCAGCCGAACTGGTCGTACTCCAGGTAGCACCCGCGCCGGGCCAGATCCACCACGCCGCCGACGTCGCGGTAGGTCCGACCGAGGTGCCCTATAACAACGCGTCCGACGTCGGCCCCCTCGCCGGCCAGCACGTCCAGCACCTCTAAGGGCGCCGCCTCGGCCCGCCCTGGGTGGACCGTGATCGCGGCGCCCGTCTCGCGCTGGGCCAGAGCGCCGGCCCGCAAGACCCTGCGCTCGCTGTCGGTCAGCGGCCACGAGCAGCCAAGCTCGCCGATGATCCCGGCCCGGATTCCGGTGTCGCCTACGCCTTCGGTGACGTTGGCGACAATCTCTCGGGCGACATCGTCAACGCTCTTGTCGTCCATCCCCGCCGGGTGTGACGCGCCGACGTAGTAGCCGCAGCCCATCACGACGTTGAGGCCGGTGCCCCGGGCGATACGCGCCAGCGCCCTCGGGTCACGCCCGATGCCCACGCTGGTGACGTCGACGATGGTCCCGCCGCCGGCCAGACCGAACAGCGCGGCCTCAGCGACGGCGGTCTCCTCGTCGAGCAGCTGGAGGTCGTCCAGGCTGGAGAATGGATCGTACCTGACCCGGCCGAGGTTGTCGAGTGCGACGGGCTGGCGGGCCCTGTGTGCGGCGGTGGCCTCAGCGTGTTGCTGGAACACGACCGAGAAGTCGATGACCAGGTGCTCGTGCATAGTCGTGGCCCCGAGCTCCGCGGGAGGCACCGCGCCGAGCACTGTCTGGACCTGGCCCGTGGCGGCCTTAGGGCGTGTCAACGGTCGTCTCGTGGTCCCATGTTGAAGCCGCGATCGAGCGCCGCGAGGCGGGGACGGTAGCGCGGTCTCGGCTGTGTGGGTGCCCGAGATGAGCGGACTACCGCACCGCGAGCAAAAGGCGGTGTCCCCATCGACCGTGTTCCGCACGTGGAGTAGACGACAGCCAGGGCGGTCTCCTCGAATAGGGCTGAGTGTAGCAACGGCTATGTTGAAGGTCAACGAGATTCTCGGGCGTCATTGCGGCCGTGGCGCCGTTGATGGCCGAGAGGGCCGGGAGTATACTTGGCTGCACCGCTATAGAGGCAGTGCGCGACGTGTCACAGGAGGCACCGATGAAGAAGGTAGAGAACATTGGGTCGAGGCTGGAGCTGTTCGTCGACGACTGGCTAATCGACCGAATGGACGGCGTCAGCCGGGTGATGCACCGGCCGGTGCCGCAGAACGTCGCGCTGGTCGGCGACCGGCCGTGGGAGGGCAACACCTGCGGCTACGTCACAGTGTTCCAGGACGGCGACCTGTTCCGCATGTACTACCGGGGCAGCCATGTGGACTACACCGAGGGCGAGGTGATTGACGGCCCCCAGGTCGTGTGCTACGCCGAGAGCGCCGACGGCATCGACTTTGAGAGACCGTCGCTGGGGCTGGTGGAGTTCAACGGCTCCAAGGACAACAACATCGTCTGGGACGGCTCGGGCGACCACAACTTCGCTGTCTTCAAGGACGCCAACCCGGACTGCGAGCCCGATGAGTTGTACAAGGCACTGGGGGGCGGCAAGGAGGGGCTGCAGGCGTTCAAGTCCGCCGACGGCATCAACTGGTCGATGGTCTCCGAAGACCGGATCATCACCGACGGCTACTTCGACTCTCAGAACCTGGCCTTCTGGGACACCGTGCGAGGCGAGTACAGGGAGTACCATCGCGACTTCTACGAGGGGGTCGACGCCCGGGGAAATCGCAACGGCCGCGACATCAAGACGGCGGCTTCCAAGGACTTCTACGACTGGCCGGACCCCGAGTGGCTGAGCTACTCGCCGGGGCGAGTCGGCGAGCTATACACCAACCAGGTGGTCCCATACTACCGCGCGCCCCACATCTTCCTCGGCTTCCCGACGCGCTACACCGACCGGGGCTGGGCCGAGTCGACCAAGGCCCTTCCGCAGCTCGACTACCGCCGAATACGGGCCAGCAAGTCGATGCGCGAGGGCACCGCGATGACCGACGGCATGCTGATGTCGAGCCGCGACGGTGTGAGCTTCGACATCTGGCCGGAGGCGTTCCTCAGGCCGGGCCTCAAGCTCACTGGAAACTGGTTCTACGGGGACAACTACCAGAACCACGGACTGGTCCAGACCGCGTCCCACGTCAATGGAGCGGCGGACGAGATATCGGTCTTCGCCGGGGAGTCCAGCCACCAGGCTGACTACACGTTCAGACTGAGACGGTACACGCTGCGGATCGACGGCTTCGTCTCGGTCCAGGGCAACCTGGCCGGCGGCGAATTCGTCACGAGGCCGATAGTCTTCGACGGCGGCGAGCTGGTGCTCAACTTCTCCAGCTCGGCCGGCAGCACCATCCGCGTCGAAGTGCAGAACTCACTGGGCTATGCGCTGCCCGGGTTCGCAATGGAGCAGTGCCATGAGATCTTCGGCGACGACCTGGAGCGCGTCGTCTCCTGGCAGGGCGACGGAGACCTTTCGGCCCTGGCGGGAACGCCGGTCAGGCTGCGCTTTGAGCTCAAGGACGCCGACCTGTACTCGCTGCGCTTCCGGTAGGAAGGCGGGCCGGCCACGGGGCCCTGTGCCCTAGAGCGCGCGCAGGGTGGCCGAGCGCCAGTAGGCGGCGACGTTCAGCAGCGCGAAGGCGCCGCCTCCGATGAGCAGCGTAGCCTCGTTGCCCACGGTCTCCGCCATCGCGCCGCCGATGAGCCAGCCCAGTCCGAATAGCTGAAGGGCCACGAAGAACACGCCCATGACCCGGCCTCGCATCTCGTCAAGGACCGTCGCCTGGACCACCGTCCTCAGGCCACCCATCCAGAACGGGGTGGCGAGGCCAATAGCTAGCAGGGCGGCCAGGGAGAGATAGAAGTCGCGGGAGAAGGCGAAGACCACCATGCCGGACCCGAAGACCACGGCCGACAGGACGACCATTCGCACCTTTCGTCGTACCTCTCCGATGGAGACGAGCCCGAAGCTTCCCAGGAACGTGCCGAGGGCCGCGGCCGCCTCCAGGAAACCGAACCCGACGGACCCGACGTCGAGGACGTCCCTGGCGTAGACGGGCACCAGCGGCAAATACACTCCAGCGAAGACGGCCAGCGAGGTGAGGAACATGAGCAGGGCGATGTGAGGCGTGAAGACCACGTACCTCAGTCCCTGGGCCAAGTCCAAGACCGGGTGCCGGTGTCGCGACGGCCCCGGCCCGGGGAGGTGGAGCATCAGCGTGGTCCCGAAGGTGGCTATGACTACCACGCCCACCACGTGGAATGTCTCCGACACCCCGTAGGTGGCGATGAGGACGCCGCCCACGACCGGCCCGACGAACCTGCCAATATACGCTATCCCCAGGTTCAGGCCGTTGGCGCTCAGCAGCCTGTGGCTGCCGACCACATCCAGGAGCACCGTCTCTCCGGCGGGCCCCAGGATGGCTAGGACGAGGCCTGCGCCCGCGCTCAGGACGAGAAGGTGCCACGCCTCGACGTGGCCCGAGCTTACGATAAGCGCCGTGGTGAAGACCAAGACGGCCTGAAGGACGCGGGAGGCCAGCAGCAGGCTCCTCCGGTCGAGCCTGTCGGCGGCAACGCCGGCGAGGGGCGAGATGGCCAAGATCGTGACAGTCGATGCGCCCCCGACCAGGCCCACCCAGAACTTTGAGTCGGTCTCCGCCAGCACCAGCCAGCTCTGGGCCATGGTGCGCATCTGGGCCGCCACGAACGCCAGGGCGTTGCCGATCACGAACCACCGGAAGTTGGAGATCCGCAGCAGGTCGGCGGCGTCTCTGCCGCCTCTGCCGGTCAGCACCGCGGCCGTCTGAGTCGCAAGCGGTCCCAGGACACCAAGTAACCCACTCTCCCCGATGTGGCCCGTCGGCGTGATTGTACTGCATTTATGCGGCGGCTGAGCCTGCTCCCGTCGGTGACACCAGGGTAATCAGTCCCGGCAAAGATCAGCCGGCCATCCACGGCCGATCTCGGCGGACTACTCCGCGACTCCAGCGGTGGCTGCGTTGACAGCGCGGGCCACCGCGACTAGGGTTCACCCGCAGGAGGGACTGTGCCCCGGTTAAGTGACGTGAACACCACCGACGTCCTCGACGCCATCCGGCTGGGCTGCCGAACGATGTGCCGCTGCTTCAACGCCGACACGGACGACGTTCCCTTCTTTGGGGCGCGCGCCCGACCGGAGGCGATGCTCGGCTTCAGCCCCCTGAGCTACAGCCACGTCCCCGGACGCCACCTCAACGCGCTGCTGAACGCCGAGGACGCCACCGGCGTACGCATCGACGAGGCGTGCATCGACAAGCACGCCCGGGCCGCGTTCTTTTCCTACGGCGGCGCGCTGCCGCTGCCTCTGGGACGGCGGTCGCCAGGCGGTCCGCTCACCAACTTCTACGCCCATGACATCCGCGAGGGGTTCCACGCGCTGTACTCCCTGGTGAAGTACCGCGACTCCGAAAGGGCCCGCGGTCTCGCGGAGTCCAGCATAGCGACGATCTTGGAGTACTGGGACCCCGACGCCGGCTGGGACGTCGGCCGCCTGGAGGGCGAGCACGGACTGAATGTCAACGATTCGCCGACCTTCATCAGCGGGCTGGCCCGGGCCATCGGCCCGCTGGTCAAGCTATACCGGGCCACCGGATACGGTCCCGCTCTCGAACTTGCCACCGTCCTGAAGGAGAAGTGCATCGCCGAGTTCTACCTGGAGGACGGCTCCCACGACGTCGGCAGGTTTGGGACTCACACGCACTCGACCACGTGCGTGATGTCGTCCCTTGCCCAGCTAGCCGACGTGACGGGCGACTCCAGCCTGATGCATCGCGTCAAAGTGTTCTACGACGTGGGACTGAGGGAGATACGCGACGGCCTGAGTTGGAGCCCCGAGAAGGCAGGGTCCGAGGGAGGGTCCGACCGGGGCGAGGTGAACAACAGCGGCGACATCATCGAGACAGCCCTGATGCTGGGCCGTTGGGGCTACACGGATTACTACCAGGATGCCGAGCGCGGCGTCAGGGGGCATGTCCTGCCGTCGCAGCTTCGCGACGTCCTGTTCGTCGTCGACCCGCCGAACCCCCAGGGCGTGGACGGCTTGCGCGATGTCGCGGACCGGCTCCGCGGCGCCTTCGGTTTCCCGGCGCCGTACGGCCACCAGCCGGTCGATTTCCCGTCCATCGGGTTCAACCTCGACATCGTCGGCGGCACCGTCGGCTCCCTATGCGAGGTGTACCGGGAGACCGCCCTGCGCGAAGAGGCCGGCCACCGGATCAACCTGCTGTTTGACCACGAGACGCCCGAGGTCGAGGTCCAGTCGCCGTACACGCACGACACGCTGACGGTCAGGGTAAAGCGGCCGGGGCCGCTGTTCGTCCGCATGCCGGAGTGGGTAGACGTGGAGAGCATCCAGGTACGCGGCACCGACGAACGACCTCGGTCAACGAATGGATACCAACTGCTGTCCAACCCGCCGGTCAACCGGCCGATCGCCTTCGACTTCCCGCTTCCGACACACGAGATCACCCTGGCGCACCGCAACAGGGCTATTAGGGCGCGCCTGCGTGGGGACTCGGTGGTCGCCATGGACGACTTCGGGGCCGATCTGACATTCTTCGAGCCGCTGGACTGAGCCGCCGATGGACTTTTCGCTGACCCGCGAGCAGCAGGAGACCGTCGGGAGGGCGCGGCGTGTCGCGTTGGAGTGCCTGGAGCCCCGGGCGGCCGGCTACGACGAGTCGGCAAGCCACCCGTGGGAGAGCTGGAACGACCTATGGCAGAGCGGCTTTCTGGCCGTCGGCGTCCCCGCGGAGTACGGTGGAACGTGGGTCGACATGCCCACCTACGTCATGGTGATCGAGACGCTGGCCCAGGGATGCACCAGCTCGGCCATGACGCTGCACATGCACTCGGTGGTGCAGATGTACGTCGACGCTCTGGTGAACGAGGACCAGAAGCGGCGGTACTACGCCGAGGTGGTAGAGGGCGGCAAGCTATTCGGTAGCTGGGGCAGCGAGCCCGACAGCCGGGGCGGGTCGGGCATCCCCAGGGGAACGTCTATCGCGCCGGCGGACGGCGGGTACGTGATCGACGGCCAGAAGCACTTCTGCACCATGGCCGGCGCTGCCCACAGGTACATGGTCCACTGCACGATGCAAGGATACGACGGCCTGGCAGGCTACCAGCTAGCGCTGGTGCCCAGCGACGCGGAGGGCATTCAGATCTCCGGAGAGTGGGACACACTGGGCATGCGGGCGACGGTAAGCCCAAGCGTGTCGTTCAAGGAGTGCCTCGTCGACGGCGACTGCTTGCTGGGGGAGCCGGGCGTCGCGTTGGAGACCGGCGTCGGCCTCAGTTTTGGCCTGGGGTACGCTGCGGTCTACATCGGCGCGGCGCAGAGAGCCCTGGACCTCACGGTAGAGTACTGCCAGACGCACCGGTTCGCGCCTGATCCCA
>CAZENU010000056.1:6877-12675 GCA_964513735.1 uncultured Dehalococcoidia bacterium
CCAGGCTGGTGCTGTATGAGTCGGCCGGCCGGTGGCGCGACGCTGACGCAGCCAGACGAATGGTGCTGACTTCGTACGCCAAGTACCTGGCTACGCAGGCCGCGCTTATGGTCACGTCCAGGTGCCTGCAAACCGCGGGCGGACGAAGCGCCCACAAGAGCATACCGCTGGAGCGCCTCTTCCGCGATGTCCGCACCGCGACGCTAATGCCACCCAACGCCGACCGGGCGCTGGAGGTCGTCGGCCGGGCCGAACTCGGCGTCAGTGACGAGCCTTCTCAGCCGGGCCGCTAGCGCAGCTCGACCGCATCCGGTCGCAGCACGTTACTGGCGGTGAGCAGTCCTGCCTGAAGCCACCGCAGTTATTCCCATATGCACGGCCCCTATGGCGGGGATACGGGTGCGCATCACGAACGGGAGGAGGCTGGCTCGCAGGCGCCTGCTGCCCTGCTGAGCGTGCCGGCGACCGGTCGGCCGGTCGGCCGGACCTGGAAAACAGTAGCGTCTACGAGACATCAAGTCAGGTCAACTGTCAACCCCATTCGCGTTATGATACCCATACCCCCCGGGAGGGGGTTTATGGACAGCGAAAGGGCGAGGGCATATGGCAACTCGAGCGAAAGCGGTCCACCACGACCACGAAAGCCTGTCTGAGGCGAAGCAGGGGGCATTGAGGCGGCTCAGCTACATAGAAGGCCATCTGTCCGGCATCCGCCGGATGGTGGAGGAAGACACCTACTACGTCGACATCCTGAAGCAGACCTTCGCCGTGCGCAGGGCCATCCAGAAGCTCGAGTCGGTGCTGCTTGAAGACCACCTCCACTCCTGCGTCATCGACGGCGTCAAAGACGGCCGTGAGGACGAGGTCTTGGGCGAGCTGCTGGAGTTGTACACCCTATCCGACAAGCGCTAGGACAACGATGACTACCGAGAGCACAGAGCGGATCACGCTTCCCGTCACCGGGATGACCTGTGCCTCGTGCGTGATGCACGTGACCAGGGCCCTGGAGGAGCTGCCCGGCGTCGACGAAGTGGCAGTCAACCTGGCCACCGAAAAGGCGACCCTCGACGTCTCCTCGGGCAACCGGCCCGGCACCGGCGAGCTCACGTACGCCCTGGAGGACGCGGGCTACGGCGTAGGGACCGAAAAGGTCACCCTGAGACTCGGTGTCATGACTTCCGTGCAAGACGCGGCGAGCGTGGAGAAGGCGCTCTCCGGCGTCGACGGGGTGGTCTCGGTCCAGTTGGACCTCCCAAACGAGAGCGCGACCGTCGCGCTCGTGCCCGGCATCGCCTCAACAGCCGGCCTCCGTGCGGTCCTGGAGCTCACCGGATACATGGTGATCGGCGTGGCGGCCGACGAATCGCAGCACGACCAGGCAGGCGAGCTTAGGCCGCTCAGGCGCAGGGTGGTCTTCAGCCTCAGCGTCGCGGCGGCCATGATGGCGGCCATGGCCGTGCCGCGATTCGAATCGGCGGTACCCTTCAGGCTCGACTACCTGCTGTTAGCGATGGCGACTCCGGTGCAGTTCTGGACCGGGGTCCAGTTCTACGCGGGGGCGTGGGGAGCGCTGAAGCACCGCACCAGCAACATGAACACGCTGATCGCCGTCGGCACCTCGGTGGCATTCTTCTATAGCGTGGCAGTCACCTTCTTCCACGACTCGTCGTTCTTCGCAGACTACGAGACCAGCACGTTCTTCGAGACGTCGAGCGCGATCATCGGCCTCGTGCTCATGGGAAGGTACCTGGAGGCGAGGGCCAAGGCCCGCGCGTCCAACGCCATCCAGACCCTGATGGGGCTCCAGCCCAGGACCGCGCGCGTAGTCCGCGACGGCCAGGAGCGGGAGGTCGCCATCGACGACCTAGTCGAAGGCGACCTGATTGAGGTGCAGCCCGGCGAGAAGCTGGCGGTGGACGGTGAGGTCGTGACGGGCAGCTCCTGGGTCGACCAGTCGATGCTGACCGGCGAGAGCATCCCGGTGGCAAAGTCCCCGGGATCACTGGTCTACGGCGCCACCGTGAACACGACCGGCAGCTTCAGGTTCAATGCGACCAGGGTCGGGAGCGATACGGTGCTGGCGCAGATCGTCCGTCTCGTGGAGGAGGCCCAAGGCTCCAAGGCGCCGATACAGCGGCTGGTGGACGTGATCGCCAGTTACTTCGTTCCCGCGGTTATCGCCATGGCTGCCTCGGTCTTCGTTCTCTGGTACGTAGTCGGACCGGAGCCATCCTATGCCTACGCGGTGCTCACGGCGGTGGCGGTGCTGATCATCGCGTGCCCGTGCGCCCTCGGCCTGGCTACGCCCACCGCCATCATGGTCGGCACCGGCAAGGGGGCCGAGAATGGCATCTTGATCCGCAACGCCGAGGCCCTCGAACGTGTCCAAAAGGTGGGCGTCGTGGTGTTGGACAAGACGGGCACGCTCACCACCGGAAAGCCCACCGTCACCGAAGTCGTGACCCACGACGGGAACGAGAACGAGCTGCTGCGACTTGTAGCCTCCGCCGAACGGCCATCGGAGCATCCATTTGGGAAGGCCATTGTGGCGTCGGCCCAGGAGAGAGGGTTGTCGCTTGGCGAGGCCAGGGAGTTCATGTCGTTCCCCGGCTCCGGCATCGAGGCCGACGTCGAAGGAACGAAGGTCCTGGCGGGCAACTCGGCCTTGCTCGCCCAGCGTGGTCTTGGCCTCAGCGGTCTGGAGCCGGCCGCTCTCGAGATCTCCCGCCAGGGTAAGACAGCGACCTGGGTGGCCGTAGACGGTCACGTCAGGGCCGTGCTGGCCGTGTCGGACAGTGTGAAGCCGCGCGCCGGTGAGGCCGTCGCCGCCCTGCAGCGTCAGGGGCTCGAGGTCGTGATGCTCACTGGAGACAGCCAGGCCATGGCGCGGTCCGTTGCGTCCGAGCTCGGGATAGACACGGTTATCGCCGAGGTGCTGCCGAGGGACAAGGCAGTCCGGGTGAAGGCGCTCCAGGACGAGGGCAAGGTCGTCGCGATGGTCGGGGACGGCATCAACGACGCGCCGGCCCTGACTCAGGCGGACGTCGGAATCGCCATCGGCACTGGGACGGACGTAGCCATCGAGTCGTCGGGCATAACTCTGGTCGGAGACGACCTGAGGGCCGTGGCGACGGCCATTGAGCTGAGTCAGGCGACGACCAGGACGATCAGGCAGAACCTGTTCTGGGCCTTCGCGTACAACGTCGCGCTGATACCCATCGCGGCCGGCGCGCTCTACCCGTTCTTTTCGGACGGCGGTGTGCCTGGCGTTCTGGGCCCAGTCCTGGGGGAGCTCGGCTTCCTGAACCCGATCATGGCGGCCGGGGCCATGGCCATCAGCTCCGTCACAGTCGTCAGCAACTCTTTGAGACTCCGGCGCTTCAAGCCCGGAATCGCGTAGGAGGAAGTCATGCGTATCCCACTGCTGAGCCGAAAGGGACAGACGGCGACGGACCCGGTATGCGGCATGGAGGTCGACACGAAGAACCCATCGGGCGGGACGTGGGAGCACGAGGGGGTCCAGTACTACTTCTGCGGTCTGGGCTGCAACCGGGCCTTCCAGAAGGAACCCGAGGCGTACCTGTCGGGCGAGAAACGCATGGAGATGTAGGCTCGCCGGCCGGGCGCGGTCTCAGGTTGACGACGGCCCGAAAGTACCAAACACACTGGACCGAACGGACGGTGCGCACGGTACCTACGGCTCCATATGCTGATACTGTCGCCGGCGTCCGTCCTGGCTCCCCCTAGACGGTACCGCCAGGCGCAGAGGGCCCGCCAGTATCTGGCGGGCCCTTCCTTTCTCTTGCCACGCCCTCTCGGCGGGCGTGGCCGCTCAGGGAGAGATTGACCCCGGTCAGACGGTTAATTGATAATACAGGGAGGGTCGGCATCGCCACCGGAATGGGTTGCGTGGGCTACCCAACCCGCAGCCTCCGGGGGCATCGCTCCTTCGTGCCGAAGTGGCGGAACGGTAGACGCGGCGGTCTCAAAAACCGTTGGGGATTAAACCCCGTGCCGGTTCGAATCCGGCCTTCGGCACCACCTCTCCACCCACAACACAGGCGTTCCTGGCCATCTACCCTACTTCGTAGCACCATCAATCTAGCCCTCTGATTCGGGGCTTTTGGCCCCATTTGTTGTGTGGGGAGTGTAATTACACGTAGAAAGATTCAGCCATGCAGATCGGATACGTGACCAAATCTAGGGGATCGGCCGGTCCGATAGCAAAGGAGAGTTATATGAAGTTGACCCACGGCGATGCAAGCGAGTTCAACACCCTATCCGAGGACCCCGACTGTCGTGAGACCGCGCTACCGGCCCTGGACTCCTGGATTACGCCGACGGAGCACTTCTACGTACGCAGCCACTTCTCCAAGATCCCCGACGCTGACGCTTCCACGTGGCGACTCAGCGTCGAGGGCGAGGTCGAGAGGTCCCTGGACCTCGGCTACGAGGAGCTTTCGTCGTTGCCGTCCAGGTCGATTGTGGCCACCCTCGAGTGCGCGGGCAACAGCCGGTCGTACCTGACCCCACCGGCCGAGGGGATCAACTTCCGCCATGGAGCGGTAGGCAACGCAGAGTGGACGGGCGTACCTCTGCGCGAGCTGCTCTCCCGTGCGGGGCCCAAGCAGGACGCGGTGGAAGCGCTCTTCGAGGGGGCCGACTCGGGCGAGGAGGAGGAGGAAGGGGTGAAGCTGGAGATCGACTACGCCCGGAGCCTGCCGCTTCAGAAGGCTCTGGACCCCGATACCCTTGTGGCATACCAAATGAACAGGGAGCCCCTCCAGCCGGTCCACGGCTACCCGCTTCGGCTCATAGTCCCAGGTTGGTACGGCATGGCGTCGGTGAAGTGGCTGCGCCGCGTCACAGTGCTTGCCACTCCATACGAGGGATTCTTCCAGAGCCGCCGCTACGTCTATATCCCGACTGGCGAGGCGCAGCCCAACTGGGAGCCGGTGACATCCCTGCAGGTCAAGTCTCTGACAACTCGGCCCAGGCACGGTGAGGTTGTACAGCGAGGCGAATTCATCGTCCAAGGCGTGGCCTGGTCCGAAGGCGGCGAGATAACCAGGCTTGAGCTGAGCACCGACGGAGGCCTCAGTTGGCGAGAGGCGGACCTCTTCGGCCCCCAGGCCGCCGGCGCTTGGCGCCGCTGGAAGTCCGAATGGCACGCGACGACGCCCGGACACTTCATCCTGATGTGTAGAGCAGTCGACTCCGGCGGCAACACCCAGCCGGCCAGCATCCCGTGGAACTTTCGGGGATACGCGAACAACTCCATTCACTCGATTGCGGTCGAGGTGCCGGGATAGTTGGGTAACGCGGCGCCGAATCGTGTCGAGCGGACCGGCTCAACCAGACCACGATCGAAGCCAGCATGGCACCCGATAGCCCTGCTGCAGGACACCAAAACCTGGGAAGGTACTGCCAGCGAGTTGCTGTCAATACTTTCTGGTACTACAGACGACCTATCTGTCGACGCTACGCGGATGGGTAAGGCGGTGACAAAGTTAGCGTAGACGTTAACCAGTAGCGGTATTGCAGTTGAACGTATAAAGCGGGGCAAGGACAGGGGAATATTGCCTTCGCCATTAAGCCGTCGTCCGTTAGCTGTAGTCGTCGCGATCCCTACACTTCTCTCTTATCGTACATCAGGAAACTTTTTTAAAATATTCTCCGTATACCAAGAAAAGTCATCTGAGGATGAGTCCATCTCGTCTAAAACATCACTTTGCGCTAGTTGCTCGTCATAGAATGGCGAATCGCTAAATGTCTTTGCGAACTCAGGCATGTACTTG
>CAZENU010000056.1:12685-13319 GCA_964513735.1 uncultured Dehalococcoidia bacterium
GCCCATTGTTCTGTTACACCCAGCGTTGCAGCAAGATTAGGTACAAGCTTAGGGTTGGATGCAGTCCATGCCCTAGTAGCAAGATTGAGTTCCTCGATTACTGTTGAGGGACGCTTCCTCGATGAAGTGGCCCCTATTAGGTCAGCGTACCAAAACATCTCGGCATAGACTGATTTTTGCTGGTCGGGCAAAGGAATCGGTTCTTGGGATGCAGCTGCGACCGACGCGAATCTTTTGGTCAGCCCGATGCTTGGTCTAATGCCATGGTTCACGGTGTAGAAGTTGAGGCAATCCAGAGCATACCGCGACAACTCCCACGGCACTTGAGACTTTCCAGACCCCATGTGAATTGGGTATTCAAAATCTTTCCTCTGCCGCGTCAGGGCAACAGAACCCTGACGAATGCGACTCATGTATTTCGCAATAGTCCTTAAAGCTGGGTAGCCTGCGTACCTCGGGTCGTCCACAGCCTCAGCCTTGAAGTACTCAAGGATTTGTTGCGGCGAATTCTCCCACCCTTTGTTGATCATGAGGTCGGAGATTTCGTATTCCCACCAGAAGCCTAGCCGCGGTTTTGGCATGCCGTCCACCAAATTTCTTGAATATGCCGAGTTACAGCTAATGAATATGCTGG
>CAZENU010000057.1:0-12963 GCA_964513735.1 uncultured Dehalococcoidia bacterium
CTGGCCGACCTCGAAACCAGGGCCGGACTGGTCGGCGGCGCCAGAGGCCTTGAGGAGCTGAGCAAGGCGGTGGAGCGGATCGGCGAAGGCATTCAGCTTGCAAGAGACTTCGCCCCCATCGGCCTCGACATGGTCGGGAGGGACTCGGTCCGCCGCTATCTTCTGCTGGGGCAGTCGGCGGACGAGCTTCGCGCCACCGGAGGGTTCGTCTCCGCAGTTTGGCTCCTTACCTTCGACGGCGGCGAGCTGGCCGACATTCAGTACTTCGATGCGGTCAGGGTCGACGACTATGGTCGGCTCAACCTGTACCCGCCGGCTCCACCCGGGCTGGAGCAACACATGAACGCCCTGGTATGGCTGATGCGGGACGTCTCGTGGGAGCCCGACTTCCCCACCACGGCCAGGACCGCGGCCGATATGTTCCGTATTGGACAGCGACAGGAGGTCGACGGCGTCATCGCGATGAACCAGTGGACACTGCTGTCTCTTATCGAGGCGCTGGGCGCCGTTGCGTCGCCGGAAGGAGACGACCTCACTTCACATAATCTCTTCGCCCGGATCGAGAAAGGCACCGACGTACACGGTCGCGCCTACGTTGACCTGGCGCTGGAAGGGGTGGTCGAACGGCTGAGCGAGCCGATCTCCCTGCCCGAGCTGATGAGCGTTGCGTCCGCACTGCACCGCTCACTGGAGGAGAGAGATCTGTTGTTCTATCTTGACGATCGGAAACAGCAGGTCTTGATCGAGGCCGCCGGCTGGGACGGGGGCATACGGCAGAACGCGACTGACTACCTCTACGTGGTCGATTCCAATGTGGGTTGGAGCAAGGCAGACCGCAACATCGAACGCAGATTGAGGTACACCGTGGACCTCGGCAAGCCGTTGCGAGCGCGGGCCACGCTTAACCTGGCGTACTATAACCACAGTGGTCCCGGGTCGGCCGGCTGCGTTCCCCAATGGCTGAATCAGGGCACGAACTACAGCGATCTCAAGAACGCCTGCTGGTGGAACTACTGGCGCGTGTACGTGCCCCAGGGGTCGAAGCTGCTCAGCAGCACACACCTGGGCCTCCCGGAATACAGCGTCGCGGTCGAGATCGGACGCGGCCAGCCCGATGACGATACGGTCACTGTATCTTCGAGTTTCGACAAGACGGTGGTGTCCGGGCTGTTCGCCCTGGGAGCGGGCAACTCCACCGAGGTCAATCTCATCTACGATCTGCCTATTGTCGTGGATCGGAGCGGCGGCGAAATCGACTACAGACTGTTGATTCAGAAGCAGCCTGGTTCCAGGAGCAGGGGCGTAGAGGTGGAATTCGTTTTGCCACCGGGCTATACTCTGGTGTCGAGTTCAATTGCGCCGGCGTTTGAGGAAGACTCCCGAGTTGCATTCACTCTGGTCGCAGAGCGCGATACCGTATTGACGGCGGTGTTCGCCAAGGGAAGCGATAGTGCTGGTTGAACCCAGGAACAACCGGACGGTCTGTGGCGCGTTCCGCGGGCTCGGCGCCGTCGGCGTCATCGCCTTGATCGTCGCGGTCGCCTGCGGGACCGACAGCAAGCCCGGAGACGCACCGCGAACTACCGTCCCCGCTGGGGCGGCCAACTCGGTCGATCTGATCGCATCGGCCTCAGTGCTTATTACCGCTGACCCGGACGAGCCCACCGCCGAGGTGGACTCCATCGCCGTAACCCCCGGTGCCGTGGTCGCGGACCCTGGAGAGACGGTGCAGCTATCCGCTGTCGCCTATGGGCAGGGAGGCGAGGAGCTTCCAGACGTCGAAGTCGTGTGGAGCATCGCCGATCCACGCGCCGGTACCATCGCCGCCGACGGCAAATTCCGGGCCGGCACCACGCCCGGAGAATACGCCGACAGCGTATCTGCTACCGGCATACAGAACACCCCGGCCGGCATTCGGTATTCCACCGGGTTCGCTTCGGTCACCGTGGTAGGCGTGGCGAGAGTCCTGCGCCTGGCGAGCGTCGCCGCCATTCCCGGCTCGGCCGTGCTGGTCAGGCACCAGATCTACCGCATGCGCGCCATCGGTCTGGACGAGAACGGGCTGGTTATTCCGGGAGTCCGTTTTGTCTGGAAGCTCAACGATGCGCGCCTGGGCAGGATCAACGACATAGGCTATCTGACGGTCGACGGCGATGAGGGCCGTTATCCCGACGTCGTCTCGGTAACGGGCATCTGGGAGGGCGTGACGAAAACGGCGAGCTCCGACGTAACCGTGGTTACAACGCCCGAGAGAGACGGCTTCCTGGCCGTCCACGCGCTGCCGCAGCGCTTTTTCCTGAACCCTGGCGACAGGATGCAACTCACAGCGGTCGCCCTGAATGGCTTGGGCGAGCTGGCCGCCGGCACGGTGCTCCGATGGAGCATGGCGGACGCCGCCGCGGGCTCCATCGACGGCGCGGGGAATTTCGTGGCGGCTGCCGTCCCAGGCGTCTACACGGAGTCCGTCCGGGTCGAGGCTGTGCTACCCGGAGAGAGCGGGTTCGTGACGGCCGTCGACTATGCGTCGGTGGTGATTCGGGAGATCAGAGAGCCGGAACGTCTCAAGTCCGTCTCAGTCATGCCGGACGTGATCGTGGTGCCAAGCGGCGGGCGTGTTACGCTTCGGATCATGGCTCTCGACGAGGCAGGCGCTGCAGTGGAGAACATGACCCTGCACTGGGAAGCCGTGGATCCGAAAGCGGGCGAGGTGAGCCCTCTTGGGTCGTTTAGGGCCGGCGATGCCGCCGGAAGATACACGGATGCCTTGAGCGTCCGTGTTGAGCAGACCATCGGTGGCGAGACCGTTGAGCAGGTTCGCACCGTCGACGTCGTCGTCACGGGGACCCTGTCGACCGCCGAGATATCGCCATCGCTGGCGGTCGTTGCGTCCGGCAGGACCATCCACTTCTCCGTTGTGGGGTGGGACGAGAACGACGTGCGACTGGCGGGCCTCGTCGTGATCTGGAGCATCTCGGACGACAGCATCGGCAAGATGGACAACTTCGGCAACTTCACCGCCGGGCGGGTGGCGGGGCTGTACGAGGGGGCGGTCCGCGCCCGCATTGTGCAGCGGCTCCCCGACCCGCGCTAGCGGTCCTGCTTCAGTCGCAGACGGGCATGCCGTCGCCCGGACCGAGACTCCTCCACATGACAATTCCCTGGATTCTACGTAGTCTTTTCGCTTCAGCGGCCACTATGGCTGTTGCCGCAGGACTGTCGTGCTCGGACGACGGACCGGCCTCATCGCTTTCGCCTACGTCCGAGCCTACGCCGGCGGGCGCCGTGGCCGTGATAGGCACCGTCGTAGGCGTTGTCGACGGCATTACCCTGGAGGTGGACGTGGGTGGAGATGTTCTTCGGGTGCGCTACCTGGGACTCGATCTCCCCGCAGGCACCGATCCGGCGCTGCTAGATCGGGCTCTGGAGTTCAATCGCTTTCTCGCGCAGGGCAGGCGGGTAGAGCTGGAGAAGGGCTCGGTCGATGCAGACGACCACGGGCGGTTTCTCAGGTACGTCTATGTGGATGGAGAGATGGCGAATCTGACGGTGCTGACGAATGGCTACGCTACGGTTTCTTCCTTTCCGCAAAGCTTCGCCCACCGAGTGTCCTTCGAGTTCGAAGAGGAAGCCTCCAAGAGAAACGGCCGCGGCCTGTGGGACTCGGCCAAGGCGCCTTCGTCGACGCCGTCGCCGACCCAGAACTTCTTAGGCGGTACCCTGCCGGCCCCGCCGAGCACCAAGCCGCCCAGCACCCCCTGTGTGAGCACCGGGGCGCCGCCCTTCGTCAAGGGCAATGTCGATGCCAGGACCGGCCAGCGTATCTACTACGTACCCGGCAGCCTGCTGTATGCGACGGTGGTGATCTCTGAAGCCGAAGGCGACCGGTGGTTCTGCTCGGAGGACGAGGCGGCTGCGGCGGGCTGGAAGCGGTCAAAGCAGTAGCTGCAGGGCAGCGCGCGGCTGGTTAATGGCCGGTCGCCTCAAAGATCCAGGCTAAGAGACTGCCCTACTGTGCCATCGTGGCGTCGATCTGCTGCTTCAGTGTGGCGAAGTTGGCCGTCGCCGCGGGGTTTCTCTCCAGGTATTCGTCGATAGCGCGGCTGGCCCCTGCCAGGTCACCCTCGACCAGGTGCTGGACCACGTTGACCATCTGTACCTCGATCCGCTCCGGGGCCAGCTCCATCGCCTCGTCTACCAGCTCGTTCGACCACTCGATGAGCGCGGGATCGGTCGGAGTCAAGCGTGGGTATAACGTCTGGTAGAGCTGGGCTAACAGCAGCATTATCCGCCACTCTTTGGGGTTCCTGTCGAGCCCTGCGTTGCCGGCCTGCCTGGCCGCAATGAGCGCGGGTGCTATCTCCCCGCTCTGCAGGTCGTTCAGGTTGGCGCTCAGGACTCCGAACCTGTTCTGGAACAGCACCGGGTGATTGGCGAGCGGCGGGAAGGTGGCGAAAGAGTCGTCCAGCAGAGCCAGTTTCTCTCGCCAGGGGACGTCGGCCTGGAGAGCGTCCGACGCGCTTCTCGCGGCGTCGTAGGGTCGTGCGCTCATCAGGAAGATGAAGACCGACATGGCTATCACAAGTAGTCCGGCCGTTACCATGTAGCCCGTAGTCATCTCGTCGTTGCGGGAGGACGAGCGTCGCCGCTGGTCCGAGCGTCGCGCCACCTCCTCGCGGTCATCGGCCAGGAAGTGGCGCCAGTAGCTGTAGCCGGGCAGAGACGCCAGCGGGTCGGCCTCGTCGCGCTGGTCGTCTTGCGTATCGGCTGTCTCGGGCGCCGCCTTGGCCGGTGGCGAGTCCAGATAGGTGACGAACGCCGACAGCAGTATGAACTGAACGATGGTACCCGGGGTGTCGAACAGGAACAGGTTCTGGAAGAAGTATCCGGCCAGCGCGGCTCCCACCGCCAGGGTGAATAGCTGGTCGTGCGGCGTCTGGGCTCTAGCCCGCCGCACGATGGCCCCGAGCATGTACAACCATATCGCCATATATGCAAGAAAGCCGATGGCGCCCTTGGTGGTCAGCTCTTCGACCAGCTTGTTGTGGGCCTGGTCGAAGGACACCGTCGCGCTGCCGACGATTTCGACGGTGAGGTAGCGGTCATAAGCGACCGTGAAGTTCTCCGGGCCCCAACCCAGCAGCGGCCTGGCGACGAACCCGCGCAGTCCCAGATTCGCGGAATCGAGGCGTCCCCTAAGGCTGTCATCGCTGGCGCCTGTCTGGACTAATCTGTCGATCATCACGCTGTGTTTTGCCAGCGACTCGAATGCAGATGTCCCTCGCGCCAGCCCGACACCCAGGGTGAGCAAAAACACCGTAGCCAAGATCGCGACGCTGGCGCGTCTGATCGTCCGAAGCTGCCCCCAGAGCAGGTAGGCGAAGGCGAAGGAAGTCACTCCCGCCGCCAGTCCGGCCAGCGCGCCGCGGGTGCCGCTCAGGAAAAGCATCGATAACCCGAGCACCGCCGTCACGGCCCAGAAGACACGCCACCAGGTCTCGAATTGGCCCGCGTTCGATCGCGGCGCCTCCCTGACCGAGCGTCTGCGACGCCTACCCATGGCCTGAGGTTCGGCAGTCTGGTTTCCACGCAGGTAGGAGTGGCCCAAAAGGCCAAGGGCGACGATCGAGTTGAGCAGATAGTAGGCGCCGACGTAGGTCGGGTTGCCCAGGGTGATGTCGAGCCGCCCACCGGTGGCGCCTCCCGGATTGCCCAGGTAGTGCAAGGCGTCGATCACCGGCACAAAGCCGAACCACTCGGAGAGCCCTAGCAGCGCCATGAGTGTTCCGACGGCCAGGTTGGCGCTGAGAAGCACGCGCCAATGCACCCACGATCGGAACAGCGCCGCAGTCATCACGATCAGCAGGAACCAGTGGGCCGTGTCGAACAACCCCATCATCCGCTCGTAAGTGGACCACAGACTGCGCTGGGGGCTGACGCTGAAGAGCGTCGCCAGGCCCATAGCCAGGATGTAGCCACCGACAAGCGCCACCAGCCACGTTCGCCGCAGCCGGTACGCCGGGCTGCGCATGGCGAGCAACACCCAGACCAGGAAGGCCAACTCGATCATGGTCCGGGCGTAGAGGGCCTTGCCGACGATGAACGGAAAGAACGTTCCGGGAAAGGGGTCGGACATGACGATCAGCGGCGTCAGAAGGACGAGTCCGATCAGGACCCTGGCGGTGGTGGCGAGGGAGCGTTCCATTCGATCTATGGTGTACCGGACGAGGCGCCGGGAGCTGCTTTGAACATCAGGATCGGGGCACCGAACAATGGGCCCCGTGACCTGATTCTAGGTTACGGGACATTTTGGGGTCAAACCAGAAAGTTGCATATTTCCAGGATCATGTACTGACATGGGCGGCCCCGACGCCTAGCCTATGTTTCCTGGAGCCCAAACCAGGCGAGGGTCTGGCGGAGGCCGTCTTCCAGAAAGGTTTGAGGGACCCAGCCGATGAGACGCCTCGCCCTCGAGTTGTCCAGGTAGATGCGCTTCACGTCGCCCGCCTGCTCATCGTCGTGGGCAGGCCGGAGCGCGTAGCAGGTCTCTTTGGACATCGCCTTGACCAGATCGTTGATGCTCGTGCCTACTCCGGAGCCGACGTTGATCGTCACCGGCGTCTCGCCCAACTGCGCCATCTCACACGCCCTGGCCACGTCCGCGGCGTAAATGAAATCGCGTGTCTGTTCACCGTCGCCGTGGATGGTGATCGGCTGCCCCCGTAGCATTCGCTTGCTGAAGATCGCCACAACGCCCGCCTCGCCGTCCGGGTCCTGCCGCGGGCCGTACACGTTGGCCAGCCTTAGGACGTTGAGTTGCATAAAAGATGCCAATAGGATGCGCGCGTACATCTCGAAGGTCCATTTGCTCAGGCCGTAGGCACTGATGGGACGGAGCGGATGGTCCTCGTCGCACGGCAGGTAGTCCGGCTCGCCATACAAAGCCCCGCCCGTGGTGACGTAGGTGAACTGGGCGCAACCAGAGTCGATGGCTGCCCTGGCCACGTTGAGGCCGCCCATGATGTTGATGTCGGCGTCGTTCTTGGGGTCCGCCATCGAGGCCGGCACGGATTTTTGCGCGGCGCAGTGGACCAGAGCGTGGGGTCGGAAGGAGCGCGCGACGGTCGTCATGCGCCTGTCGCGTATGTCGAGCTCCTGAAGTTTCGCTTTAGGGTTGACGTGCTCTGTTTTGCCGCTGGACAGGTCGTCTATGACGAGGACCTCCTCGCCATGCTCGACCAGCCGGTCTACTATGTGGGAGCCGACGAAGCCGGCTCCGCCTGTTACCAGAACGCGAATAGGCATATGCGGTGTGGCGTGGTGGGTTTCTTCCGTGGGAGGTGCGCCCAGTATATTACACCCGGGTACCGAGCTACTGACCTACGCTCAGCGTGGCGCTGTTCCCCATCGTCGCCTGGGCCCTTACTGTGCCCGCTGCGCCGGCGCACCCGTCTGCGCCGCATTCGGTCTTCAGGGCTCTTCGCGGAGATCCGCTGGGGTCCGATAAGCCCGTCCTGATCGCAGTCGAAGCTTGTCTCGAGCCTGTCGAGGGAGGCTCACCACGTATGCAGATCCCACATCCGTTCGCCCTGAGCCCGTCGAAGGACCTCCCATACGTCAACAATCGAAAGACCCCACCGCCTGTGCCGAATTCGGTTGAACGCCCCTATGGGATTCTCTATGATGGTGGTACCTATGGCCCCGAAGCGGAGTGTGGTTCCAAGTTTGTCCAAGACGAGCGGATCAGACGAGACGTCAGCCGGAACTGTTATGTCCGACCGCAGAGGTCTGCTGGACGAGCTCAAGACTATGGTGGGCGACGACTATGTCGTTCATGAGCCCGAAGACCTGATCGCCTTCGAGTACGACGGGTCGGTAGACCGGGCGTTGCCCGACGCCGTCGTGCTTCCCGCCTCGACCTCGGAGGTCTCCGGTGTTATGAAAGTCTGCCACCGGCGCGGGGTGTCCCTTGTCGCCCGGGGGGCGGGCACCGGACTCAGTGGCGGCGCGGTCGCCGAGCACGGTGGCGTCGTGCTCGCCCTCACCCGTATGACCAGGGTGCTGGAGATCGATCCGGTCAACCGGCTGGCCGTGGTGGAACCCGGCGTGGTGAACCTGGACCTCACTGCCGAGGCTTCCCGCCACGGACTCTACTATGCGCCGGACCCGTCGAGTCAGAACGCCTGCACCATTGGCGGCAACGTCGCCGAGAACTCCGGCGGGCCACACTGCCTTGCCTATGGGGTCACGACAAACCACGTGCTCGGCATCGAGGTCGTGCTCGCCGACGGTTCGATCCAGTGGCTCGGAGGCAAGAGTAGAGAGTACACGGGCTACGACCTGAGGGGCATCGTCATCGGCTCCGAGGGCACGCTGGCCATCGTGACCAGGGTCGTCGTGCGGCTGCTCAGGGAGCCGGAGGCCGTTCACACACTGCTGGCTGTGTTTCGTGAGATCGAACAGGCCAGCGCCGCCGTTTCCGCGATCATCGCGGCCGGGATAGTGCCGGCGGCCATCGAGATGATGGACCGGCTGTGCCTGGAGGCGGCGGAAGCCGCGGTCCACGCCGGCTACCCCGAGGGCGCCGGCGCCATCCTGCTGGTCGAGGTTGACGGGCTGGCCGAGGCGGTCAACGAGGAGGCCGAAGAGATCGAACTCCTCTGCGACGAATTCGACCCCATCGAGGTGCGAACCGCCGCCGACGCCGCCGAGCGAGAACGGCTCTGGGCCGGCAGAAAGGGCGTCCTGGGGGCGTTGGGGCGGCTGGCGCCAAACTACTATCTGGTGGACGGCACTATCCCGCGTACGAGGCTTCTGGAGGTGCTGTCGGCCATCGGCAACATCTCCGAAAAGTACGAACTTCCGATAGCGAACCTGTTGCATGCGGGCGACGGCAACCTGCACCCGGCGGTCTTATTCGACGAGCGTGACCCGGACCAGTCCCGCCGGGCGCTCGATGCAGGGGGAGATATCCTCAAGCTGTGCGTCGAGTACGGCGGAGTCCTCTCGGGCGAGCATGGCATCGGCCTGGAGAAGCAAGAGTACATGCCGCTCATGTTCAGCGACGAGGATATGGAGGTCATGGCCAGGCTGGGTCCCGCGTTCGGGGCTAACGGCCGGCTGAACCCCGGCAAGATCTTCCCCACCGGCAAGCCTCGCAAGAGGCTCTCACAGTCGAGCCCCGTCGCCCGCACAGGCGCTGGCGCCTTCATATAGGCGGCCCGAGTGCCTTCCGGGAAGTCCTACACAAGCGACGGCAGTCTCACCGACCTGGCCGCCATCGCGTCCCTGGCAGGCGACCCCACCGCCTATGATGTAGCGGGGCTTGTACCGGCGCATGTGGCCGTGCCGGCCAGCCTCGACGAGCTCGGCGAGGTGATTGCCCTGGCATCGTCTGCGGGGAAGTCGGTGGCGCCCAGAGGCGGCGGCACCCAGACCGAGCTGGGCAACCGCCTCGAATGCCTTGATCTGGTCGTCGACCTGTCGCGGCTCGACGAAATCACGCACAACCCTGGCGACCTAACAGCGACGGCCCAGGCCGGCGTCACCATCGGCGCGTTGCAGGCGAAACTCGGCGAGCGAGGGCAGTTTCTCGCGCTGGATCCTCCCCTGCCTGGTCGCGCCACCGTCGGGGGAACCCTGGCCACGGGCCTCAGCGGGCCGCTCAAGTGGCAGTACGGTAGCCTCAGGGACACCGTGATCGGAATGGCGGTGGCACAGCCAGACGGTCGGGTTACCAGGAGCGGCGGCAACGTCGTCAAGAACGTCAGCGGCTACGACATGTCACGCCTGCACATCGGTGGCCTCGGCACGCTGGGGATTATCGCCGAGGCTTCTTTCAAACTTATGCCTCAGCCCGTGGCAGAGGCGACGTTACTTGCGACCTTCGGCTCCGCCCGCAGCTCGCTCAAGGCCGCGCTGGGCATCTTCGGCAGCCGCGTGGTGCCCTTGGCGATTACGGCGTTCGACGACGACGCAGGCCGGCGAATGGCGCTAGTTGTCCCAACGTCGGGTCACCACCTTGCGGTCAGGCTCGGGGGGCGGCCACTGACGCTGGAACGCCTGGTCAGGGAATGCCTGGCGGAGTGCGATCGGCGGTCTCCGGAGGCGGTGGATGTGCTGGACCCGGTCATCGCAGAGGGACTGTGGCGCGGTCTGGCGGACTTCGGCTACGATGACGAGACGGCACCGCTGGCCGGCGCCCGCGCCTTCGTACAACCGTCCCGAGTGGCCGACCTGGTCGAAGCGCTCACGCAGCTGCCGGACCGCCAGACTGCGCCGCCATCGGTCGTCTCCAACCCGGCCCACGGCACCGTGCTGGTCCGCTGGTACGCGGCGGACGGGCAACCATCGAGCGACGGCCTCGCCCGTGTCCTTCAGGCGGCTCGTTCGGTGGCCCACGGTGTGGACGGCCGGCTGGTCATCGAGCGCTGCCCTGCCGAAGTCAAGGCCGGCTTCGACGTCTGGGACGAGGTCGGGGACTCCATAACGGTCATGCGACGACTGAAAGAGCAATACGATCCGAGCAGAACGCTGAACCCCGGCAGGTTCGTCGGAGGCATATGATGGCCGCCTCGACACCGGGTGGGCTGGCACTATTCTCCGGCCCCGACGCACCGAAGGAAGAAGACCTGTACAGTTGCGTCCACTGCGGCTTCTGTCTCCAGGCCTGTCCCACCTACGTGGAGACCGGGCTGGAGACGGAGTCTCCCCGGGGCCGCATTGCCCTGATGAAGGCCGTCAACGAAGGGCGGATCGGTATCACGCCGACCGTCATCCGCCACTGGGACCTCTGTATCCAGTGCCGGGCGTGCGAGGTGGCCTGCCCGTCCGGCGTACCGTACGGCCGGCTCATCGAGGCCACCATGACGCAGGTCGCGCGATACCGCAGGCCGCGTCTCATACCCAGGTTGGCCGCCGGCCTGCTGCTGAGGCGTGTGTTACCGTCGCAGCGACTGCTGTCGATGCTGGTGGGCGGGCTCAGGCTCTATCAACGGACCGGCCTGCGATCGCTGGTCCGCAAGTCGCGGGTACTGCACCTGGTCAACGCCGGCCTCGCGTCGTTGGAGGCGTCGGTTCCAGAGCTCCCGCGGTCGAAGTTCAAGGCCGACGGCCGGGTTATACAGCCTGCCGGCGAAAGGCGAACGAGGGTCTCGGTGCTGTCCGGATGCGTAATGCCGCTGGTCAACGGCCCTGAGATGGACGCCATGACTCGCGTGCTGGTCCGGAACGGCTGTGAGGTCGTCGTGCCCCGGGCGCAGGTCTGCTGTGGTGCGCCCAACTCCCACGTGGGCGACCTCGATACCGCCCGCGATCTGGCCCGACGCAACGTCGACGCCTTTCAGGACGCCGGCGTGGACGCGGTAGTGGTAGCCTCGGCGGGTTGCGGCATCCGGATGAAGGAGTACGGCTACCTGCTCAGGGACGACGCCGGTTACGCGGAGCGGGCCGAGGAGCTCAGCGCCATCGTAAAGGACGTGCACGAGTTCCTGGTTGAGCTGCCCTTTGCCCCGCCGACCGGTCGTGTCGAATACCGAGTGACGCTTCAGGACTCCTGCCACCTGTCCCACGCACAACGGATCACCGAAGCGCCGCGTGTCATCCTGCGCTCCATACCTGGCGTGGAGATCGCCGAAATGGCGGACTCCAGCCGGTGCTGCGGCGCGGGCGGCACCTACACCATCACGCAGCGGGAGTTCTCGATTCGGCTCCTCGACAACAAGATGAGTGCCGTCGAGGGCACGCAGACAGACGTGCTGGCCACGGCCAACCCCGGCTGCTACCTCCAGCTCCAGTACGGCGTCAAGCGCGCCGGGCTGAACACCAGGACCCGTTACATCACGGACCTGCTGGACGAGGCCTACGCGGCGGAATAGACGCTTGGATGGTCTGGCGGGGGCAGGTTTGAAACCTGCCCCCGCATAGGACTAGAATCCAGAAGGAGCATGGCAATTGGACCTGGGACTCGAGGGTAGGGTTGCCGTGATAACCGGCGGCAGCGAGGGCATCGGCAAAGGCACCGCGATGAGCATGGCCGCGGAAGGCGCTGGTGTGGTGATATGCGCGCGGCGAGCCGACGTGCTGGAGCAGACCGCGGACGAGATCAGGCAGGCTACGGGCGCCAGGGTAACAGCCGTGGCCGCAGACGTGTCGCAGCCTGACCAGATCACGGCGGTGTTCCGCGCGGCCATCGACGAGCACGGGCGCGTCGACATCCTGGTGAACAACGCCGGAGTCTCGTCCGCCGGCCACTTCGACGCGGCCACCGACGAGACGTGGCAGACGGACCTGGACCTGAAGCTCTACGCCGTGATCCGCTGCTCCCGCGAGGCCATCCCCCATATGAGAACGCAGGGTGGCGGACGCATCATCAACGTGACCAATCTGGGCGGCAAGACCCCCGGAGCCCAGTCAGTCCCTACGTCGGTGAGCCGGGCGGCCGGGATAGCCCTGACCAAGGCAATGTCCAAGGATTACGGTCCCGAGAACATCCTGGTCAACACGGTGTGCATCGGCTCGATCAAGAGCGGACAGGGAGAACGGGGATTGGCGCGAGAGCGCCTCCAGGAGCCCGGCCTGACACTGGACGAGTGGTATGCGCGGCGGACTGGGAGCGTGCCGCTGGGCCGGGCCGGGGAGACGCGGGAGGCGGCCGACGTTATCACATTCCTGGCCTCCACCCGGGCCAGCTACATCACCGGCGTCGCCATCAACATTGACGGTGGCGTTTCCTCGGTCGTGTAGAGCACTAGGTCGGAAGGCATCAAATGGGGCATCAGGGAGATCGTGTTTGCGTGCGGCAGCGGACGAGTTCTGCGGGCGCTCGGCAAGCGTGGCTTCAGGGCGACCGGGACGACACTAACGAGAAGCCGAGAAAGAGAAGCTTAGAAAATACGTCGCGAGAGCCCGGCGATCGGTGATGTGCGTACTATCGAAACGTCCGGCCCACGTCCCCTGCTGGCGAAC
>CAZENU010000058.1:0-12807 GCA_964513735.1 uncultured Dehalococcoidia bacterium
GATCATCCCTGGCGTAGGCCACTACTGACATTTTCCCTGGACAACGACACAAAGGTCCCGTCATCTCCCGCTGCGGCGATCTCGCGATCGGATCATCGACTATCGGCGCCGACGCGGTGGTTTGGCGAGGCCTCCGGCTGCGAGTATACTTAGGCTAGGCTGGGTATCTACAAGACTTCCCCCTGGGCCGGTGGCAGCGAAATGTTTCCAGAACGCACCAGTCATCCTCCAGACGATGTAGCGGAGCGCGTTGCCAGCGTGGGCACGGCGATACCGGTCGGTGTGGTCATAGCCGCCCTGGCACTGGGTCTGCTGATCGGCTACGGCATGGGTTGGATTTCTTTCAGTCCTCCTTGGGCGGACGGCTCCGAGAGAGCGCTGTACGACGAGGACGTAGTCAAGTCCGTCTTCGACAGGGCAAGCCCAGCGGTCGTCGAGATCAAAGTGCTAACTCCGCAGTCGACGTCGGTAGATGACAAGGGGGTCGGCTCCGGCTTCCTGATAGACGACGCCGGACACATCGTTACCAACTACCACGTCATCGCCGACGCGGTAGCGATAACGGTCCGGCTGCACAACGGCGAGGAGCTGAGGGCCACGACGCTGGGCACGAGCCCGGCAGACGACCTGGCGGTGCTCCAGGTCGATCCCGCCGCCGTGTCCGACATCCGCCCCCTGCGGCTGGCGGACCCGGACGACGTCCACCCCGGGCAGTTGGCCATAGCCATCGGCAGCCCGTTCGAGGAGCTCAACTCCATCTCGGTCGGGGTCGTAAGCGGGATCGGAAGAAGCCGTCGCAGCGTCCTCAACCGGCCGATCCCGAACCTGATCCAGACCGACGCCGCGCTGAACCCCGGCAACTCGGGCGGCCCGCTTCTCAACTCTTCCGGCCACGTGATCGGCGTCAACTCGTCGGTCCAGATCGTGTCTTCCTTGCAGATAGGCGTCGGCTTCGCCATCTCCACCAAGACTCTCACCGGCATCCTCCCCGATCTAATGAGATCGGCGGAGATAAAGCGCGCCTGGATCGGGATAGCCGGCGACGGACTCGACAAGGACAAAGCCCAGTTTCTTGGCGTGGCGACAGAAGAGGGCATATACGTCACAAATGTATGCCAGGGGAGCCCCGCCGACGCGGCGCGGCTGCTGGGCGCCAACCAGTTCCCCCGCGCCGGCATGGGCGACATCATCACCGAGGTCGACGGCCGGCCCACAGGGTCAATGGGCGCTCTGGTCAGCTACCTCAACAACTTCCGGCCCGGCGACCGCGTCACGCTGACGGTGGTGCGCAGGACCCGGGAGTACCACGTCGACGTCGGCCTCGACGAGTGGAGAGAGTGCGAGTAGCATGACCGCCTCCCGCACCGCGGACGTCGTTGTCGTCGGCGGCGGGATAGTCGGCGTGTCGACCGCGTACTTCCTCGGCGACGCCGGCCTCAAGACGCTGATCGTCGAACGAGACTCCATCGGGAGCCACGCCTCGGGTTTCGCCTACGGCGGGTTGAGCTCATTAGCCGGCCCTGGACCTACCGAGGCGCTGGCCGCCGAAGGGATGCGAATCCACCGCGAGCTGGCGCAGTCCCTCCCCGAGCAGACCGGCACGAACACCGAGTTCAGATACCGGCCCTCTCTGGCGCTCGCCTTGAGCGAAGAGGACGTCGAGGCGGCAAGGGACGGGCTGGCCTGGAGAAGAGCCCAGAAGGGCTACAAGGTCCGCTGGGTCGAACCAGGCGAGGTCCAGTCCATCGAGCCGCGCGTCACCGGGCAAACCTTCGGCGGCATGTACGTCGAGGGCGGTGCGGACCTGGAGCCATACCGCCTGATGCTCGCGCTGACCCAGGCCGCCGAGCAGAAAGGTGCCACCGTCGTCGGGGGTCGCGTCACCGGCCTGAGACGTGACAACGACCGTGTCACCGGTGTGACGCTGGAGAACGGCGATGTTGCCGCGGACCACGTGGTGCTGGCGATGGGCCCCTGGTCCGAAGCTGCATCACCCTGGCTGGGGTGGACTGTGCCTATCCGGCCATTGAAGGGCCAGATACTGCGCCTCAGGGCGCCGGGGCCGCCGATTCGGTGCTCGATCGGCTGGGACGGGCACTACGCCGTCACCAAACCCGACGGCCTGGCCTGGACCGGCACGACCGAGGAAGAGGTGGGGTTCGACGAACGCCCTACAGGAGATGCGAGAGACCAGATAACCCGGTCGTTCTTGCAGGTGCTGCCGTCCCTCAGCAACGCCGCGCTCGTCCGCCAGACCGCGTGCCTCCGGCCTATCACGCCGGACCGGCAGCCGCTCCTGGGCAAGGCGCCCGAGCTTGAGGGCGTGTACATCGCCACCGGCGGCGGCCGTTCTGGAATCCTGCTGGGACCGGCCATGGGCCGCGTGATCGCCGACCTGATCACACAAGGCGAGCCCAGCATCCCGATCGACGCCCTGGACACTCGCCGGTTCTCCGTATAGCGGTATAGCGCGGGCCCGTGAGGTGCCCGCCTGCACTGGCAAGCTTCGCCACCTCATGGTTGACACCCATCTAAAGGCGTAACTACAATCGCCACGGCCACGGCCCGGCTGTCTCGCGGTGCCGAGTCCATCACCTCGACGGAGTGGAGCCTGGGTATTGGACGGACCGGACCTAAACGTACTCAACGTCGTGCTCTCCGCCGCGCCGATCCTGGTACTGATAGTAGCCATCCTCGCACTCAAGTGGAGCGCTCCCAGGGCCGGGGCCGTAGCCTGGCTCGTCGTCGTCGCGCTGGCCCTCCTCCACTTCGGCGCCGACGCCGAGCTCCTGGCCATCGGCAGCTCCAAGGGCCTGAGCCTGAGCCTCTTCGTCCTCTTCATCATCTGGACGGCGGTGCTGCTGTACAACGTCATTGACCAGATGGGCGGAATCGAGGTGATCGGGACGACCATGACCCGCCTCGTGCGGGACCCACTGGCGCAGGCGCTGGTAGTGGGCTGGGCGTTCTCCGGCTTCATGCAGGGCGTCGCCGGCTTCGGTGTCCCCGTCGCCGTGGTCGCGCCGCTGATGGTGCTCATGGGATTCCGCCCCGTTCAGGCCGCGGCCGTGGTGCTCGTCGGACACGCCTGGGCCGTGACTTTCGGCTCCCTAGGCTCGTCCTACTACACGATCCAGCTCGTCACCGGAATCGAGGGAGACGTCATAGGACCGCACATGGCCGCGATGTTCGCCCTGCCCATCGTGACTACGGGATTCGCGGTCGCGCACTTGCAGGGCGGAATGGCGTCGGTCCGGCGTGGCGCACCGATCATCCTGGTGATGGGCGCAGCGATGGCCGCCAGCGTATGGGTCGTGGCCGTGATAGGCGCGCACCAGATCGCGGCAATCGCCTCGGGCCTGGTGGGCTGCGCCGTTGGGTGGGCGGTTGCCAGGACCTGGCTGCTACCAGGCCGGAAGCCTTCCGAGTCCATCGAGGACACCGGCGGGTCTTCGCAGCCGCGGATCGGCTTCCACCTCGCGTTCTTGCCCTACTACCTTCTGATACTTCTGAACATCGCGTGTCAGGTCCCGGCGATCAAGGAAATAGGCGCGAACTGGATCTGGGGCCTAGACTACCCCGCCACTGTGACGGACCTCGGCTTTGAGGTCGACGCCCAAGACAATTACGCCAAGATCAGGCTGCTGCGCCATCCGGCGCCGCTGATCCTGGCGTCGCTGCTGCTGAGCTACATCATCTACCGTTTCACCGGCTCCTGGCGCAGGAACGTGGCCGTCGTCGCCTCGCGGCGCACATACGACCAGTGTGTCTCCACTAGCGTGGGCGTGGCCACCATGGTTATGATGGCGCTGCTCATGACCGACACTGGCATGATCGAGCTGCTCGGGCGGACGATCGCGGACGGTACCGGCGTTTTCTTCCCGGTCTTCTCGCCGTACATCGGAGTCCTGGGAACGTTCATGACCGGCAGCAACACCAACTCCAACGTGATGTTCGGCGCGCTGCAGCTCGAGACCGCCAAGGCGTTGGACATCGGGCAGGTGACGGTGGCGAGCACCCAGTCCATCGGCGGCTCCCTGGGCAGCTCCATCGCGCCGGCCAAGGTCCTGGTGGGCACCACAATCGTGGGGCTCTCGGGACGCGTCAACGAGGTCATGCGACGCACCATCGCCTACTGCCTGATAATCGTCCTCCTGGTAGGCATACAGGCATGGATCCTGACGAACCTGTTCAACGCAAAGTGAACCCATGAACCGAGAGAGGGCAAAGCAGATCGCGCTCGGGGTGATGGCGGCGGACTTCCCGCTGCTGTACGTCGGCGCCGTCACGTTGGAAAACACCGCCGTATCGGTCGCGGCGCTCGTCATTATGGCGTTCGCGGCGGTCGTAGCCGCACGAGTATACTAGCTGCCGTGGCGAACCTGCTGGTCATGCAGTCCGGCGGCAGCACCCCCGTGCTGAACCGGAGCTTGCACGGCGTCGTGCGCGAGGCCGAGGACAGCGGCGCCTTCGGCCGCATCCTCGGCGCACGCCACGCCATTGACGGCGTCCTGGAAAGGTGGCTGGTCGACCTGGGCCGGTACGGCGGGACCTGGTGGCGCCGAGTAGACGGGACACCGGGGGGCGTGCTGGGATCGTCACGCCGCAAAGTCCGCGACGAGGACGTGCCTGCGATTCTCAGTGTCCTCCGGGAAAACGACGTAGGATACTGGCTCACCATAGGCGGCAACGACTCGGCCGAGACCGCCCACCGGGTGGCTACGGAGGCCCGCGCCGCCGGTCGGGAGCTGACCGTCGTAAACGTGCCCAAGACCATCGACAACGACCTGGTGCTGACAGACCACACGCCCGGCTACGGCAGCGCCGGCCGCTTCGTTGCCCTGGCCGTCATGGGCGCCGGCAGAGACGCCGAGACAATGGGCCGGGCGGCGCCCGTTACGATCATCGAGGTGATGGGCCGCGACGCCGGGTGGCTCGCGGCATCGGCAGCCCTGGCGAAACGCGAGGAGCGGGACGGGCCCCACCTGGTCTGCGTTCCCGAGGTGGCGATAGACGTCGAGCGGTTTCTGGACGGCGTTGAGGACGCCTACGGACGGTTCGGCTTCGCGGTGGCCGTGGTGGCCGAAAACGCGCGCGGCCCAGACGGGCCGCTGAACGCCCGACAGCCGCCGTCCCACGTCGACGACTTCGGGCACGCCTACTACGAGGGACCGGCACGCTACCTGGCCGCCCAGGCGGAAAAGCGGCTGGGAGTGCGGGTCAGGGCCGAGAAGCCGGGGACCATACAGCGCTCGATGGCGGCCTGCGTGTCGAGCACCGACTCCGCCGAGGCGGAGATGGCGGGCAGAGCCGCCGTCAAATACGCCCTCGACGGCGCCACCGACAAGATGGTGACGCTGGTGCGGGGCGACGGCAACGAGTACGCCTGCACCACCGGACTGGCGCCACTGGCGGAGGTGGCCGGCAAGGTTCGCCCGATGCCGTCCGGCTATCTCGACCCGACGTGCTACGGGGTCACGGCGGACTTCATACGATACGCCCGTCCCCTCATCGGCGCACCGCTTCCCCACTTCGAGCGACTATCCGAATAGCGGCGCATTTCTCGAAGACTACGGGCTGTCATCCTGGGCAGCCGAATCGAGGTCAAAGGGAGGGCAGGATGGACTCGCCCATGGAAGACGCGATGCCCCACCGCATGGCCAAGGCCGTCGCGCTCAAGACCGGGCAGTTCAAGGACGCCGACCGGGCGCACGGGGGCAGCGGGACCGCCACAATCTACCGTTTGCCCGACGGCTCCCACTTGCTGCGCCTCGAGATCCTCAAGGTCACCAACGGCCCTGCACTCGTGGTTATACTGAACCCTCACCCGGACCCGGACAACAGCGGCCAGGTCAGGCAGGAAGGCCACGTCGAACTGGCGAAGCTGAAGGGCAACATTGGCAACCAGAACTACCCGCTGCCCGATGGCGTAGACCCGTGCTCGTTCAACTCGGTGATCATCTACTGCAAGCCGTTCAAGGTCATCTTCAGCATCGCACCTCTAAGCTAGGACAATTCCATGACCGATATCAGCCTGTTCGACGCCATCCACACCCAGAGGGCAATCCGCCGTTTTTCCTCCGAGCCGGTCGCGGACGGCCTGATCGGCCGGATGATCGACGCGGCCATCCGCGCGCCCAGCGGGACCAATCGCCAGCCCTGGGCGTTCCTCGTCATCCGCGACGCCGAGACGAAACGGCGGATCGCCGGCTACTACCGCCAGGCCTGGGAAGCGGCGTTCGGCCACCGCGGACCGGGTGACGGCATCTCACCGCAGGTCTACCGGTCGGCTCGGCACCTCGCCGACAACATGGCGGACGTGCCGGTGCTGGTCATGGTCTGCATGATCCACGGCGAGGGAGAGCGGCCAGGTGCAGCGTCCATCACCCAGGGCAGCTCCATCTACCCGGCAGTCCAGAACCTCATGCTGGCGGCGCGCGCCCTTGGCCTGGGCACCGCGCTGACTTCGCTGCATCGCCGCTACGAGCCGGAGATCAAGTCCCTACTGGGGATCCCCGATCACGTCGAAACGGCGGCGCTGATCCCGGTCGGCTACCCCGGACACGGCGACCACTTCGGGGGCAGCGTCCGCAGGCCGGCAACCGAGGTCACCTTTTACGAGACGTGGGAAGGGCCCAGGCCGGGCCACGTCCAGGGCGCCAGCGCATAGGCCATCACCCGCCTGCGAGCGGACGCCGCGCCATTGACGTTAATCCTGGGCACATAGTACGATTATCCCGTCCCATCCGGCGCCTAGTGGCACGTATGTGGTCAAGAAACGGCCCCGCGTGGGGCACAAAAACCTCACTCGTAAGGGGAGGTTTTCGTCCGAAAGGGGCCATTGACGACCGTCGAAACCACCATCATGAGACCCATCGCCTGGCGTGACGGCAAGGTCGTGCTTCTCGACCAGACACGCCTCCCGCTGGAGGAGGTCTGGCTGGAGCTAGACGACTACCGCGGCGTGATCGAGGCGATACAGAGCATGCGCATCCGGGGCGCGCCCGCCATAGGCGTCGCCGGGGCGTACGCGGTCGCGCTGGCCGCCATAGAGATCGCTGGCCAGGCCGATCGTGGCCGTGAACGGCTCGAGCAGGCCGCCGCCGAGATCGCAGACGCGCGCCCGACTGGCGCCAACCTCGACTGGGCCGTCCGCCGCATGATGGCGGCGGCCGACCGCGGCGAGAGCCCTGAATCGCTGGCCGCGGAGGCGACGTGCATTCAGGACGAAGACGAGAGCGCCAACTTCTCCATCGGCCGCCATGGCGCCGACCTGATTCCGCACGGCGGCAACGTTCTGACACACTGCAATGCGGGTGCGCTGGCCACGGGCGGCTACGGGACCGCACTGGGGGTCATCAAGACCGCCTGGGCCGACGGCAAGATCGCCCACGTGTTCGCCACCGAGACGCGTCCTCTACTGCAGGGGGCTCGCCTAACTGCCTGGGAGCTCAAGCGAGACGAGATCGACTCGACCGTGCTGCCGGACTCGGCCGCCGGGCAGCTTATTCGGCGGGGACAGGTGCAGACAATCGTCGTAGGCGCCGACAGAATCGCCGCCAACGGAGACGTCGCCAACAAGGTGGGGACGTACAGCCTGTCCGTACTCGCTCGGGAGAACGGCGTCCCCTTCTACGTCGCGGCGCCGACCAGCACCATCGATCTCAGCCTTGCGTCCGGGGACTCTATCCCAATCGAAGAGCGCTCCCCAGACGAGGTCACCCACGTCGGCGGGCGGAGAGTCGTGCCACACGGCATGAACGTACTTAACGTCGCCTTCGACGTGACGCCCAGCAAGTACATCGCCACCATCATCACGGAGCAAGGCGCGGTCAGCGCACCGTTCTCCGAGGGACTTGCCAGCGCGGTGGAGGCGGTCGGTGGATGAAGCCCAGATCGGCTTCATCGGAGGCTCCGGACTCTACCGGATGGAGGGCCTGAGCGACGCGGAGGAGCGGCAGGTCGATACGCCCTTTGGCTCTCCCAGCGACGCAGTCGTGCTGGGCACGTTCGAGGGCCGGCGTGTCGCTTTCCTGCCCCGCCACGGCCGGGGGCACCGCTTCTCGCCGACCCGGATACCCGCGCGGGCCAACATCTACGCGCTGAAGTCGCTGGGCGTGGAACGCATCGTCTCTGTCAGCGCCGTAGGCAGCCTTCAGGAGGACATCCACCCACTGGAGATTGTGGTCCCCGACCAGATCATCGACAGGACTAGAAGCCGAGTCAACACCTTTTTCGATGACGGCATCGTGGCCCACGTCGGCTTCGCCGATCCATTCTGCGGCGACCTCAGCTCCGCCCTGGTCTCCGCGGCCCGGGGCGGGCAGGCCAATACCCACGTCGGCGGGACCTACGTGGTCATGGAGGGCCCGCAGTTCTCGACCCGCGCCGAGTCGGAGCTGTACCGCTCCTGGGGCGCCAGCATCGTCGGCATGACGGCCATTCCCGAAGCCAAGCTGGCGCGCGAGGCCGAGATCTGCTACACCACCATGGCCATGGTCACGGACTACGACTGCTGGCATGAGTCCGAGGAGGAGGTGTCGGTCGAGATGATCGTCGCCAACCTCAACAAGAACGCGGCGGTCTCGGCGAGCGTGCTGCGCGCGCTGGTCCGTACCCTGGGTCCCGAACGCAACTGCGGCTGCGGCTCAAGCCTCGAGAACGCGATCATCACCGGCCGCGAGCACATAGGCGAGGAGACGAGGACCCGCCTCGCGGTGATCATCGGCAAATACGTGTAGCCAGACCCAGACGGACGGAGGTGGATCTGATGCCAAGGCAGGACCCGGGCGAGCCTTACTACAGGATATCGATAGACGAAGCCGCCGAGATGTACGGCAAAGACGACGTCGCCACCGTCGATGTGCGCCGCCCCGATGAGTACACCGAGGGCCACATCAAGGGCGCCATATTCATCCCGGTAGACGACGTGCTGGCCCGGATAGACGAGTTGCCCGCCTACAAGAAGCTGCTCTTCATTTGCGCCCAGGGCGTCAGGAGCGGGCTGGCCTGCGAGATGGCCGCGGCTATGGGCGTAGAGGCGGAGCGGCTGTTCAACATCGAGGACGGCACGGCCGCGTGGATCGACAAGGGCAATGCCACGAGCTACGGGGCGGACGAGTAGGACAGGATAGAGGGTAGGACAAGATGTCTGTTCTGGTTGTGGGATCGGTGGCGTACGACACCGTGGTCACGGCGATGGGCAGCCGCTCGGACGCGCTGGGTGGGTCGGCGACCTACCTCTCGGTTTCGTGCAGCTACTTCACCCCGGTGAGCGTCGTCGCGGTCGTCGGCACCGATTTTCAGCCCGACCACGTCGAGCTGCTGAAATCGCACGACGTCGACATGGCGGGCCTCGAGACGCGCCCCGGGAAGACATTCCGTTGGTCCGGGGTCTACAGCGCCGAGGAGGTCAATACGCGCACCACTCTGGACACCCAGCTCAACGTTTTCGCCGATTTCGCGCCGTCGCTGACCTCCGATCAGCGGCAGCAGCCTTACCTGTTCTTGGCGAACATCGACCCGGATCTCCAACACGGAGTGCTGGACCAGATGGTGCCGCGGCCGAAGCTGGTCTGCCTCGACAGCATGAACTTCTGGATCGAGCACAAGAACAGCAGCCTCAGAAGCGTGCTTTCAGGGGTCGATGTACTGTTCATGGATGAGGGAGAGGCCCGTGCCCTGGCCAGCGACGTCAACCTGGTCAAGTCCGCACGCAGGATGATGGACTTCGGCCCCGAGGTAGTGGTGATCAAGCGCGGCGAGCACGGCGTCATGATGCTCCACGGCGACTCGCTGTTCGTGGCGCCCGCCATGCCACTGGAGAACGTCGTCGACCCCACCGGCGCCGGAGACGCCTTCGCCGGCGGCTTCATCGGCTACCTCGGCGCAACCGGGGACATCAGCGCCGACGGCTTTCGCAGAGCCGCAGTGGTCGGTTCCGTGATGGGGTCGTTCGCGGTCGAGAGCTTCAGCCTCGATCGCCTCGGCTCACTCACCCGGGAAGATATCGAAGGGCGGTTCAGGGAGTTCACCACCCTCCTAGAGTTCGCGTCAATCGAAGACGGCGGCCCTCTGCCCTTTCGCGGCGACCGCTAGTCGCATGGATCGATAAGGAGACTTAGTTGGCAACAAGGACAAACAAAGGTGACGTAAAGGACCTGGGTCTGGCCCGCGAGGGCGCACGCCGAATCGAGTGGGCCGCCCGGGAGATGCCGGTCGTGAACCAGATCAGAGAGCGGTTCGCACGCGAGCGCCCGCTGAAGGGCCTGCGGGTGACGGGCTGCCTGCACGTCACCTCTGAGACGGCGAACCTGGCACTGGCTCTCCGAGACGGGGGCGCCGAGGTCGTGCTGTGCGCCAGCAATCCGCTCAGCACCCAGGACGAGGTCGCGGCGGCGCTGGTGTCGGAGTACGGCATCGCCACCTACTCGGTCCGGGGTGAGGACGACGACACCTACTACAGCCACATAAACGCCGCCCTGGACAGCAAGCCCGACATCACCATGGACGACGGCGCCGATCTCGTTACTACTCTGCACACCAGCCGCACCGAGCTGCTGGACGGCGTGATGGCCGGGACCGAGGAGACCACCACCGGGGTAATCAGGCTGACCAGCCTGGCCAAGGCCGGCAAGCTCAAGTACCCGATTATCGCGGTCAACGACGCCGACACCAAGCACTTCTTCGACAACCGGTACGGCACCGGACAGAGCACCCTGGACGGCATCACCCGCGCCACCAACATCCTGTGGGCGGGCAAGACCGTTGTGATATGCGGCTACGGCTGGTGCGGCCGCGGCGTAGCGCTGAGGGCCCGTGGCATGGGCGCACACACCATCGTCACCGAGGTCGACCCGATAAGGGCGCTGGAGGCGGCGATGGACGGCCACATGGTCATGAGCATGAAGGACGCCGCCCCGATCGCAGACATAGCCATCACGCTCACCGGCGGGATGTCAGCCATCGGCCGCGAGCACCTCGAAGTGCTCAAGGACGGCGCGGTCTTGGCCAACAGCGGACACTTCAACGTCGAGATCGACATCGCCGCGCTGGAGGAGATGTCGGAGGCCAAGCAGCAGGCCCGCGAGAATGTCGAAGAGTACCTGCTGGAGGACGGCCGAAAGATATATCTGCTCGGGGAGGGCAGGCTCATCAACCTAGCAGCGGCCGAGGGGCATCCGTCGGCCGTGATGGACATGAGCTTCGCCAACCAGGCACTCTGCGTCGAGTACCTGACCCACGAGGCCGGCAAGATGGGGCCAGTCGTTTCGCCGGTGCCAGAGGAGATCGACAAAGAGGTCGGCCGGCTCAAGCTCGCTGCCATGGGCATCACCATCGACTCGCTGACCGACGCCCAGCGGGAGTACCTGGAGAGCTGGGATATCGGCACGTAGGAGCAACCCTCTCAGCGAATCGGTCTACCGCCCGGGAAGTGCGCGAGACGCCATGCCCGTTCTGCGAGAACCTGCGGGGCAGGGTCACGTCCAATAGCGACGGAATAAAGAAGTGGGCTTACATCGAGCGACAGGACCTAGCTGCCGCATTCGTTAACCCCTTCCAGAGTAGGCAGGGAGCTGTACTGGTGGTCACGACACGCCATGCTCCGACGATTCTCGACCTCACCGAGCACGAGGCTGAGGCGCTGGCTCGACTGGTGCGGAGAGTGCCCCGGGCCTTCGACGACGCGTTCGACCCTGTCGGCATCAACATCTTTCAGAATAGTGGGGTCGCGAGCGGCCAGCGCATTCCGCATTACCATGTGCATGTAATGCCGAGGTATCCTGGCGAGAGCCCGGACACTATATTCGGAAAAGACGCAGTTTTGGTACCATTCACGGAGCGAGCCCGTCTCGCGGAAAGCATCGCAGAGTATCTACCGAGCGCTGCCCAAGACTAGGTTGGCGCCTGACTTAGGAGACGTCATGGCCTTCAGCTTCACCGATTCACCTTCTTACCTGTTCACCTCCGAGTCCGTAACGGAGGGCCACCCGGACAAGCTGTGCGACCAGATCTCCGACGCCGTCCTCGACGCTTTCCTTGCCCAGGACCCGTTGGCCCGCGTGGCGTGCGAGGTCTGCACGACCACCGGGCTCGTGGTCGTCATGGGGGAGATCACCACCGGCGACGACTACGTCGACATCCCCAAGTTGGTGCGGCATACGATCAGGGACGCCGGATACGTGGACTCAAACTTCGGCTTCGACTACCAATCATGCGGCGTCACGGTGTCCATCGACGAGCAGTCCCACGATATCGCCAGAGGCGTCGACGTCTCGCTTGAGTCACGAGAAGAGGAGCGCGAGTCCGCCGAGGACCTGGAGTCGGTCGGCGCGGGCGACCAGGGAATGATGGTCGGGTTCGCCTGTACCGAGACTCCCGAGCTGATGCCGCTGCCCATCGCGCTTGCCCACAGGCTCACCCGGCGGATGGCCGAGGTCAGGAAAGAGAACATCATCCCCTACCTCCGCCCCGACGGAAAGGCGCAGGTGACGATCGAGTACTCCTACGGCAAGCCGAAACGCGTGCACACCGTCGTATTGAGCGCACAGCACAACCCCGAGATCAGCCAGTCGTTGATCCAGCGTGACCTCATCGAGGAGGTCGCCAACGCGATCATCCCCCGGGAGCTCAGGGACAAGGACACCATCTATCACGTCAATCCGACGGGCCGGTTCGTTACCGGCGGCCCTGTCGGCGACACGGGGCTGACTGGGCGGAAGATCCTGGTCGACACCTACGGCGGCGTCGCCAGGCACGGGGGCGGCGCGTTCTCGGGCAAGGACCCGACCAAGGTAGACCGGTCAG
>CAZENU010000059.1:0-12707 GCA_964513735.1 uncultured Dehalococcoidia bacterium
GATCATCCCTGGCGTAGGCCACTACTGACATTTTCCCTGGACAACGACACAAAGGCTGCCTTTGTGGGTCGGCCGGTTCAGGTAGTATGTAACGATCACCGATGCTGAGCAACCGGGAACGAAATCTGAGGATATCGGCGGGCATGACGCTGGTCGCCGTGACGCTGGTCCTGTACCTGGGGACCATGCCGCCCTCGTTAAGCCTGGGATGGCAGGGCAAGGGGTCCGACGGCGGCGAGCTTCTTGCCGCCGCGGAGACTCTCGGCATACCCCATCCACCGGGCTATCCGACCTACACGCTGCTGCTGAACGGCTTTGCGACGGTCGTGCCCATCGGCGACTTCGCCTTCCGCGGCAACCTGCTCTCGGCTATCCTGGCGGTGACCAGCGTGCTGGCGGTCTACTGGGTGACGCTACGGGTCTGCCGGACGCTGGTCCCCGAGGCGTCTGAGTGGTTCTCCATCGTCTCCGCGGCCCTGGGAGGCGCGGTCTTCGCTTCGTCCCCGCTACTATGGTCGCAGGCGATCATAACCGAGGTGTACGCACTCAACGCGGCCTTCGCCGGCATCCTGCTGCTGATCGCCGCCATACTCGCGTTGCCTTTGCCCTTCGTGCGGCCGCGGAGCAAATGGCAGGATGGCCTTCTGCTGGCGTCGTTTGGCCTTCTGCTGGGCGTTGGTCTCGGCAACCACCTGACGCTACTGGCGGTAGCCGCGCCGCTGGTCGTCTGGATCTGGTTGGCGAGAGGATGGCGGAAAGTGATATCGCCGTGGCTCATCGTCCCGTTCCTGGCCGGCATCTCCGTCTACGCCTACCTTCCCATCCGGGCAAGCCAGGGACCGCCGATAAACTGGGGTGGGGCGGACACCTTCGACGGCATCGTCTGGATGCTGACTGCCCGTCCTTACCAGGAGTATGTCTTTGGCATAGCCACCGACAGCATCCCCGGCAGGCTGGTCCAGTGGATGGAGCTGATATTCGACCAGTTCAACCCGCTGGGGCTGTTCTTCGGGCTGGTCGGGGCGGTCCCGTTGCTGACGCTCGTCCGCCCGCTGTTCATCTCGACGCTGGCGTCCATGCTGATCGTGAGCGTCTACGCCACGATGTACAACTCCATCGACTCCGAAGTGCTGATGATCCCGGCGCTGCTGCTGTTCTCCGTCTGGGTCGGTACCGGCCTTTTCTGGATCATGGCGTCGTGGATCCGAGATTTCGAGGGCGAGTGGAACATCCTCGCCAGGTGGAAGGTCCCGACCAGCGTTGCCCATCAGGCGGTTTTGCTGAGCATGCTCGCGTTCCTGTTCCTGCCGGTCGTCGCGGTCGCGCTCAACTATGGGACCCAGGACTTGAGTGGAGACAGGACCGTGTCGGATCGTGCGAGAGCGCTGCTCGAGGCCGCTCCCGACGGCTCGGTGCTGCTAAGCACCAGGGAGCGGACCCTCTTCCCTCTCTGGTATGCTAGGTACGTAGACCGGCCGGAGCGGGATGTCGCCGTCATCGCGGTGCCCCTGCTACAGTTCGACTGGTACCTGGACGACATACACGAGATGTTCCCGGCCCGCATCCCGGAGGTCCACACTACCGACATTCGCGAAATCGTGAGGCTTATCGTGGAGCACAACGAGGGCATCGCGGGGGTCTACTTCACCTACACCAGTGGCAACCTGTTCGAAGATTTCCAGCTAACGTCCGACGGCACGCTGTACGAGGCTAAACCCAAGCTGCCGCCTTGAGCCCGCGCTTTGGTGAGACGGTCGGGATCGTACCCGGCCCGTTCGCCCTGAGCCTGTCGAGGGGCCACTCACCCAGCGACTTATATTTACCGATGCCACGTCGGGACATACGGGTGCTCACCACGAACGGAAACAAGCAGAGCCACTCCTACGGACCACACATCGGGGTCTGTCCGGAGTTGATCGCGCTTCAGGCGGTCCTGTCGCGGCGTATCGGAGGTCGGGCCGCCGAGTCCACCTGGGGTTGGGCGCTGTAGCGATAGCGGCCGGCCACGACGTCGCGGTTGAGCCTGCGGTTCAGGTGCAGCCCCTCCAGGGTGAACTCGACCGCCGAGGCCACCGCCGCGGCGCCGTCGCATCCGCCCAGCGGTCGTAGCAGGCCGGCAGGGTCGTCCAGTGCCGCGAAGGTGTTCGCGTAGGCCCCGGACCACACGTCGGCCCCCACTTCGACCATCAGCCCTTCGTCGAACCTCGCCACCAGGCCCGAGAAGTCGTCGAGGTTGAAGTAACGCCCGAACACGTTGAGCACGGCCCGCTTGATCATGTCTTCCACGACCCTGGCCTCGCGACCTTCCTCGACGCTCTCCATCTCGATCTTCCCTGTGGTAGAGGCGACGATGGCCGGAAGGTCGCTGACCCTCGGCGTCGCGTCTTCGACGTGGTGCAGGGCCCTCTTGAAAGCGCTGCTCAGCAACGTCTCGTAGTTGGCAATGGACACTCGAACGCTGACGCCTGAGCCCTGGTTGATCTCCGCGATCACCGCTTTCATGTAGGTCGGCACCTGCACGCGCGCCTGGGCGTTGGGGAAGCCGACGTGCTCCTGCTCGACGATGGCTATCTCGTCCCCCCACGACAGCGGGTAGTGCGTGCGTATCTGGGCGCCGTAGCGGTCCTTCAGCGGCGTGATGATCCTGCCTCTGGCCGAGCAGGAGTTCTGCCTGGCCGACGGGACAAGGATAGTGTGCAAGAAGGGCGTGGCGCTGTTCAGGTACGATGGGCGCGTCGGTGGGGCAGACGTGGTATTCGGCGAAGAGGGTGACGCAAACCTCACTTGGGGCCAGCTCCATCGCCTCGAGGCGATGGAGCTGGCCCTCAACCCCATCAAGAGAGAGCTACGGCCGCTGCCCACGATACTCTGAGCAACTTTGGGGTGTTGTGGGCCGGGCAGTCACCCAGGCCCTACTTCTTCCTTGTAATCTGAACGCTGGCGTGGTCGAGGACGGCGTCTGCGATGGGCACCTCCGGCTTCTTCACCAGTACCGTCACCGAGTCCACGTCATGCGAGTCGAGGACCGCCGACGCTATGGTCGCGGCCAGGCTCTCCAGGAGGTTGTGGGGCTCTCCCTCCACGATGTCCTTGACCAGGTCGAAGAGCTCCGAGTAGCTGACAGTGTCTTCGAGGTCGTCCGACTCACCCGCGCGAGTGAGGTCCCGGGTGACTTCCAGGTCGACCAGGAAGCGCTGGCCGGACTCTCTCTCGGCGGGCCGGACCCCGTGGTAGCCGTAGAACGCCATGCCGTCGAGCCGGATCTTGTCGCTAGGCATCTCAGGCTCCCCCTCTGTCGTGGCCGGCGGTCTCGGCGAGCCGGAGCAGGTTGCGGGCCCGCTTGACCACGGGGATGTCGATGAGGACGCCGTCCAGCGAAGTCGAGCCCCTTCCGGCCCGCTCCGCCTCCTCGAAGGCCTCGACCACCCGCCGTGCGTGCCCGACCTCGGTCCGGGTCGGGGAGAACACTTCGTTGAGGATGTCTATCTGAGCGGGATGAATGGCGAACTTCCCGCGGAACCCGTATATCCGCGCCTCAAGGGCGTCCTCCCTCAGCGCGGCTGGGTCCCGGAAGCGGAAGAAGGGCGTGTCCAGGGCCAGGACGCCCGCGGCCCGCGCCGCGACCGACACCGCGCTCCGCGCGTACGCGATCTCAGCGTCGTCGTCCCGCCGCAGAATGCCCATGTCGTTGGTGAAGTCCTCGGCCCCGAAGGCCACGGCAACGGTCCGCGTCGAGGCGGCGCAGATCGAGTAGGCGTTGACGATCGCCAGCGCCGATTCCAGCCACACGACCAGCCCGGTGGAGCCGGGCTCCGCGCCGTTGTCGCGCTCCGCCTGCTCCACCAGCCGCGACACGTGATCTACCTCGGACGCCGTCCCGACCTTGCCCACGGAAATGCCGAAGGTGTGCGGCCCCACCACTGCCTTGAGGTCCGCTTCCAGCAGCCCGGAGTCCATCGCGTTGACCCTGGGGACGACCAGGGGGCCGGCCCGCGCCATCTCGGGCAAGACGTCCGCGATCAGGGACCGGGCGGCGTCTTTCTCGCCGTCGGGGACCGAGTCCTCCAGGTCCGGGACGTAGGCGTCCGGCGTCAGGCAGAGGGCCTTCTGAAGCATTCTAGGCTGGTTGCCGGGGATGAAAAGCAGGCTCCTCAGGGTCGGTACGGTGGAAGCCGCGCCGCGGGTCACGGCAGCCTCGCGGCCGCGATCCGCGCGAGCTCCTCCAGCGCATCCATCTCCACCAGCGCCGGCTGGCCTTCGGCGATCGTCGTGTGCAAAGTCACGATCTTGTCGCCGCTTCGGAAGGTCAGCGTGCTACCGATCCCGGTCGTGTCGATGCGCAGGGCCGCGGAGGCGTCTCCGATGGGCGGGTCCACCGGCTGTGGCGCCGGCGAGCCGGAGGTCAGCTTCTCGAAGTGCGCCTCGGCGGCCGTGTTGGACTCGAAGTCGATCACGGTGAAGGTCAGGGTGGCGCCGCCGTCCCCGGCGACGAAGCTGTTGCCATACCACGCCTCGATCGAGACGACCTGACTCGGGTCAACCGACGCCGCCATGCTCCGGAGGTTCCGAAGCTCCGTAGTGAGGGACGCGCTGCCGGTCGCCGCGTCCTCGACATCCGTGGCCGTGAGCAGCGTGTCGAAGCCCTCCTGCGTCAGCGGCCCATCCCCCGTCACCGGCTCGTCGCCGGTGCTGCCTGTATCCTCGGAGCCGCCCGAATCGGAGCATGCAGCCGCGGCGACCACAACGCCGGCGACTGTCATGGCGACCAGAAGAGATGTTGGCCCTACGACGGACCGGAGAAGATCCTTCATTCAAGCCTCCGCAAGACGGTGGGTTCACGTTTAGCGAGACGCCGATTCTAGCAGAGCCCGCGCTATATCAGGGACGGTGGTTTCCGGCACGCTGTCCTGCGATGGCGACCTCGGCCGCGTTGACGGCCCCGTGGGCCCGTGATATAACCGGCCAGTCATGGGTACCAGCGGCAGCGCGATGGACGTCCCGATGATGGAGGTCATCGGGATTACCGGCATCCCGGAGGTCCGCGCCGGCGATCGGCTGGGGCCGATGATCGTGGAGGCCGCCGCCGGTCAGGGGACCGCCATCGAGGCTGGCGACGTGGTGGTCGTCACCCAGAAGATCGTGTCGAAGGCCGAAGGCCGGCTGGTCAGCCTCCAGGACGTGGAGCCCTCGGCCTTCGCTGTCCAGCTTTCCGCCGAGTCGGAGCGGGACCCCAGGGTGGTCGAGCTGGTGCTGCGGGAGAGCCGTTCCATCGTCCGCGTCGACCCGGCCAGGGGAGTCCTGATCGTCGAGACGAAGCATGGGTTCATCTGCGCCAATGCCGGTATCGACTCGTCCAACGTACCGGGCGACGAAGTGGTATCTCTGCTGCCCGAGGATTCCGACCGGTCGGCCCGCGAGATAAGGGATGAGCTCGCCGTGGAGGTCGGGGTGATCGTATCCGATACCTTCGGGCGTCCGTGGCGCGAGGGACACGTCGATTTCGCCATCGGGGTCGCTGGCCTGGACCCTTTTCACGACTATCGGGGTTCCCTGGACGCACAGGGCAAGGTCCTGCACGTGACGAGGATAGCCCTGGCAGACGAGCTGAGCACGGCCGCCGAAGTCGTCATGGGAAAAGCCCTTGGCATACCAGTCGCGATAGTCAAGGGCGTCGAATACCGGCCGAGCGAAGGCGGTTCTTCAACGCTCCTGCGAGACCGCTCGGAAGACCTGTTTCGATAGCCTGAAATCCTGCTGTTGGCCGTTGACCGCCGATTTCGCGGCGACTTATAATGCGGTTGGGCAGGATTGATTACACGATACGATGATGGACTCTCGGCCGTTTCGGTCGAAACGGCATCTCCCGGTCCCCGAAGACAGTGACGGCTGTACCCTGCTCGGCGATGGCAACGGGTGCGGCCGGAACGCTGGGTCGATGAGCTCGGACCTGCGAGGCTAGGCAGAATGCCGTTCCTGGACGACCATGCGCAGGAGGCTTGTGGGGTTGTAGGCGTCTACGCGCCGAGCGAAGACGTAGCCCGCGCGGCGTTCTTTGGTCTTTACGCCCTGCAGCACCGTGGCCAGGAGAGCGTCGGGATAGCGACCGCCGATGGCGAGCGGATCAGGTCGCACACGGCGATGGGCCTGGTGGCCCAGACTTTCAACGAGGACGATCTCGCCCGCCTGACCGGCCACATCGCCATCGGGCACACCCGATACTCGACCACCGGCAGCAGCTATCTGGACAACGCCCAGCCTATCCTGTCCGAGGGCCCCGTAACCGAGCTGGCGCTGGCCCACAACGGGAACGTCGTAAACGCCGTCGAGCTCAAAGAGGAGCTGGTCGGATGGGACTGCGACTTCACCACGAGTAGCGATTCCGAAGTCGTAGCCCACCTGTTGTCCCACGCCCCTATCCAAGCCTGGGGGGACCGCATCGCCTACGCGATGCGCCGGCTACAGGGCGCCTACTCGCTGGTCCTGATGACCAAGGACGTGCTGCTGGGCATCCGCGATCCGCTGGGTGTTCGTCCGCTGTGCATCGGCAAGCTGGACGGCGGGTGGGTCATCGCCTCTGAGTCGTGCGCGCTGGACCACATCGGAGCCACCTACGTCCGCGAGGTAAGGCCCGGCGAGGCGGTGATGGTGGATGGCACCGGGCTGCGGACGATCTATCAGCGCGAAGCCGAGCAGCGCGCTTCGTGCATCTTCGAGCACATCTACTTCGCTAGGCCGGACTCGGTCATCGACGGAAGGCTGGTCTACAACAGCAGGATGTCTATGGGCGCCGAGCTGGCCCGGGAGTTCCCGGTCGACGCAGACATGGTCATCGGGGTCCCGGACTCCGCGACGGCGGCTGCGGTGGGGTACTCGCGGGAGTCTGGAATACCCTACGGCGAAGGGCTGGTGAAGAACCGCTACGTGGGCCGGACGTTCATCCTTCCGGACCAGCGTCTGCGCGACCTCGGTGTGCGGACGAAGCTTAACGCGCTTCCCGACCTGATCACCGGCAAACGGCTGGTCGTGGTAGAGGACAGCATCGTCCGGGGAACGACGAGCACGCCGGTGGTAAACCTGCTACGGAACGGCGGCGCCGCCGAGGTGCACATGCGCATCTGCGCGCCTCCAATAATGCACCCGTGCCACCTTGGCGTCGATTTCCCGACGCGACAGGAGTTGATCGCCGCCAACAAAACCGTCGAGGAGATCTGCAAGGTCATCGGCGCCGACACGCTGGCATTCTTGAGCCACGATGGGCTGCTCAGGTCGGTCGGGGTGCCGAAGAACGAGATGTGTATGGGCTGCTTCACGGGAATGCACCCCATCCCTGTGCAGCTTGAGATGGACAAGCTGGCCCTGGATAGCTGATTTCTCGGCGACCTATGCGCTCATGTTAGGCGGTACTTAGGCTGGGACCGAGGGCCGCAGTCGGCCCCGTCTACCGAGACTCCGGCGCCTCTAGATGAACACCGCGCCGAGCTCGGCGGAAGCCGGGCGACGCACCGCTGGCGCCCCATCGCGCCTACGTTCCGGGTGATCGGATGGTCGGGAAGGTGACCGTGTCGCGGGGAGACCGTAGAGATATATTGTGATATCCTTGACACCAGATTCAATATCGGCCGCGCGGAGCCGTGAGGTCGTTTCAGGGTGCCCAACGACTCAGGAGTAGGCTAGATGGTTGACAGTAACAATAAAATCCTTGCGTGGCAGCTACTGATTTCGGCGATAGTCGGGATCGTCTGGGGGGTCATGTTTAGCCTGGGGGATGCTGAGGGGGACTTCTTCTTTGACCTTCCGATTGGGTTCCTCCAGGGGTTTCTGATTGGTCTCGTGGTGGTCATCGTGCTGGTCATCGTGGCGGGGATCGTGTGGGCCCTGGTGCGAATGTTCTCCGACAAGCCTGAGGGCGGTTTTGGTGGGGCGATGACCGCCAATCTCGATACTCTCGGCGCCTCGGGTCCGGTCCAGAGCTACAGCTTGACCATCGCCTCCTGGCGGCAGTCTCCGGTCGCGTGGGGGATCGCATGGGGCGTTGGCTCTGCGGTGGTCTGGTTGTTCATCGCGGCGCTCATCTGGAGCTCTGGTGTCGAGGCCAACGTAGGCACAGCTCTGGCCCTAATAATCGGCATCGTGGTTGGGATCGTCATCAATCTGGGATACGGCGTCATCGGAGACCTGTCTTCCATAGTGGGCGAGGGCTACTCCTGGATGGAGAGCATATTGGACCGGGGCAAGCCTGTGTTCAAGCGGAAGAGGCCGACCTGGGAATTCGGAGCGGTCACCGCGTTTGGACTGACGGGACTGCTGGCCTTCATCGGCGCAGACATCGGACTGAGCATCTTCACTTTCGTGTTCATCGTGAGCGGCGCGTTCCTGGGCCAGATCGTCAAGGCCCTCAAAGACGCCGCCTGAACCCGGCGGCTCGGCGCGCCTCGGACACGCCGAGCCGCCTCATCGCCGTGGCCATCCCGGCTCAGTGTAGAGCAGGCTACGCTTGAGCGGCAGGGGCAGCCGTGGGCAATCTGGCCACATCGAGACTCACGCCCGTAGACCCCCGCGACACCTATGCCACGATCAAGGGGACCGATGAAGGCCCTTCTGAGCGCCTCTGACCTAGAGGGTATTGTCGAGATCGCGAAGGCGCTTGTCCAGGCCGGCTTTGAGCTGGTGAGCACCGGCGGTACCGGACGATATCTTGCCGACGCCGGCCTGCCTGTGACCCAGGTCTCCGACGTGACCGGCTTCCCCGAGATTCTGGGCGGCCGGGTCAAGACACTGCATCCCAGGCTCTACGGCGGCATCCTGGCCCGTCGGGACCTTCCCGATCATCAGGACCAGCTTGCCCTGCACGGCATAGACCCCATCGACTTCGTGGTCGTGAACCTGTACCCCTTCGTCGAGACCGTGAGCAGGGCCGGGGTTACCCTGGAGGATGCCCTGGAGAACATCGACATCGGAGGCCCGGCGCTCATCCGCGCGGCTGCCAAGACCTTCCCGGACGTGGCCGTGGTCGTGGACCCCTTGGACTACGGATGGCTTGCCGAACGCCTGAACGCGGCACGCGGCGGCAAGGTCGAGATCTCCCAGGACGAGCGCAAGGAGCTGGCCCGGAAGGCGTTCCAGCACGTCGCGTGGTACGACACCGCTGTGACCCGCTATCTGAACGGAGGCGCCCGGCCCTCGGGGGACGAGCTGACCTTCGGGTATACCAGGCTGGCCGAGCTACGGTATGGCGAAAACCCCCATCAGGAAGCCGCGGTATACGCCGACACCCTGTCCGCCGGGGGGATTGTCAGTGCGAAGCAGCTTTACGGTATCGAGCTGTCGTTCACCAACTTCCTGGACGCCGACGCTGCCTGGGTAGCGGTGTCGGACTTCGCCGAGCCCGCGGCTGTCGTGATAAAGCACACCAACCCGTGCGGCCTGGCCGCTCACCCGGACCAGCCTACGGCGTACAGGCGGGCCTTCGAGGGCGACTCCATCTCCGCCTATGGCGGCATCGTTGGCTTTAACCGCATCGTTACCGCGGCCACGGCCGAAGCGATGCGCGGCGTGCTGTACCACATCATCGTCGCGCCGGACTACGAGCCGGAGGCGCTGGAGATACTCAAGAAGCGCAAGCAGCTACGGATACTCGAGGTGGCGCCCGCGGACGGGCCACTGGCCGGCACTGACGTCCGGAGGGTCTCCGGCGGCGCGCTGATACAGACCACGGACGTTCTAGACGAAGACCCCGCCTCGTGGAAGGTCGTGACTGAGCGCAAGCCGACGGCAGACGAGCTGCGGGACCTGGCCTTCGCCTGGAAGGTTGGCAAGCACGTCAAGTCGAACACCATCGTACTCGCCAAAGACAACGCCCTGGTCGGCATGGGGGCGGGACAGCCAAACCGGGTGACGAGCGTCCACCTGGCCCTGCGCATCGCGGGCGAAAAATCCAAGGGAAGCTCGATGGCCTCCGACGCGTACATGCCATTCGCAGACAACGTGGAGCTGGCCGCCGAAGGCGGCGTCGCGGCCATCGCACAGCCCGGCGGATCGATCAGAGACGAGGAAGTCATAGAGGCCGCGGACCGGCTTTCCATCGCGATGGTGTTCACGGGTGTCCGGCACTTCAAGCACTAGGGTTGTGTCCCTACAGTCGTCCAGAGAAGACGCGACCCATCGGCCGCCTCGACGCATCTCATGATGGCCACTACTCAGGTTATATGTCTGAATCGACACACGTCTCCGGTGGGGGCGCACACACGGGTGCGCCCTGGCCCGGGCAGACCTGCCTGTCTGCCTCTACGGAGCGCCTCCTCAATGCCGGCGACCGGAAACCCGTGTCAGGGCGTGCCGGGTCGGCGTAGCCTTTCCTGTTGAGCAGGCGGTGACAACCTCTCTGACAGTTGTGATTCCCGTCCTCAACGAAGAGGCAGACCTGCCTCCCAGCACCGACCGCGTCGTCGAGTTCCTCACCGCCAATCTCGACTCCTACGACTGGCGTGTCGTCATCGTCGATAACGGCTCGACCGACTCCACCCCGAAGGTAGGCGAGAGGCTGTCGCAGACCCACGAGCGGGTCCAGTACCTCCGCCTTGAACAGCGCGGCCGGGGCCTGGCGCTGCGGACCGCCTGGCTGGCCAGCGACGCCGACGTCGTCGCATACATGGACGTGGACCTGTCGACCGAGTTGGAGGCCCTCCCTGGCATGGTACAGGCCGTCGATGGAGGAGCCTACGACGTGGCTATCGCCTCGCGACTCAAGCGAGGAGCGCGGGTCGTTGGCAGGCCACCTCTTCGAGAGGCAATCTCCCAGATATACAGCCTGATGGTCCGCATGATGTTCTGGGCGGGCATCAGGGACTACCAGTGCGGCTGCAAGGTACTGAGCCGCCGGACCGTCGACGACCTGGTCCCGTTGGTCGCGGACAACGGCTGGTTCTTCGACAGCGAGCTGCTGCTGCTGGCCCATGCCAACGGCTATCGGGTCAACGAGGTGCCGGTGACGTGGACCGACGACCCGGACAGCCGGGTCCGGGTCGTCAGCACCGCTTATGGTGATATCAAGGGCCTGTTGCGGTTGCGGTTCGGCGGGCTGCGTCGAGCGTCCCGGAGGCTCGACGGCCCCAACCCCTGACACGCAACACGGCACCGGGATGTCTCCGCAGGGGCACGGCATGCCGTGCTAGCACGGGCCGCGCGGGGATGGCGCCGGCCCCCTCAATACACCCCGAATCGGAATCGGGGCTACTCGAGGGGCCACAGCTACGTCCCCGGGCTGGCGTGCGGTGCCTACCAGCAGATATCCTTGATGGCTCCTCCCAGGCGTCTCAGCGGTCAATCCGGGCGGTCCGCCGCCATCAGCCAAACGTCGCGTAGCTCTCCCTCGTGCAGCTCGGCCCGCGGTAGCACTCTTACTTTCCTGAACCCACTCTTTTCGTAGCACCGAATTGCCCGCTCGTTCGTCACTACGGGGTCTATGACGACGAAGCGACTCGGTTTACTGGCCTATGAGTCGCAGCGGGTTGGTCTTGACCAGAATAGACACCTCGTCTGGCTCCATGCCCGCGTAGAGCAGCTCGGCGATGGCCATTCTCATGCCCTCGGCGGGTGGCGGATTCATCCACTGGCCGAAGTCGGTCGTGACCACGCACCGCTCCACGCCCAGGTCCCGTATCGCGGCCACGAGTTCGGTCGGCGTAGCGCTGCCACGGGACGGTGTGCAGGACAGGAGGGTGTACTCTGCGTAGGCGCCCAGGCCGACAAGCCGGCCCAGCAGCTCGCGGTCGGCGTCCATTGCCGGGTGTGTAACGACCATGTGCTCGACGCCCGCCGCCTTGGCCGCTTGGAAGAGCGTGAGCGCCTCCCGCAGTGGCGCGTGGCCGGAGGCCAGCAACATCTCGTGTCGCTGGACCACGTCGAGGATATCGTGCAACGGCGCTAGCAGCTCGCCGCCGTCGTCCGTGAGCCTCAGGCCTGGGCGCCCGCTTGAAGGCGCCGTGCCGCGGGTCGGCATCCAGACGACCCTGGCGCCCATCACCGCGGACGCCTCGACCGCCGCCGGATTTAGCCCGCCGACTTCGTGGTTGAGGCAGAGCGAGCCTGCGACCCTCAGCCCTGGATAAATCCGGCTGAGCGCCTGTGCCAGCGGGGTCGTGGGATAGTAGTGTGACTTGAGCACGAAACCGGCCATCCGCGCCTCCTGGGCGTGGCGGCCGGTGTCCAGGGCGTCCAGGCGCAGCCCTTCGGTGAGGTCGGGGCTGGAGTGGACGTGCAGGTCGTAGGAGCCGTCCAGGATCTCCTCGACGACGGCGTTGCGGTCTTCCAGCGGGGTGCTTTCGGGCATGGCAACCTGTGGGCTCCGGAGTATCTGCTGGCAGCGTCAGAGGTTAGCACAGGGGTAGGGGACGTTCAATCATACCCTCCCGTGTTGGCGGTGGCGGCCCGACGGTCCCAATATGAACGAACTGGCTTTAACCCCCGTGCGCCCTGAGCCTGTGGAAGGGCCTCCTGGTCTCCGATGTGTGAAGAGGTGGTTCGACTGGCTCACCACGAACGGATCATCGCGAATCAGCTCTCCGCACCGGTGACCACGGCACCGTTGGGCGTCGCCTTGACACCCTTTTTCGCCCAAAGCTATACTCGGGTCACCTCCAGCGATGCTTGAGCATGGGCCAGTAGCTCAGCCGGTTAGAGCGCAGTCCTGATAAGACTGAGGTCCCTGG
>CAZENU010000060.1:0-207 GCA_964513735.1 uncultured Dehalococcoidia bacterium
AGCGGCAGCTCGTTGGGCTCATAACCCAAAGGTCGCCGGTTCGAGTCCGGCCCCCGCAACCATCGATCCGTAGTATGAAGGAGCCCTGGAGAATCGCTCTCCAGGGCTCCTTCTTTTGCCCTCGAAACACCAATGCCCCCAGATGGCCCAAGGCGAGATCGCGGCCTGCTGGCAACTGAATAGAACGACGGATGAATCCGACTATTC
>CAZENU010000060.1:217-12449 GCA_964513735.1 uncultured Dehalococcoidia bacterium
GATGTCGGCGTGGCAGATGTTCATTCCAAAGCAGACAATCGAGGCGTCATGCCATAAGAGCCATAAGAATAGGGGGTATAAAACGTCCGCCGTGCGCCCGCCAACGGCGTTCGCCCAGCGCTGTACAAGACTTTCGGGTTGCGCGGTGGGCTTTCCGCCGCGTCGTGAAGGTGTCGAGGAGGGGTGGCCAAGCGGCTGAGGCGCCGGTCTTGAAAACTGGTGCTTTGAGAGGGAAGCCCTCCACGACTTCAGCAGGATGACACCGAGAAGCTTCGTATTCAGCTCACAAGATAGTTCGGCGCCTGGCGTCGATGCGAACCGTCTCGGCGGACTCCATGAAGACCCAGCCAACCGACTCTGCTCCGCCGAGGTGAATGCGGTCCAAGTTGCGTAGCATGCGCGGCTCGACTACGAGCTCATCGTTGACATAGGTTCCGTTGCGGCTACCAAGGTTTGTAATCCAGTAGCCATCTGACTCCCCCGCAATGACGGCGTGTCGTCGCGACACGTTACGCCAGTTCACTACGATGTCGTTGCCAGGATCACGGCTTAGGGTCACGCTTTCGCGGCCGTCAATCTCCTTGCTTTCTATGCGGTCGGCGCGCTCCACCAGTATCGCTTTGGTCGTCCTGGCAGTCACTAGATTTGTCCAACGAAAGGCTACAGACTGCTCAAACACCGTTATCGACGATTTCAGGCGCGGCCGTTGGAAACATCCGCGATATCGGTCAGATACGTACGTACCTCCCTTCAATGAGAACTGCGTTTAAGGACCGGGGTTCGAATGAATCCCCGGGTTGGGCCGTTGATCGCTATGACGTCGAAGAGGAGGTGGGACTGGGTCATCGCTGGCATCGGTGACGGCCGGATCGTCTGGCGGCGGGGCTAAGACAATGCCGATCATCACGGCGCCAAGAGAAATTCCCGCCAAGACGACGGCCGTGCGGGATGAACGCTTGCGCAGCATCGCCACGAGTATCCAGCCAGCCGAGCTCAGGAAGGTTAGAACGCCGAGCCCACCCACGAGACTGCCCACAGTTTCTCGATTGAACGAATCCATGTCCAGGTTCCCGACAATCGCCGGGATGATTACGAGCGCCAGGACTAGGATGACCGCCCAGACGATCTTCGTATTCCGGCGAGATGTCTTTTCGCGCCGGATCCGGTCGCGGACCTCCTCTCGTGTCTGCTCTTCCTCGGATAGCATGCAGACACGCTATCACACAGACTCGCGGCCATGCGTTGTCGCATGCGAGCCGCTCTCTGTCCGCAAACTTCATCCTCTTACTACCATCGCAACAAAGGAGAACCGGACATCGGGACCCTCGGCGTCCCGATGTCCGGTTCTGCGAAGATCGGTTTGGCGTCCTCCTCGACGACCAAGTACAATCTCTCGCGATGAGCGCGGTTGGAACCCTGTTCATGCCAGACTACCTTCGTTTCACGACGCCAGGCCCGCGATGAAACGGCTCGTGATCACTGGGCCCCGGATGGCCGAGCTCGAGGACGTTCCCACGCCCGACTGCACCGACGACGGCCTGTTGGTCCGGGCCTCGGTCACGGCGCTCAGCACCGGAACGGAGATGCGGACCTACTCCGGAAAGTCGGTGGACCCGGCCGGACGGCTCCTTTACCCCCACGGCGTTCCGCTGAAGTTCCCATACGAGGCTGGCTACTCCATGGTGGGGCACGTCGCTGGTGTCGGGAGCAACACCGCCGGATTCTCGGTCGGAGACCGCGTATTCGTCGGTCAGCCCCACAAGGAGTACGTGGCGGTTGCCGCCGACCTGGCATTCAAGCTTCCCGACGGCGTGCCCACCGAGCAGGCCGTGTTCCTGAACATCCTGGGAGTCGGACAGCTTGCGCTCCGCAAAGGATGCCTGGGGCCGGGGGAGAACGTGGCCATCGTAGGACTGGGGGTCGTCGGTCTGTCCACTCTGGCCTTCTGCCGCGCGTTCAGGTTCAGCACGCTGGTCATCGACAAGGACGAACGGAGACTCGCCGTCGCAGCCGCCATGGGGGCCGGCGTTACTGTTTCACCGGACTCGGCGGACCTTCAGGAAAAAGTAATGGACTGGTCCGACGGCCGGGGCGCGGACGTGGTGATCGAAGCTGCGACGGCCTGGTCCGCCATCAAGACCGGCATGGACGTCGTCCGACCTGGAGGCACCGTCGTGGTCGTCGCGACCCACACCGACAAGCCCGACTTCAGCCCGGTGAGCTATCCATACAGCGTCAAGGACGTAGCGTTGCTCACCTCTTACGGGTACGGTCCGCGCGACGACAGGTGGGACCGGAGGGCCAGCATGGCACTCTCCGCGGAGCTTCTGGCTCGTGGCGAGCTGGACATCTCGCCCATGCTGACTCACGCGGTCGAGTGGTCGGAGATCCCCGAAGTCTACCGCCGCCTGGACCAGGGTGACCTGGGGCTGCTCGGAGTCGTAGTCCGCTGGCCCGGCGCCGCTCGGTAGGACGGTCTCCGGCTGGCGGAGCGCCCTTGACTCGGCATTGACCTGGGGCTCACCGACGTCCTTGTCGCGATGCGGGACGCCACTCTTGCTCAACCGTAGTGAACGTCCACCCGGGACACGCGGGGAGAGCTGCCGCCGTTGACCGCCTCCAGGGCCAGCCTGTACTGGACCCAGCCTGAGAACTCGTCGCCGGTTGTCTGGCCTGCGTCCAGCCAGCCTGCGCTGCCCTCGGCTCCCAGCCACGGCGCTGAGTCGAGGCCGTCACGCGATCCGGCCGACCGGAGCTGTGCCCGGACTCGCGTCTTTGGCCCAAGCTCCGCTTCCCAGGAGACGGCGGTGACCCTCGCCCCGGCCGGGAGCTCGAACGGCGCCGAGATGTAGTGCTCCACCGGTCCCCCGTCGGCGATGTTGCCCGGCGCGACTGCGGTCATGCCGTGGGGACCCTGGGTCGGCAGCCTGGTCGTGTTCTTCTTGTCGAAGCCGTCGGGGCCGTTCCACCACACCTCAGAATAGGCGACCTGGTCGCCGAACACCTTGTGGTTCGCGACGGCGATGTCTGTCCAGCCGTCCCCGTTGAAGTCCGCCGCTAGGCAGCCGGTCGAGGAGTGGGTGAACATACGGGTTCGGTCCGCGGCAGAGAAGCCCCTGCCCTCCCGATTCCAGTAGAGGAAGGCGTCGATGTCGCGCTCCCGCCCGGTCGTGTAGGAGCACACGAACAAGTCCAGCAGGCCGTCGTTGTTGAAGTCCGCGACGGTCATCGAGTTGATATGGTTGGCGGGAAGGAGGGTCCGCCGGTCCTCGCTCAGGCCGTTCGGCCCGTTCCAGTAGATGTACGCGAAGGAGTCGTGGGGGCCGTCCTGGGACGGAGTACCGCCTCCGAAGATCAGGTCCAGGTAGCCGTTGCCGCTGAGGTCAGCCGCCCGCGCGGAGACGCAGTGCAGGACCGAAAACGCCTGGCTGCGCTCCATGCTGTAGCCATCGGGGCCGCCCCACAGCACGAAGCTGCGGTCGTATAGGATTTCCGGCAGCACCAGGTCCAGCCATCCGTCGTTGTTCAGGTCTGCCAGGTAGACCACCATCGCGCTGTCGTACGTCACGCCGTCGCGCTCGATGCGAATCCGCACCGGATTCTTGGGGTCGAACCCGTTCTCGGACCCGTGGTAGATGCGCACCTCCGGGTCCGTATACCCCCCGAAGACCAGATCGAGGTAGCCGTCCCGGTTGAGGTCGGCACAGGCGACGCCGTGGGACTGGACGGTCGGTAGCGCGACCGTCGGGCTGTCCGGGTACCCGTCAGGCCCTCTCAGAAGCACGTACGATCCCGGGTTGCGGCTCCTGGAGTTGTGCGAGCTGTTGGCCAGCACCAGGTCGACGAGGCCATCGTCGTTCACGTCCGCGCAGACGGCCTCTACCGCGCCGAAGCCGGGAACGTATTCGCGCCGATCGGCGGAAAAGCCGGCCGGCCCCCCGTAGTAGATCGCGGGGCTGACCTCGAAGATCTTGCGGCTGTAGTGGTTGACGAAGAACAGGTCCGGTGTCGCCGACTCGGGCGAGTAGACCGGCAGCACCCGGCGGGGGTCCTGCGTCTCGAGTTGCCTCGGCTCCGCGACCACGCCATCTGGGGTGCCCCGGTACACCAGCGCCTCCCGCGTGAACGACTCATAGGTGTGGCACTGGCACAGCACCACGTCGTCGTAGCCGTCGCCGTCCAGATCGCACACGGCTACGTCGCAGGCCCGCAGGCTGCCGATTCGGGTGCGGCGTGCCTCGTCGTAGCCGCCCTCGGCGCCCCAGTAGATCCAGGAGCACTCCGCGCCCTCATGGCGTTCCCGGCAGGCCACCACCAGGTCCGTTAGCCCGTCGCCGTTGACGTCCCCGGCGGCCAGCGACATCGCATGAAGGCAGTCCAGGACGATCGGCGCGCCGAAGCTGCGGTCAGCCGCCACCGGCACCAGCGACACCGATCTGTGGCGGGCCACGAAGACGTGCGGCACGCCGTCCAGGTCCACGACCTGCACCAGCGGCCGCGCGTCTTCGTTGTACTCCGAGTACAGCTGCTCGGCCGACTGCTCCTCGGGCGACAGGGCTGTTATGTCCAGCTCTACCGGCAGGACGTCGGCACGCCCGGCGCCCATGCCGTCCGCGCCGCCCCAGTAGACCCTGATCTCGCCGTCCCTGGAGCGCACGACTAGGTCTGTGTACCCGTCGCCGTCCAGATCGCGGGCGGCAAGCTGGTCTCCGGATATTGCTGTGTCCACGAACCGCTGCCGCTCGAAACCCAGGTCTGACTGGTAGAAGATGCGCACGAAGTGCTCGGCGTCTGGCCGGAGAACGCTGCACAGGCAGGCCAGGTCCATCCGTCCGTCGCCGTTGAAGTCGCCTGCGGCGATGGAGACGCAGTGGGGTGCGGGCAGGAGCTGGTGCCGGCGTTCGCCGATGCCGTCAGGCGTGCCGTAGTAGACAATGGCGTTCAGGTCCGACCGCTCGCCGTTGTGAGTCATGCCGATCACCACGTCGTCGTAGCCGTCGCCGTTGAGGTCCGCCACCGTGCCCGACCACCCGCCGTCCGACGGCACCTCGGTCAGCGCGCCCTCGCCTAGCGGGTCCCGGTACAGGTACGCCGGTGGCTGCTCGCCGTGGGGCTGGCTGTTGCAGAAGAGAATGTCCACGTAGCCGTCTTTGTTGAGGTCGTACTGGTGGATCCGCTGAAGTATGCCCGCACGGGAGACGTACAGATTCTGCCCGCCGTTGCCGAACGTCCCCGCGCGAAAACCCTCAAATCCCTCGGTCGTCCACACGCCCGTCTGTTTCATGATCCAGACACGCTCCAGTCCTTGGAAAACCGCTTTGCCAACCTGCACGCCCGATGGTCCGGCCCAGTGTAGCACCTCAATCACGACCGACAGACTGGATGCAGCCGGTACGATTCCGACGTGCGGCCTGCGATATACTGTCGTATAGAAATATGATTTCACCCCCTATGCGCTGGACACTGGGGCTCGGCCTCGGGCCGGAGACCGGCCGGGACGCGCCCTCACACGCCATCGACGGCCACATGCTGGGCAACGGCATCGCCGAGGGCGACCACACGGCGCCGAAGATGGTCCACCGAGTACGACTTTGAGGGATAGCCGATGATGAGCCGGGAGGAAGTGCGCGACGCTCTCACCGGCCCCATAGCGTCGCTGAAGACGCCCTTCACGCGAGATGGCGCCATCGACTACCATGGGCTCCGCAGAGTGATCGACGCCAACATGGAGGGCGGCAGCAAGACCTCGCTGCTCACCTACGGCGACAGCCTCTTCTCGCTCATGGTCGACGACGAGATCGCCGAGGTCACCAGGGTCGTCGCCGAGCAGACCGGCTCCCGTGGGATGACGGTCGCGGCCGACGGCGGCTGGGCCACCGACAAGACCGTCGGGTTCGCCCGCTACTGCCGGGACGTCGGGGCCGACGTGCTGATGGTCAAGCCGCCGATATGGGGCGAATCGGTGACCGTGGACGGCTTCGTCGAGTACTACTCCGCGGTGGCGGTCGAGATTCCGGTGATGCTCGTCACCAATGTGTGGAGGGCCAACCCGGGCCTGGGCCTGCAGACAATCGCCGAGCTACTGGAAAGGGTGGACGGGATCGTCGCGGTCAAGGACGATATCCTCGGCCTTTTCGGTCGGCGGATGACATCTATGGCCGGCCAGCGGTGGGCCGTCTTTTCCGGCGGCATGAAGCAGCACCACCTTGACCTGGTCCACTACGGCGCCGTCGGCTTCATGTCTACCTTCGTAACATTCCTGCCGAGGGTGACGCGGGAATACTGGGACGCGGTTGAGTGCGGCGACTGGGACGCCGCCACGAGGGTAATCGCCGAGCACGATCGGCCCTACTTCGACTACATAGGTGGCGGGCCGGGCGGATACAGCGCCGGGTTCCAGGCGGTCCAGGAGCTTTACGGCCTGGCGGGCAGATGGCGCCGAAAGCCCTACTACAGTCTCAGCGACGAGGAGATGGACGAGCTACGGAGCTTTTTCCAGGCCCGCGGCTGGCTCTGACGGCCGCTGTCAGGTCACGCGGCGCCTGAACGCGGCGGCCAGCACGAAGAAAGCCGTCGCCACCAGGGTCATGGCCGGCCCCGATGGCAGGTTCAGGTGGAAGGACAGGTACAGGCCGGCCACCACCGAGACGACGCCCAGCAGTGCGCCCACCACCATCACCGGCACGAAGCTGCGCACCAGCAGGTAGGCCGTCGCCGCGGGCGTGATCAGCATCGCCATGACGAGCACGATGCCCACGGCCTGCAGCGCGATGACGATCACCGTGGCCAGCAGCACCAGCAGCAGGTAGTCCAGCCGGGCCGTCGGCAGGCCGGCGACAGCCGCGCCCAGGCGGTCAAAACTCGTGAACACCAGCTCCTTGTGGAAGACGTAGAGCAGCGCCACCACCACCGCCGTTAGTACCGCGGTGACGTAGACGTCCGCATCCGACACGGCCAGTACCTGCCCCAGCAGCAGGTCCTCGAGGTCGACGCTGATGCCCTCAGCGGTGGTCAGCAACACCAACCCCAGCGCGAAGAAGCCCGCGAACAGGATGCCGATTGTGGTGTCCTCCCCGACGCCGGTGCGCTGTGCCAGGTAGCCGATGAGCAGCGCGACGATTATCCCTGCGGGCACGGCGGCGGCGAAGGGGCTCACTCCGATCAGGAATCCGATGACGAGCCCGGGGAGCACCGCGTGGGCGAGGGCGTCCCCCATGAATGCCAGTCCCCGGGCGACGACGTAGCTGCCCAGGATCGGGCAGATGATCCCCACCAAGACCGATACGATCAGTGCCCTCGCCATGAAGGTGTAGGTGAAGGGCTCTATCAGGCCGTCGTACAGCGCGTCCGCCATCTCGCCCTACTCGTGCATGTGGCCGGCGTGCTCCGGGTCCGACGCGGCGCTGCGCCTGAGGCTGCGGCCGTGGTGGCTGTGGTGCTCCGCGAACTCGACACCGTGAGCGCCGTAGAGTTCCTCCAGCACCGCGGGCGTGAACGCCTCCTCGGGCGGGCCAAAGGCGCACACGTGGTGGTTCAGACACAGCACCTGGTCGAAGCGCTCGGCTAGGTTCGTCAGATCGTGGGTCGCCATCAAGATTATCCTACCTTCGTCCCGCAGCGATCTCAGAACGTCGACCAGTCCTTCCTGCGACGCCACGTCGACGCCGCTGAACGCCTCGTCGAACAACAGGATGTCTGCCTGCTGCGCCAGGGCGCGGGCAACGAACACCCGCTGCCGCTGGCCGCCCGACAGTTCGGTCATCAGGTCGTCCCGGTGCTCCCACATGGCCACGCGGTTCATGCAGAGCTTGACCAGGTCGCGGTCCTCCCGGCCGGGCCTGCGCAGCCATCCGATGCGGCTGGCGCGGCCCAGCATGACGACGTCCACGGCCCGTAGAGGGAATCGCCAGTTGACCCGCTCCCGCTGAGGCACGTAGGCCAGCGTGCCGCCGCGGTCGTTGGGCGAGGTACCCTCCGCGACGACCCGTCCGTGTTGCGCGGACGTCGCGCCGGTGATCACGGCGAACAGGGTGCTCTTGCCCGCGCCGTTGGGGCCTACCACGCCCAGCAGCGTGCCGGGACCGGCCTCGAAGGTCACGTCGTCCAGCGCCTTGAACTCGCCGTACTGGACCGTGACGTGCTCCACCGCCAGGCGGGGCAGCGCGTCAGCAGTTGAACCGATCATCCCAGGGCCTGCACTATCGTCTCGACGTTGGCGCGCATCATCTCGATGTAGGTCGCCGCTCCGCTTCCGGGCCCGCCCAGCGAGCCGGTGTACAGGTGGCGTACCACGGTCACGCCGCTCTCCTCGGCGACCATCCGGGCGAGCCGGTCGCTCACTGAAGGTTCGATGAAGACGGCCGCGACTCGGCGCTCCAGTATGGCGTCGACCAGGCCTGTGATCTCCTTGGCCGACGGCTCTGCCTCGGTGGTGATGCCGGGGATGACCGCGCCGACGATCTCGAAGCCGTAGCGGTCGGCCAGATAGCCCAGGCTTTCATGGGACGTTAGCAGCGACCGCCTCTGCGGTGGTATCCAGGCGACCTGCTCCTGGATCCAGGCGTGCAGCTCGTCCAGCCGGGCGTCGTAGGCTGTGGCGTTGGCGCGATACACCTCGGCGCCGTCTGGGTCCACAGCGGACAGCCGGACCGATATCTCGGACACCGCAAGCTTGACCCGCAGCGGGTCGAACCAGAAGTGTGGGTCGGGGGCTATGCCGTCGTCGTGGGACCTCAGCGGGTCGATGACTTCACCCAGCGCGACAGTTCTCGACGGGTCGGCCGACGCGTTGGCGATAAGCTTCTCGAGCCAGTCCGCCTCCAGATCCAGCCCGACGCTGAGCACGAGATCGGCGTCCGCGACCCGTCTGACGTCCTGGGCTCCGGGCGAGACACCGTGGGGATCGTCGCCTGGTCCGAGCAGGCTGAACACGCTGACACGATCGCCGCCCACGTTCCTGGCCCAGTCCGCGACGATACTGGTCGTGGCCACGACGCTGACTGCGCGCGCCTCGTTGCCGTCGTCCAAACACGCCGCGAGCAGCAGCACCGCCGCGAGCGCGGCCGGGAGAAGCTTAGTGATATTAGGTCTCAAGAGCGGCATCGTATGAATCGCGGGGAAGGACATGGATCAGATAACCTCCGGCTAGCTCTGCGACGCCTGCCGGCAGGCGTCGCAGCTAACGTAGAGCTCGATGCGGTGGCCGACTATCTCGCCGTCCACCTCATTGCCGAGGACGTGCATCAGCCTCTCGATGGTTGCGTCACGGAACTCCCCGACCTGGCCGCACCTGACGCAGATCGTATGGTGGTGGTGCTCGATCCGGGCGAGTGCGTACGTCGTCGTCCCGTCGGGCATCGTCAGCTTGCAGACGACACCCGCCTCTAACAGCAGCTTGATAGTCCGATAGACGGTAGCCCGGCCTACGCCCGAAAGCTGGTCGCTGATCTCCTCGGCGGTGAAGCTGTCCGCCTTGCCCTGAATTGCGCGGGCCACGTCCCGCCTTGGGGCCGTCGACCGGTGGCCGAGGTCCTCGAGGACCGCCACCAGGTCCGGGGCTGCATCGAGAACGGGTGTCATAGCTCGTGGGTACTACTGCTGAGATTTAATGGGACTATGTCTCATTTAATGAACCGCATGGGTAGTTTATGGCATGTGGCCGGACCCGGTCAATGGGACTGCGTTGAGAGTCGGTATCAATTTGCCTGGCGCGGGGCCGGTGGCTCAAGGTAGGCTACGCTGGTTGGCTTCGTACCGGCGTACAATTGGCCCGAGGTGGACCTATTGGACAACGCAGTTATTCTCGGTCTCGTACAGGGAATCTTCGAGTGGCTGCCCCTCAGCTCCGAGGGACTCGTCGCCGCCGTGCACACGCTCCTGTACGACAGCGACTTGGGAGAAGGCATCGACTTTGCCCTCTGGCTGCACGTCGGCACCGCCCCCGCGGCCCTCGTTGCGCTTCGGAGCGAGGTGCTGGGCCTGACGCGGGAGGTCTTTGCTCACCCACCCCGGCTGTCGCCCGTCTTCCGCTACCTGGTCTACTCCACCGCGGTGAGCGCGGTCATCGGGTTCCCGCTGCTGCTGATGCTCTCCGATCTGTCCCTGGCGGTCGGAGGCGGCTCCATGACCGTGATCGCGGTCGCAATGCTGGTCACCGGCGCGGTGCAGCTCCGCCGCCGGTCCGAGGGCGTCCGCCAGATGGACGGCGTGGGGGCCGTCGACGGCGTGCTTGCCGGCGTCGCCCAGGGGCTGTCGGTGATGCCCGGCCTGAGCCGGTCGGGGCTAACGGTTGCCGTGCTACTGGGACGTAGGCTCGACCGGAGGGACGCGCTGACGTTGAGCTTCCTCATGAGCGTGCCCGCCAGCCTCGGCGCCGCCCTCTACGCGGCTGTAGACTCCTCGTTCGAGCTGACGGCGGAGACGCTGGTCGCGGCCGTCGTCGCCTTCGCGGCCGGGCTCGTGATGATCAATTTGCTCCTCAGGCTCGCCGCCAGGGTGAACTTCGCCGGCTTCGTCTTCGCCGTCGGACTGACGATGTTGGCCGGCTCCCTCTGGGACCTGCTCAGGTAGCCGCGGACCGGGTGGATCGGCAACGCCGGGGATCTGATACGATTGCCCGGGTCAGGAGATACTCGCTATGTCGGCGAATCACCGGTTCGAGTTCGGCCTCACCCCACCCCTTGGGATAAGAGGGCTCTACGATTTCCCCCGGTCCGAGTTCATGCCGGGCTTGTACCGCAACCTCGACGTGGCGTCCCAGGGGTTCAGCTCCATCTGGCTGAACGACCACCTCGAGAGCGGTGAAGACTTCATGATGGAGTGCTGGACCATGCTCACGTGGCTGGCCTCCCGCTATCCCGGCCTGACCGTTGGGACGATCGTCATGTGCAACATGTTTCGCAGTCCCGCGGTGGTGGCCAAGATGGGGGCGACTCTGCAGGAGTTCAGTCAAGGTCGGTTCGTGCTCGGCTACGGCTCCGGGGGGGGCAGTATGGAGAGCGAACGCGTTCATTACGGCCTCGGCGCCTCCAGCAACCGCCAGCGGGCCGAGATGCTGGAGGAGGCCGTTCAGATCATCAGGGCGATGTGGACCGAGCCCTCACCCAGCTTCAACGGCAAGCACTACAGCGTCGAGAACGCAGCCTGCGTGCCGCGTCCAGATCCCGCACCGCCTATTCTGATCGGCGGCGTCGGCGAGCGGTACACCCTACCTCTGGTCGCCCGGCGCGCCGACTGGTGGAACCTAGCCTACAACGTCCTGCCTGAGGCGCCTGCGAAGATGGACGCGCTCCGCCGCATCTGCGTTCAGGAGGGCCGCGACTTCGGCTCCATCCGCAAGACCATCACAGCTATCGTTTTTGTTGACCGTGACCACTCCCGGGCGATGGAGATGAATCGCGAATGGGAAGAGAGGGGCCAGCCCCAGATCGCCGGCGACCCTGCGGCGATCCGGGAACAATTCGACGAGTTCGCCGAGCTCGGCTACAGCATGTCGATGCTCAGCTTCCCCCGGTTCCCCGAGACCGACGAGCTCAGGCTGTTCATGGACGAGGTGGTCCCGCACTTTTCGTAGACTCTCCTCCCGCCGGCTGTCCCGGGAGTGCCTACCGGCCGTGTCGGGATTCTGGCAACCACGGTCCTCAGTCTGGAGCGGGCGAAGGCCTGGCGCCGTCCAGAAACCAGGTCTCCATCTCGCCCTTGCCTTTGACCTGGATCAGCCCCGCGGCTCGCAGATAAAGTCGTCCTTGAGCAGCTCGTAGATCGGGCGAGCGATCTGTATCGTTCCGGGCACGCCGTGGGACTCCATGTGGCTCGCCGTGTTCACGGTGTCCTCCCAGATGTCGTAGTGGAACTTCTTGTAGCCGATCACACCGGCCACCACGGCCCCGAGTTCATGCCGACGCGAAACTGGAGCCGGGTGCGCTCCGAGGCTTGGCCATCGCGCGAGTACCTGCTTATCTCCAGGGCCATGTTCGCCAGCGCCCTGGCGTGGTCTCAACGGGGGAGCGGCACACCCGAGGCGACCGTGTAGTTGTCGCCGATAGTCCGGATCTTCTCTAGATCGTACTTGTCCACGAGAGAGTCGAAGTAAGAAAAGGCTTCGTTGAGCACCTCCACGAGTTCTATAGGAGTCAGCCGGACTGCCAGAGCGGTAGATCCCACTACGTCGGCGAACAGGACGCTGACCGAAGTGATGGTGGTCAGGGGTGTGCCCCACCACATCCGCTCCGAC
>CAZENU010000061.1:0-12260 GCA_964513735.1 uncultured Dehalococcoidia bacterium
GGCCATATACTACTTCCAACCAGCTGTCGCGGGTTCGATCCCCGTCTCCCGCTCCAACCCTGAATACAGCCGCTAAGAGGCTGCGTCCGCGTATCCACATGGAGGGAAGTTAGATGAAGGCCAACAGGCTTCGAGAGAAGCTAGACAGCGGCGGGCCGACCGTGAGCACCCATATCCTCTCGACGTGGCCCGCGGTGGTCGAGGCGATAGGCCACACCGGGCTGTACGACTACGTGGAATTCGTAGCGGAATACGGGTCTTTCGATCTGCATGATCTGGACAACCTGTGCCTCGCCGCGGAGCTGTACGGCATGGGTAGCATGATCAAGGTGGACCAGAGCCACCAGGGCTTTCTCGCCCAGCGAGGCATCGGCGCGGGGTTCAGCAGCGTGCTGTTCACCGACGTGAGGTCCGCGGAGGACGTTCGCGCGTGTGTGCGGGAAGCGAGACCCGATACGCCGGAGCACGGCGGTCTCTATGGCTCAGCTACCAGGCGCAACACCTATATGGGCTACGGCGGCTCCCAGGCCTACGTGGACTCGATAGCCGACACGGTGGTCGCCGTGATGATCGAAAAGAAGGGAGCGGTCGACGAGCTGGAGGAGATACTGTCCATTCCCGGCGTGGACATGGTGCAGTGGGGAGGGACGGACTACTCGATGAGCATTGGCAAGGCCGGCCAGAGAGACATCCCGGAGGTCGTTGCCGTACGGAACAGGGTATTTGAGATGGCCCTGGAAAAGGGCGTTCAGCCGAGAGCCGAGATCATGAAGGTCGGCGATGCGAAACAGTATCTCGACATGGGGGTGCGCCACTTCTCCATCAATACCGACCTGACGATACTACACGACTGGTGGAAGGAGAACGGCGACGAGCTGCGGCGGGCCATATCCGACAGCATCGGCTGAACCGGCCAGCATCGGCCCCGGGAAAAGCTTGAGTGAGTAGACGATAACTGACCAAAACCGGCAGCGCTTTTAGCTACGTAAGCTCAGCGCTACGACTGAGTCATCTTCCAAGCAGGCCGTCGCGGGTTCGATCCCCGTCTCTCGCTCCAACCCCTTATGAAGACGGACACCCGCTACGTGCGTATTCCAGGTCTGATCAGGTAACTGCGCAAAGAGGCGGCGGTCGATGCGAGAAAGTCTGCTAACCTTTGGTGTCATCGTACGTAACCGGGTACCAAACGGACTCGCGGATGGGCGCAGCCGAAGCGGAAGGAAGGCACAAAAGTCTTGAAGGCAGTGCTCCGCGCGTTCAGGACCATAGATGCGTGGCAGACCACTCTGCTGGTCGCGATGTCAGTCGTGGCTGCCGCTTTATCGTATAGCGCGTACGCGGTGGTGAGCGGTGTGCGCGATACGGACCTGGGAGAGGGCGAGCTAGTCATACCGGTCAGCTTCGGCAATCTGACACGCAGAGTTAACGTCAACGCCAGGCTGGTCTTCCCTAAGCGTGAGATGCTGACCTTCGGCACCCAGGGGACCATCGGAGAGATCCTGGTCACGGAGGGACAGGAGGTAGAGCGCGGGCAGCCGCTGGCCGAGCTCGACGCGCTGACCATCGCGGCATTGGACAAGGCCGTCGTCCGGGCACGGCTCGGCCTGCGGGATGCCGAAGAGGAGCTCGACACCGCCGCGCGTCCGCACACACCGCTGGAGATAGCCCAGGCCGAGCTGGGGATCGCCATCGCCGAGCTCTACCTCAAGAACTCCCTCGATGCAGCCGCGGCGCTCTCGGAGCCGCCTTCAGCAATCGCCGCGGCGCAAGCCGAGGCCGCCGTAGCGAACGCCGAGCTGTCTCTCAGTCTCGCCCGTGATGCGCTGGCGGCGGCGATGGCGCCCACCCCCCTGGAGATCGCCCGGGCGGAGGCCCGGGTCGCCGACGCGGAGGTCACCCTGGACCAGACCCTGGCCGCCCTCGACGAGATGAAGAACGGCCCCACCGAAGAGGAGATGGCCGAGGCACAGGCGCAGGTCGACTCCGCGGGAACATCCCTGGGCATTGCTCGGGAAGAGCTGAGGCTGGCGCGCAGAGACTCGGGCGGGGAGCTTGAGGCGGCCCAGGAGTCAGTGGAGACAGCCCTTCTTGGCTATCAGGCCGTGATGGTGAAATGGCTCGGCATCGAGATCAGCCCAACCGACGCCGAGCTGGCGCCGACCACCTTCCTGGAGTCCAAAGAGATCGACCTAGCGCGCCTGTTCGACCGCACCTTGCGTTTCGACGACGTCGGAAAATCGTTCTGGGCCGTCGGGTCGCCGCCCGACGACCCCGAGACGCCCTGGAACGAGAAGACTGTGTACATCTGGCTGAATTTCTGGCCCGGCACGATCTTTCCGACCTGTCAGAGCACGGTCACGGCGGCGCAGGGCCTCTGCATATCTCAGGAGATGGACGATGCCTGGATAACCTACGATGGCGCAAGAGATGCGCTGGAGGCAACCGAGATCCAGGGGTTGAAGAACATAGCCGACAGCGAGGGAGCCGTCGCCCGCGCCGACGGCTCCCTCACTGTCGCCCAGGAGGCCCTCGACCTATTGGAGGCCGGTCCCGACGCCCTCGAGGTCAAGAGGCAGGAGACGCAACTCGCTATCGCGCTGGCCTCGCTGCAGGATGCCGAGGACGCCATGTCGAAGCTCATGGAAGAGCCCGACCCTCTGATGCTGGAAACCAGGCGAAAGCAGGTCAAGGTGGCGGAGGCCGCAATCGAGAGCGCCAGGGAGGCCCTCACCGGTCTCAACGGCGGCCCCGATCTCCTGGAGCTGGAAAACAGGAACAGGCAGGCGGCCGTGGCCAGGGCTAACCTCGATGACGCCAAGGAGCTCCTGGCGGAGCTCAACGGCGATTCCGACCCACTCGCCATCGCGCTGCTGGAGGCCGAGGTTGCATCGGCGCAGTCGGAGCTCGAATCGGCCCTCCAGGCCAGAGAGCACGCGACTCTGGTGTCGAGCATGCCAGGCGTGGTCGCCTCGGTGGTGGCGGAGCCAGGCGACGGCGTCAACGCGGATACTCCGATCGTCGAGATCGTAGACACGACGATCATAGAAGCCCACGGGACCATCGACGAGATCGACGTGTTACAGGTACAGGTCGGCGCGTCGGCATTCATCACGATGGACGCCCTGCCGGACCAGACCCTTCGTGGCCACGTCTCAGAGGTCTCGACGGACGCGACGTCGCAGCAGGACGTGGCAAGCTTTCCATTGCGCATCGCGATGGAGGTCCCCCAGGACCTGGACCTTCGGGAGGGTATGGGCGCCTTTGCCAGCGTTGTCATAGAGCGGCAGACAGGGGTGGTGATGGTGCCTCTGCTAGCCCTCTACGGCACCTTCGGAGACGCGCACGTGCGCGTCATCGCCGACGGCCGCATCGAGGAGCGGCCCGTTGTCCTTGGCATGAGTGACGACTTCTGGACGGTGGTGGAACAGGGCCTGGAAAGGACCGAGAACATCGTCGTGGAGGTGGACCAGGAGGTCGTCGACCGGTTCCGGCTGGGACGCCGGTTCGGCCGCCGTTAACCACCGCCTGACAGGTCCGCGTAGTCCCATCTCGGAGACGCCTGAAAAGCCCGCCGACCATAGCCGCCGAGAAATCAACTTTAAGAAGTCCCTCCATCTGCGTTCTCAGCGTGCTCCGCGGTGAGTTCCGCTAGAGACTCTAAGAGACGAACGTCTCGACCTCTGGCACCCGGCGATCGATCCGGCGAACGGTGAGCTCGACCGCCGTATTCACCAAGAACATGGTGACCGCGATGAATATCAGGAGGTAGCTGGCCCGTAGCGTGTCACCGGCCAGAACGGACTCCAACAGGCTGGACCCTACACCCCCCCAGTTGAACAGCCATTCGAGCACGAATATGCTGCTAAGCGCGAAAAAGAAGGACGAGTTGAGGGCACCCAGCACGGGCACGGCGACGTTCGGCAGTATGTGCCGCCCGAGGATAGCCCTGAACGGCAGTCCTTTGGCGTAGGCGGTCCTGACGTAGCCTGCCGGCACCACGTCCTGCAGGGCGCCGATCGTTACCTGGGCCATGAAGGCGATGGGACGGGCCGATAGCACCAACGCCGGGGCCATTAGCCGCCTCGGATCGAGTATGTCAACTTGCGGGTCCAGCAGCACGAACCTGATCTCCAGGGCTGGACCGACGTACCTGACGAACGCCATCAGGACGGCGAGCCCCAGGAGGAAGCTGGGAGTGAGCACGCCGACGAGGCTGGCATACGAGGCGATGCCGGCCAGCCTTGACCCGGGCCTCAGCCCGCTGAGCAGCCCGAGTCCCACTCCGATGGTGCCGCCCAAGATCACGGCCGTCAGCAATAGCACCATCGTGCGTAAGTAGGCCTCATAGACGAAGCTAATGGTCTCCGCATGTTCGTGGACATGTACGACGAAGTCGAAGTAGCTCCCAAACGTGTCGTACAGCGCCTTCGACGCCTCGTACAAGGAGCGCAACACCGGCTGATCGAGAGCCGCCAGGACAAAGAAGGCCAGCACCAGTACGACGACGGCGACGTGATACGCCAGAATAATGAACGACGGGGGGTAGGACAACTCGGACGCGTTGGACCTGCCGCCCGCGGTCCGGGCCAGAGACCATGTGCTGTACCCGACGGTCGCCAGAACGCCCAGAACGAGCAGGCCTCCTTGAAAGCCTTCTGGCAGTCCCAGAGAGAAGTCGACCAACGCGCCACCTCGCCATCCGCTTCCGAGACCCCACGCCAGGCCCAGGACGGTCCCGACGATTGCCACGGCGATGACCTGCCAGGCGAAGGTACGGAGAAAACCTAGCGAGGCGACCGCACCCGCCGGCCCTGCTTCGCGGTGCCGGCCGGCGGTCCCAAGCCCAAGCCAGGCAACGGCGACGACAAGCCAGGCGAGCACCACCACGGCTCCCAGCAGAAAGAGCTGTGGAACGAACGACGTGGTCTCCCCATGGTCGTAGACGAGTTCAAGCAAGTCGTAGTAGCTCTCGATGGCCTCCAGCACGCCGTCGAGCGCTGCGAACAACGACTGCAACACCGGCTGTTCGAGAGCGGCGAACATGAAGAAGGGAATCAACAGGACCACGACGGCCAGCCGGGAGCCGAATACGGCGAAGGTCCGCCGTGGCGCCAGCGTCAGTCGTTTCGATCCGGTGCGCGGCTTCCTGGCCAGCGCGCGGACCGCACCCGCCACGATGCCAACCACAACCATGACGACGAGGACCGCAATCAGGCCCTCAAACAGGCCGGAGGCCAGGTCGGGAAGAAAATCCCCCTTCCTCTCTCCTCCGAAACCCCACAACAGCCCCCCCACAGCCCCGACACCGGCCGCGATGCCAAGCTGCCACGCAAAGATCCTGCTACGAATGCACATATACACACACGCCTCGGATGCACCGTCTCGATGCCCGTTACGGCAGTCCCCCTGTCGTTCCGGCTCAAGCCTGTCTGGAGTTCATGGCCGGGCCGCGCGTACAATACCGGAAAATCTAGCGAAGCACGCGGCCTCGAGCATCAGCGGAAACACGGAGCGACCGCCATGACGACGTACAGCCTCAACGCCGGACTCTTTGTCTTCGACCGCGACTCCAGGGCGGTCGGCGACCCGGTCGAGGCCCTCAAAGCCGTCGCCGCCGCCGGCTTCCAAGAGACCGAGCTCATGGCGGAAGGAGACGAATGGCAGACGCCCGGCGGACACGACCCCGCGAAACTCCGCGCCGCCGTGGACCACCTCGGGATCTTCCCCCATACGATACATGCGCCGTTCCAGAACGTAAACCTCGCCAGCCCCGACCCCGAGCTGCGGCGGGCGGGCGTCGCCGTCGTCGCCGACGCCATCAGGTTCCTCGGGGAGCTGGGTGGGCGGACGGCGGTCGTCCACCCGAGCGCCCGGCCGGGACCCGGGGAGCCCGCCTACGTGCTGGACAACCTCGGCGCGGCGATGGAGAACGCACACAGGTCCGTGGGCGAGCTGGTCAGGGTGGCGGAAGAGACCGGCGTACGCATCGCGCTGGAGAACCTAGCGAGGGGCGGAATGGACTGCCGCCCTCTAGAGACCACGCAGGAGCTAAGGGCGCTCATAGCCGACTTCCCACCCGAGCGCGTAGGCATCTGCCTGGACGTCGGACACTGTCTCATCACCGGGGCCGACCCGGCCGCACAGGCCCGGATCGCGGCCGAGCGGCTGTTTGCGCTGCACCTGCAGGACGGCGACGGCCAAGACGACCGCCACTGGGTACCGGGCAAAGGCATGATCGACTGGCGGGAGATGGAGGCTGCACTGACCGACGTCGGCTTCGACGGCGCCTGGACCATCGAGGTCGTGACCGCCCACACCGACGACCCGATCGAGACCATCGTCATGGACTGCGTGGCCCTTCGGGAGCGGTGGGAGAGCTCAGGCATCTCTGCCGTACACTAGCCGGGGGGCCTCGAAACCCAGGAAAGGGGTCTCAGATTGAAAGACGCATCCGTTTAGTTAATTATCCTAGCCTTGGCGTTCGCCAGAAGGCCGCGGGACTACCCATCAATCTGCTTACTGGCGACGAACTCGCCTTTGATGGTCCCGCCGGACAGGATGTGGCCATCAATGGCCTTTAGAAACTCGTCTGCAGTGGCACCACCTGGCAGGTCTAGCACGATATCCAGTGCGTACACGGTGAATACGTATTCGAAAACGAGCTTGAGCCCGCCTTTGGATGCGCCCCCCCAGAGTTGAATGTCACTCACTGGGGCAGGGCAAGGACCAGAGTAACCGATGATTTCGTCATCATTGATGCCCTGCCGCGTGTTGATTCCAAGAGCTGATACCTCAGTGGTTGTTGCTACACGCTCGGGTAGTCCTGAGGTGTCTGAAGGCAGATTCCATATTAGCCAGTGGACCCAACGATCCCCGGGGAGCTGATCACTGTCCATTAGCAAAGCGATACTCTGCGTGCCGTCGGGTATGCCAGTCCACTCTAGTGGCGGTGAGATGTTCTCTCTGTTAGCGTACTTGGTAAGAGCATCCTGTTCGAAAGATGCGCCCGGCCTCGGACGAGTTCCCTTACATACATAGGTCTTTGGAATGCGCCTGATTCGATTGAAGACCGGGCTGATGACCTCGATCCCTAGGTCGAACGTCTGCGTGAGACTGGACTCACTGGTAGCTTCGTCGCCACCACTACCGACGGCCGCGGCGGGACCGGGACCCACCTCGTCGCTACTGGAGCATGCGGCGATAACCAGCGGAAGAATGAGCGCTGTACCTAGCTGCAGCCAGCGAGTACTATCCTTGAACATCGGTTTACCCCGTGTCGAAGCTCTGACCTTAACCGAGATTTCCCATGTCAGCTGAGATTCTCATTCCAAACGCCAGCGTCCAAGGAACACCCGTCCCTTGCCGTTGACAATTGTACACCCAGCCCCGGGGAGGCACAGAGTCGATCGACGATCGAAGTCGTGACCGCCCACACCGAAGACCCGGTCGAGACCATCGCCTTGTACCGCGCGGCCCTTCGGGAGCGGTGGGAGAGCTCAGGCATCTCCGCCGTAAACTAGCCGTGGCATCGACAGCCAGAAAAGGAGTCTCAGATTGACCGACGAAACCGTGCTGCTACCACGACCCAGAAAGCTGCGACGACTGGAAGGGACTTTCTCAAAGGCCTCCGCCCGATTCGTCTGGCTCTCAGGCCGGGTGACGCCCGAGCTCCTTCGCACCGGCGGTGTGGTCAAGGCCGCGTTGACACAGGCAGGAGCCGCCCCGGAGCTGACCGCGGCCGCGGGCCGCGACACCGGCGACGTCGCCGCGACCGTCCGGGTGGACTCCAGACGCGTGCGTCGCCGGGAGGGATACAGGCTGACCGTCTCGCCCAATGGCATAGAGCTGGTCGGCCACGACGCGGCGGGCGCGTACTACGGGGCGATGACGCTGCGGCAGCTTGCGCGGCAGTACGGCGCGACCGGCGGACTGCCCTGCCTGCAGGTCGACGACTGGCCCGATTTCCCCCACCGCGGGGTGATGATGGACGTCAGCAGGGACAGGGTGCCTACGATGGATACCCTCTACCTGCTAGTAGACCTTCTCTCCGAATGGAAAGTCAACGAGCTCCAGCTCTACACCGAGCACACCTACGCCTACCGCGACCACGCCGAGGTCTGGGGAGACGCCTCCCCGATGACCGGCGAGCAGATCATGCAGCTCGATGCCTACTGCCGCCAGCGATTCGTAGAGCTGGTCCCCAACCAGAACTCCTTCGGGCACATGGAACGGTGGCTCATTAAGCCGGGCTACCGGGACCTGGCCGAGCATCCGGAGAGCCCGATTCCGCGGGCGCTGAACCCGATTGACCCGCGGTCGATCGAGCTGATCGCCGGGATGTTCGACGAGCTGCTCCCCCACTTCTCCAGCGGCCGGTTCAACGTCGGCTGCGACGAGGTCCCGCTGGGTGACGGGCGCAGCCGAGCTGCGGCGGCGAAACACGGCGTCGGCCGCGTCTACCTCGACTTTTTGCTGAAGGTCCACAAGCTGGTCCAGGGCCACGGCCGGACGATGCAGTTCTGGGGCGACATCATCCTGCACCACCCCGAGCTCATCTCCGAGCTGCCCGACGACGTCGTCGCTCTGGAGTGGGGGTACCAGGCCGATCACCCCTTCGCCCTCAACGCCGAGAAGTTTGCGCAGGCGGGGCTGGCCTTCTACGCGTGCCCGGGCACCTCGAGCTGGAACACGATAGCGGGCCGCACCGACAACGCCAGGGCCAACATCCGGAGCGCGGCCGAGGCCGGTCTGGCGCATGGTGCCATCGGCTTTCTCAACACAGACTGGGGCGACAACGGCCACTGGCAGCAGTGGCCCGTCGCGTACCTCGGCTACGCCTACGGGGCAGCCGTTGGCTGGTGCGGGACCGCCAACAGGGAAATCGACCTGCCTCGCGTGCTCGACATGCACGCGTTCCAGGACTCGGCCGGCATGATGGGCCGCGCGGTCTACGACCTGGGCAACGCCTACCAACAGCCGGGCGTGACGCCCCGCAACAGCTCCGTCCTGCAGCATCTGTTGCTCCGCAGCCCGGCGTCGGAGGAGCCGGTCTCGCGGCTAACCGTCGACGCCCTCGAGCGCACCGAGGCGTACGTGGAGTCGGCGCTGGATGGAATTGACCGCGCCGACATGGCGGGCCCTGAAGGGGATCGGATCGCGGCCGAGATGCGTCACGTGGCGGCGCTGCTGCGCCACGCGTGCCACGTCGGGGTCGCCCGTCTGGAGGCAATGGGCAACGAGCTGGCGGACGTGCCACTCAAGTCCCTGTGGACGCACCACCACCGCGATGCGATGCCCCCGCATGTGGCCGCGGAGATCGGCAAGATGCCGGCGGCTACCCGCAAGAAGCTCGACGCCGAGCTGGGGCCACTGGTAGAGGAGTACCGCCGGTTGTGGCTGGCCCGCAGCCGGCCCGGCGGCCTCGACGACAGCATAACGCGCTGGGAGCAGATGCTGGCGGCCTACCGCGACGCGTAGGCGTCGCTAGCCCAGCGGCAGCTCAACGCGAAAGACGGTCTTGCCCGGCTGCGAGGTGCACCCTATCCGGCCCCCGCACCGGGTGGTGACTATGCGCCGGGCTACGTCGAGCCGAGTCCCGTCCCCTCGCCGACCTCTTTGGTGGTGAAGAAGGGGTCGAAGATGCGGTTCTGGATCTCCTCCGGTATCCCGCGGCCGTCGTCCGCCACCTCGACCACCAGGCAATCGCGCCAGCAGCGTCAGGCAGTTCGTCTCTGGCACCGGGACCTCGTGGCCCAGCACGTTGGTCACGAACTGCCTGATCCCGATGCCCAGGTCTCCGTACGGGTGCGTCTTGAACAGCCGCAGCGACCGCAGGCCGGTGTCCCGATCGACCATCTCGTCGTAGAGGAGGCGCACGATCCGGGCGGCCACCACCTCCATGCACGTCGCGCCGTCACCTATGCGCCGGAGCGCGGCGCCGCAGCGGGTCATGTCTGCCAGGTGTTGAAGCGAGTCAGGTCTTACATAGGCACCGGAGGTTACTCGATGGAGTATAGCGCACGCCTCACGGGCCCGAGGCGGTACCCGGAGGCCGGCGCAACCGGGCTCAGACATCTCGCTGGAACGCCGCCAGGCCCGCCTTTGCCGCGTCCGCCAGCAGGCTGTAGTCCGACCCGTGGCTCACGAAGGTGACGCCCGCCGCGAGACGCTCCCGCACGTGGTTCGTCATCATCGCTGTGTCTCCCTTAATCCGGCCTAGCTTGGCTGCTCTGCCAGGGCCTGTGCCCTAAAGCGCTCCAGCGCGTCCAGAAACTCCTGGTAGTTCGACAGCTTCGCCACGGTCTTGATGAACGAGCCCACGTCGGTGTGGTAGTCCCTCATCTCGTTCACCTGGTCACCGATCGGACTTACCGACGCCGGCCCCTCCGCGTACCTGCCACGGAACGCCAGATACGCCTGGTTCAGTTTGCGTACCCCGTAGCCGGCCAGCCGGAAGTCCCACCACCGCTCATTCATGTACTCTTCCGCCTCGACGACCTTGCCCTCGGCCAGTAGCTCCTCTACGGTCCTGCGGGTCTCGCGCATCTCCCTGGTGAACACAGGGTCTCGTTTCGCGGGGGTCGAGTACCGGCTTGATGATATGCTCAGGTCGCCGCCCATGCGGATAAACACCAGGTCCCCGAGCTCTCGGCCGGCCACGTCCGCGATGGTCTCGTTGAGCGAGAACATCGTCTCCGACCGCCTGATGTTCCACCCCAGCGGCCTGAAGAAGAAGTAGGCGTGCAGCCACTCGTGTGCGGCTGTCTGCAGCACGCTCCGGAGGGTGTCCAGGTCCGACACCAGCGACGGGTAGGTCGAAAGCCCAGCCAGGTTGTCGACCAGGCCCGAGACGTCGTACTCGTCCAGCAGCCTGTTCTCCAGGTCGTCGCGTATGAGCACCTCCAGGTCCGGCTCCAGCAGAACAGCCTCCAGAAGCAGCAGCCGGTCGCGCCGTGAGGTAATCAGAATCGTCGGCGGCTCCTCGAAACGGATGTCCACCGGCGGGAAAGTGATGCCGAGCCACCACGCCAGCCCCTGGGCCTTGATGACACCGTCCAGCTCCGCCTCGATCGCCTCTTCGGCCGACGGCCGAAGATCGCCCCTGGTATTCAGAAGCTCGTCGAGGTAGTCGCGCGACGCCTCTCGTCCCTTGGTGCCGCCGCCTAGTCCGGCCGCGCCCGCCAGCAGGCCTTCCAGGCGATTCTCCTCCTTTCGGGCAAGCTGTGCGGTCTTGAGGTACTCGTCCAGATCAACGCGACGCTCCTCTTTGGACAGCTTTCCGCCGGACACGGTCTCCCAGACGAGGTTTACCCACTTGTCCGGCAGGTTGGCGACCTCCCAGCGCAGGATCGAGAAGGAGTGGGCGGCCCCCACAGTCGTGGCCGGAGTCAGCCGGACCGCATCGACCCTCGCCATCAGCAGCGTCGTCAAGACCAGCAGCGCCCAGAGCACGACCTTGCGCCGTGGTCCCAACTCCCTCGTCCTGTTCGCCGTTGTCGCTGCGCCGTACGCCATCTGAGAGGCAGCATAACACGCGCCCTGGGCCGCTAAGCTCGCCCGAGGGAGGGTGTCACCGCATCCTATACATCTATTCCCCACGGCCTATACGTTATATGCTGTACAGATACGCGGGTCCTTGCCCACATGCGGAGCGAGAATGTCGAGCAAACAGCGCGAGGCTCTGCGCGGTCGTCGCGAGAGTCCCCAAGAAGACGAGGAGACCTCACGTACGCTCAGGAAGACGGGTGCCGGCTGCCTGACTTTCCTCATCATCGTATTCCTGATCGCCATCAGCCCTCTCTTCTTCGACGAGGGCTCCGGAGCTGACGCTGGAATCGACGATAACCTCAGCGCCGAGAGGCTGGTGGAGGTGGGTATGAGCGAGCGCCAGGTCCTCGAGTTGATGGAGAAGCCGACCCCGCCGTGGACAGTGCTGTACCTGAAACAGTGGGACGGCGGCGACGGGTGGAGGATAGCCGTGCCGTCGGCAGGTGGGACACAGCTCCAGCTCTCTTCCAGAGAGGCCCGGGTGGATGCGAGTCCCTACTACGCGTACATCTTCTTCTCGGCCACCGACCGCGACTCGGAACCCACCTTCGTCTACTTCGAGCGCTCCAGCGAGATGGTCTTCCACGTGGGCAGGCTAAGCTGCGCGGAGGCCATCGCAGCCCTGGAGGCGGGCAACCACCAGACCGGCCTCCCCGATGGATCTGCCTGCCGCCCCTAAACCAGAGGCGGGGACGGCATCACTGATACCTATA
>CAZENU010000062.1:0-11392 GCA_964513735.1 uncultured Dehalococcoidia bacterium
CCCAGATACTTCGCGGAGCCTCAGCATGACATGCTCCGTTCAGTTGTTCACCCAACATGAGGCCGTTTGCGGGACAGTAGACTAGCATGGGTGAGAGCTACTGCGCCGTATAGCCGCCGTCGACCATGAGCGGGGCGCCCGTGACGAACGATGACTCGTCGGAGGCCAGGTAGAGGGCTGCGTACGCCATGTCCTCCGCCCGGCCAAGCCGCCCCAGGGGGTGCTTCCGGACCAGGGCCTCGTAGAGTTCCGGCTCGTCGGTCAGGGCCGCCGTCATGTTCGTCTCGGCGTAACCGGGGCAGATGCAGTTGACCCGGATGTTGTCGCGAGCGCACGCGACGGCCAGGTTGCGGGTAAACTGCAATACGCCACCCTTAGACGCGGGGTACGGGTTGAAACCGCCTGTGACTCCGGGAATGTCCGAAGCATAGCCGACGACCGCGATGATCGAGGCAAGGTTGACTATAGAGCCGCCGCCCACGCGTTTCATCGCTGGCACGGCGTGCCAGCACACCAGGTAGGTGCCCTTGAGGTTGACCTCTATCACCCGGTCCCAGGTCTCCTCGGGGTTCGCATCGGGGCCAGTAGCGTTTCGCTGGGTCACGCCGGCGCTGTTGACCAACACGTCGAGCCTGCCGTAGGCGTCCAGCGCCGCGCCGACCATCACCTCCGCGTCGTCGGTGCGGGATACGTCGCCCGTCACCACGGTGGCCTGGCCGCCCGCGACGGCGACCGCCTCGGCGGTCTCTACGGCGGCGGCCGTGCTCACGTCAGATACCACGACCCTGGCGCCCTCGCGGGCGAACAGCACACAGGTGGCACGCCCGATGCCGGAGCCTCCACCCGTCACCAGGGCGACCTTGTTTTTCAGTCTCACCACGGCCCTCCCGTCCCAATGAGTATCACCAGGCAGATCATACTACAGCGGGACGCGAGGCCGGGGGTGCCGTCAGGCATGGCGCGGTATCGACTCGCCAGCCCCGTACCTGCGCCAGGCGCCATCCTCGTACACGGTGACCGAGCCAGTGCCCACCACCTGCCAGTCGCCTTCCGCGCCATAGCAGGCGGTCATGGCGTCAATGCCGAGGACGACGGCGCCGGGCGGCGCCTGCCGCTCGAACTCGGCGGCGACGCTCTCCGGGTCCGCGCGCTCATGGTGCGGCAGGATGGTGACGCCGTCCACGACGCCGAGGGCATCGGTCCAGCCGCGAAAGCGCATCCTCGGGCCCAGTACCATTGCGCCGGCACTGGATCCGGCCACCACCGCGCCGCGGGCCAGGGCGGCGCGGATCGCGTCGAGTAGCGGCGAGCCCCGAAGCGTCTCCAACAGATGGCTCGGGTCGCCGCCGGTCAGGTAGACCACGTCGGCCAGCTCAAGGGGCTCTATGAGATCAAGGTCGGCGGCGTCGGCCGGCCCGAGCACCATGACGGCCGAGGCCTCGGCGCCCAGGGCCGAGAAGTAAAACACACCATTGGACGCAGCCTTGGCGGGGTTCTGCGCCGCGGCGGCCGTGGGCACAATGGACACTCTCGGCCGGTCGGCGCCGGTGGACGCCAGGATCACGGCGTCCATCTCCTCGCAGCCGCGCCTGAACTCGTCACCGCCAACCAGCGCGAGACGCCCGACGGCCATCGGCGACCTCCTGACATTTCCGTGATGCACAGCGAGCCCCGGCTGGCTACCAGGCGGGTGCCATGGTCTGGCAAGCCTGTCCTGAGCCCCGTCGAAGCCTGTCCCGAGCCTGTCGAGGGGGGCTCACCACGAACGGGACATTGGTTGGTACGCCCACTACGAAAGGAACATACCAACGTCCGCTCGGCCTGAGCTTGTCGAAGGCCTGTTGCCGGAGCCCTAGCCAGCCACCTGTACGATCATCTCGATCTCGACGGGGCAGTTTCCCGGCAGGGCTGCCATACCGACGGCCGACCTGGCGTGGCGGCCCTTGTGGCCAAACACCTCCACCAGCAGGTCGGAGGCGCCGTTAGCGACGGCGGGTTGGTCCCCGAAGTCGGGGGTGCAGTTGACCATCGTGAGCAGCTTAACGATGCGGGTGACGCGGTCCAGGTCGCCGACCTCGGCCCTGAGAGTGCCGAGCAGCGCCAGGGCGACCTGCTTCGCCACCTCGTAGCCCTCCTCGACGGTCATGCCATCGCCGAGCCTGCCGGAAACGATGCCGCCGTCAGGCGTCCTTGGCACATGGCCGGACAGATACACTAGCCCCACCCCGGCTACCGAAACGGCCGGGACGTAGTTGGCGACCGGGGTCACCTGTTCGGGCAGCCCGTAGCCCAGGCTCTCAAGCCGCCGCTCGATCTCGCTCATGGTCATGCTCCTTTGTAGTGCAGCTCGCGCCAGGAGGATTTGGGCCGGTCAAACTTGGCGGTCTTTCGCTACTCGACCTCGACGATCGCCTCGATCTCGACCGGGATGCCCCCGGGCAGGCTGACCATGCCCACGGCGGAGCGGCTGTGTCGCCCCCTATCGCCCAGGACCTCGACGAGCAAGTCGGACGCGCCGTTGGCGACCGCCGGCTGGTCCTTGAATTCGGCCGTGCAGTTCACCATCGTGAGCAGCTTGATCACCCGCTTGACCCGGTCTAGGGATCCCAGGTCCTTCCGGAGCCGGCCCAGGACATTCATTCCGACCAGGCGGGCCGCGTCGTAGCCTTCCTCAACGCTCATGTCCTCGCCGAGCTTGCCGAGGGGGATCTTGCCGGCCGCATCCTTCGCGGGGCCGGAGCCGGCGAGGAAGAGCAGGTCGCCCGTCCTCACGCTGGATACGTAGTTGGCCACCGGGTCCGGAGGATCGGGCAGCGTTATCCCCAACTCCTTCAGTCTATCGTCTGCCGTTCCCATTCGTCCCTCCCGTGCATGTCGGGCCGCTGAGCCCGGTTGCTCTCTTCCGGTTACACAAACGTCAGTATGCGCGCCGGGTTGGCCACCACCATCGCGTCGATCTGCTCTTGCGAGATGTTCTTCTGCCTCATCCTGGGGACGATATGCTCCAGGATGTGGTGGTACCCGTCGCCGCCATACCTGGTAAGCCTGTGCTTGAAGCAGACGTCCTGGGCCAGGACTATTCGCTCAACGTAGCCCTCGTCTATTAGCCGCTGTACGTAGCCGATGCGCTGGGCGTCGCTGGGCATGTCCACGTCGGAAAGCGGGTAGTTGGAGGACTCCCAGCCGAACAGGTCGTACTCCAGATAGCATCCCCGCCGCGCAAGGTCAAGGAGTATGTCCACGTCGGGCACTGTGCGGTCCAGGTGCCCCATGATCACGCGCTCGACGTCCGCCCCGGCATCGGCCAGCACGTCCAAGATCTGTGCCGGCGCCTGCTGGTTGCGGCCGGGGTGGACCAGAATAGAGGCGCCGGTCGCCTGCTGGGCACGGGCGCCAGCCCGCAGCACCTTTCGCTCGTTGTCGGTCAACGGCCAGGTGCACCCCAGCTCGCCGATGATCCCCGCAGACACGCCGGTGTCGCCGACGCCGGTGGTCAGGTCGGCGATCATCTCCGCGGCTATATCGGCGTCCGACTTGCCGTCCATTGTCTCGTCGTGGGACGCCTCGACATAGTAGCCCGCTCCCATGACCACGTTGACGCCGGTCGCCCGGGAGATCCGGGCCAGTGCAAGGGGGTCGCGGCCGATGCCGATGGTGGTTGCGTCGACGATGGCGCCTCCGCCCGCCCGCTTGTAGAGATGAGTCTCCGAGATCGCGGTCTCCTCGTCCAGCAGCATCAGGTTGTCGCGGTTGCTGAATGGGTCGTACCGCACCGAGCCCAGATTCTCGATCCGCACGGGCTGGTAGGCACGGTGCAGCTCGGTGGCCTCGGCCGGGGGGTGGAACATGCAAAGGAAGTCGATGAGCAGGTGCTCGTGGGTCGTGGTCGGCCCCAGGTCCTGGGGCGCGACGGGCCCCAAGACCGTGTGGACCTTCCCTTTCAGATCGATGGTCGCCAAGGTGTCCTCCTGAGAGCCGGCATGTGTCACCCATCCCGACCTCGACGCGTCGAGGCCGATCGCGTCTGGGGGTCGCGAAAACGGGCTACCCGAGCTGGGCGATTTCGAGTACGAGCAGGGTGTCGCCGACGGAGACGGGACCACCCTGCTCCACCGACGCCAGCATCCCGCGGCGGCCCTCGAGCTGCGTCTGGAGCCCGGGCCGGATCTCGTCCATCCTCGAGCACGGCGGACAGGCCTTGGAGATCCGCAGCACGACCTGATCGCCGATGGCGAGCCGTTGGCCCGGCTCGATGGCCGCGATGTCGATGCCGGAGGTGGTCACGTTCTCCCGTACCTCGCCAACCGAAATCTCCAGCTCGTCGACGGTCTCGCGGTCGATCAACAGCACCTGATAGCCGGCGCGGTCTTCCCGGTCGGTGTAGTGCCTGTCACCTTCTATGCCGTGGCCGGTCACGAAGCTGGCGCTGTCGACGAAGTCTAAGGGCTGACGGCGGCCGGGGTTGATGCTCAGCGAGACTATCTGTCCTTGTGTAGAACTTGACATGGTCCAAGCCTCCGTAAATAGTTCCGATAACGTTACACCGGTGACCCGTAGGATTCAAGAAGCGCCGGTGCCGGCCTCCAATACGGGTGCTATACTGCGGCCCAGTCCAAGCAGCCCGCAGGAGACAGGCAGATGAGTGCCGCCCATGCCGTGTCCACGACCGCGCAGAGCATGACCGAGGCCGCCACACGGTTCCTGCAGAGCCTAGACGCTGAGCACGAGGCCCTGGGTAGCTAAGATGACGCCGTGCCGGCAGTTTTTTCGTTCAGGGCTCTGACGATGGCGGCGGGTGACATAGGAATATCATTCATCCTGACGCCGATCGCGGCGTAGACTGCGTTGGCGACGGCGGCGAGCGGGGCGACGATGTTCGCCTCCCCTACTCCCCTGACGCCGAAGGGATGGCCTGGGTTTGGCACCTCTATGATGACCGGCTCGATCATCGGCACGTCGAGGCTGGTGGGCATCCTGTAGTCGAGGAGACTGGAGTTGAGGAGCCGGCCATCCTCGCTCATGAAGTACTCCTCGTTCAGCGCCCAGCCGATGCCCTGGACCGTCCCGCCCTGGATCTGTCCCTCCACGTAGGCGGGGTGGACTGCCGTCCCGGCGTCCTGGAAGGCGGTAAGCCGCAGTATCTGCACCTTGCCCGTCTCCGGATCAACCTCCACGTCGACGATGTCGGCGGAGTAGGACCCGCCGTGTCCGGTGGGGTTCAGGGTAGCGCGGCCGGTCACGGGGCCACCGGTCTCGTCGAGCATCCCAGCGATCTCCTTGAAGCTGAGTCGCAGCTCGGGGTCCGACTTGTGACGCAGGGCGCCGTCCGCATACTCCAGCTGCTCGTCGGGCACGTCCCACACCAGTGCCGCTCGGCCGACGATCTGGCGCACGACGTCGTGGGCGGCCTCGTAGGCGGCCATGCCGGTCTTGAAGGCCACTCCACTGCCGCCGGTGCTGGACGTGTACCCGATGGTGTCGGTGTCGGCGACGGTCGGGACCACGTCGGTGACGGGAATGCCCAGGACCTCGGCCAACTGCTGGGCCACGGCCGTCCTGGAGCCGCCGATGTCGACGGAGCCTTCGACGAGGCTCACGGTACCGTTGGACAGGACGTGGGCCACGACCGAGGACGGTCCGGTGTTGTTGCGGCAGAAGCCCATGCCGACCCCGCGCCCGGTGAACTTATCGTCCAGGGGCGCTGAGTAGTGGGGGTGCGCCCTGATCGCATCCATCGTCTCTCGGGCGCCGATGCGGCCGTTCATGACGCCATCGGCCCGTCTGGAGCCCTCTTCGGCCACGTTGAGGAGGCGGAACTCGACGGGGTCCATCTCTAGGGCCTCGCAGATCTCATCGATCACGCTCTCCACGGCGTAGACGACGATGGGCGCTCCCGGCGCGCGGTAAGCGGACGACATGGGCTTGTTGTCGACGACGTCGTAGGCGTCTATGAGTATGTTGTCGATCTGGTACGGGGCCAGGATGGCCGCCGCCGCGGCCTGGATAGGCGCCGCCCCCGGATAGGCGCCGCTCTCGAAGGCGTAGTAGGCCTGAGCGGCGGTGATGCGACCGTCCGTGGTGACCCCGAGTTTGATCCTGACAAGCGAGCCGCTGGTGGGGCCGGTCGCCTCAAGAACGTCTATCCGGCTCATCGTGAGCTGGACGGGGTGTCCGCTCTTCCTCGAGAGCACTGCGGCTACGGGCTCTAGGTAGACCTTCAGCTTACCGCCGAAGCCGCCGCCGATCTCCATGGGGACGACATTGATCTGGGACACCGGCAGGCCCAGCACTCTGGCGGACCCGTCGCGGATGCCGAAGTGGCCCTGGCTGCTGCACCATATGGTCAGCCGTCCGTCAGGAGTCCAGGACGCGGTACCGTTCTGGGGCTCGATGTAGCCCTGGTGGACGGTCTTCGTCCGGAACTCGCGCTCGAAAACGAGAGCGGCCTGCTCGAAGCCCGCCTCAATGTCGCCCCACCGGTGCTGCTCATGGACCGCGACGTTGGTGCCGCCTCCCTGGTCGTCCAGCAGGTGCTCGTGCAGGACCGGGGCGTCGGGGGCCATCGCGGCCTTGACGTTGGTCACGGACGCAAGTACCTCGTAGTCGACGTCGATCAGCGCCAGCGCCTCCTCGGCCACGTGAGGGCTCGCCGCGGCGACGGCGGCGACGGCCTGTCCTCGATACAGCACCCTATCGTTGGCCAGGACGTTGTCCCTGACCAGCTTCAGACTGAGGGCAGCGGCAGAACCGTCCGGAGCGTCGCCTAAGGCGGCCAGGTCCGCCGACGTCGCGACGGCCCGGACGTCCGGATGGGCCTCGGCCCTGCTCGTGTCGACCGACCTGATGCGAGCGTGAGCATGGGGGCTCCTGAGCACCTTGCCGTAGAGCATCCCGGAGAGGGTCACGTCGGCGCCGTACAACGCCTGCCCGGTGACCTTCTCTATCCCGTCGTGCCGTATGGGACGGGTGCCGATGACCTTGTAGGCCCGGGGCACCGCTTCCGTTTCCGATGCCAAGTCTCGCACCTCACTCAAGTAGCCTCAGATTGCCGAATTTCTAGCACAGCCCCACCCGGTGGGCCGCTGAAAATCCTTACAACCATCCCCTAGCCCCCTTCCTGGCAAGCGAGGAAGGGGAATGAAATGATATCTGAGGGACACCATCAGACTCCCGGCAAAGGGACTCCGCTCCTCTGCACACCCCATGTTTCATCAGCCGCACCAGGCGGGCCGTTAGCGTTTCAGGAGATGGATGCACCGCAGAGCACGCAGAGAACGCCGAGGTAGGGACCTTTCAGGCGTGGCTCTCAGGGACCGGCGTGGGTCTCCACGGCCATATTGGGGACTCTGTAGAGAACCTGCACTGTCTGTTTGAAGTGTTCCGTTTTGTTCTTTTCTGTACCGTTTGTATCCAGTGCGACGGTACAGAATCACCGGGTTCGGTACACATGTGCGCCGGGTTGCGCTCGCGCTGCACACCGGCGAAACGAAAACGGGACAGGCCCAGCGGGTCCGTCCCTGTAACCACTTTAGCGTATACGTTCTGTCCTTTCAATAAGTGGCCAGCCTGAAGGCTAAGGTATGGTGGGATTTACGGTTCGACCAGCTTTCAAGTAACTGCTTGCCGTGGCGCGCTGGTAGGGGGCGGGTTTGAAACCCGCCACTACGGTACCAGGACAGGGATCGTTCTCGCGCCAAAGCGCCACAGTTACTTCCACTTGTCCGGCCCGGCTTCGGCGAGCTTAGCATTGCTCACCGCGAACGGGGAAGATACGAGCTCACAGGGAACGGCCGCTTAGATGGGCGCGTGCCGGATCGCGTTGTCAGTGGCGTGTGTTTCGTTGTCATCGACGAAATATGTCGCAGCGTCCGCGGCGCGGCTCCTACATGATGGCTTTCTGAGCCGGAGGCGAAGAACCTGGGGCGGGATGGTTCCCGCGTCATGGTGCGATTGTGGCCGGGTCGTAGGGGCCTCCCAACCACCCCAGCCCCCCTACAGGACTCGGGACAGCCCTCGCTACGCTCAGGGAGACATTATGGTGGCAGGCGCCAGTGGCAGGCCCAAGTCACAGCCTTTTGGCAACAGAACGATGTAACATGGCGGGGGAATCGGCTTACGCGTTGAGGGGCGCGGCGGGCTCGTCGTGCGCCCGACGTTGGTAGCCGCGGCTAGGCGCCCTGGAGTGCTACGATCAGGACGTATAGGAACACAGGCAGCATGATGATCCAGAGGACTTTTCTGGGCGAGAGCTTCACGGCGGAATCGATTCTACCAGAGCGCCGAGCCACGTCGGGCGGCGTCGCCATCGACGGCACGGACGTCTGCGACGGTACGTTGGCATCGCTTCGAGCGGCCAAAGGATGGCAGGCGAGCGCTTGATTACCGTGATTACATAGATGGGCTACAGGCTGATTGCGCTGGACATAGACGGGACGATCCGCAAGGCGGACTACCCTCCTTCCGAGAGGACGCACCGGGCTATCGAGGCGGCAAAAGAGGCAGGCGCCGTGGTGACTCTGGTCACGGGCCGGATGTTCCGGTCGGCGCTGGCCGCCACCTCCGAGCTGAACATCACGTCGCCGATTGTTTCATTCCAGGGTGTCCACGTCGCCCATCCGAAGACCGCCGAGGTGCTCTACCACCTGCCCCTGGAGTCTCACATGTCCATCCGGGCGCTTGACGAGCTTGACGGCTGGCCCAGGGAGATCCTGGCGTACATCGGGGACGACGTATACGCCAATGTGCTCACACCGTGGGTCGAGGCATACAGCGAACGCAACAAAGGCGGCGTACAGGTCGTGTCCGATCTGAGGACCCTTGCCGCGGACAGGCCGACAAGGCTGGCGGTGCTCGGCGACGAGAACGAGATAGGCGACCTAGACGCGCGCCTTAGCGCCGCGCTGGACGGCGAGCTGTACGTGACGCGCTCGCTGCCCACGCTGTGCGAGATCCTCCATCCGGACGGTGGCAAGCACCGCGGCCTTCAGTGGCTAGCCGGTCATCTCGGCATACCCCGCGAGCAGACCGTCGCCTGCGGGAACGGCTACGAGGACGTGGAGATGCTGCGCTGGGCAGGGCTCGGGGTGGCGTCGGACGAGGCGGTCCCGAAGGCGAAGGAGGCCGCCGACGTCGTGGCCCGTCCCATCGAGGAGGATGGGGTGGCGCTGGTCATCGAGGACCTGCTCGATCGCTGCGAGATAGGATGACCTCGGGAGACCGGAGCTGACCGCCTCACGACACAGACCGGTCGTAGTGGTGCTAGGCAGCGTCAACATGGACCTGGTCGTCACGGCGCCGCGGCTGCCGCTGCCCGGCGAGACCATCGTCGGAGACGAGTTCCACACCAGCCCCGGCGGCAAGGGTGCCAACCAGGCCGTGGCGGCCGCGAGACTGGGCGCCGAGGTCCGAATGGTCGGACGCGTCGGCGACGACGCATTCGGGTCCGTGCTCAGACAGGGGCTCGAGTCGCACGGCATGGACGTGTCCCGAGTGGCGCTGGACCCCGACAGCCCGTCGGGGACCGCGATCATCCTGCTGGACGCCGACCGCCAGAACCACATCGTCGCCGTCTATGGCGCCAACATGCGGTGCGACGGCGAGCAGGTCCGCGACACGGAATCGGCGCTCGAGGGCGCCGACTGCCTGCTGCTGCAACTCGAGGTGCCTCTGGAGACTTCGCTGGCTGCAGCGCGGATCGCCCGGCGGCTGGGCATCACCGTCATACTGGACCCCGCTCCCGCGTCAGAGCTGCCGCCGAGCGCCTACTCTGCGGTGGACGTTCTCACGCCCAACCAGACCGAGGCCGCCGATCTCACAGGACGTGCCGTGAACGACGTAGCCGAGGGGCGAATTGCCGCCGGGGATCTGCGCCGCAGGGGTGTCGGGGCCGCTGTCGTGAAGCTTGGCCCACAAGGGGCGGTCTATGCCTCGGCCGAAGCCGACGGCTACATGCCCGCTTTCAAGATAGAGGTCGCGGACACGATCGCCGCGGGAGATGCGTTCGGAGGGGCGCTAGGCGTCGCGCTGGCCGAAGGCATCAGCCTGAAAGACGCGGTGCGCTTCGGCGCCGCTGCGGGAGCGCTGGCCGTGAGCCGACCGGGAGCGCAAAGGGCGATGCCCGGTCGGGCCGACGTGGCAAGGATCTTGGGGGCTAGGGGCTAGTTCCTGACGCCGCTGCTTCTTGCCGCCGCCCGAGTTGCCACCACCGTCAATTGCCGCCACCTGAGCCGCTGCCGGAGTTGTCGTCGCCGTCATCGGTTGTGTCCTTGCCCCGACGCTTGTTCAGGGCCCGCTCGATCTTCTGCCGTTCCCTGTCGTCCGCGCGATCGAGGGATGCCTGGAGGCGATGTTCTTCGCGCTCATCGCGCTCCTGTATCTTCTGGTCTAGCCTGTCGATGGCGTCGGTCTTGCACTGCACCTCAAGCCTCTCGCGCACCTTGGCCAGCCGGTCGTCGATCTTGGAGTCGTGCAGCGATCCGCGGTCCTCTATCTCGTCGGAATCGCGCTTCTTCTTTCGGAGGAGTTGGACACAGTCCAACTCCTCGGTGTCCGCAGAGCCATCCTAGGTACTCGTGGGCGCCGTATACGGCGCCGCGAACCGCGACTGAGCGCTGATTGTCATGAATACTTGGCGGCAGCTATAGCGCGGCTCCAACATGATGTCTTTCTGAGCCGGAGTCAAAGGACTCGGATGGAGCCAGCCTCACATGGGGTGGTTATCGGCGACCAGTGGCGGTAGGCTCCAGCCGCCCCAAGGCCCTTCACTTCGTTCAGGGAGACGACATTCCTCGGCGCCTGCCGGGTCTCTGGCTAACTATGACTCCGAAGGGGCTACGTGGGTCAGCTTGACCAGCAGCCCGACGGTGATGACAGCAACCACCAGATGCATGCTCATCAGAGTGCCGACGGAGTCGACCCCGGTCCCGGCGTACGGCTCGGAGATCAGGATGTCGATGTCCGGCATCCAGGACAGGAGGAGGGCGGCGACGGCGATCTTCAGGTAGAGCTGGACCGGACGTCGCGCCCATTTCGAGACGGCGGCGAAGACGGCAACCGCGCCCACGACGCCCACGGTGGTCAGGAAGACCACCGCGCCGAGCCTGAGCGACTCGAACTCCGAGGGCACGTCCAGGGCCGCGACGGCTATCGTCCGAAGCAGGACCGTGGCGGCGATTGAGACGACCAGAGCGAGGGGACCTACCCACAGCAGACGCCGGGTGACGACCACCTTATCCTCCGCGGCCGAGTCGGAGGAACCTTCCGGCTCACCGTTGGCGCTGTCGTTGGACATAGAGACTTCCCTCCGAGATCAGCGGGCATGGGCGGTGACGTACCGCCCTACTTGTATAGCTTCTTGTTTATGTACTCTCCCCTGAGCTCGCCGCCGGCCAGT
>CAZENU010000063.1:0-10872 GCA_964513735.1 uncultured Dehalococcoidia bacterium
GCAGAGCACGCCGAGAACGCAGAGGTAGGGACCTTTCAAACTTGATTTCTCGGCGGCCTCTGCGCTCTCTGCGGTTATGTTAGGCGGTCTTAGGGATACTACGTCGTCAGCGCATTGGTGACGCGTTCGATGACGATCTCATCCTCGCCGTCGTTGAGCGCGTAGACGTTGAGCTCGACGTTGTCGTCGTCCAAGGGCAGGATCCAGATGCGCGGGTCCTCCTCGTAGAGGTCCGCGGCGATCTCGGGGACGGTCTTCCCCACCGCCGCCGTGTCGATCCTGGCGCGCAGACAGTAGCCGAAGTAGGCTGGGAACCGTTCGACTATCTCGCCATTGAATACGGGAAGCTGCGACAGCGCTTCGTTCATCCGTACCAGACGCTGCTCGATGGCGGCGAGACGGTCCTCGTGGTTGGTCGAGAGCCAGGCATCCACAACGGCCACGAGGGCGATGATCTGGTGGCGGTCCATCTTCATGGCCCGCCCGAACCCCTGGCCGTCCAAGTGAAACTCCACGAAGCCGTGCCCCACCACCGCGTCGACCAGGTCCTTCTTGCCGCACACGTATCCGCTGGCGTTGGGGCCGTCCATGTACTTGCCGCCAAAGCATGCCAGGTCCGCGGTCCGGGCCGTTGTAACGAAGCGGTCGAGAGGGTAGACGATGGCGGCCGCATCGGCGATCACTGGCACGTCGTGTCGGTGTGCGATCTCTACGGTCTGCTCGAGGGTAGGGATGTCCGCGTCGCCCAGATAGCCCACCCAGTATTCAACGGCGGCCGTGTTGGGCCCTATGGCGGCTGAGAGCTGGTCCGGGGTGCAGCCGCGGAGGTCTCCCGCCTTGACCAGTTTGCCGCCGGGGTATGTCAAGCATCGCGAGAAGATGTAGTCGTGGGCCGCGAGCACTACGAACTCGTTCTTCATCCCGATGCTGTCGGGAAGCCGGCCCATCTTCTCCTTATCGCTTCCCGTCATGCAGGCCGCCGCGCTCAGCGTGAGCGCGGCGGCGGCCCCTGAGGTGACGTGGGCCGCCTCGACGCCGAGCAGACGGGCGATGTGGTCGCCGGCCGCCAGGTACAACTCGGGCATGTCCACCCAGTTATCGTTGGCCTTAGCCATGAGCTGAAGGCTTTCCGACGAAAGCGTCGAACCGCCTTTGGTCGTGTCGGCGCCGGCGGCGTTGATCAGCCGCCTCACACCAAGCGCCGTGTAAGCATCACCGTCGCTGAATATCCCCATCAGGGCTCACCCTCCCAAATTGGTAGTCCACCAATGCTTGACACTCTGTCCTCCTGAGGAGTCCTCAACGAAGGACCTGGGCTGGGGCGCGACTGCCCGCGGCCCATCCCGATGACCGAGCGCCAAGAACGATACCACGCCCCAACGGGTTGTCAATGGCTCCCCGCTCTCATTGACGGGACACCGAACGCCGAAAACGGAGCGCATCGCAATGAACGTGATCTGGATAGTCACTGACACCTTCAGGCGAGACCACCTCGGCGCCTATGGCAACGACTACATCCACACACCGACTCTGGACGCCCTGGCAGCAAGTTCGGTCCGATTCGACACGCACTACGCGACCGCGTTCCCGACGATGTCGACCCGGGCGGACCACTTCACGGGGCGCTGGACGATGTCGTTCATGGGCTGGCAGCCCTTCGTCGACGACGTCACGACCCTGGGGAGCATCCTGAGCGACGAGGGCATACACACGGCGGCCGTCATCGACACGCCCTTCTACTGGCGGCATGGATTCAACTACGACCGCGGCTTCCAGACGTTCTTCACGGTACAGGGACAGGAAGGCTCGCCGACGCGAGTCCGGAAGATCGGCCACCACGAGTCCAGGAACACCGTCGCCTGGTGGCGCAAGGAGTCGGACCGCAACGTCGCCAAGACGATGGTCCAGGCGGGAGACTGGCTTGAGCGCCACTACAAGGAGCGGTTCTTTCTCTACGTGGACACCTGGGACCCCCAGAAGCCCTGTGACACCATGCGCGGGACGGCAGACTAACCCGACGGCCGGTCCGCTTCCGCACGCCGCATGGGGGGCAGGTGATCAGCTTCCTGGCCCCCATGTTCGGCGACAGGGCCCAGGTCCTCAGACCGGCGGCGAATGTGACGCCGCACTCCTGGCACACGAAGGCCAGATTGGCCGCCTGCCATGCCACGAGCCGGTAGGTGACTTACGCCATCGCGGCCAGGTACACGCGCACCGCCAGCCAGGCCAGCCCCGGATCGACCACGATCGCCCCAACCAGCGCCGCGGTCAGCACCGTCGTTACCGCCAGAAACGGTAGCATCCCGGTCATGGCCGGCGATTTGAAGTCGAAGACGCCCCACCTGTATCCGGCATAGGAGATCAGAGCGAGGCCGCCCAGCGTCACGGCAAGGTAAGGGACCAGGGCGACTCATATCTGCTCGGGCCACTGGAGCGTCACCACCACGACCGGCACCACGAGCAGCAGATCCACGAAGACGTAGAGCGCCGTGGCGACGTAGAGCAGGTAGCCGCGCTGGTTCAAGAAGCGTGAGTCCATGGCTGAGGCCGTCCTGGCCTTGCTAGTCCGCTGCTCGGGCGCTAGGTCCCGGCGGCGCAATGGAGGCGCTCGCCTCCATCGGCCATCAGGCCGGCCAGCCTGCGGACAACGTCCTCGTCTACCTCCACGCCATCCAGCAGACCCTCTCCGACTGCCCGTTCGAGCAGCACGGCGAGGTCAGCTTCACGCTCGCCCAGTCGCGTGCGCATGATGATCGCGTTGGTCAGCAGGCCCTTCAGCTCGCCGAGGGTGCCGGCTTCGTCGTCGGGCTGAGGCAGAGCGCGCTGAACCGCTTTGAGCAGCTCCAGCTCAGAGGCGCCGCGCTTCTGGCCGGACGTCAGGAGCCACAGCAGCTCTTCAGACTTGACGGTGTAACGGCCGGCCTCACGTGACCCGGCGGACTCGACGAAGCTGTCGGCGGCGCTATGGTCCTTCAACGACCACTCCATCCCATCCGGCGATGTAGGTCTCGAGCCTCCGGTTCCTGTAGCCGTCGACGCGGGTCCGCACCAGGCCGGGAGTCTCCAGCGCCGCTCGGACTATGACCTTGTTGAAGTCACTCACGTTATCTGCCGACATGTACTCGTCCAGGGGCATCCACAAGCAGTCCTCGATTTCGTCGGCCTGCATCGTGATCTCGTGGGTGAGGGGCGACAGCCGGCAAACGAAGTATATGTCCGACTTTCCATACCGGTAGTCGTGGAGGTTGCGGAGGCAGACGACGGCCTCGAATCGGGTCGCCACGCCGGTCTCCTCGAGGACCTCGCGGACGACGCCTTCCTCGAGGTCCTCGCCCGCGAGCAGAGCGCCTCCCGGAAGCTTGTACGAACGCTTGCCCGGCGGGCGCCTGCCCGCCTCGTGTACGACCAGCAACTCCCGCCGCTCGTTGATTACGACGCCGCCCGCTCCTATGTAGTGCGAAGCGTATTCCGGCACGAAGGCCCCTTTTTCCATCCGGCACGTCATCATCACGTAGCCACCGCCACTGTGGTGGAACGTGAAACCGGCATCCACCGCGACCGGAATCAGGGCCGCTCTGGCGAGGTGCGCCTCCAACCACGCGACCCTGTAGCCCTCGGCCTTCCATGCGTCCAGCGACTCACGCAGATGGCTGCGGAAGACCTCCGTGTCGTCCGGCAAAGCAGTGTTGTCGATGATGACGCCCCGGAAGGGGTTAGTGGTGAACTCGAGGACGCTCATCGGGCCGCGGCCTCGCCGGTCGCGACCGGCGAGCCATCGTCGCCGTTCACGGCGAACGGGGTCACGATTACCGCCAAGGAACTGTGCCAGGATACGGGGTTCTGCGCCACGGCGATCCTCCGAACAGAGGGCAGTATAGTTGGGCCGCCACGGCAGGTCAAAACGGGCAGGTCTTGGTGTACAATCAGTGGGTGCAAATCCAGGGGTGACCGACACGTCAAGGAGTGGTCCAGATGGCCAGCATATTGGAGCGGTATCGGGAGAAGTTCAAGAAATCGGGCGAGGTGTACGAGCGCGCGGTCCAGCTCATCCCGACCGGCGGCCACCAGTCCCGTGTGGTCCGGCCGTTCCCCGTGTACGTCGACGATGCCAGCGGCGCGCTAAAGTGGGACGCCGACGGCAACGAGCTCATCGACTACGTGATGGGCTACGGCGCCCTGATCCTCGGCCACGCCCATCCCGCCGTGGTCGACGCCGTCTCCAAGCGGCTGACCCACGGCACCATCATGTCCGGCGCATCCCAGCTCGAGATCAAATGGGCGGAACAGGTCAGCGAGCTGATACCGTCGGCCGAGCGGGTGCGCTTCACCGCCTCGGGTACCGAGTCCACCCTGATGGCCTTGAGGCTGGCCCGGGCCCACACCGGCAAGAAGAAGCTGGTCAAATTCCACGACCACTTCCACGGCTGGCACGACTACGTCGCCATGGACTCCGGCATAGTCACCGAGCGCGGCATCCCCGAGGAGACCCGCTCCACGGTCGTCGTCATAGACGCCGACGTCGGTGCGCTGGACCACCTGCTGGAGCAGGACAAGGACATCGCGGCGGTGATCTGCGAGCCCGGCGGCGGCCACTGGGGCCAGTTCCCGCTGGCCAATCCCGGGTTCCTCCAGGACCTGAGGGAGGTTACCGCCAGGCACGGCGTCGTCATGATCATGGACGAGGTGATCTGCGGGTTCCGGCTCTCCAAGGGCGGCGCCCAGGGGCGGTTCGGCATCAAGCCGGACCTGACCACTATGGCCAAGATCGTTGCCGGAGGGCTCCCCGGCGGCGCGGTCGCCGGCAAGGCCGAGATCATGGACCAGCTCGGCCACGAGGACGCCGCCGTGCGTATCGCCCACCCGGGGACCTTCAACGGCAACCCCGTCTCGGCCACCGCCGGCATCGCCGCGCTGGGACTCATCGCCAACGAGCCGATCAACGAGCGCGCGGACGCCAACGCCGAGCGGCTCAGGGCCGGGCTCCGTGACGCGCTGACCAAGATGGAGGTCACCGGACACGTCCACGGCGTCGCCTCCATTGTTCACGTCGCCATCCGCGCGGAAGGCGAATGCTCGGGCGAGATGTGCAGCGTCCCCCACGACAAGATCGCCTGGGCGACGGCCAGCCCGCGACCCGAGATGACCAGGCTGGCCATGTATAACGAGGGCATCGACATGATGGGCGGCATCGGCTTCATGGTGTCGGCGGTCCACGAGAACGATCAGATAGACCGGACGGCCGAGGCCTTCGAGCGCGCCCTTGGCGCTCTGCGTGACGAGCAGATCATCTAGGGGCTGAAAACTGGGGGCTAGGGGCTAGGAAAGGCAGGATGGCCAAATACCGGGGCGCCGTCATCGGGTTGGGGTGGATGGGACTGCTCTACGACCTGGCCGACCGCCTGTGGGACCGATTCGATATCGACGACGTCGACCGTCCCACGCCCGAGCTGGACGTCCAACGCAGGTTCCATCACCACGACCACCCCGGCAACGAGGGGCTGCCCACCAGCTACGCCGAGGCGATCTGGGACAGGCCAGACGTCGAACTGGTGGCCGCCACCGATCGCGATTCGAAGCGCCTCGACGTATTCAAAGAACGATACGGCATCGACGCCCTTTACACCGACGCCCGGGGTATGCTGCGCTCAGAGCGCCCGGACATCGTCGCCGTCGTCACCAACGTCAAAGACCGCGCCGACCTGACCTGCCTGGCCGTGGAGTGCGGCGCAAAGGGCATCGTGACCGAGAAGCCCATGTGCCACAGCCTCGAGGAGGCCGACCGCATGGTGCGCACCTGCGCGGACGCCGGCGTGCCGCTGAGCTGCGGGTCCATCACGACCACGCACCCGTCCTTCGGCAAGGCCGGCGAGCTGATCGCCGATGGAGCCATCGGCGAGTTGGTGTCCATCGAGGCACCGGGGCCCATCACGCAGCACCAGAACTGGACCTACTTCCTGGACAGCCCGCCCGCATGGGTGGTCGGGACGGGAGACCCGATAGACCGCGCTCCGCAGGACGCGGGCCCGTACCGCGCCGCCGAGGGCAGCAACGAGTTCGCGGGCCAGGGAATGATGGTCACTCGGGACGGCCTGATAGTCCACTTCCGCCAGGGGGCACCACAGGTCCGCGTTACCGGCTCCGAGGGGGAGATGGTCTTCGACCCGGTCGGCGCATGGAGGATGTGGCAGGACATGGACACCCCCGCGGGTACGCGGCGCGTGGAGGTGCCGTGGCCGAAGCCCCAGTACGTCGGGCCCTACGGCGGCGTCTATACACTCAACGACGTCGTCGACTGCATCGAGGGCAGGCTCGATGAGCCCAAAAACTCGGGACGGCGGGTCGCCGCCGCCCTGGAAGTCGAGATCGCGCTGAAGCAGTCCTCCGCCGACGGCGGCGCGCACATCGACCTTCCGCTCCAGGACCGCTCCCTCAGCCTTAGCTACGACTGGTTCCGCTAGACCGGACGCGTATTGGGTGCCATCTTAGCTCCGGCCGGACGTCGGCAAAGAATCGTACTTGACAGCCCGGTTGGTGGCTCTTACACTTTTTTTGGATATGAGAGCCAAAGACCTGTTCGCCGTTCCGATGATGATGCCGATGCCCAAGCGAGAGACCGAGACTGGTCCAGCTAGACCTGCGCGGAGGCGCGCGCAGGTCTAGCTGGACAGAAGCAATAGCAAGTCTGGCCCCTCGAGGTGAAAACCTGAGGGGCTTTTTGTTTTGGTGCCAGGAGGAGCAGATGACCGAGGTGGAAGCAGCCGGGATAGAGTTTCTCAAGAGCGGCGACTCGCGCCCGGACGTCTCCCCGCACTCTGCGGCGGCCGACGCGATCGGCTTGGGTCTGCTGGGAATGGGCGTCGTCGGCGGCGCCGTGGCCAGGACGCTGTCGGAAAAGAACGAAGAGCTGCAGGCAACGGTCGGTCGCGCGATCTCGCTAAACGGGGTCCTGGTCCGGGACCCCACCAGACCGCGGGCGTTCGAAGTGGCATCCGGCCTGCTCACCACGGATGCCGAGTCGATCATCAACAGTCCAGGGACGGACATCGTAGTCGAGGTCATGGGAGGCGAGCACCCGGCGCTGGAATACATCGTCAAGAGCATTTCGCTGGGGAAGCACGTGGTCACTGCCAATAAAGAGGTGATGGCCCTGCACGGCCCGGAGATACTGGCACTGGCGGCCAAGCACGGCGTGCGGGTGCTATTCGAAGCGAGCGTCGCGGCCGGGACTCCCGTGATCGCGCCGCTGACCAGGGACCTAGTGGCGAACGAAGTGGTCTCGGTGCGGGGAATCGTCAACGGCACGACGAACTACATCCTTACCAAGATGGCCAGGGAAGGCATGGATTTTGACGACGCCCTGCGTGAAGCCCAAGACCTGGGGTATGCGGAAGCCGACCCCACGAGCGACGTGGACGGAATCGACGCCGCCTGGAAGCTGGCCATCCTGTCCTCCTTGGCTTTCGGCGTCAACGTCAAAGACACGGACGTGTACCGCGAGGGGATCAGGCGCCTGGTCGCCCGGGACTTCGTGTACGCGGCTGATCTGGGATACGCAATAAAGCTCATGGCTATAGCGACCAGAGGAGACACAGGCCTTCAGGTCAGGGTCCATCCGGCGCTCGTGAGCTTCGATGCGCCGATCGCCAGAGTCGACGGCGTCATGAACGCGGTCGAGATCGACACCGACCTCGCCGGCCCCGTCCTGTTTCACGGCCGTGGGGCCGGACCTTCGTCCACGGCCAGCGCGCTGCTGGCCAACGTCGTAGACATAGTCGAGGACATCGCGGCCGGGGTCAGCCGGCCCGCGCTTCCGGCTCCCCATTCGGACCTGGCCGTCGAGCCTGTGGCCCTGCTGGAGAGCAAATACTACCTGAGATTGCAGATAGCCGACCGACCAGGCGTTTTGGCACAGATCGCCAAGGTCTTGGGCGACCTGTCCGTCAGCATCGATTCCGTGCTGCAGAAACAGGCGTTGGAAGAGGGCGGAGGTCTGGCCGAGCTGGTCATTACGACCCACCGCGCCGGAGAGGCGGCCGTCCAGCAGGCATTGCGGGAGATCGCCGGTCTGGGCGTCGTACGCGACGTGGGGAACATGGTCCGAATAGATTGATAAGGCGCGCGATGCCAGATTGCAGTATGCTGACAATCGATAGCCAATGAAGGATTTCCTGGGCGCGCTTCGGAACGGCACCGTCATGGCCGATGAGGCCATGGGATCCTACCTGTTCGAACGCACGGGCCGGTTGCCGGAGATCAACCACGTCTACGAGGCGCTCAACGTCCTCAACCCCTAGCTCATCCTCTAGGTCCACCTTCTCAACCTGAAGGCCGGCGCGCGCTGCCTGACCACCAATACCTTCGAGGCGAACCGAACCCGGCTCACCCAGTTCGGAGAAGGAGACCGGACCGCCGAGCTGAATCGCGCGGGCGTGGCGCTGGCGCGGGAAGCCATCGCGGCGTTTCGGAAGGACACGGGCGCCGACTATCCCCTGTTCGTCCTCAGCTCCGTCGGCCCAACCCCCACAGGCGGCGAATCGGCGACGGAGGCTACCGATACCTACCGCGAGCAGGTCTCCAGCAGGATGGCGTCGACGCCATCCTGCTGGAGACCTTTACGTCCACGGCCCACATGAAGGCTGTACTTGCACTGGTGAAGGCCTTCTACGACCCGCCGCCGGTCATCGCGCAGCTCACGCCATGTCCACTCCGGCGGCGCCGCGGCTGGTGACTACGATCCTGTGGGGTTCGTGCAGGAGGCGGTCGATGCTGGCGCCCAGGTGGTCGGTGTGAACTGCTGCACCCCGGACGAGGCAGTAGCCTTCCTGGACGCCATCCAGGACATCGACGCGATAAGGGACGGACGCGTGCTGCTGTCGGCGATGCCCAACGTGGGGAGCTTCCAGCGCATCAGCCATCGCTACATGACGCAGGTCAACCCGGAGTACATGGGCAAGCTGGGACGGGGTCTTTCAGACCGCGGGGTCCAGCTCATAGGGGGTGATGTGGAGTCCAGCCATCACACATAGCCGAGATGGCCAACTACCTGGGAGCCGAGGAAGCACGGAGCAGAGCAGCAGCGGCCGTCTCGGACCGGCAGGATCATCCCACTCTTCTATCAAGCTCGTAACGCGGACCAGGCCTTCTGTTGGACCGACGGGATTCTCGAGGAGCGCGGAATCGCCTTGTTCCATCGAGAGGCTGGCCAAGCTCAACCATTCGAGCTTCTTGTCAGGAGCTACGGACCCGACCATGGCATCGCCGAGCGCGTGGCCGCGCCCGGCCCCGCCGGCTACTCGACGGTGACCGATTTGGCCAAATTCCTGGGCTGGTCAACGTCGCACCCTCGCCGCACGGCGATCTCGTACGCCAGGAGTTGCATGGGCGCCGCCATCAGTATCGGGGCGACCAGCGACGAGGCCTCGGGAATGTAGACCACGTCGTCGGCCATGTCGGCTATTCCGGTATCGCCATCGGTCGCAACGGCTAGGACGGTGCCTCCACGGGCGCGTGCCTCGCTGACGTTGCTGAGCATCTTTTCGTAAAGCTCGTATCTGGGGACCAGCGCTACGACGGGCATGTCCTCGTCGATCAGCGAGATGGGGCCGTGCTTCATCTCACCGGCGGGGTATCCCTCGGCGTGGATGTAGCTAATCTCCTTGAGCTTGAGCGCGCCCTCCATGGCCAGCGGATAGTGGATACCCCTGCCTAAATATAGAAAATCCTCGTGCCTGGAGTAGCGTTCCGCCAGCACCCGGTACTGGTCCTGCTCAGACACCAACCTCCCCAGCATCTCGGGGAGCCGCGCGAGATCCCCGACGATCTCGGATACGCGAGCCGTCCCCAGTGTGCCGCGCTTGACCCCCAGGTGTATCGACAGCAGGAGCAGTGCGGTCAACGAGGAGACGAACGTCTTGGTCGAGGCGACGCCGATCTCGAGGCCGGCTCGGATCAGTATGGCATTCTCGGCAATCCTGGTCGTCTGGGTCCCGTCATAGTTGCACAGCGTGATCTGTCGCGCGCCTTTGTCGGCGGCCTCCTGCATGGCGGCCAGCGTATCGGCCGTCTCCCCGGACTGGCATACCGAGACGACGAGGGTCCGCTCGTCGATGATCGGGTCCCGATACCTGAACTCGGAGGAGTTCTCGACCTCGGCCGGGATCCTCGCCAGCGACTCAATCCAGGTCCGTCCCACCATCGCCGCGTGGAGGCTCGTTCCCATCCCGACCAGCACGACTCGGTCGATGCTCTCGATCTCGGCGGTGGAGAGCTGTACTTCGCCCAACTCTACGGTACCGGAGTCAAAAGAGACCCGACCGTGCATTGTGTCGATGACTGACTCGGGCTGCTCGCTGATCTCCTTCACCATGAAGTGCTTGAATCGGCCCTTAGCAACGGACACCGCGTCGTAGGGCACCAGGGACGAGCGCTTGGTGACGCGGGACCCGTCCAGCCGCATGTACGTGTGCCCACTTACAGTCGTCGCGACCGATTCGCCGTCGGCCAGATACGCCACGTCGCGCGTGTAAGGCAGCAGCGCGGGAAGATCGCTAGCCAGGAACATCTCGTCCTTGCCATAGCCGAGCACTATGCCGCCCGCGTTGCCGAGGCGGAAGGCCACCAGCTTGCAGGGATCGCGCTTGGAGGCGACGACCACCGCGTGGGCGCCACGGATGTTGCCTGCGGTCTCCACGACCGCATCTTCCAAGTTGTACTCCCGCGCGAGGTACCGCTCGATCAGGTGGGTAATGCATTCGCTGTCGGTCTGCGACGAGAAGCGATGGCCCTCGGCCTCCAGCTCCTGTCTGAGCTCGACGAAGTTCTCGACGATCCCGTTGTGGACAACCGCGATCTCGTTGGCGCAGTCGGTGTGGG
>CAZENU010000064.1:0-10582 GCA_964513735.1 uncultured Dehalococcoidia bacterium
CCGGGCCGAGAGCCGGTAGCCGAGAAACCGATAGTCGCCCCATTTGTCGAAGAAGGGCTCTATCCGGTCCGGGGCAAGCCCGTAGCGCTCCCGGAAGAAACGGGACACGGCGGAGTCCACCGGGATGCGGCTGTAATCGTGCAGTAGCATTGCCACGTGGCCGGCCGCGTAGGGACCGATTCCCGGCAGCCCGATCAGCTCCTCGCGGGTGATCAGCGCCTCGACACCCCGGCCGGCCTCGTCCATCAGGCCCCGTTGCAGCAGCATCTCGGTGGCCGCAACGAACTGCGGAGCCCTGAATCCCAGGCCGGCGTCGGCCCGTAGCGCGGCCTCACCGGCGTCGAGGACATTCCGCGGCGTGGGAAACACACCGCCGCCTATGGCGTCCACGAGCGCGGTGACCATGCGCCGCGTCCCGGACCACGCTATCTGGATCGTGCACACCGTCTTCGCAAAGTCCTCGTAGAAAGTGCTGCCCCGAAGGAACCGCCCGTGGCCTTCATCGATCGCGGTCGCCACGGCCTCGTTGACGCGGCTCGCCACGGCGACGGCCGGGCCGGGGTCCCACTCCACGGACAGCCACCGAACGACCATGGCGCGGGCTGCGTCCATGTCGCCGGGACCCGACCCGAGGCCATTCGCAGTTACTCGTATGGAGTGCGAGGTCTCCTGGCCCGCCTCGATTCGCGCAATCGCGCCGGACGGCAGCGGTTCCGGGCGAGACAGGAGCCCGCTGTCGTCATTCCAGCTCCACGGCGCCAGGCCGTACCAGCCGTGGCTCTCAACCGTGTGCCTAAGTGACACCGCGTACGGGCATTCGATTACAAGACTCTGTGTCGTCACTTTGACATTCTAGCGGGCCGAGACGCAGGAGGCGACGCCCCGAGGGCCTGCCTGCGTCTCGGCCTGCCGACGGGCCTTGCGCGGGGAGCGAGCAGGGCAGGGCGCTATCTGGGAGCCGCGTAGAGCGGCCGGAAACCGGCTGGAGGCCCCCCCCGACTGCCCGACGGCGTTGGTCCGGCTCTGCGGCGATCGTTGGCAAAACCGTCTGTTCCGTAAGGGTTGTCACTGTCTCGCCGACCGGGAAGGTATATTGTGAATGGATCGCACTATAGATGTTATGTCGAGTAAGGCATATACGGTTTTGGGTGTAGCGTGACGTTTGGGAGGCCATTCAGGCGTCGTGGGCGGAATCACATCGGGTGGGTCCGGCCGAGACCCGTATGACGCCGCGTCTGTGCAACTCGGCAAGAAAAGAAAGTGCCATCTCGTCGAGGCGGTCTCGTCGGAACGAAAGCGCGGCGAAGCCCGAGGGATGCTCGGCGTCGTTGGATCCGGCCTCGGCCAGCGAGACGACTCGATCGCCGTAGAGGGCTGACGCCGCGCCGAGCTGGTACAGCAGCTTCTCGTGGCGCTTCTCCTCGCGGCGGCCCGCCCACTCCGGGTCCGACGGGCTGGCGAAGACCAGGACCGCGGCGCCGCAGGCGCGCATCTCTCGGGAGACACGCTCGGCGACGGGCCGGCCCGCCTGGTAGTCGCTCTCGACGACGCGGTACGGGATGTCAAAGGAGTTCAATATGCGAGCCAGGAAATCGACGACGTCGGAGTTCCCCGCGTGACCGATGAACAACGGGACTGCCGCGACGACGTCGTCCGGCTCATGCTCGGCCTCCTCGACGGCGCCGTCGAACTGCCGGTCGGCCATCGCGGGCGCCTGGCCGTTGCGGGCGGGCCTGCGGTGGGAGCCGGCTAGGCTGACGTAGAGCGAGCCGCCGACGTCGCCGAGGAGCCCGGCCAGTTGGCCGTTGTGTTTGATGATGCCGAGGCACTCCGCTGTCAGTTCGGGATCGACGGCGAACTCGCGGTGCAGGATCCCGGCGGCGTTGGTGTCGTCGGGCAGCCGTTTGCCGTCGAGCAACTCGTAGAAGCTCTGGAACAGCTCCGGCCGGAGGGCGGCGGCCAGGAGAGCCTCGTGACGGTCGGCCTCGTCGGCGGCCGTGAAGACCGATTCGCCCAGCGGCGTCAGGACGATGTTTTCGTCGCTATAGCCGCCCTCGGTAAGCCCGTATTTGGACGCGGAGTTCAGCTTCATCGTGAAGCCGCTGCTGGCGGGCGTTGTCCCGAGGGCTTTGGCCAGCAGGACGCGGTCGTACGGCCTGGCCGCGTTCCCGTCATGGATGGTCGTGGCGATGACCAGCGCTTCCTCCAGCGTGTGGACCGGATAAGGACGCGTCTTTCGCGTCCTCTTCCTGGAGGCGGGCTGCGTCGTGGATTCCTCTGGCATCGGTGTGTTGGGGTGCTGCTCCGCGGAACGAAGGTGGACTGATCGTCTCCGACCTCCACAGGCGGGGCCGCGAGGAGGCTCTGCTCTGGAATATAGATTAGCCCGCAAACTGTGTCAATCCAGGACGAACAATCCTGTAGGGGCCGTCGGCCCCGCATCCCTCCGAAGTGCTAGAATCATTTCCGTACCTCGACATACAAGAGAGAGCGGCTTGTCCCATAGACTGAAAACCACGCTGATTGCCCCCATACTGCTGGCCTTGCTGGTCCTGACAGCGGCGGCCTGTGGAGACGACGGCACCCCGGCCCCGGCCGCGGTCGCGGACGCCGCTCCGGCCGGCGAGAATACCGCCGGCGACGCCCCGGCTGCATCACAGGTCGCCACTCCGGCGGGCGATCTGGGCGACCCAGCCTCCAACGTGCCCGAGGACCTGAAGGCCATATGGGAAGCGTGGTTGCTGCTGAACCGTGAGTACGTGGACAAGGACAAGCTCGACCCCGAGGCGTTCACCGAGGGGGCCATTCGGGGCATGGTAAGCGTGCTCGAGGATACCGGGACCTACTATCTGCCGCCGCGTGTGGCGTCGACCATGCAAGAGGACATCCAGGGCCAGTTCGAGGGCATTGGCGCGCACGTCAACATGAACCGGGCCGGCAAGCTGCTGATCGTCGCGCCCATCGACGGCAGCCCAGCCGAGGAGGCCGGCATACGCGCCGGGGACATCGTGCTCGAGGTCGACGGAGTGAGCCTGGAAGGGCTCACCCTGATGGAGTCGGTCTCGAAGATCAGGGGGCCGCGGGGCACGATCGTTGCTCTGCTGGTCCTTCACCTGGGCGCGATCGACGCTGTCGAGATCAAGGTCCGTCGCGGTCTTATCCCACTGACCAGCGTCCTGTTGCGCAGCCAGCCCGGCGACCGGTTTGCGCACATTCGGATAACCGACTTCTATGCCAATACGGCCGACCAGCTCAAGGCCAAGCTGAAAGAGGTTATCGATGGCGGCGCCGAGGGCCTCATCCTCGATATCCGCACCAATCCCGGCGGCATCTTGGAGACGACGGTCGAGGTGGCTAGCCAGTTTCTGAAGGAAGGCCTCGTCCTATACAGCGTCGACGGCAACGGCAACCGGATCGAATATAAGGTGCGCGAGGGCGGGATCGCCAGGGACATCCCCATGGTGGTGCTTGTTAACGCGTTCACCGCGAGTGCTCCGGAGATCGTTGCCGGCGCCCTTCAGGACCACAACCGTGCCAAGGTGATCGGGACCAACTCGTTCGGCAAGGGCAGCGTGAACATCCCGAGAACGCTCAGCAACGGCGGCGCCATCTCCATCACTATCCGCCACTGGTACACTCCCCTAGGCCGGCTTATCGAGGGCGATGGCGTGACGCCGGACATTGAGATCACACACAGGGATGCCGGGGAGGCGGACATTCTGCAGCTTCGCAGGGCGTTCGAGGAGCTGGAGGCGATGGTCACTGCCAGGGCGGCCGGCCGCGTCGGATGACCGCGAAGGGCAAGACCTTTGCTGTCAACCGGAAGGCACGGTTCCAGTACGACATACTGGACCGAGTCGAGGCGGGGCTCGTGCTACTTGGCACCGAGATAAAGGCGATAAGAGAGGGCCACGCCAACCTGAGTGACGCCTACGCGAGGCCCGAGGACGGCGAGCTCTGGCTCGTCAACGCGCACATCGCTCAGTACTCCGCCGGCGGTGTCGACGGCCACGATCCCGATAGGCCCCGCAAGCTGCTCCTGCACAAGGAGCAGATCCAGCGTTTGTCGAGTCAGGTACTGGAGAAGCGGCTCACGCTGGTAGCGCTGAGGCTCTACCTGAAAGGCCATCGGGCCAAGGTGGAGTTGGGGCTGGCCCGGGGCCGTCAGCAGCACGACAAGCGCCGTGCGCTGAGGGAGAAGGAACGAGAGCGAGACGCCCGCGAGGCGGTCAAGCGCGAGGTGTAGGCCCGAGCCGTCTTCCATCTCATTGCCGGCCGCGCGGTCCCGGCACGCTCCCAGTGTGGGCCGGCCCACACTGGATCGCCGCTGGACACAGAACCGGCCGAGACTGCGGGGCCCGTTGCCTCTCTGGCAGACGCATCCTCGCACTCTCGGCCCGTTTTTGCTACTCGTCCGTCAGAAGCCCCCCCTTTTTCCTCCCTTGGGGACTGCGTCCGGACGCCTTAGGGTGAGACCTTCTTGACCTCGAGGTACTCGCCCGGCGCCAGCGCGACTCTCTGGACATCGATGCCCAGCTTGAGCAGCCAGTAGCCCAGCGTCGCCTTGCTAACGCCGATCTCCTCGGCGGTGGCAGACAACCCCTGCTCCGTTACCAGCGGCGGCAGCATCTCCTCCAATGGACGCTGAAACCGCTCCTCTACGTCCGCCATCATTTTCGTCTTTTTTCGCAGCATCTGGAAGCCTCCTGAGCTTGTTGTCTATAATGTACCGCGAGGTTTCAACCTAAGTCAACGGCTTTTCAAGTCTTTTCTAAGACTATTCTAAGCCTTTCAGGGGGACGATGGATACCGGAAGTGAAGGCAGTGGGCGAGACGAAGCTGCGGCGGAACTTAGGCCGCGGGCGGGGCTGGGGCCTATTGGGTGGCCGCAAACTATACGGGGAGTTAGCGTGTGGGTTACAGTTGGGTGAGACTGCGAACTGGTGAAAGCAGGCCTTAGACGCGGCTACCGTGCACCGTCGGGGACGGAAGATATGGTATGAGATTCGGAGCGATAACGACGACGAGGCGGAATCATGCGGTCGAGCACGGGACGGTGGGGATACTGCTGTCCCGGCACTCCCCTGCCCCACTGGGCGGACTGGCGACGCCGTTCGGTTTCCTGGTCGTCGGGAAGATCTCTGGTCCGGAGACCGCCGACGCGGCCGAAGAGGCGCTGGGCCGTCTCCGCGCAGGCGAGAACTCGCTGGCGGTGTCGCCCTACTGCGGGACCAACCTGGTGATCGGTGCCATGATAGCCGGTGGTGTCGCCGCGCTGGCGACGCGACGCTCGACCGGGCGCCTGCGCCACGTTCGGGCTGCGGCGCTGGGGATGTTCGCCGCGGCTCTGCTCCGGGGTGCTGTGGGCAACGAAGTGCAGCGGCGGCTGACGACGCTGGCGGAGGTGGGTGAGTTGGAGGTCCGGTCAGTGCGGTCTCTACCGCTGGGCGGCTACTACATTCACTTCGTTCGCACGTCCTAGAACGCGTTGACCGCCTTTCCGGCAGGTTGCTAAACTGGGGGCGTGGTCTTCGCCGTCCCTGTAGCTCAGTGGATAGAGCGGCTGCCTTCTAAGCAGCGGGTCGCAGGTTCGAATCCTGTCAGGGACGCCAACCCCATCATGATGCGGCTCAGGAGCCGCCTGCGCCCCCGACGAGTTGACAACAGCGCCCTACGCGAGCGGACAAGTGGAGGGAAAGTCTGCAAGCCGCGGAGCGTTCACCGCCACTGCTCTCCCATAGTCTAGTGACAGCCAGTGCTACACGTGCCCGATAGTGGGGTAAGAAAGGGGCGTGTGTAGCGCAATCGTTATCTGGAGTCTACGGTCGATAGTATTGCGTGGTGGGACAAGATTGTGCAGCGTCAAGAGAAAAAGAGAGTACAACATGCGCAACGTTCGATTGGTTTTCATCCTACTGGGCATAACGCTATTCGCCGCCCTCTTGGTCGCCGGTTGCGCCAGCAGAGAAGGGGATGAGGAGGACACCGCCAGCGGCGCCTCCGTCGCGGCCGCAGCAGACACCGGCGGACTTGCCATCCAGCAACAGTTCGACCTCAGCATGACTTTTACCAGTCCGGTGTTCAATGAGAAGCGACGCATTCCAAAGGTGCACACCTGCATCGGAGGTAGGGTGGACAAGCCGGGAGAGTACTTTGCCCGGTCAAACCTGACACCGACGGACGCGCAGAACCTGTCGCCCCCACTGACCTGGAGCCGCGCACCAGACGGGACCCAGAGCTTCGCTTTGATCATGCACAGCACGGAACTTGTGGGATCGGACGAATTATGGACCCACTGGGTTATATGGAACATTCCGGCCGAGGTAACCGAGTTGGCTAAAGGCGTGGAGGAAATTGAAACGCTGGCGAATGGCGCCAGCCAAGGGCTCAACGGCGGCGGCGTGGTCGGATACCTTGGGCCCTGCCCGCCAAATATGCTCAGTACATTTAAGCCTCAAGACCAATCCGGTCAGACGAATCCCAAACAGGAGATCGAGAAGTACTACTTCGAAATCTATGCGCTGGACACGAAGCTCGATCTTGCTGCCGGCGCGACCAGAGATGAGCTGCTCCAGGCTATGGATGGCCATATACTGGCAGGAGGGGAGCTAGTTGGTGAGCGCCAGGGCAAGCTAATTATGAAGGCAACTGGATAGAAACCGCGTTCGTGGAGACCTCAGCCGGCCGTGTTCTGGCCCTGTCGCGGACACAGCCCTCACACTAAAGACTGGTTGAATTTGAAGGCGTAAATGTCGGCGTTGTTCAGCCGGAATCGTAGTCTCACTGGCTTGCCGGCCAGGCTGCTAACGTCTCCTCCGCCCTGCCATGCAACCGGGCCTTCGATCTCGTCGGCGAACATTTCGGGGCAGTCATTGAGGGCGAAACCATGTAGGGCGGAGCCGTTCTCATCCTGGATCTCCACCTTGACTGTCCCGACGGCCGAAGTCGAGTTCTTCACCACGTCTCCCTCTTGTGCCGCCTGGTCGTCTATAGTCCCTTGCACGTAAAGTCCATGAGACAGATAGGGATAAAGGTCTGCTAGGAGGAGGAAGCAATTGAACATCAAAGAGATACGCGCCGTGCCCGTGGACCTGACGCCTCACCCTGAAACTCCGCCTCACATAGCTCCAGACCGTGAGGTGAAGCACTTCGTCAGCCCGATGGCCCGTTACGAGACGGAATTCCCGCGCCGAAAGTGGACCGCCGATTGGGCGCGAGTGGCGTGTGTAGTTACCGCCGAGGACGGGACCTGGGGACTCGGCCTTGCCCCGATGGCCGGACCAGTCTCTTCGATCATCAACGACCATTTCGCTCCTCTGCTTCGTGGCCAGAGCTCGATGGCGACGGAGAAGATATGGGATCTGATGAACCGCGCGTCGTCGCCCTACGGGACGGCCGGGCTTACAAGCTATGCCATCAGCGCCGTGGACAACGCGATCTGGGACTTGAAGGGGAAGCTCTTGGGCAGGCCCGTATATGAACTGCTCGGAGGCCCGGTCAGGGACCGGATTACCTGCTACGCATCCCAGACGGACCTGGCATACGACAGGAAAGCCACGATGGCGTGGTTCTTGGATCTGGGGTTTAGAGGGGTCAAGGTCTTTCTGAGCTACGGTCCGGAGGATGGCATCGAAGGGCTGCGAAAGAACGAGGAGATCGTGGCAACGGCCCGAGAGCAGATCGGACCTGACGTGGAGCTGGCAGTCGACTCCTGGATGTCCTCGAACGTGGAATACGTGGTACGGTTGGTCGAAGCCCTCAAACCGTATCGCATTAAATGGCTGGAGGACTGCCTCTTGCCAGAGGATATGGACAGCTACGCCAGGCTGCGGTCGCGCGTACCGGGGCAGACCCTTGCCACGGGGGAGCACTGGTACACGGTTCACCCCTTTGCCTTGGCGGCCAGCCAGGGGCTCGTCGACATCTTCCAACCCGACGTCCAGTGGGTTGGCGGCATCACGGCGTCCGTGAAGATATGCCACATCGCGGAAGCCCACGGGCTGTCAGTCATCGGACATGCAGGGATGAACTATCCCTACGGTCAGCATCTGGCGTACGCCATGCCGGTCGTATCTTGGGGAGAGCGCTCTGAAGGGGTGTCCCCGCCCGGCGTGCCACTGGAAGAGATGGTCGCACTACCCGGGACAGCCATCATCAAGGACGGCTACTTGACCCCATCCGATGCTCCCGGATTTGGGATCGAGGTCACCCTCGACTGGCTGGAGAACAAGACGGTCTAGTATCCGCTTCCGGCTAAGACCGCAGGCGTTCGTTGTCGGGGTCGTTGAGGGTCAGGCATGAGAACCTTCGCTCCAGCCCTCCGGCACGGGTCTTGGCGAGGACCCGGCGGCCCAGGAAGTCGCCCTTGTTACGCCTCACGGCGAAGCCCAGGCCGGCCTCATAGGGGTTGTACTCGCCGGGGGACCACCGGCGGTGTCCCGATTCGCGGCGGTTCGGTCTACCGGAACTGGAACGAGTAGAGCTTGCAGTTCTTGAAGTAGAACCGCAGCTTGATCACCCTACCCTCGAGTCCGCTCAGGTCCGACCGGCCACCCCAGGAGGCGACGGTGTCAAGGCCCGAGGCCGTTATCGGGTCGGCGTCCTTGAACTCGTGGCCGGCGATGTAGGCGTGGTTGGGCTCCAGCAGCTCGACGCGCAGCTCGGGCGGCCCCGCGCCCCACTGCTGCAGCGCGGTCTGCACGTTGAGATGGAGCCGAGAGCCCGAGAAGCTGAATGACCGGGTGACCACCTCGCTGAACTCAGCGACTCTGGGCCGCAGGGGCGTCGTGGTCCCGGCCAGGCCCTTGGTGCCGTCCAGTGACACGAAGCCGTCCAGCGGCGTGACCGCCAGGCCCACCGCCGCGGTCGCCCTGTCCCCCAGCGCAAGGAGCTGCTCGGGCGAGCGCCAGTTGGTGCCGTTGTAGAAAGTCAGGATGCGGTCCCCGTGGACGATGGGGACTCTGGAGTATATCGACGTGCCGTCGAACTCCAGCGGGTGACCGCGGGTGATGAAAGGCGACTGGTAGTCCCGCCGGTAGTGGACGCCGTCTCGGCTGAAGGCGAGCTCGGGATGATGGGTCGTGTTGGTGGTACTGAAGACCCACGGCATCGCGACGTAGATCCTCTCGTAGGCAATGGTGGGCATGGCGTAAAACTCGGTGTCGGGCGGGTCGTCCTCGTCCGGTACCAGTATCGTCTCGGGGTCGCTCCACTCGATCATGTCCGGGCTCTCCGCCCGGCCGATGAGACGCTTGCCCGCCGGCCCGCGCCTGTGGTGGCTGTTCTCGATGTGGATCGCGTAGGTCTGCCTGATGGGGTCCCAGCCCATCAGGTCAGCCGGTCCCCAGCGGCCGATCCTCGGCGACGTGTCGAAGATTGGGTTGCCCTCGTAGGGCGTCCAGTTGAAGCCGTCGGGAGAGTAGTACAGGTAGGCCTGCATCGGCGCGTTTGTGTCCTTGGTCCAGCCGAGGGCCTTGAAACGCCTGGTCGGGTTGGTCTCGTGCAGGTCCTGGATTGCCGCCGGAGCACCAGTACGCGGCAATATCCCCTTCTCCGGCTCTATCGCGGTCATGGGTATGATGTTGTTTCGCTTGCTGCCCTGGAACTCCACCTGGCCTAGCACCGGCCTCTCCCAGTGGACGCCGTCCTCGGAGAGCGCCAGGCAGTTGATCGGCGGGTCGTTGTGCCCGACGACGATGACCTCCCCGTCTCCCTGCCGGCCGGAGTAGGACTTCGCCTGGTAGAGCATCTTGAAGACGCGGTCCTGCTCGTCGAAGAATATGTGCCTGGGCCGGACGTCGTTGCCCTCCCACGGCATTTCGGGCTGCAGGACCGGGTTGTTCTCGACCTTCCGCGCCGGGTTCATCACCGGCATCGTGTCCGTCATCGACTCGATCAGGTAGTCGTCGACGAAGAGCTGCTTGTGAGAGCCGATGTCGATCAGCGCCATTTAGATGCTCCAGGGGTATCTACCATAACTTCACTTCTGTAAATGCCGTCGTCGAAAGATGCGCGCTGGCTGCAGTTCCAACGCTCTTCACCCGGCTTCCATGTTCAACTTGGATGTAGTGTAGCCGCCAGACCCTAGAAGGCTATCACAGGTGGACACCTTATATGGCGCGCCGATCGATGATGTGGTGAATCGGCCGCGACTGTGCTCCTGTACCAGTACGGCGCTCGCAAGACCATCGACGTTGACGAACCGATAGCCTCACGTTATCGTCTCTGCGGTGCTCAAATTCCCGACCTACCCCACTCTCCCCGCCTGATGGCCGACGACCAGAGTTCCGGCCGTACCGCGAGCGATGCCAGGCCCTGGGCGATCTTTGCCCACCGCGACTTCAACCTGCTGTGGGCGGGCGGCATCGCGATGTCGGTCACGATGATCCTGCGCATGCTGATCAGCGCGCAGTGGCTCTACGACGAAACGGGCTCCGCGGCGCAGCTTGGGCTGCTGGGGACCGTCCAGCTACTCCAGATGCCCGTCGCGCTCTACGGTGGCACTCTGGCCGATAGCGTAGACCGCAAGAAGCTGATGGCAATGACCCAGACGGTCGCGTTCGGCATGCTCGTTGCGCTGACC
>CAZENU010000065.1:0-10502 GCA_964513735.1 uncultured Dehalococcoidia bacterium
CGGCAGCGGCCTGCTTTGGCGCAGTGCAGGGAGCTGTCGTGTAAGGAGCAGGCGGGCCGGCGTGGTCCCCGGACAGCCGTCGCTACGCTAGTCCGTGACGTCCTCCATCACCAGGACGTCGCCCAGCGCACGGTACATGACCGTCACCGGCAGGCCCTGGACCATGTGCTCTCTGAGGTGGGACGGCATCAGGCCACGGTAGGGCTCGCCCGGTTGGAATCGCCAGACGAAGCCCGTGTCGTCCTGAACGTCAATGAACTCCAGCTCGGTCAGCGAGCGGGCCTCCACCCGCACGACGACCCCTTTTAAAGACTCCGGCGGCTCCCTGTCCTCCCCGCCTGCACTGCCTCCACCGCAGGCGGCCGCCGCGAGCACCGCCACGAGGGCAACGACCGCTAGGCACCCCCCAACCGTCATCGGGCGCCAGCCGCGACAACAAGAGGGTCCGCCCGATCGCACGCTGGCTCTCCGTTCAACCAACTCCAGCTCCGTCCTTCGATCCCAATGTCCCCGTATCTGTGACCGCCGGCCGGATTATATCCCACGGCCGTTCACCCCGAGCCCCCCGATGGGGCATCGGGGGGCTTTGCACAAGGAGTACCACGTAACGCTAATTGCCCTTCGACAAGCTCAGGACGAACGGTGAATTTGAAGCTACGTGCGTGGTGAGTCTGTCGAACCATCTCCCGCAGTGTGACTTCTGGTGCAAAGCCGAATCAAGGTGTATCGAGGGGCCTGCGACCAAAGGCCGATTCGCGAAAGGGAGACCCACCAATTCATTGACTGAAATTCGGTACTTTGACTAACCTTTGTTCATAAGCGGAGGTGGAAGATGAGCAGAGTGGGTGTACCAGCAGTAATTTTGGTCCTGCTAGCCCTGTTCGCGGCGCCTCAGTTCGGTGCCCCCGACGCGGCCAGCGCCGACTCCTCGATAGGGAGTCAGATGACGCTGATCATGGCCGACGGCGAGGCGATACGTCGCGCCGACGGCGGCGTCCAGCTCGTCCAGTCGCTCGTCGGCTTGGTGGCGACACTGCGGGACGACCAGTACATCGCATTCACCACGGCGGAAGACTCGACCTCACTGGTGGGCCCGTTCCGCGGCGGCAACGTCCGTCTGCCCGAGTTCGTAGGCCAGATCGAGGCCATGCTGGATACGCCTACCCAACGAAGCCGTAGTCTGCTGGAGGCGGTCTCGGAGGCCCTAGCGCTCCTGACGGTCCGGGAGGCCGCACCGGGGTCATCGGTATACCTGGTCGCTGGTGGCTCTACCGACGCAGACTTCACCCGTCACGCGAGCCATCGACCCGCCCTTGCGGCAGCCTTCGCGGCCAATGGCTGGCACGTAGACGGACTCGCACTCAGCGGCTCCACCGAGGACGCAGTCGCGTTCCTGAGCTCCCTCGCCACCGACAGCGGCGGCAGGCTGTTCGATCTCTCGGAGGCTTCCGATCTCGGGCCGGTGGGAGACGCCATCCTCCGTCACGACGCCGAGGGCTCCCTGTCCGCGGTCGGCTCCCGATCGCTAAGATACGGCGAGGTGATGTCGACCCTGGTCACGATCCTGCCCGGGACGCGACAGGCGACGTTCCTGATCTTCAAGAGCAACCCGTTCGGCTCGCTGGTCCTGACCAGCCCCTCGGGCTTCAACGTCTCGGCCAACGACCTGACCAACTACCGGGTCGTCGAGACGCCGCACATGGTCGCATGGCGGCTCGTCGATCCCACCCCCGGGACCTGGCGGGTCGACGCGCGCGGACTGATTGGACAAGTGTCCAAATGGGTGCACCAGACCAACCGCTTCAGCCTCGTTCTCCGATCGTCGGGCCCCGTCGCTCTGGGCGAGCCGGTGTCGATCACGGCCTACGTGAAGGACGGCGCCGGCACCGCGGTGCTGGAGGACGTACGGCTGTTCGCCAACATCACGGCCCCGGACGGCACGACCCGGGTTTTCGAGCTGCGGGACGACGGTACGCGCGGCGACGGTGTCCCGGGAGACGGCTACTTCTCCATCATCATGCCTCCCCTGCAGGCGCGAGGCACCTACGACGTGGAGTTGGAGCTCTCTTGGGACCGTTACAAACACACCATCACGTCGCTCTCGCAGCTATACGCCGACAGCTTCCCGGCCATTGACGTCCAGCGCGTCGCCATCGACCAGGTGGTCCCCGGAGAGCGGACCATGGTCGCGACTGTGTCGGTACACGTAGACGGCGACCCTTATCCCGTCGAGGAGGACACGCTGGTCGCGTCCCTCGTCTCCGAGGCCGGCAGGTCGGGCGTTGTCGAGCTCGAGCCCAGAAGGCTCTACGGCAACGGGCCCGCCTGGCAGTTCGATGTCTTCTTCACGACCCAGGAAGCGGGCCGGCACGCCCTGTCGCTCACCCTGAGCCTCAGCTATGCCGGAAGGATTCACACTCAGACGTCCAGCCCGTTTACACTGGACGCCGTGTCACCGGCGGTCGCCGAAGTGATCACGGCCTCGGAGCCCGCGACGGTCCGGACAATCGATCCGGCCCCGCGGCCGGTGACGTCGGTAGTCCCTGCGCCGACGAGGGATAGCGGGTTCTCCTGGGGGCTGGCCGTCACCCTGGCGCTGATGCTGGCTGTACCCGGCGCGGCGGCAGGCTATTGGTTGACACGGACCAGGCCCCACGGCTATCTGTATGACGACCGTGGTACGCCCTTGGTCGATTTCTCGCAGGTGCAGCGCCATCCCCTGCTGGACCTGTTCTTCAGGAGCACGGTCCGCGGCAGCGAGCTGGGGGTACCGGCCCTAGACGGGCTGCTCTTCCAGTTCAGCGGCGACCAGATCGTCATTCGCGGCTACGGCGAGCATCCGACGGTGAGGGTCAACAACCAGCCGCTGGTCACCGAGGCCTCCGTCTACGACAAGACCTGGATCGGCACTGAAGGCAAGCTCTTCACGTTCCTGAGAAGGCCGCTGGCGCTACCGGCAGGTGGAAGCGACGACTAGCAGCCCATCTTCCCGTTCATGGTGATCACCCGTATGCCCCGACGTGGCATCGGGGCCGTATATATGGAAGTAGCTGTAGCGGTTTTGGGGTAGGAACCATCTTTGTCGCTGGCACTGGTAGGGGCGGGTTTGAAACCCGCCCCTACCAGTGCGGTACGGCACGCAGTTACTCGTGAACCTGTCGGACCACGGCCAGTACATCAGCCGGACGCCCGCGGTTTCGACCGCGGGCGTCCGGTGTTAGTTCCTAGCCGCTTTCCTTGATGATGATCGTCTTGATGGCGTCCCCGGGCGTTCTCGAAGTGGCGGGGTCTCGGATGGTGATGGCGTTGGCCACGTCCATGCCCTCAATCACCCTGCCGAACACCGTGTGGCACGACTCCTTGGCGCAGTCCTTCGGCGTGTCGTCCGCGTTGTAGCCGTCGAGGAATCCGGTGTCAGTGAACGTGATGAAGAACTGACTGCCGTTGGTCCCCTTACCGTTCCTCACGCCGGAGTTGGCCATCGAGAGAGTGCCGGGTGTGTCATGCCGCCGGAGCGGGCTGACCTCGTTGTCGAACTGGTATCCCGGCCCCCCGCTGCCGGTGCCCGTGGGGTCACCCCCCTGGGCCATGAACCCCGCTATCACCCTGTGAAACGTGACCCCGTTGTAAAAGCCTTCGCGCGCGAGAAAGACGAAGCTGTTCACCGTGTTGGGCGCCTCTTTCGGGTAAAGCTCGACGGTGAACTCACCGTCCTTCTGCAGGCAGAACGTCGCCGTGTAGCTCTTGTTTGTGTCAATGGTCATCGCCGGGGGTGCAGTGTAGTTCATCCTAGTGGTTCCCACTATCTCTCCCTCTCCACAGCTTTCTAGTTGGACCTGCGCGGCCGCAGGGGCCGCCCCATCCGGCGCGACAGGGACGTACGCGTCATCGTCGTCGCTCCCGCACGCCATCGCCAGCACCAGCACGGCCAGTCCAGCTAAGGGAAACACTTTTCTGAAATGGTCTCGCAGCATGACTCGGCCACCTCCAGTGAATAGACCCGCACGGACTCGGCCAGCATCTCATCGCTCCTGGCCAACGAGGCGACATTCTACACTCTGGATGTGATGTTGTCTCTCTGAGCGAAGCGAAGGGCCTGGAGGTGGCGGTCTCCATGGCCCGGTCGGCAGTCCCCGCCACAACCGCACCTCAGGTTCTGCGCCCGGATGCAGGCGATCACGTCCCCAGTGCGCCGAAGCAGGCGGCCATGATGCTCTCGGCGTCGATCTCGTACTCGCGGTAGAGGTCCGCGGGGCTGCCCGACTGCCCAAAGCGGTTGACGCCGAGGGGGAAGGTCGCCGTCTTCATCGCGGCGCCGATCCACGCCAGCGAGTGGGAATGGCCGTCGGCGACCGTGACAACCGGCGCCGTGCGCTCCCTCAACGTGATGACGTCCTCCAGGAACGGCGGCACGTCGCCCTCGCCCCGCATGCTGGTCCCGATCGACGCCTGGAAGCGCCTGTATAGCGGGCCCGGGCCGGTCACGTTGATGACATTGGCGAAGATGCCCTCCTCCAACAGTGTGTTGCTGGCCTCGACGGCCTCGGCCACCATCGCGCCGCAGGCCATTATGTTGACGATGTTGTAGTCGCGTCCGTACTCGGGCTCCTGACCGCGGTCAACCAGCTTGTACGCCCCCGCCAGCACCTGCCGCCGCAGCGCCTCGCGGGCGGAGGGCGTGGAAGGGACTGTAAACAGCCCCTGGTCGATCCGCCTGCTGGTCAGTCTCAGGTACGTCGACTCCTCGCGGCGCAGTATCTTGCCGAGTGCGTTCAGCAGTATCCACTCCAGCTCCTGGCCGAAGGCGGGCTCATAGAAGGCCATCTCGGGCAACTCGACGCCGATTGAGGGCGTGACCACGGACTGGTGGCTGCCCCCCTCGGGTCCCAGGGTGATCCCCGACGGGGTGCCAACGATGATGAACCGGCCGCCTGAGTAGGTGCTGTACACCAGGGCGTCTAGGCCCCGCAGCACGAAGGGGTCGTACAGAGTGCCGATGGGGAACAGCAACTCGCCGTTCATCTCGCAGGAGAGACCGAGCTGGCCGAGCATCATGAACAGGTTGTTCTCCGAGATGCCGAGCTCGATGTGCTGTCCGCTGTCCGACTCGACCCACTGGAGTGCCTGTGCGCCCTCGTGCTCCGGCAGCTCCTCGCGCTCGTCTCGGGACCAGACCCCTACCCTGTTGATCCAACCGCCCAGGTTGGTTGAGCTGGCCACGTCCGGGCTGACCGTCACCACCCGCTCCGACACCTCGGGCACGTTGCGGGAGATGTCGGTCAGCACCAGGCCGAATATCTGCTGAGACGACATCATGCCGCGATAGCCCCTGTCAAAACCGTCGGGGATTTCGAGCGAGGGGACGGCCTTCGGCACCTTCACCCCCACCTGCAGGCGCTCGGCGGCCTCGCGGCTCGCCCGGCCGGGCGAGCTCTCCGGATCGAAGGCCGCCGTGAGGTTGTCCTTGTCGATTCCCAACTCGACGCCGACGGCCTCCATCTGCTCTCGGTTCAGCGTGGCCGAGTGGTTCCTGGGATCGCCGATGAACGGCAGCTTCCATCCCTTCAGGGTATAGGCGAACACGACGTTGGGCCCCTTCGCAAGGTCCACGCTCGCGAAGGCATCGCGCAGCTCGGCGAAGTCGTGTCCGCCCAGGTTCGTCAGTAAATCGTGCAGCTCCGCGTCGTCCCACCGCGCCAGCAGGCGGCCCAGGTCGCCCGGAAAGCGGCTGGTGCGCGGCATCCACTCGCGGACGACGGCGGCGTTGACCCTGAGCAGTCGCTGGTACAAGGTGTTGGACATCCCGTCGATGGAGGCGCGCAGCAGCTCCCCATTGGGCTCGGCGAAGGCCGCCTGCAGCTTCTTGCCGTACTTGGCGTCGACGACGCGCCAGCCGTTGGCGGCGAACATCTCCCGCCAGGCCCGGACGCGGATGCCGGGGATGACGCGGTCCAGGCTCTGTCGGTTCAGGTCGACCACCCACAGAACGTTCTCCGCGTCAGCCAGGGCGTGATCGGCGATGGCCTCCCACACGACGCCCTCGTCCAGTTCGGCGTCGCCCAGCAGGCCAATGAACCGCCGCTCGACTTTCGTCTCCGGGGCCAGTCTGGCCTGAACGTAAGCCTCGGTCAGTGAGGCGAAGTTCGGAGCCACCGCGCCCAGTCCCACGGGGCCTGCGGAGAAGTCGACGCCATCGGGATCCTTGGTCCGACTGGGGTACGCCTGAAGACCGTGCAGCCCTCGCAGCGATTTCAGGTATTCGGGCGCCAGGTTGCCCAGCAAGTACTGGATGGCGTGGTAGATCGGCGAGGCATGGGGCTTGATCGAGATGCGATCCCCTGCCTTCATGTACTCGAAGAACAGGTACGTCAGCACCGTCACCACCGACGAGCTGGACGCTTGGTGGCCACCGACCTTCAGGTCTCCGGAGTTGGGGCGGACGTTGTTGGCGTAGTCCACCATGTAGACCGCCAGCCACAGCACGCGGTCCTGAATCTCCTGGAGAATCTCGTCACGATCGCTGGAGTCGGCGACAAGCGTCTCCAGCCTGGTAGCCATCTAGTCCTCCAATGAGACGCCGGCCTTACAAGAACAACCTGCCCCGGCGTAGTGTGTGGAGTATAGCACCAACCCACAGGGCTGATTGAAGCGTGGCAGGAAGTCCCACAGGGCCTTGTTGGCCTGATCGATGGTGGAGGCACCAGCCAGTCATGGCGGCCCCCATCGACCTGCAACAGCATCCCTTCCTGGGGATACCGCTCCCGTCGGCTGCGGTGCTTGGGAGCGCTGCGGCGACGGGGACTCCTGATACCCCCAACCTCTAGCCCTCAGACCCTTTACCCCGTACCCTGTACCCCATACCCTTCCCGTCGGAGGCCCGTCCATGCCCCTCATCGACATCGGCTCCCAAAAACAGCTTCTCCTCGACGACTACATCGTCGAAAGCCTTACCGACACCAGACGGGCGTTGAACCCGGCCGAGAAGGTCGAGGACAACCCGGTGCTGGAGTCGAAGCTCCCCTGGGAGGAGCGGGACCTCACGCTGATCGGCATCGCCTTCGATCCGGCGGACGACACCTTCAAGATGTGGTACCGGCCACGCACCTTTTCGGCACGACGGGGAGACGGTCAGATCGTCGTGAGCGGAGAATGGGACTCGGGGCCGGGCATCTGCCTGGCCACCTCGGACGACGGTGTCCACTGGGAACGGCCTTCGCTGGGGCTCGTCGAGTACGACGGCTCGAAGCAGAACAACATCCTGCCGCCCTGGGGCAACGTGGAGCGCCTGATCTGGCGCGAGGTCATGCTGGACCCCCACGAGAGCGACCCGGCCCGGCGCTTCAAGAGCCTCGTGGCTACCAGAGACACCACACTGCCGCGGATGACGCTGCACCTGTTCACATCACCCAACGGGATAACGTGGACAGGCCACCCGGGCAACCCGGTGATAGACGAGGCCACCAGCGGAGTCTGGGGGCCGGTGTACTGGGACTCGGTGCGTGAGACATACGCGGCGCTCATGGAGAACTGCCTGCACCGTCGCTGCCCCTACGGGAAGCGCGTGATCGGCCGGTCCGACAGTCCCGACATGGTGCACTGGAGTGAGCCCGAAACGATACTCGTGCCCGACGATGACGACCCTCCCGATACGGAGTTTTACGGCATGTTCGCCACCGCCTACGAGAGACTGGATGTCGCGTCGCTCTGGATTTTCAAGACGACCGACATGACCCACCACCCGCAGTTCGTGTTCAGCCGCGACGGCGTGCGATACGACCGGAGGTACAAGGAGCCGTTCATCCTGCGCGGCTCCGGCACTGAATTCGACTCGGTCTCGCTTTACGGCTTCGCGCCGATAGTACACGGCGACCGCATCCTCACCTACTACATGGCCCGGAACTGGCGGTCCCCGGAGACGCTGATTCAGCTCGGCGACAGGGCCAAGGGCGCCATCGGCCTGGCCGTGTCGCGGCTGGACGGCTTCGTCTCCCTCGACGGCGCCAAGGGCGTGGCGACGGACGCCGTGCCGCTGCGGTCCAAGGTCCCGGAGCACAGCCAGATGGTGACGCGGGCCTTTGGGTTCTCGGGATCGCGGCTGCACCTGAACGTCGAGGCCGCGGTGCAGCAGTGGGGAGCGGGACCCTGCGAGGTGCGGGTTCAGGTCCTGACGTCCCAGCACAACCCGATCCCCGGGTTCGACCTGAGTAACGCCGACCCGATTACGACGAGCGGGATAGCCCAAGTGGTCTCGTGGAACGGCAGCCCGGACGTGAGCAGCCTCGCGGGGAGGCCCATCAAACTACGAATCTACTTCAAGAACGCCAAGCTGTACTCGTTCCAATTCCGATAGCCCGGCCGTACTTAGGATTGAGGCATCGTTATTGTCTTCGATAGCCCGCCCACCCTGTATCTGTGCCCGAATGGCCCCGCTTCCTCAATCCCTCGGTGCTGTGGGATGTGGTTCGACAGGCTCACCACGAACGTAGCTTCAAATTCACCGTTCGTCCTGAGCTTGTCGAAGGGCAATTCACGTTATGTGGTACTTCTTGTGCAAAACCTAGGAGGGGAGGATCGGCAAGCGTGGGACCGTCTGTCGATCAGTTGCTGCTGGACGTTGAATATGGACTTGCAGGGTCGAAGTGGGTGCCGCCGGACCCGGCGGCCTAACGGTGCTGTCAGGTAACCCCGGGTGCGTGGGCGTGTATCGGGACCACCTCCACGTCGAAGGAGGTCCAGAACAGGAAGTGCTTGGCCGAAATGGAGATCGACTGCGCCCATATCCCCAATTTCTAGGACAGCAGGATGACGACGTTGTCGGTCCGGGCGGCGTAGTAGCGGGACAGGTCCTTCCGCTTCAGGTAGATGTCCACGGACACCTCTGGGCGTCCGCCTCAGCCCAGGGGAGGTATGAGGTCTATGGCCGCCCTGCCACCGCGACGCTTGATGAGCGTTATGGCCTCAGGTGAAATGACGATGTCCATCGAATGGCAGGCTCCTCGTTCGGGTCATTGGATGCGCACAGCGGGCGTCGAGATGCGGCCGCCGGCCGGTGGCTGCCGGATGAGTGTCGAGGTAGACTACAGATCAGCGCCCTGCTAGACGGTCCAGTCACCGCGATGCGCGAGAATGCGCTCCGCGTTGTCGTGGCGGAAGGAGCTGAAAACCAGACCGGTCACGGCGTCGTGGGCCTGCAGCGCCGCCTCCTCGCTAGGCAACGGCTCGCTCCACTGCCTTGCGACGTATAGCTCCGTCGGCTTTCCGTTTATTGCCGGCCCGTATGCCCCCGTCAGCTGTTCCTCGATGTCAGGCATGCTGGCACCCGTCCGGTAGTCCTGGACATAGTCCGAGCCCCTGTGCATCGGCCAGAGCCGAATCCAAAGAGACGGACACTGCGACGAGCTCTGATTGATGACCAGGTCGTCGATGAGTCCGCGCTCTATCCAATCGCGCCACAGGAGCGTCGCGTTGCCGAGGGGCGGGCCGACCACGTCTCCCCGGGCACAGCCGACTCCCAGCCGGTGCCCGGACTCCCGGGTCACCTCCCTCAGCTCGGCGAAGAACTGAGTCAAGTATTCGCCCTGCAGGTCCCGCCAGAGTTGCAAATCGAAGTCCTCTGTGCGGATGTCGCGTCCATGCCGATCAAGGTACTCGTCGCGGATCGGGTCGTTGAATCCGAACTGGTCCGCGAACTCCGCCGGCTTTGATTGGGAGCGAAGACAGACGAACAGGCCGTCGAAGTCATGAGCGTCCAACAGCCGCTGAAAGCTCCGGCACAGGTGGTCCCGTACCTCTGGGTAGGCCATGGAGAGCACTCCCCACTGCCGATGCTGCCCAGAGCGGTCCACCGTCAGGTACTCCGGATGAGCGATGGTGAAATCGCTCTGCCATGCAACTTCCTGTCCGTGGCCGGAGTTGTGAAAGCTGGTCTTACGCTCTACCTTGGACGGCAGAGGCCAGCCCTCGTCGAACATGACCACGTACAGATATGTCTTGATTCCGGCCTCGCGCGCCAGGGCGGGCACCACCTCGAAGTCGTCCCAGTCGACGTCCAGGCTGTTTTCCATGCGCTCGCCGGGCCGGTAGCCGGGAGCAGTTTGGGTGCGGCCCTGGCTTCGGGTGCGGTCTTGCCGCCAGTGCAGCGTCCGCGCTCCGAGCTCGTCGCGCCACACGTCCAGGCGCCGTCGCAGGACCTCGGGCGTGTCCAGCCTGCCGTCACCGTCCCCGAACACGAGGTGGTCTCCCCACGACACGCTGACGACGTTTTTCTTGCCACCAGTCATCGCGAGGTGACCTCCAGGGGCTTGGTCGCCTTGACGGAGTAGAGCAGCGGTACCGACTCCTGGTGCTCGGGTAGCCTCCACCAGCCGTCGTCGCCCTTTTCCATCATCGGGAATGCCCTGTATGAGGAGAAGTGGAACTCGTGGAAGAACTCAATCGTTAGACCCGCCGAGATCAGCGAGTTGAGTACGTCACCCACGCCGTGGTTCCACTCGTACGTTGCG
>CAZENU010000066.1:0-10273 GCA_964513735.1 uncultured Dehalococcoidia bacterium
GACTCTCCGGAGGAGGTCAGCCCAGGCCAGGCGGTGCCGGCGTTGGGCGGGGGTATACTCGGTATGTGCACAGGTGTCCGCTTCGGAGGCTTGTTTCGGTCCCGGTACGATTTGTGCCCGGCCGGCGGCGTTGGGCGCCAAGATGCCATGATAGCACACCAGGTTGAGGCGCCGTGGCGGTACCAGGGCGGCCAGTTTCTCTAATCAATTCTTGCGGGCGCCATCAGTCCACCCACAACACGACCCCCATGTGGTAGCGCTGGTGCGTCGCGATGCGCTGGCAGTAGTAGGCGGTGACGATGGTGCCGTCAGCTAACTGCACACTGGAGGGATAGCCGCCGTCGACTCCCTCCGGGCTGGCATTGGCGATGTTGACGGTCGTGTTGAACAGCACCCGCGGCGCATCCCATGTCCGGCCCTCGTCCCGGCTGACGCGGGCGCACACACCGAGCATGCCCCTGTTGCGCACACCGTAGGTCAGCAAGATGGCGCCGTCCTGCAGGGCACACAGTTGCGCCGGCATCTGCAAGGCCAGCGTCGCTGGCCCACGGTTGGTCCACGTCTGTCCGCAGTCGGTGGAGGCGAATATGAAGGTCTCGCCGCCACCCCTCGACCGGCTGGCGGCCAGCAGCCTGTCGTCTCCCAGGTACAGCAGGTCGGTTTCGTTGTAGCTGTCCGCCCCGATCAGCCGGGCGTCGCCCCAGGTGCGGCCATCGTCATCGCTGAAATAGATCCAGCCGCTGTCCTCTGGGTGGAGTAAACTTGCGGCCGGCGCACAGAACCAGGAAGGCATTCTCGTGGGTAAGGCCGGCGGCCAGATCCCCCCGGCACGTCCCGGGCTCGTGGGGGACGGGAATCGACACGAAGGACCAGAGTCTACCGCCGTCACGACTGACCCAGCACTCCGACGATCCCTCCCACAGCTGGTGGCAGGGCTCGCCGAAAATGCTCGCCACGATGCTGCCGTCAGGCATGAGGGTGAGATTCGGCCAGGCGCACTTGTTGTCGATGGCGATATACCGCTCGAGATTCTCCATCGCTTGCCTCCATCGTGTCTGCCTGAAAAGCGGTCTCAGCCCCACTGCGGGCGACCGTCCCATCAGCGCTGCAACATGGACGGGCGTCCAGATCCCGTTCGGCGCTCAAGAGCTGCGACAGATCAGTGTATACATTGGGCGCCGTGCCCAGTTCGCTCTGGGCGACCGCGGCGACGTGGGCGGCGAAGTCGGCGTTGATGTCGCAGACGGCCACCAGGTCGACGTTGTCGAAGCCGCAGCGCCTGAGCTTGACCAGGCCGTAGAGATGTCTCAGTCCCATGCCACCACAGCCGACGAGAGCGAGTCGAAGGGGTTGTGCGCCGGACATTCTTTTGCTTGGATCTACCTCGCCTCAGTCCACGGTTGTGTTGCGCTCAGGCACAGGAATGTCGACATATTCCAGCGACGGGGACACTGCGATAGGCCACGATCTCGCTCACAGGAGGAACGGACATGACCGACGCTTTCACCACTGCAGAAGGAATCAGACAGCGCCTCTCCATCTCCACCCTGGTGTTCCTCGGCTACCGTCCCTTCGGCGAAGCCGCCCTCGAGGAGTTGACCCGGCACGGCATCCGCCGCATCGAGCTGCTGGAGAGCCCCGAGCAGTACGACGTCGGCGATTGGCGCTCCATGGAGCATGTCGGCGAAACCTGCCGCCAGTGCGGCGTCGAGATCGCCGCCTACCATGCCTACAAGACCAACTTCAGCGATCTGGGCAGCGAAGCTGAGCGCCGTGAGCGGGTCGACCTGTGCCGGCGCCAGATCGATACGCTGCTGAAATTGGGCGGCACCCTCTGGGGGTCGCACGCCAGAGAGGCTGACGAGGTCGTGGAGAAGAGCTACGAAGAGCTGGCGCGGCACATCGAGACGACCGACGCCGTCATCACGGTGGAGAATTTCGGGCGCGAGGGCACCACCGTGGATGACCGGGTGGCGTTCCTGGACCGCATGGACCACCCGCAGGTCGGCATGATCCTGGACATCGGCCACGAGCGCACCCCCGACGGCATCAACCCGATGACCCAGCCCGGCGGCCCGACCGCCATCCTCGAGAAATGCGGGCACCGTTTGCGCCACCTGCACCTGCACGGCTTCAAGGATGGCGCGGATCACCATCCACCCCTCGTCGACGGCGACGAAATCCAGTGGCGCGAGCTCTTCGAGATGGTCGGCAAGGTCGACTATCCCGGCGTCCTCAACTTCGAGCCGCGCGGCCTTCTGGAGAATCATCCCGACACCCTCGGCTACATCGAGCGCGCGCCGGAGAATCTGGCGGCCCTGGCGAGCTAGAAAGGAGCCTTGCTATGAATATCATCCTGATCGGTTGTGAGTTTGCGGGCAAGACGACGTTGGCGACCGAGATCGTCGAGTGGTCGGAGGAGACGATGGGGTTCAGCAGCCACTTCCACGACCACTTCACGATTCCCTCTACCGAGCTATCTGAAGAGGCAGCCGCCAGCTACGTGGCCGCCCACCCACAGGTCAAGGAGATGTTTCAGCGCTTTCTGATCGCCTATCACCTGTCGCCGGGGTTTTACAGCCAGCCCGACCACAATCTCATGGGGTGCTACATCGAGGAAGCGGTCTACGCGCCGCTCTACTACGGCTACGGCGGGGCCGACTCTGACGCGCCGCTGCGCAGTCCCGAAGGTCAGCGAACGGAGATGGCCCGTATCATGGAGGAGGAGATTCTCCAGATCGCGCCCCACACGGTCCTCGTCCTGATGAAGGCTGCGTCGGAGGTAATCCGGGCACGGATGGCCGCGAACACCTACCCCGACCCGGCGATCGTCGCGCGCCAGCCCAACTCGAAGCCGTTCGGCGAACCCACCCGGGGCGTGGTGAAAGCAGAAGACGTCGAGTGCGTCCTGGCCCGATTCGAGGAGGAGTTCGAGGCGAGCCTGATCGAGAACAAGCTCGTCCTCGACACCACCAGCGCCACCCTCGAGGAGACGATGGCCGAGTTCGTGAAGGGGGTCATGCCGTTTTTGTCCGACGAGGACAAGGCCCGCATGGCAAACCACCGGAGAGACTGACGCAGCGTCGGTCGCCGCGCGCGATGGTCGCGGCGGCCGGTGGCGTCGCGGAGCTCGTACCCGTTCAGCCCTCTTCCGTCACGTAGAGCGCGTAGAGCCTGGCATCCTCAGGCCTCATCCCGCCCCCGTAGTTGACCCGCAGCCGGAACGGCCCACCGTCACCCGGCAGGGCGTCCCCATCCCGCCACACGACCGGCTGGCGCAGCCCGTCGTCCACCAGTGGCACGCAATCGTCGCCGGAGAAGCCCGCCAGCAGCCGGAACTGCTCGTCCAGCGCCTCGACCGTGAGCGGGCCGTGCGGCGAGGCGGTGACGTTGGCATATACCTTCACCGGTGAGCCGTTCCCGTTCATGGCACAGGAGATGCAGTGGGGCTCGGGACGGGTGATGGGGAAGAACTCCTCCTCGCCGCGCAACACCTCTTCGAAGGTCTCGAAACAGCCGAGCCGGTCGCGGTGCCACGTAGCGAGCCGGATCCCGTCGCCGAAGAACATGCCTTACCACATCATGGTCCGGTCGCCGCGGTTGAGCATGGCCGGACCGTGGGCGTGCGTGAGGGCCTTGCCGAATCCCGTGGGCGCTTCCAGCTCGCCGGCCGCCGGGATCAGCTTGAAGTCGGGAATCGGCTCGCGGTAATGCAGGGCATCGTTGCTGACCACCATGCCCAAGTCGATGTCGATGAGGGTCTGCTCGCCCATCGGGTTGCCGTGCCACATGTCGTACACCCCGATGATGACGTTGCCCCGGCTCCACAGCATGGCGCCCTGGTGGGCCTCCTCCGACATGTTGTGATGCGGCGCCATCGGGCGCGGCGGGATGTTGTCCCGCTGAAAGCTGAGGCAGGACGCCCGGGTCCAGGTCTCGAAGTCGTACGAGGCGAAAGTCACCATCTTGCGCGCGATGCCGAAGTGTGAGCCGTGGTAACCGAGCTCGTCCTGGGAGGTGACGTAATAGCAGCCGTTGTGCTTGACGACGCTGCCCGTTTCCTGGGCGGGCCCCACCGGGTTGTTCGGTGACTCCTTCCAGCGCAGGCCGTCGGCGCTGTAGGCGACGGCCTGCTGGACCTTGTACTGGCCCGACTCGATGGCCATCTTGAAGCGGCGGCTCGGATCCGGGTCGTCCGGCTCGTACAGGATCGGACAGCTGACCACGCCCGACTGGCCGCCGAAGAGGTCGACGATGTTGTTCTCCTTCGTGCCGTTGAACTCCACCAGACCCAGCTTGGGCTTTTCCCAGTCGACGCCATCCTCGCTGACGGCGTAGGCGAGTCGCCTGCCCCGGTCGTGGCTGCTCTTGGCCTGGTACCACATGCGCAGCTGGCCGTCGATCTCGATGACGGTTCCGTAGAAGGTGACCTCGTGGTCATCCGGGTCGCCGGGACTGCCGCTGCGCAGGACGATGGGCGGTTTGTTGTAGGGCGTCTTCCCCGGGATCAGCTGCAACCGCAGTCCCGTGCTGAACGGGATGCTGTGGTTGTCGAACGGGAACAGCACGGCTTCGCGTACGGCGGTGTTGGGAACACCGTTGTGGACCTCCAGCATGGCTTTGACCTCCCGTTGGTTCTGCTCACCCAGGGGGCGACGACCGACTCGCCCCGGACTGCACGTCAAGCTATACTACGGCCAGCGACTCACCAAACGGCCCCTGCGCGTCGCGCGGGCGGGCTGTTCCATGTCGACGAAGGCCAGCAGCAGGAGGGGATGAGATGAGTGCGCTGACGATTCGCGATGTCCGGGCGATCATCACCGCGCCGCCCGGGGCGCGGACCCTCTGCATCGTCAAGGTGGAGACGGACGAGCCCGAGCTCTACGGACTGGGATGCGCCTCGTTCTTCTCGCGGGTGACGGCCGTGGGCAAGGCCGTCGACGACTACCTCAAGCCCTTCCTCATCGGCAAGAACCCGGCCGAGATCGAGGACATATGGCAGTCTTGCAATGTGTCCGCCTACTGGCGCAACGGACCGGTACTCAACAATGCGATCAGCGGTGTCGATCAGGCCTTGTGGGACATCAAGGGCAAGGTGGCGGGGATGCCGGTCTACGACCTGCTCGGCGGCAAGTCGCGCGAGGCAGCGGCCGTGTACGTGATCCCCTATGGAGGCGATCGCGCCGAATACGAGGAAGACATCCACTCCCTGCTGGAGCAGGGCTTCCACCACTTGAAGTTGGGCGGATGGCATCCCGACAGGCCGCAGGGCGAGGGTCCGTCGGTCGTGACCCACAAGGTGACTGACGAGAGGGTGAACGTCTTCGAGCCGGGGCCTGACGCCCGCGACGTCGTCAATGCCTTCGAGCACTTCCGCACGACCTTCGGTGCCAATCCCGAAATCCTCTATGACGTCCACGAGCGCCTGCCGCCCATCCAGGGCATCGCGCTGGCGAAAGATGTGGAGCAGTACAAGCCCTTCTTCCTGGAGGACGTCCTCGCCCCGGAGGACAACGACTACCATCGCCTGATACGCGAGCAGACCTGCACGCCCCTGGCCATGGGTGAGCTCTACAGCAATTCGCAGGAGATGGTCCCCATGATCAAGGACCGGCTCTTCGATTTCATCCGCGTGCACGTGTCCACGATCGGCGGCATCACCCCGGCCCGTAAGCTGGCGGCATTGTGCGAAGCCTTCAACGTGCGCACCGCCTGGCACGGCTCCGCCGACGTGTCCCCGGTCGGGCACGCCTGCAACTTCATGCTCGACATGAACGTGTGGAATTTCGGTATCCAGGAGGCTTGCTGTTACCGGAACACGCATGAGACGCTGAAGGAGGTGTTCCCCGGGGTGCCTGAAGTGCGCAACGGCTACATGTGGCCCAGCGGCAAACCCGGTCACGGGGTTGATCTGAACGAAGAGCTGGCCGCCCGCTTTCCGCCGGGAAAAATCGTCGGCGGCACGATCTTGTGGGGTGACGCCCGCCGCGCCGCCGGCACCGTGATCAGGCCCTAGCCGGGACGCTCCATTCCGGCAGATCATCCAGGGGGAACAGGGGACGCGGCGCTTTGGTGTAGTCGAGGATCCGCGGATCCGACGGCGACAGACCCGGGCAGTCGCCAGGATCGCCGCCTTCATGATCGAGCGAAAACGAGCCCGATGAATCGGCCCACCGGCCTTGCCCCCATCGCCTGTCCTGGGCGAATACCCCGACTGTGGTGGCCGCATGCAGGAGTTTGCCGCAGGCAAACTCTGAGAGACCGGTCGTCAGACCGGTCTCCAGGAGAGTCGCGGTCCTGACGGAGCCGGCCTCGATTCGGTCTTACCTCGAAGGCGTCGGCCTGCCGGCGCGGCCGCCACCGATCACGCCAGCCCGACCTGCCCTGCAGTTCGAGTTCGACCCGCTGCTTGCAGCGTCCGCGGTCTGATCCGATAGGATCGCTGCGCCTGCATCCTTCTATTTAGGCCTGAAAACGGCCACGCATCTGTCGATCAACCTGCCCCGGGGCCGGCATCTTGCACGGCACGGGCCGGTGAGCCCCACGAAACACCCATCCCCGTCCCAAATCACTCTCGACATCACGCCCCAACCAATATAGACTCCCGATGGTCGCTTATCGTTCTTATCCGTAATCGGAGTTCGACGCTCCGTGGGAGCAACATTTTCTAGCGTACCGTCTTAGGCGGAGTTCCCCAAGGGGGCTTCGTTATCGAGGCCCCCTTTCCCTGTGGTTCCACACTCACTGGCATTGAACAGAGGCAGTGGGTATCGTATCGTGCATCCGGCGGCGCACTTTCGAAAGTGTTGGGCATTGTGGGCTTGAGTCAGTATGTGGCCGTATTTGAGGACGTGGAAACAAGCGCTCAAGGACTGGCCAATCGGTTGCGTGCCGCGTGGAGTGAGCTTGCTGGATTGGATATTGCAGGTCAAGCCCAAGCTCATCGGCGGAACTGAGAATCAATCCTTCAACGCAATTGCGGGACATCGGCTGAAAGCACGGAGGCCAAAATGAGACTCATGCTGGCGGGCTGCGAGTACTCTGGAACGACGACTCTGTCCTGCGCGATAGCAAAGTGGGCCAGGGAAAATATGGGCGAGCGCATCGGTTTTCACGACCACTGGAAGCTACCCCATATCAACCACCCACCAATCCAGGCGCAGGCGGAGCTGGACGAGGCATTCGAGGCATGGACCGAGGGACGGGGAGAGGACCCTACCTATTCGGGCCTGACTCCGCATGAGCAGGAGCTCTTCAACGCCCTGACTCCCAGGATAAAGGAGTGCTTTCAGCGATACCATATGGAGTACCACATATGTGAGGACTTCTACTCTCAGCCGCACCACAACATGATCGGGATGCACTATGATGAAGCTGTGTACGCGCCGCTGTACTACGGTTATGGAGGGCCGGGGCAGTATGCCGATCGAGAGCTAGTCGCCCGCAATACTGAGGAAACGATCATGAAGGCCGCGCCCGATACTGTGCTCGTCCTGCTGAAGGCGGCGCCGGGAGTCATTGCCGGGCGGATGAACGAAGCCCCCCACCCTCATGCTGTAGTGCAGGAGAAGGACATTGAATACGTGCTGACGAAGTTTGAGGATCAGTACCAGAGGTCGCTGATAAAGAGCAAGCTCACAGTCGACACCGGCACAGCGACCGTCGAGGAGTCGCTATCGGAGTTCGTCAGCAAGTATGAGCCGCTTTTGACCGACACCGACCGTACCCGGATACTGGTCCACAAGGCCAGGCAGAGGGGTGAATGGGTCTAGCCTCTAGCCCGGGTAACGCCGGGCCGATCAGCCAGGCTATCCTCTCCAGTTTCGTGGCCGTTGTCAGCTGAGATTCTGTCTATCTAGTCCGCGGCGATGTCGGACCGGTCGATGAGCCTCCGGAAGCCCTCGCGAATCTCCGGCGTGACGACCGAATCGCGGGATGGCAGCCGTGAGGAGCCGACTTTCAGGCCGGCAGCGGCGAGCCCCGGCCGGACGAAGACGCCCTCGCCCGCGGTCTGCCCGCCGATCCGGCCCACCAGCTCGCCGTAAGGCTCCATGAACTCGTCGTACAGGGTCTGGGCCTCGGGGTATCGGCCCTGTTCCATCAGGTCGTGCACCTTCCAGGCGTGGTGCGGGTAGAAGTTGGGCACGTGGCTGATCCAGCCCCTGGCGCCGAGGATGTGTCCCTGGATAGGAAGCGGGCCGTTGTTGATCACCGCCGCCTTGGAGGCGAACCGCGTCAGCCCCCGGTGCCAGTTGCCGATATCGGGTGAGGCCCACTTGACCGCGATAGTGTTCGGGATCTCTAGCAGCCTCTCGGCGACCTCAGCAGGGACATCGTATTTCGAGCCGCTGTACCAGTGGCTGTACGCGGCGAACGCAACGTCGGTGTGCCGGGCCGCCTCCTCGTGCCAGGCGAAGACGTCTTCCGCCTGGCAGGTGTAGTAGAAGGCGTTGCTCATCTGCACCAGGTCGATCCCCACCTGCTCGCAGAACTGGCAGATCTCGATCGTCTCGCGGATGTCGGTGCTCTGGCCTCCGGCGATCGTCGGAATCTTGCCGTCGCTGACCTCGGCGGCGACCCCGATCACCGCTTTGCGTTCCTCGATGTTCATGACGGTGAAGTCGCCGCCGGAGCCGGCCACGAGGAAGACCGTGTTGCCCTGCCGGGCACCCTGGTCGACGATCCACTGGAAGTTGGATCGCGTCGAATCAAGGTCCAGCGAGCCGTCCTCTTTGAATATGGTCGTCAATGGTATGACGACGCCCTGGAACCTCTCTTTGGCTTGCGCGACTGTCAGTCGTGGCATGGTGTGCTCCTTGTATTGTCTCTTACACTGTCACTCTGAGGAATCCGCGACGAGGAGTCTGCGGAGGGGTCCTTCCCTGCCCGTCAGCTGCGTCGGTTATCACGATTTTACCGGCCAGCCCAGGTCGAGCAGGACCTGCCGAAGGCCCTCCAATTCCTCGTCGTTCAGTGGCTTTGATGGCGGCCGAGACGAGCCAACGGGGCGGCCCATCAGGGCCATAATGCCCTTCTTCAGACGGGCCTGGCCACCAGACCGCGCGTTCAGCTTATCGCCGTATTCGCGCAGCGGGTCGTTCACCGAGTCGAATAGCGTCTGGGCCTCGTCATACTTGCCTGCCTCCAGGAGCTCCCAAACCTTGTTGTCGTGCTGCGGGTAGGACTCGTAGGTGACGTTTATGTAGCCGCGCCCACCGAGTTTGTGGTTCTCGACCGGCATGCCCGAGTTGTCGATGACGTTGAAGATGTCGGAGAACTTCTGCATGTCCTCGAACGGGATGTCGTCGGGGACGTTCCACTTGACGGCGACAACCTGCTCGAAGTCGGCCATCTTGAGGATCGTGTCGGTCTCGGCTCGGCCGCCGGGCATCCAATGGGTGCAGTAGACCATGATGCCGATGTCGATGGCGTCCGAGATGTCGCTGAAGTAGTCGAGGAGGTCTTGCTGGCTGGGGAGGTTGAAGATTGGCGGGCAGATTTGGAGGCCGATCGCGCCCAGGTCCTGGGCCCGCTTGGCGTCCTCGAGGGTGCGCTTTGTGTCCTTGTAATGCAGCCCGCAGACGATGGCAGCTCTGTCGTTCGCCGCCTGGACCGTCGTCCTCAGCAGGGCCGGCCACTCGTCGTCGGTGAGCATGGGGCCTTCGCCCATGGCGGCGGCGATCTTTATCACTCCCTTACCTTTGACCATGCCCTCGTCCACCCATGTCTGGGTGAGCTCGTGCATGCGTCCGAAGTTGACCTCGTAGTCGTCGTCAAATGGGGTCGGCACGGTGGCTATGGGGCCGACGATCTGCGCTTTCAGGTCTTCGCGGTTCATGACCTCTCTCCTCAGGTGGCATGGATGACACGGGACGGTCGAGCTGTCAGTCGGGACTATAGTAGGAGCGCCGACAGGGGGCGTCAACGCCAGGCTGGCGACGGCCAAGGCCCAGACAGCCGTGCCGGGACGACGCCACCAGACCATTTGACAACGTGCGCAAGAGCCTGATACAGGCGGCACAACAAGCCGGTGTCGGTCCGGTCGAAACAGCTGGACCTGCCGCCTGGAGCCCATAGTGCGGGACGGACGGGCCTATCACTACTGGCAGGCATACAAACGAGTTGGTGGACGGGTGAGGAGTATCTACATTGCCTCGGGACTCTGGCACGGATCAAAGCCGAAGGGAGAACGCATGAACAAAGAAAGAATCATGCCCGAGGGCCACTGGTATTGGAGTATGCCAGTCCACTTTTCCCAGGGATGGAAAGTGGG
>CAZENU010000067.1:0-10020 GCA_964513735.1 uncultured Dehalococcoidia bacterium
CCTACGCGTTAGTGTTGTATAACGACAGGCTCTTTTATAAAACTACAGTATAGTGGCGATAATAATTTTTCGGGCCGACGCGGAGTCCAGTTGAATACCACCGACCTCTGCTCCCTGTCGATCTCCGAGGCATCCCGACTCATAGGCCGAAAGGAGCTAGCTCCCACGGAGCTCTTGGAGGCCCACCTGGCTCGTATCGACAAGACTAACGGGAAGCTCAACGCCTTCGTCACAGTGATGAGAGAAGAGGCGGTAGACACAGCCCGTCTCGCCGAAGCCGAGATCCAAAACGGTAACCATAGGGGGCCCCTACACGGTATCCCCATCGCGTTGAAGGACCTGTTCAACACCAAGGGCGTACGTACCGCCGCAGGATCACTTGTAATGGGCGATTTCGTGCCCGACACTGACTCGACGGTCGCCCAACGGTTAAGCGAGGCAGGCGCCGTCATCACCGGGAAGCTCCAGATGGACGAATTCGCCATGGGCGCCACCAGCGTAAACCCGCACGACGGGCCGACCCGAAACCCCTGGGATCTCGAACGTATAACTGGTGGATCGAGCGGGGGGTCCGCTACTGCCGTGGCAGCGAGACTGTGCATGGGCGCAATGGGGAGCGACACGGGTGGGTCTATCCGTGTCCCGGCGATGTTTTGCGGCATCGTGGGCCTAAAGCCGACCTTTGGGCTAGTCAGCAGATTCGGAGTGCTGCCCGTAAGTTGGAGCCTGGACACCGTGGGACCGATGACGCGAACGGTGCAGGACGCCGCGCTGATGCTTAATGCGATCACAGGTCACGACCCGAGAGACCTTTCGACGAGCAGGCGCCCGATCGAAGACTTCACTGCCACGCTGGATAACGGGGTCAAAGGAATCCGAGTTGGGGTCCTCGAAGAAGCCTTCTCAGCAGTCATCGAACCCGAGGTAGGCGAAATATTGAGAACGGCCGTGACCGTACTGGAAGACTTGGGGGCGTGGGTCGATGACGCCTCTATATCCCTTATTGAACGGACGGAGCTCTCGGGCGTCATTATGCTGGCCGAGTACGCCGCCGTCCACTTTGAGACCTACCGCTGTCATGCGAACGAAATTGGCGATCAGGCCCGCGGCACAATTGAGGACGGGCTCCTCGTCAGTGGAGTCGACTATGTCAACGCTCATCGAGAACGGGCCCGATTCAACAGGCAATTTGCGAAGGTATGGGACCGGTTCGACGTGCTGGTCGGTCCAACCGAGCGGATCACGGCCCCTACCATCGAGGACGCTTCACATCGCGAAGCCTACGGATCCGCAAGTCGATACCCGACCCTCTCCAGTCTGGTAGCACCTTTCAATACCACCGGCTCACCATCTCTAACAGTGCCCTGCGGCTTCACCTCTGCGGGGATGCCGGTTGGGATGCAAGTCGTGGCGCAGGCGTTTGAGGATGCCACGGTCCTGAGAATAGCGCAAGCATACGAGAATGCCACGAAATGGCACACCTGGCAGCCACCAATAGAGGAATCTGCCGACGCTCATGAAGCTCGCTGAGTTCTACAAAGGGAATACGCCGGTTATCTCGTTCGAGCTGTTCCCTCCCAAGACAGAGAAGGGCATGTTGCTATTGGAGGAACGGATCCCCAAACTGATCGAGTTGGACCCTTCGTTTATGACCGTAACCTACGGCGAGAGGAGGTCGAATGGCGAGAGAAGGCGACATACAGGTGGTGCTCGGCCAGATAACCGGCGTGGAGGCGTGCCGCGCGTGCGGCACGACGATTCGCTTCGGAATCTATGAGTGCCCTCACTGTGGCGGTGATCTCGAAGACGTGTTGCGGGATTGGGCCAGCCGGTTGCTGGACGCCCTTGGGCGCAGGTCCGACTGAGGAGTGTCCGGCATGCGACGACGACACGGCCCGAATGGGCCTAGATCTTTAATAAAGGAAGGGGACATCCTGTGGGAGCCGTCCGAAGAGGGCGTGGAAAACGCAAACGTCACCCGCTTCATGAGATGGCTTGAGACCGAGAAGGGGCTGAGTTTCGACGACTACCACGCACTCTGGCATTGGTCGATCACCGACCTCGAGGGCTTCTGGGGAGCTGTATGGGACTTCTTTGGCATCAAGTCCGATGGTGGGTACAGCAAGGTAGTGGGGGACGACCGGATGCCCGGCGCGGCCTGGTTTCCAGGCGCCACTCTCAACTACGCTGAAAATGCCCTGGGGTCGGTGGACGACGATTCTGCTGTGGTGTCTCTGTCAGAGCTGCGCCCGCCGGAGACCCTGACCTACCGGCAGCTTAGAGAACGCGTGGCGTCGGTAGCGGCGGGCCTGAAGCGGCTGGGGGTGGGCCCGAGGGACAGGGTAGTGGCCTACATGCCCAGCATCCCAGAGACGTTGATCGCCTTCCTGGCAACCTCCAGCATCGGCGCCGTATGGTCGGTCTGCTCGCCGGAGTTCGGGACGCGCACCGTCGTAGACCGCTTTCGGCAGATAGGGCCCAAGGTGTTGCTGGCCGTGGACGGATATGTATACGGTGGCAGACGCTTCCCGCGCACCGAAGCAGTCAGAGAGATACAAAACGCCCTCCCTGGGCTCGAGCACACCGTGATCGTCCCGTACCTCGACTCGCGTCCCGCGGTCGACGCACTGTCCAACACGGTCCTCTGGAGCGACCTCGACGGCGGCATTGCGACTCTGGAGTTCGAATCTGTCGCCTTCGATCACCCGCTCTGGGTGCTCTACTCGTCAGGCACGACAGGGCTCCCCAAGCCCATCGTGCAGGGCCACGGTGGCATCTTGCTGGAGCACGTCAAGGTGCTCTCTCTCCACATGGACCTCGGGTCGGACGACCGCTTCTTCTGGTTCACGACCACCGGCTGGATGATGTGGAACCTTCTGATAGGCGGCCTGTTGATCGGCGCTACGGTGGTGCTGTACGACGGCGATCCCGCCCACCCGGATATCGGGACTCTCTGGCGATACGCCCGGGACTCGGACGTCACGTACTTTGGCGCCAGCGCATCCTACATACGGGCGTGCATGGATGCCGGCGTGCGTCCGGCCGAGGAGTGCGGTCTGGAGACCCTAAAGGGCATCGGCTCGACCGGTTCCCCGCTGTCCCCCGAGAGCTTTCGCTGGGTCTACGACAATGTGAGCGCGACCGCGCTACTGGGCTCCTTCAGCGGAGGGACCGACCTGTGCACAGGCTTCGTGGGGCCGTGCCCGCTCCTGCCGGTGCGCGCCGGGGAGATTCAGTGCGCGTGTCTAGGGGCGAGCGTCGAAGCATACGACGAATCTGGTAGAGCCGTCATAGGCCAGGTCGGGGAGCTTGTGATTACACAGCCTATGCCGTCCATGCCCATCTACCTGTGGAACGACCCGGATGGCACCCGATACCGGGAGAGCTACTTCGGCACATTTCCCGGCGTCTGGCGCCACGGCGACTGGATCAAGATCACCAGCCATCACTCGTGCGTAATATACGGCCGCTCGGACTCGACCCTCAATCGCGGCGGAGTGCGGATGGGCACGAGCGAGTTCTACAGGGTAGTCGAGGACATGGACGAGGTACTTGACAGCCTTGTCGTGGACACGGGCCTGCCTAATAAGGACGGGCGGCTCCTGCTGTTTCTGGTCCTGAGGGAGGGGGCCGCCCTCGACGCCTCGCTGAGGGCCACTATCGTGAAGCGGCTGCGGACGCAGCTATCGCCTCGACACACCCCAGACGAGATACTGGCCATAGCGGAGGTGCCCAGGACCCTGAACGGCAAGAAGGTCGAGGTGCCGGTCCGGAAGATTCTGGCGGGCGCACCCGTAGGCGACGCGATCAGCCTCGGTGCGATGAGCAACCCGGCGTCTCTTCGGGTTATTGTAGATCTGGCCGAAGCACGGCGCGGTCGGTAGGCGCGGCACGGGCTACCTGTACAGGCTGCTCTCCGGTACGACAAGCAGCCCCGAGTCTCGGTGATGTTTGCCTTTCAAGTGGTAGTCGTAGTTGAAAGTCACCACGACGTTCTCCTGCACGAAGGAAAGCCTGGGATAGTGCGACCGCGTGAAGTTGTCCGGCAGTGTTCCCAGGTTTTCTTTGGCTCTGACGTGGGCGATGGGCGGTAGCTCGACCTGGTCGACGTCGTCTAGGCCGCCGCTAAGCTCCAGAGTGATTGGAGTGCTCCAACTCGCGGCCTCGTCCGACGATACTGCGATCGACAGCCTGCCTCTGGAGTAGCCTCGCTCTATCTCGTCCTTGGACGACTGGTTCCACACGACCACCAGGTCCCCCGTCGTCCTCAGTCTGCCGAGCCAGCAGGGCACATCGCCTGAGGCCAGCTCGGTGGTCTCGGGCAGCAGCCAGTTCTCGCCACCGTCGCTCGAGAAGCTCTGGTAGAGCCTCCCGACGTTGGTCCGCATGAACATCATCACCCTGCCGTCCTTCAGCTCTATGACGACAGGCTCCCAGCACACCCCGAAGCCGCCGATGCCTCCCTCGGAGGGCAGAGGCCAGACCATCGTCGACCCGGTACAGATGCTCCAGGTAGCGCCGAGGTCGTCGGAGTAGTAGTTGTAGCAGCCGCCCATAGCGGCTTCGTAGAGGTGGCCGTCCGCGATTCGCGTTGCGTACGTGCCCTGTATGGTCGCGGTAACCGGATCGTCACCGGCCGGCGGCATGGCCGGGTGCCGCCCGGCGATCTCCCAGTAGGCGGGAGCGATGAGGCGGCCGGTGGTTAGCTGAAGCAGGTTGCCCCATAGGAAGTTTACGAAAAACCCCTTGTCAAGGTCGTACATTGCCGGAATGTCAAGGGCAGTACCCTTCGTCCAGTTCTTGCCGTCGTCGTCGGAAGTGGTGAAGTACCACGTCCTTGTCTTGTAGTTCGCGGTCGAGTGATTCTCTTGTCTGCTGTAGACGGTCGCGAGTCGGCCGTCTTGAAGCCGCAGGATGTTGCCTTTGTTGAGCGAGGGCTCCATGGGCGCCCCCTCTTGCATGTACTGGAACGGAGTCCCCCAGTTCCTCCCCGAGTCGAGGGTGATCTGGCCGGTCATTCCATCCCCTATGACTATTAGGCGCTTGTCGTCCATCTCCGACACCAGCGTGCTGGGGGCGACTCCTCGGAATTCGGCCAGCTCGGTGGTCTTGCCTAGAGGCTCCATGATCGCTCGCTCCTTATCTTTACCAGGCGTGTGTGCCGGTGCGGAAGTCTCTCTACTGTGGACACCACCGAGATGTACTGCTTTGCGCCGGGAATGTCAAGCGTTGACATCGCGACAAAGCGCCAACTACACTCGCCCCTGATTCACTTCGCCTGGGCCCGGAGGAAACGCGGCAGACATGGCAGGATCGGGCGGTTGGATGTTCGAGCCCGGCAGTCAGGGCTTCCCGCTGGTGATCGCGCACCGCGGCGCCCACTCCGAGTTTCCCGAGAACACCATCGCCGCCTTCGAGGCCGCCCTGACGCTGGGGGCCGACGGGGTCGAGATGGACGTCAGGCTGACCGGCGACGGGCAGGTGGCCGTCGTCCACGAACGCAGGACCGATGCCGGGGGCGGGCGCAGGGCACCGGTGGGCCGTTTGACCCTGGCCAGGATCAACGACGCGCGCGCCGCCGCCGGCTTGTCGGCAACGGTCCCGACTCTCCAAGCAGTCCTCGACGCGCTGCCCGCCACCTTCCTGATAGACGTGGAGCTGAAGGTCAGGGGCGCGAGGGTCGACGCGCTGGTCTCCAGAGTGGTCGATGCGGTCCGCGGGTCTGACCGGTTCGAGACGACCCTCGTAACCAGCCATAATCCGCTGGCGATTCGCCGTCTTCGCAAGACCGAGCCCAGGATCGACCGCGGCTATATCTGGGGCCACAGCCACCCGTGGCCTCTCCGGGTGCACAGGTTCAGCCTCGTGCCCGACGCGCACTGGCTGGCGCCCTCGGAGAACAGCTTCGACCGCGGGCTACTCGACCGCTGCCATCGCCTAGGCAGGCGCGTCCTTGCCTGGGACGTGGACGTGCCCGACCCGTCGTGGCTAGCCGGGATCGATGCCATCGTCACGGACGATCCCGGGCGGTGGGTCCGGCTGAAGGCCGAGCGGACCACGGCAGGCGACACCAGCGGTCCCGCTGACCCCTCTACTGCTTGATGCAGGGCTGCCGAGGCGGTCCGACATGCGTGGCTCGAAGACGACGATTGGCGCGTCCGGCTCCACCGTAGGACACTCCCGTGTCCGGGCCGGCCCGGACACGGATGCCAATACGGATGTATCCGTTAGACGTCTTGTCGGCGTATCTCACCTATACACTGGATCTCCCCGTCCGGGCTCCGTCGCCTTACGAAGTGCGACCATGATGTCGGGCCGGGAAGCGGCCTTTGGCACCAGGCTGAGGCACGTTGACAAACCGACGCGGCCGTGATTAACCTTACAATGCCTTTTCAGGCAACGCGGGCGCACCAAGAATAGCCGAGGACAAGTATGTGCCGCGCGGCAGTACGTTCAGGAGGTCAGGAAAGATGCGATTTAACAGCATCATCTGGGTAGTTGTGCTGGCAGGATCGGTTGCCATCGCGATGGCCTGTGGAAGCGACAGTGGCGACACATCCGACGCCGTTCGCGGGGGAGCGGCCTCGCAGTTCTCCGGCAGGCTCCCGCCACCCACCCCGACGTTACCTCCCGCGGCGAAAGAGGCTACCAAGGCCGCCGCGGTTAAGTATGGCGGTGGGTACGGTAGTGGTGGCCTCGACACCGACGAGCTGACGACCGCGCAGGCCGTGGACTATATCGGTAAGACGGGCAGGGTATGTGGAACGGTCATGTCTACCGTCCACGAACCGGAGCACCAGTACAAGGTCACCTTCTTGAACTTCGACAAAGCCGAGGACCCCGACTTCTTCGTCTACTTCTGGCACTCGGGCAAGCGTATTGGGGACTGGCCGGACATAGAGGACCCCTCGATCGATCTGACCACGTGGTTCGACGGCAAGACGATCTGTGCCCAGGGCGTAATACAGAAGTACAGGAACACGGCCGGGATCAACGCCGCCTTCTTCTACCAGCTCGAGATTCAAGAGTAGCAATCGGCCCTGTCCGAGTTACAGCGGCCGGCGGCAGCCGTGGCCAGCCAGTTGGTCTGCCTGGCCACGGCTCGCTGCGGGGTTCTTACGGAGGTCTGAGCAATACGTATTCTTAAGGTGACCGCGGTCAGTTCGACGGCCGGGCCGCTCAGCCTACCCCCGCGGTGACCGCCGCTCAGGCACAGGCCACTCAGAACTTGATCATCCAGTACGCTGGAGGATACGGCGGGGGGCAGACGGAGACGCTTACCGCTGCGGACGCGTTCGACAACGTCGGCAAGAACACGAAGGTGTGCGGCCTGGTCGTCTCGAGCGTTCATGAGCCGGAGCACACCTTCAAGCTCACGACATTGTAAAATAGACAAAGCTGAGGACCCGGACTTCGTCGTCTACTTCTGGCACCAGCCGTTCTGTATCGACGACTGGCCCGACCATGCCGACTCCTAGATCGATCTGACCACGTGGTTCAACGGCAAGAAGATCTGCGTCGAAGGCCGGACAGAGCTCTATCGAAACGCGCCGTCGATCAACGCCAACCGCTGGCACCAGTACGAGCTGATCCAGGAATAGCTTCCGTACACAACAAACAACAAACAACAAACAACAAACAACAAGAAGGAGGAGCTGACTCTATGAGATTACGACTGAAAAATGCGGGACTCGTCTTTGGGTTGATCGTGGTGGCGACCGCGCTGGTGGCCACCGCCTGTGGAGGACTAGAACGTGTTGCGCCCGACGAGCTGCGGCCTCCTCCGACCCCGGAGCAGATGCGAACGGAGACGCCTACGCCGGTCGCATCACCTACGCCGGAAGCCACGGCGCTGCCTGCGGTATTCCCGGTGGACCCGAAGACCGTCGCTCCTGCGGGCGCCGATCTGGCTGCCGTCCAGGAGCTCCTCGTGCCGAACGGGCACGGTGGCGTCGCTCCTTGGCGTGACGGCGGCGGGCAGAGAATCTTCTCAATGTGGGTGTACGGTACGGTCTACCAGATCGACAAGTTCGGCGTTATTCGCCCGTACATTGGGATAAGCCACACCGTCAACGATACCGGGGACGTCTATACGGTCAAGCTGCGTGACGACGCTGTGTTCCAGGACGGCACGCCGATCACGGCTGCCGACTTCAAGGCATACTGGGAGCACGGCGCCAAGCCCGAGAACATAGTTGCGTGGGGCGGCGCGAGTCTGTCCCTGGGCGACATCCTGGGCTGGGAAGAGTTGAGAGCCGGTGACGTTACCGAGGCCGAGGGCCTCCGGGTCATCGACGACCAAACCCTTGAGGTAACCACAGCGATCCCGTTCCCGACTTGGCCGCTATCGATGGCCTCATGGCACACCGGTATCTCCAAGCTCGACCAGGTACTGTCTGATGAAGAGTGGTTCACGCACCCGATTGCTGCTGGTCCTTACACGTGGACGACTGATGCCGACAGCAAACGCTGGGAGGCTGTTGCGGACGCGTCCGAGTTCTGGGGCCCGTCGCCCAACATCAAGAAGGTCACCGGACTGAGTATCGATGACAAGCAGGTCCAGGTGATCATGTTCGAGAACGGCGAGCTCGACCTGATGTCCATTGACAGCGCCACCTACGAGGCGGCGCTGGATCCGAGCCATCCGTTCAACCCGCTGCTCAAGATCACTCCTTACGGTGGACTGTGGTTCATCAAGGAAAAGATCGACATGGCGCCTCTGGAGGACCTGCTGGTACGCAAGTCCCTGGCCCACGGTGCCGACATGCGGTCCATCGTCAAGGCGGTATGGGGCGTGACCGAGGACTTCGCGACCGGCCTGACCTCGCCTCTGATCCCGTGCCACGACCCGGACGCGCTTGGCCACATCTACGACCCGGAGCTGGCTCGACAGGAGTTGGCCACGTCTTCCTACGGTAGCGCGGACAACCTGCCGCCGCTGCTGATCGACCTGGCCCGGCCGCTGATGGTCAACATGGGCGTTGCGGTGAAGGAGTACTGGAAGGACAACCTGGGAGTCGAGCTCGACCTGCTGAAGCGCGAGAGCGGCATGCCTCGACGTGAGGCCTCGCAGTTCTACCGCATCAGCCTGGGCGCGTGGATTCCCGACCCGATACAGATCATAAGCAACCTGACTCGCAAGGACTCCATCGAGGCCCTGAGCAACATCCCGGGCGGGTACCCCGTCATGGACGCGCTTGTGGACCACGCCCGGTCGCTGCCGCTGGACCACCCGGACCGCTGCGCAGCGTTCCAGGCGATCGAACAGGAGTACATGGACAAGGTGTACATGATGCCCATCCGGTGGGTGGGTGGAGTGAAGTGGATCGTGCAGCCGTGGGTAGTCGGGTTTGAGGGTTCGAGCAACCTCGACATCAACACCCAGCCATGGATTTACGTCCTCAAGCACTAATCCGGTTGAATAGCTGACGGCAAGACAAGAGGCCCCGGGGCGACTGCCCCGGGGCCCTTTGATTGTGGCCTACATTGCCGTTACGCCGTTCTGCCCTGTGATATGTTCCTGACCGGCCGGGTCTTTGCCACGGCGCCTTGACACGAGACCCTAGGTCGGTATAATGCCTTAACGGAACGGTTGAGGACGATGCGAATCTGTTCGAACCTCGGCCCTCTAGGTCTTGACAGGCGAAAACCGACCGGTATAATGGCGCGTAGTGTTTTTCGACTTTTGGAATAGAAAGTGAAATGGGGGAATCAATGAAGCCCAGATTGTTATTGGCTATGATAGTGTCGATCGCGTTCGTGGCGGCGCTCGCCTGCGGTTCTGACGAAGAGGCGGCACCGGCCGCCGCGGCCACTACAGCGCCGAAGGCAGCCGCCGCGGCCACGAAGGCGCCAGCGAAGGCTGCTACGAAAGCGCCAGCGAAGCCGGCAGCGCCGACACTGCCGCCGGTATTCCCGGTGGACCCGAAGACCGTCGCTCCTGCGGGCGTTGATCTGGCTGCCGCCCAGGAGCTCCTCGTGCCGAACGGGCACGGTGGCGTCGCTCCTTGGCGTGACGGC
>CAZENU010000068.1:0-9532 GCA_964513735.1 uncultured Dehalococcoidia bacterium
CCGACACCTGATCTCTCGGGTCTCAAAGTGTCCCACTTTTGCTGGTTGCCAACACTCGCCGATGCAGCACTTCATGAGTGCTTTGAGATCCATGTTGTAGGGGTCGGCGAAGCCCTGCACCATCGTGAGGCTGAATCCGGGCTGAGCGTCCGCGAAACAGATGGACAGTCCAGATTGCAGTGGCTGTTGACCTCGATCAGGCCCAGGCAGGTGTGCTGCTTGTGCTCCGGGCAGAGGCCGCAGTCGAGAGGACACCCGTCGACGACCTCGGTGCTGTAGCCCAACGGATTCATGCCGGGCTTGTTGTAGCGGAGGGAGTCGACGTACATCTGCGCGTCTGAGCTGATCAGCGACTCGAACCAGCCGTGCTTCGAACATCTCTTGCGCATTATGACCCGACCGTCCTTGAGGAAGATCTGGGCGTCGATGAGGTCCAGGCACCGGGGACAGATGCTACGGGTCAGCTTGTAGAAGACGTAGTCGGCGTCGACGCGTGCTTGCTGTGCCAATGAGCGTGGGCTCCCTTCCCGGTTCCATCACGGCGTTAATTGGACGCACGGTCGGCCGTGGCCTGTTGGCCCGACATGGCAATGGGATTCAACCCTGGGCCCGTTGGCTGGCGATTGACAAGGTCGCCTTCGGACGAATGGACGTGTCGGCCGGCGGTTGGGTGGGTGCCGGCCAAAGCTGACGGCCGGGCTTTCGTTGGATATTCGGTAGTGGCGGGTCTGAAGCCGCCCTTATTGTTCGCGGGCCTAGGCGCCGTTGCGGTGGAACAGGTTCAGGGCCGAGCCGGCCCTGAACCACTCGACCTGCTTGGCGCCGAAGGAGTGGTCCAGCTTCAGGTGATCGGCCGTCCCGTCGGCGTGGGTGACGGTGCAGTCGACGTGGTTTCCGGGGGCCAGGTCGCTCAGGCCTGTCAGACTGATCCTGTCGTCTTCCCGGACCAGGTCGTAGTCTGCCCGGCCCTGGAAGGTCAGCGGCAGCAGCCCCTGCTTCTTCAGGTTCGACTCGTGGATGCGGGCGAAGCTTCGCGCTATGACGGCCGCGCCGCCCAGCAGCCTCGGCGACAGGGCTGCGTGTTCCCGGCTGGAACCTTCGCCGTAGTTGTCGTCGCCGATCACCACCCACCGAATGCCCCCGGCCTTGTACTGCCTGGCGATGTACGAGATCGCGACGCCCCTGTCGCCGGTGAGCACGTTGGCGCCCTTTCCGGTCTCGCCGGTGTGGGCGTTGATGGCGCCCATGAACATGTTGTCGCTGAACCTGTCCAGGTGGCCGCGGAACCGCAGCCACGGCCCAGCCGGGGAGATGTGGTCGGTGGTGCACTTGCCCCGGACCTTCATCAGCACCGGCACGCCCACGTAGTCCTTGCCGTCCCAGGCCGGGAACGGCTTCAGGATCTGAAGCCGTTCGCTGTTGGGGGCGACGCTGATATCGATGTCGTTGCCGTCCTCGGGCGGCGGCTCGTAGGTCTCGCCACCCGGATCGAAGCCACCGGAGGGTACCTCGGGCGCTGGAGCCGGCGGCTCCAGCTTGAACGGCCGTCCGTCGCTGTCCTCCAGCTCGTCAGTGAGCGGGTTGAACGACAGGCGTCCGGCCACGGCCAGGGCAGTGACGATCTCCGGGCTGCCGATGAAGTTCATCGTCTCCGACCGACCGTCGTTGCGCCGTGGGAAGTTCCGGTTGTAGGAGGTCACGATGGTGTTCGGCACGCCCTCCAGCAGCTTCTCGCGCTTCCACTGGCCGATGCACGGCCCGCAGGCGTTGGCCAGGACGGTGGCATCGATGGCCTTCAACGACTCCATTTGGCCGTCGCGTTCGATGGTCGCTCTCACCTGCTCCGAACCCGGCGTCACCATCAGGTCTGTGGCGGCTCTGACCCCGTGGGCGCTGGCCTGTCTTGCTACGTGGGCGGCCCGGCTCATGTCCTCGTACGATGAGTTGGTGCAGCTGCCGATCAGGGAGGTGTCGATCTCGTCGATGAATCCGTTGGCCTCGTCCGCCACCTCGGCCGCCAGCGCGGAGATCGGCCGCGCGCGGTCCGGGGAGTGCGGGCCGACGATCTGGGGTTCCAGGCGCGACAGGTCGATCTCGACGACCCGGTCGAAATAGTCCCGGCGGTCCTCCTCGACCTCCCGGTCCGCCGCCAGCAGATGGCTGTTGCGGCTCGCCAGCTCGGCCAGCTCGGCGCGGCCGGTGGAGCGCAGGTAGGTCTCCATGCGCTCGTCGTAGGGGAAGATCGACGTCGTAGCCCCGAGCTCGGCGCCCATGTTGGTGATGGTCGCCTTTCCCGTGCAACTGATCGACGCGGCGCCGGGGCCAAAGTACTCGACGATGGCGTTGGTGCCCCCGGAGACGGTCAGCTCGCCCGCCAGGTACAGGATTACGTCCTTGGGCGCCGTCCACCCGCCCAGCTCGCCGGTCAGATAGACGCCGACGTGCTTTGGGTACAGCACCTCCCATGGGAGTCCGGCCATCACCTCGACCGCGTCGGCCCCGCCCACGCCCACGGCGCATGCCCCCAGGCCGCCCGCGTTGGGCGTGTGGGAATCGGTGCCTATGATCAGGGCGCCCGGGTAGGCGTACTGCTCTAGCACGACCTGGTGGATGATTCCGGCGCCGGGACCCCAGAAGCCGACGCCGAACCTGGCCGACGCGGCGCGCAGGAAGTCGAAGACCTCATTGTTCTCCTCCAGCGACTGCACCAGATCGACGCCGCCCTCGACGCGCGCCTGAATGAGGTGGTCGCAGTGTACGGTGGTGGGCACGGCTGTCCTGTCCCGGCGCGTCTGCATGAAGGACAGCATTACAGTCTGGCCAAGGACGTCTTGAAGGGCAACCCGGTCGGGCCGCAGGTTCAGATAGCTCGTGCCGGGCTCCAGGTCGCCTTGCTCTGGGTCGTCCAGATGCCCCAGCAGCACCTTGTCCGCCAGGGTCAGCGGCCTACCGAGCTGGCGGCGCACGACTTCCAGATTGCGCTCAGACGTGGCGTAGGTGTTCGCCACCATCGCGGGCGTGGACTCTATCTGGACCATTTTGGGCCTCCGGTCGCAGGATGTTGCACTGTAATACAACGGCCCGGGATGCTGTCGCTCGACCCGGGCCGCACTCGGAGCATTTTGGATTCTGAAGGCGGGGGAGGGTAGAGGACCGCCGACCCCGTCCTGCCTCCGTCCTGACGATGGAAGCTAGCGGGACATCCCGAAGGCCTCGTAGTTCAGGTCGATGTAGCTGTCCCACTGAGGAGGGGTGTCTTCTTCGGCGAATATAGCGACCACCGGGCAGACCGGCTCGCAGGCGGCGCAGTCTATGCACTCCTCCGGGTGGATGTACAACATGGGGAAAGCTGAGAAACCTTCCGGACGATCGTACTGAGGGACCGAGTCCGGCAAATCCTCGTCATTGTCTATCGTGTATATACAGTCGACCGGACAAACGTCCACGCAAGCCGCATCCTTCACGGCGACACACGGCTCGGCGATTATGTAGGTCATCTCTTGGGAAACCTCCCTTGGTGGTCGCATAGCGGGCGAGAATGAAATGTCTCACACCGCTCGATTTCGGACAGGATTATAACTGGGCCGCACGAATACATTCAAGATTTTCCGCGCCTGTATCTCGTGAACGCCGTAGCCTGTGCTGCCCGCCACTTGTGCGTTGCTTGAAGCGACGGTAGCATTGCGCCTGGACTGAGTCCCCACTGGGTAGCGATGGCGTTCAAAGGACAAAGACAATGACGACTTCTAGCGGCGGTGGAATCTACGAAAAGCTGGGTGTCAGGCCGTTCATCAACCTGGCGGGCTCGCTGACGTTGAACGGCGGGTTTATTCCCTCGCCGGCGGTACGGGCGGCCATGGACGAGGCCAACTCCCGGTTCGCCGACATGACCGAGCTGATGGACGGCGCGGGCCGGTTCGTCGCCGACGCCCTCGGCACCGAGGCGGCCTACGTCACTCCGGGCGGGATCGCGGCCCTGATCCTGAGCGCCGCGGCGATGATGAGCGGCGACGACCTCGAGAAGATGAGGCGGCTCCCGGATACCACCGGTATGGACAACGAGTTCGTCGTTCAGGCGTCCAACAAGGCGGCGGAGCGGGCCTACGAGATCGCTGGCGGCAGAGTCGTCTACGCGGGCGAGGCCACCGGCTGTACACGGGAACAACTCGAGGCCGCCATCGGGCCGAAGACGGTGGCCATAAGCCAGTACTTCGAATTCAACGACGCTGTCCTGCCGCTGGAGGAGACCGCCGAGGTCGCGCGGGCCCAAGGCGTCAAGCTCATAGTCGACGCCGCCTCGACCAGCAGGCCCCTGGAGCTCTTCCGCCAGATCGCCCACAGCGGCGACCTGGTCAGCTTCGGCGGCAAGTACTTCGGCGGTCCAAGCGCCACGGGTTTCGTATGTGGCAAGAAGGAACTTGTGGACCTGGTCGCCATGCAGGGAGTCGCCCACCACACGAGCGATTTCGTGGCCTTCGGGCGCGGCTACAAACTTGACCGCATGCAGATCGCCGGCATGGTGGTCGCCCTCGAAGAGTGGATGTCCATGGACCACGAGAAGCGGCTCGAGGACACGGCGCGCAGGCTGAAGGTTATCGAGGACCGGCTGGCCGGCGTTCGGGGCGTAAGGACCGAGCAGGTCAGCGGCCAGGGGTACGCCGACCTGACGCTGGTGATCGTCGTCGGGCCCGACGCGGCGAAGACCGCCGAGCAGGCGATCGTGGAGCTGGAGATCGGCTACCCGACTATCAGGGCCAACCCCGCGCCCGCGGATGCCTACAGGCCTTCGGCAGGCGAGGCCACCATCGGAGTTCGCCCATTCAACATGAGCGAGGGCGAGGAGGTCATCGTGGCGGAGCGACTCCGGCAGGTGCTCAGGGGGTAGCCGTGGTCGACGGTTGCTTGGGCAGAACAATAGGGCCTTTGAAAGCTCAGGTGACATTCTGTGGATGGGCATGTCGGACGGGCGACTATCGTAATTGAGAACGCGATGGCGGAGGCGGACGTATAGTGGGCCAGCTTGACGGCAAGATAGCGATCATCACCGGTGGTGGCACCGGGATAGGAAAAGGCATAGCCAGGGCCTTTGCGAGGGAGGGGGCGACTCTGGTGATCGCTTCCAGGAACAGGGCCAACCTCGAGGCCACGGCTACCGAGCTGCGGAAGCTCGGGGGCGAGGTCCTCGTGGTGACCGCCGATGTCGGTGACGAGCAGCAGGTCGCGGCGCTCTTCGAGGAGACCATGGGCCGTTTCGCAAAGCTGGACATTCTGGTAAACAACTCCGGCATCTTCGAGCGCGGCGCCATTGACGAGCTCAGTCTCGAGGCGTGGCAGAGGGTAGTCGACGTCAACCTCACCGGGCCGTTTCTCTGCACCCGGGAGGCGATGCGGATCATGAAACGGCAGCGGGGCGGCCGCATCATCAACATCGGCAGCATCTCGGCCCAGATGCCTCGATTCAACTCGGCGCCGTACACGGCCACCAAGCACGGCCTGGTCGGCCTAACCAAGACCACCGCGCTGGAGGGCAGGGAGTTCGGCATATCCGCCGGGTCTCTCCATCCGGGAAACGTGACGACAGAGATGACTAGCGCGGTACAGGGCGAGGAGCCGATGATGACGGTTGACGACGTCGCGTCGGCTGCACTCACCATGGCCGCCCTGCCGCGCTACGCGAACATGCTCGAGGTCATCGTCCTGCCCGTGGACCAACCCTATGTCGGACGGGGCTAGGCGAGAGGAAATCGCGATGAAGAAAGTGCTGATCACCGGAATGAGCGGGCTAATCGGCGGGCTGCTCCGAAGCAGGCTGGAGCAGGCCGGGGGATATGAGCTCACGGCCCTGAACCGCCGGCCGGTCGAGGGGGTCAGGACAGTCCAGGCGGACATCTCTGATCTCGACGCGATCAAGCCCGCCTTCGAGGGGCAGGACGCGGTAGTGCACCTCGCGGCCGAGCTGTCCGAGAACTGGGCCGCGCTTCTGGCCACCAGTGTGGTCGGCACCTACAACGTCTACGAGGCCGCCAGGTTAAGCGGCGTAAATCGCGTGGTCTTCGCCAGCTCAGGCGCCACCATCCGGGGCTGGGGAAGCGTCGCGCCCTACGAGGCCATCCAGGCGGGCCGCTACAAAGACGTGCCCGATCAGTGGCCGATGATCACCCACGAGACGATGGTGCGCCCGAGGGGTCTGTACGGCGCCTCGAAGGTCTGGGGCGAGGCCCTTGGCCGCCACTTCTCCGACACCTACGGAATGTCGGTGCTGTGCGTCCGAATCGGCGCGGTGCCGGCCGACAACCGTGCCGGAGACCCGACCGCGGCCGCCAACTTCCTCAGCCACGCCGACGTCGCCGGCATCATGCAGGCGTGCATCGAGGCGCGCCCGATGCTCCAGTATGACGTCTTCTTTGCGACGTCCAGGAACCGGTGGGGCTACCGTGACCTGGAGCACCCGCGGCGGGTGCTTGGCTGGGAGTCCCAGGACTCCGCCGAAGACCGCTCGGGCTAGCGAGGTCAGTCGTCTGAGCTGTCCGCTATGGCGGTGCCTTTGAACGCCGGGATGACCTCCTCGCCGAGCCACTGGAGCTGCTCCAGGGTCACGCTCTTGGAGGTGCTGACCACGGGGCCGAGGTTCACCGCCTGCAGTCCCGGAAGCCGCTTCTGAATCTCCATCAATCTCTCGACGATGAGCTCGGGTGGTCCGACCAGCCATGAGCCAGCTGCTACCGCATCCGCGATGGTGGGCAACCCGGCGTCGACGGCTCTGGCGGGGTCGACAGTGGCCGCGATCTGCTCGTCGGTGAGGCCGCGAACGAAGCCGAGAGGCGCTAACATTTTGAGGTGCTCCTCGAAGAACGGCCTCGCCTCCTCCATCGCCTTCTCGGGCGTGTCGGCCACATGGGTCGAGAAGGTGATCAGCAGGTCCTCGCCCATCTCGGTCTCGCGGCCCCCGCGGGCGAGGGCGTCTCGCCACGCTGAAATGGCCTTGGCTGTGGCCCCGCCGGGGCAGCGCCTCCTCCGATCACGCCCTTGATCCCGTGCCTGACCATGAAGTCGAGTCCCTTTGGATTGGCGCTGACGATAGGCTGCCAGCACTCCAGCGGCCGCTTAAGCGGCTTCGGCACCAGCGTGATGTCCGCAAGCTCGTAGCCTCGGTAAGGCACTCCGGGCGGAATGTCGTAGTGCGCGCCGTGGTGCGAAAACGCGCGCTCCGTCAACCCCTTCATGATGATCTCGACCTGCTCTTCGAACAGCTCGCGATTTCCGTCGCCGTCCAGCATGGGCGCCCCGAACACCTCCACCTCACGGGTGTGGTAGCCGCGCCCGACTCCGAAGACGACGCGGCCGCCCGTCAGTATGTCGGCGGTGGCAAAGTCCTCGGCCAGCCTGAGGGGATGCCACATCGGGGCGGTGTTGAAGCCGCAGCCAAACTCAATTCGCTGTGTCAGGTGGGCGAGGTGGACGGCCAGCATCAGGATGTTGGGGATGCACTCGTAGCCTTCCCGCTGGAAGTGATGCTCGGCCATCCACATCGTGTCGAAGTCGACGCGATCCATCACCTGGGCGATGTCGGTGGCCTTGTCGAACACCGATGCGAGTTGCTTGTCCGACAACCAACGGTCGTTGACCGGCGTCCCCGCCAGTCCCAGTCCGTCAAGGTCAACGTGCCCGGCGTACAGCGCCCCGAACCTGGTGATCATGTCGACACCCCCCTGAGCTCGATAGCACTATCGTGGCCTGATTCTATCCGAATCGTCAGGCCGCCGAAAGCAGTCTTGCCCGAGGTACGGACCGCGGCTATAATCCTCCCCGATTCCACATTGAGACAGCCGGGCTCCGTGGCCGGCAGCAGGAGGAGGCAACCGTTGAGCGTACCCTCGGCCATAGCCATCGACGGACCCGTGGCAGCCGGCAAGACGGCCGTCGGCGGGCTGGTGGCCCGGCGGCTTGGCTACCGGTTCCTTGACACCGGGTCGATGTACCGGGCGGTCACCCGCGTGGCCCTGGACAGGGGCGTCGACCTGGATGATGCCGATGCCCTGACCGCCCTTGCCCGGCGCCTTCGGCTCCGGCTCGAGTCCGTCGATGGCGAGGGGCGCCTCACGGCCGATGGACGCGACGTCACGGACGAGCTCAGGGCAGCCGAGGTAGAGCGCGGCGTGTCGCTCGTGGCCCGGGTGTCGGGTGTCAGACGCGCCCTGGTGGCACAGCAGCGGCAGATAGCGGGCGATGGACCCATCGTCATGGCAGGCCGCGACATAGGCACGGTCGTGCTGCCGGACGCGCCGGTCAAGGTATACCTGACCGCCTCGGCGGAGGTGCGCGCCCGGCGAAGACACGCGGACATGGTCGCCCAGGGCGCAACCTCGGACCAAGCGCACGTGCTCGAGGAGTTGGCCCGGCGTGATAAGATAGACTCCGAACGCTCCGACTCCCCGCTGCGACCAGCCGAAGACGCTATACTCATTGACACGGACGACCTGGGGATCGAGCAATTGACGGACAGGATCGTCGACCTCATCCAGCGCTACTGATGGAGCTAGTAAACCCCGTAGCCAACGTCCTCCAGGGGATGGTCCTGCGGACCTTTGCCGACTGGCGGGTCACGGGCCGCGGGAATGTGCCGCCCTACGGCCCACTTATAATCGTTGCCAATCACCAGAGCTACTTCGACTCCCCGCTGCTGTCGACCAGCATCCCAAGAAGGACCCGCTTTCTGGCCAAGGATGCGCTCTTCAAAGGGCCAGTGGTGTCGTGGCTCCTCCGCTCATACGGAGCATACCCACTCTCCCGGAACAGTGCGGATATAGGTGCGTACCGCTGGGCCCTCCGGCAGTTGGAGCGTGACCGCGCCATCGCGTTATTCCCGGAGGGCACGCGGACTCTGGGCGGAATGCGAAAGGCGCATCCCGGCGTCGCGCTCCTGGCGCTACGCTCACAGGCGCCCATCCTGCCGGTGGGGATCACAGGGACCGAGCGCCTGGGGTCCATATTCAGGGTCTTCAAACCGACGGGTACCGTAGGCGTGAACATGGGTGCCCCGTTCTCACTTCCCAACGTTGATGGCAATCCGGGGCGGGAGGTACTGGACTCGCTGACCGAGATGATCATGCAGCGGATCGCCGCGCTGCTCCCGAAGGCCTATCACGGTGTCTATGCCATCACTCCGCGGGCGGCAGCCGCGGACACTGCGCCGGAGCCTGCGCTGCCAGTCGATTGACGGCGGTGCGGTTCCTGAAGAGAGACTGATATGTGCGGAATAATCGGGTACACCGGAGGCAGGTCGGCGGCTCCGATACTACTGGAGGGCCTGTCCCGCCTCGAGTACAGAGGTTACGACAGCGCCGGAATCGCCGTGATGGGCTCGGCCGGCGAGCCGACGGTCCATAAGGCCGAGGGCAAGCTATCCGCGCTCCTGGAGGTGCTGGCCGGCGGTCTGCCCGAGGGCACGAGCGGCATAGGCCACACGCGATGGGCGACCCACGGACCGCCCGCGGACTACAACGCCCACCCCCACACCGACTGCGCCAACGAG
>CAZENU010000069.1:0-9493 GCA_964513735.1 uncultured Dehalococcoidia bacterium
GGGCGCGTTGACCGAGACGAAGCCGTCTATTCGCAGCGTCGCCCGGCGAAGGCGACACGTGGGCGACCGGTAGTGCTCGCTGTAGTAGACGGACAGCTCGGCCGGCCCCGTCTGTACGACCCCACTGGACATCATGTTGCTGCGGTCGCCCCAGTTGAGCGGGTCCGGGCCCGGCCTCACGAACGCCTCCATGAAGCGGCGGTCGAAGTGGATGCCGTCCCGGCTACTCATGAACACCGTCTCGGAGATGCCGTGATCGGGCCAGTCGGGATCGAACCTGCGTCCGGGCACGAACCGCCATGGGAACATCAGGTAGATGTGCGGCGCCCTGAAGTACGGCTCGCACGTGTGCTTGTAAAGGTGCTCCTGGATCGAGTCGCCCATGTCAATGAACTGCAGCTCAGACCACTCTCGGAAGTCCGGGGAGGTACTCCGCCGGATGGACCTGACGCCCCCGCGCAGGTCCGAGTAGGTGCCGCCTCGGGCCGGCTCCCATCCTCAGAAGTAGCCGACGTACTCCTCCTGGACAGTGTCCCAGAAGACAGCGGCCTCGCCGTCGAAAATCGGCCAGTCGTCACGCGGCGCGACCAGGAGCGGATCGCGGTCCACGATGTGCCAGTTCAGGCCGTCGTTGGACGTGAAGCCGCGAATGTAGTGGCTGCGGTCCTCCCGTCGTCGCACCGTGACTGCTTTGTAGATCTCGCCGGGTCGGACGTCCGGGTTCCGGTCTCTGTATATGCCGCCGATATGGGTGTCGCCGGTGTCGTAGGCGACCACGTTGTTGGCCGTTGAGCCATCGACCTCAGCGATCCCGAGCTCGGGCCGCTCCCAGTGGATGCCATCCGCGCTCTCGGCGTAAGCGGTGTGCGATCCGGAGCTCTGTCCGGAGGCGCCGCTCGACGAGCGCGCGGCGTACCACATCCTGTAACGACCGCCGTCGTGAATCACCGAGCCGGGCAGGCTGATGGGCCCTTCCCAGGCCCGATTGAACTCTAGCACTACCTCGCGGGATACCGGCGGGTGTATCTTCAAAGTAGTGCCGCTCATGCGATCAATGAGCCAGTCGTCGACGAACAGCTCCAGCCTAGAGCCGATCTGCCGTAAGTCTTTCGCTGTCACATCAACCTCGGAGCTCCTGCCAGCGCATGCACTAGATCTCGGGCACGCGCCATAGGATACCGCTTATTCGGACACCGCGAAAGGGCCTGTCTTCGGCCGCGGGGAGCGGGAGCCGCGTGCTAGCTGTCAGGCGATGGGGACTGTTGGATAGCCGGCTCGGGACGGTCTTCGTCGTCAAGCCTGACCAGCTTGTCCTCGCTGACTAGGTGGTCGACGAAGAGGACGCCATCGAGGTGGTCGATCTCGTGCTCGAGGGCCTGGGCACGTAGATCGTCCGCGCCCTTGAGCCGGACAGTCTTGCCGTCGAGGCGCGTGGCCCTGACACGGACCTTCTCGGAGCGCGTGACTAGACCCTGGTAGCCCTCGAGACTCAGGCAACCCTCCTCGATCGCACGCTCGCCCTCGCGCCTGACGACCTTTGGATTGATGAGGACCGTTGGCTCGTCGTCGTCGGGGAGTAGTACGATGGCGACCCGGAGCGGCACGCCGATCTGCGGCGCAGCCAGGCCGACCCCGTGGGGCGGCATACTGTCGATCAGGTCTTGCACCAGGTCTCGAATGCTTCCGTCGATCGCCCTGACGCGCTTCGTCTTCTGTCTGAGCACCGACTGCGGGGCCTGGACGATCTTTCGCGACGCCACACCACGACTCCTTGATTAATTACTCGCTCCCAAGACTACCGCCTCCGGGACCGCACCAAAGAATACCAGTTGTCCCATAGATATGGGAATATGGAGAATACCTCGGTGTAATTGACAAGGCTACTTCTATACCATATAGTTTTTTTATTACTATTTCTTCTAAGACTATTTTACGTAAGGTGGCGCCGTCGTCATGACCGTTAACGAACCGCAGCAGTCGATGCCTACCAACGCGTACGCCGTTCTGGGCCTGATCAGCTTCGGAGAGTCGTCCGGATACGACCTCAAACGATTGGCCAACTACAGCATCCACTTTTTCTACTTGAGCCCCGCGCCGAGTCAAGTCTACTCCGAGCTGAGGCGCCTTGAGTCCCTGGGCTACGTGACGGAGCGCAGGGTCCAGCAGGAGACCCGCCCGGACAAGCGCTTGTACCACATCACGCCCAGCGGCAGAGACGAGCTGCAGAGATGGCTGGACGAGTCTGAGGTATTCCCGGACGTGTTGAAGAGCGTGTTCCTGTTGAAGCTCTTCTTCGGCGACGGCACCTCCCCAGAGGTCCTGATTGGGCAGCTAGAGGCCAGATTCAATCAGATGGAAGAGCGGCTATTGCAGTACGAGGAGATCGAAAACGAGATCAAGGACCGGGGCGACTGGCTGTTCCCATACCTGACCCTGGGGTATGGGATGGCGCACGTCAGGGCTGAGATAGAGTGGATCGGCAGCGCCATCGACCTGCTAAGCGAACCGTCCGCCGGGCCACTATCGTGAACAACAAATCGTACAGACCTGGTACAGGGAACATCGAGAAAACCCGCACATCTGGTTAGACGAGAGCCGCCAGCCTGAAAAACGGCGAGTCACGTTCCGGAATGCGCACAGGGAGATCTTTTCGTGCAAAGCGAGACGCTATCACAGAGGGCGGCCGGGTTCATGGAGCGCAGGTCCGGCTGGTTGATCCTGGCGGTGGGCATCGTTACGGGCCTGCTGGCCGTGCCGATGGTGACGATGGCGCCAGACGAGAGCGCATCCAACGATCCGGGGGGAGAGGTGTATGACCTGGAGGAGCTTGTCGGCGAGAACCTGCCGCCTCGGTTCTACCGCAAGGGTTTTGTCGTCGAGGCCCGCGGCGGCGACATGCTGACCCAGGCCCCCTTGTGGGAGCTGTACCAGAACACGGAGCGGCTGAGAGCGCTAGACTCGCAGGGCATGCTTAGCCCGCCGGCCCTTCCGGAGCAGCCCTATCTAGCCAGTGGCTATGACATAGACCGCAAGGAGCCGATCACCGGCGTCTTCACCCTTGCCGACGCAGTCCAGGAGGCCCTCGCCCGCGATCCCTGGCTGAACACTACGCTGGAACAGGCAACCGACGAGCAGGTCAAGCTGGCGGTCCACCACGTGTTGAGCGATCCACGCACCGACGCCCTCGAGGCGAGCCTGTCCTTCGTCAACAAGAAGAAGGAACACAGGACCGTCTTGGGCCAGGAGATAGACTACTGGACCTCTGCCGTCATCATCGTACTCGTGGTCGCGGACAACGAGAAGCTGGGCGGCGGCACCGAGCGTATCGGGGGCACCACGGACCCGGTCACCGAGGGCAAGGAGCGGTTCAGCCGAAGGGTGCAGGAGGTACTTCGCGGCGACGAGGACAGCTATCGCCTGTGGGGCATCGCCATCGACATAGGCCTTGAGATCGCGGACGAGGTATCGACCGCCGTCCCCTTCATCATGGCCACCTTCTTCGTCGTGCTGATCGTGGTCGGGATCAGCCTGCGCTCCTTCAAAGCCGTTTTACTCACGGCACTGGGCCTCATCGCGATGATCATCTGGTTGAAGGGGATGTCCAATCTCGTTGGGTTGAGGTCATCGACGGTGCTGGACTTCATCGTCCCCATCGCCATGATCTCGCTCGGTGCGGACTTCGTCATCCACGCCGTGAACCGGTACCGGGAGGAGAAGAGAGCAGGCCACGGGGCGCGGCTCGCCTTTCGGCTCGGGATGGCCGGCGTGCTGAGCGCTCTGATCCTCGCGCTGCTGACCGACGCCATCGCGTTTCTCTCCAACGCTACGGCGGATATCGAGACGGTGATCGGATTCGGCATCGGCGCCTCCATAGCCATCTTGGCGGCCTTCGTGATACTGGGCCTGGCCGTCCCCATGTCCTTGATGCGACTGGAAGTATGGAGGGCCAGGTCGGCACAGAGCGGCCAGGGCATCCTGGCAAGCGAGTCAAGGGGCATCGACAGGAGGCTGTCTGGGCTGGTCGTCGCCCTGGCCCGCCGCCGAGTGATGGTCCTGCCCGTGGCGGCGACCGTTACCGCCGCGTCGGCCTACTTTGCGTTCCAGCTTGAGCCCAAATTCGAGGCGCGGGACCTGCTGAGGCCCGACTCGGACTTTGTAGTCGGGCTGGACAAGATCGACGAGCACGTGGGCGACTCCGCGGGCGAGCCGGCGATCATCTACATCGAAGGCGATCTGTCCGACCCGGCGGCCCTGGCGGGCGTCCAGGACTTCATCGAACGACTGTCCGACAACCGGTACGTTGCGAAGAACGACTTTGGCGAAGCGAGACTGCAGACGCGGCCGATTTTCTTCATCCTCGACCAGGTGCTCAGGTCGGAGTACGCCCGCTCCCGGATTGAGGAGGCCACCGGCGTAACGATCTCTGCGGAGGGAGAACTCGGAGAGTTCCGCTACGACGATCAGATCTACCAATGGCCGAAGTCGGCGGAACAACTCAAGGCCATCTACGACTATATCGCCGTCAACGGCGTTCCCGCCGGGCCCGAACAGAACATCTACGAGGTGCAAGACGTCCGCGCAACTCTGTTCCACGATCCGGCCGGAGGACGTCCCGACGCCACTTCGATCGTGCTGGGGGTTCCGGATACGGTCATGCAGGCCAACGTCGTCGGCTCTCGGGACACTCTGACAGAGGAGACCGAGTTGCTCGAGCAAGCCCCACTCTTATTTCGGACAGGCCTGACGGGCTCGCCCTATACGCGGCAGGGCGGCCTGGACGCCACCCTCGAGGGACTGCAACAGGCGCTCCCGCTCGCCGTGGTCCTGTGCCTAGCGGTAGCGGTCGTGGCCATGCGTTCCGTGAGACTCGGCATCGTCACGACCATTCCCATGGTGCTGGTAGTGGCCTGGCTCTACGCGTTCATGGAACTGCTCGGGTTCGGCCTGAACTTCATGACGGCTACCATCGCCGCGATCTCCATTGGCGTCGGCATCGACTACGCCATACACATGACGGAGCGGTTCCGCGAGGAGCTGGCCAGAGCGGCCGACACCATCGAAGCGCTGGAGCGTGCGGCCCGCGGTACCGGTGTAGCACTTCTCGCTTCAGCCATGACCAGCATCGCGGGGTTCTCGATCATGGCTCTTGCCCCGATGCCATTTTTCGCCTCGTACGGCCTGCTGACCGCCGTGATGATATTCTTCGCGGTGACGGCCTCGCTCCTCGTGCTCCCCTCGCTCCTGCTGTTGGTGACCCCGGCTGTGCGCGACTGACCGCGGGCCGCCCGTGGAAGGGTCGCTATGTTAATATGCGCCCAGCCCCGTTTGCGACCCAACTGCGGTGCGCCGACTCACCCGCCCGAGCGCCCCTTAGACCGCCGACAAGGGAGGACCACCGGCCTGTGACAGAGTCCACCCTGGACCATCTTCTCTCGACCCGGGCAGCCGTCCGTCTTCGGCTGGAAGAGAAAGAGCAGCGGCTGTCGCGATTCGCGTCCAGGTCGGCGACCAGTCGGGGCCGAGCCCATCCGGAGCCGCCGGACCCGATGCGGGCGGAGTTCCAGAGGGACCGCGACCGGATCATCCACTCCAAGTCCTTTCGCCGGCTCAAGCACAAGACCCAGGTGTTCATCGCGCCGACCGGCGACCACTACGTGACCCGGCTGACGCACACGCTCGAGGTCGCCCAGATAGCGCGCACCATCGCTCGGGCGCTCAACCTGAACGAAGACCTGACCGAGGCCATCGCGCTGGGGCACGACATGGGCCATACACCTTTCGGCCACGTGGGCGAGGACGAGATGGACCACCTCTATCCAGAGGGGTTCCGGCATGCCGAGCAGAGCCTCAGGATCGTAGAACTATTGGAGAAGGACGGGGCCGGGCTCAACCTGACCTGGGAGGTCCGCCACGGGATCGTGAGCCATTCCAAGCCACAGGGCGACTTCCTCGGCCCTGGCCTAGCGGACGACCTGACACTGGAAGGACAGGTGTGCCGGGTCTCCGACGCGATCGCCTACCTGAACCATGACCTGGCAGACGCGTTTCGGGCCCGGGTACTCCACCCAGACGGACTGCCGGCAGAGGTGACCGAGGTACTTGGCAGCCGCCACTCGGAACGTATCAACACTATGGTTACCAACATCGTGGACAACTCGTGGTCCGCGACGGGTGAAGGCCACGACAGCGATGTGGACGAGCCTGGCATCACCATGAGCCCGGAGGTGCGCGGCGCCCTGAACGTGATGAGGGACTTCATGTTCCGGGAGGTCTATCTGACCGAGGAACGTGCGGAGGAAGGAGAGGCGGCCAGGGAGATCATCCGCGTGCTGTACGCGCACTACGGCGAGCACCCGGACCAGGTCCCGCCGGAGCTTGCGGGCAACGAGCGATCGGTGGTGGACTACATCGCGGGCATGACCGACTGGTACGCTATCCGTGCCGCCGATAGCATCCGGCCCGGCGTGTCTAGGGCACTGGCCGGGACGGCATAGCCGACGGATGACGACGACGGACAGGATACGCGCGCGGCTGGTCCGCAACCAGGTCCGGCACGTCCATCAGCACCTGGAGGCGATGCAGCGCGACGTCCACGGGCTCGAGTACGCGCGGTGGAAGCTGGAGGTGGACGAGCTGTGGAAGCGGATCTTTCAAAACATCGATCAGATGGCTGACGTGCCGCAGCAGTCCGCGCTTCAGCTCATCCGCGAGCCGTGGACGATGTACCTGACGTACTACGTGGCGCCGTCGGAGTAGTCGGTGAGACCATCAACTAGACCCTTGCCCGGCGAGGTGATGGGACTGGGTACGGCCGTCGACCGATCTGGAGACTAACATGAGCCACGGACCCGATAGCGGCGAGACCGATGTAATGGAGCCCGACAACCAGCATGCGCGGCGCACGGCCTTGGTGGCCCACAGCGTCGTCGCGAAGCTCCAGGAGATGGGTCTGCCGAACGACCTGGAAGACGAGCTCGCTACGTTGAGCACCGACCTGGGAGACCTGTGGAGCGCCCAGCGAGAGCTCGCCGACCAACTCGAAGGCTTGGTCCGCTCGGAGGCGGACTGGAGCACCGTGGGAGACCGCCTTGTCGACCTAAGAGCCACGGTGGACCACATTTCCTGGCACCTGCGCAGCGTGCGCCGGCCCATGACGAAGATCACGCAGTACGCGTACCGGATGGCACCTGAGGGCGACTCCGCGGACTAGCATGAGTGTTGTTGACGACATAAAGGCACGGCTGGATATCGTCGACGTGGTGTCGGGGTACATCCCGCTCCAGAGAGCCGGCCGCAACTTCAAGGCCCGATGCCCGTTCCACGCGGAGAAGACGCCCTCGTTCGTCGTCAATACCGAGCGGCAAAGCTGGCACTGCTTCGGCGCATGCTCTACGGGCGGGGACGCATTCTCTTTCGTGATGCGGCAGGAGAAGCTGGACTTCGGCGAGGCGCTCAGGACCCTGGCGCAGAAGACCGGGGTAGAGCTGGGGCAACGCGGCGAGCGCGACCGTGGCGACGTCCTGTTCCGCGTGAACCAGGAGGCCGCCAGATTCTACCAGGAGACCCTCAGGGCGCAAGAGGGGCGGGTCGCCCTCGACTATCTGACCGAGCGCGGTGTCGACTACAAGACCGCCTCGGATTTCCAGCTCGGCGCGAGTCCGCGTGGTCGGGATGGCCTGAAGTCGCATCTGACGTCGCTGGGCTTCGAGATAGAGGATGCGGTCAAGGCGGGCCTGCTGCGCCGGAACGAAGACGGCACCATCCGCGACTTCTTCTGGGGCCGTCTGATGTTCCCGATCCACGACCGGCGCGGCCGCGTGACTGGATTCGGCGGCCGGTCACTGGACGGGTCCGACCCCAAGTACATCAATACAGCCGCGACCAGCGTCTTCGACAAGCGAACGATACTGTACGGGCTGCACAGGGCAATCGACGCCATCCGCGAGCAGGACACCGCGATCATCGTCGAGGGCTACATGGACGTAATCGCCGCCCACCAGTTCAGTCACGCCAACGTGGTGGCATCGATGGGCACCGCTCTTACGGAGCGCCAGGTGGGACTCATACGATCGGCGGCCGGCACTTTCGTCCTCGCGCTGGACCCGGACACGGCCGGCCAGGAGGCGACGCTGCGGAGCCTCGAGTCGGCCTGGCAAGCCATGGACCGTGTTCAAGTCGCCCAGAGCAGGCGATCCGTCGGTGCCCTCTATCAGACTCAGCGTTTGGACTTGAGAATAGCGGCGCTTCCGGCCGGTCTAGATCCAGACAAGCTGATTCGTGAGGACGCGGCCGAGTGGGCGCGAATTGTCGGCGACGCCGTCCCGTACATGGATTTCTACATCCCGGCCAAGGCCCGCCAATTCGACCTAGCCACGACGCAAGGCAAATCCGACGCGGCTGAGGCCATCCTAAGCGGCGTCACTTCGACGATAAACCCGTTCGAGCAGGAACGCCTCTTCCGAATGTTGGCGCGGGTCCTCGACGTAGCCGAAGCTGACCTCAGGGCCAGCATTGGCACGTTTAGGCCCAGCGGCCCCTCGCAACGAATGCGGGAGACCGCCGACCGACGGCGAGGCGAGGCCGGACCCGCCCTGTCGCCGCTGATTGGGGACCGCCGGGACACCCTGGAGGAGTTCATTCTCGGGATGGTCGTCGACCGAACGGAGCTGTGGGAGCTCGCCACCCACCTCGACCCCGACTATTTCCGCAGAATAGAGAATCGAGAGGTGTTTACCTGCCTTCAGGACTGTTCTACAATAGAAGAGCTCCGGGAAAGGCTGGACGACAGCCTGAGGGATCATCTGGACTACCTCGCGCAAATAGACCTGGAGCCCATCGACCGACCGTCCGCCCAGGCTGCCCTGGAGCAGTCGGCGCGCCGCCTAGAACAGCGACACCTACAGGAAATCCAGGAAGGTCTGCTGGCCTCGGACGACGAAAGCCTCCCACCCTCCAGAGACCTGGAGGAGCAGATCATCGGCGTCAACGCCCGGCTGAAAGAGCTTTTTTCCAAGTGACACGCGGTCTCGGACCAGAGTGTGGCGCGCGGGAGAGGTCAACTCACTAATGGCTAGACGATCTAAGGGCGAGGACACCAAGGACCTACTGAGCGGTCTCGGGGGCGACTCCAATCCGGCCCGGGACCTGATCGGACTGACCGGCTCGGGCGGCTCTCCGAAGATGTCCGACGACGACTCCGGCGGCGCCCTGGACCTGGACCGATTCGAGAACGGCAGCCGGGCCAAGGCCCGGCTGGAAGCGGACGCCGAGAGAGACGCGGAGCGGGCTTGGCAGCAAGAGTCCGCTTCGACTGAGATGATCGACGACCCGGTCCGTATGTATCTGCGCGAGATCGGACGGGTCAGCCTTCTCAAAGCGGCCGAGGAGCGTATCCTCGCCCGACAGATGGAGGCACAAAAGCACATCGAGGGCATCGAGAAGGAGCTTACGAGCCCCGATGGGCGCCCACCTCGGGCATGGCAAGTGGTCATTC
>CAZENU010000070.1:0-9398 GCA_964513735.1 uncultured Dehalococcoidia bacterium
ACGGTGCACCACGGGTGCCTCTGGAAGAGTTGGCCTACGAAGACTGGCAGCGGGTTGTCGACACTAACCTTACAGGTACATTCCTGTGCACGCAGGAAGCGATCAAGATCATGAAAGCCCAGGACCCAATGGGCGGGCGGATCATCAACAACGACTCGATCTCCGCTCATGTGCCGCGTCCGGACTCGGCGGCGTATACGTCCACAAAGCACGGGATTATGGGCCTCACCAAGGCCACCTCTCTGGACGGCCGGAAGTAAGACATCGCTTGTGGCCAGATAGACATCGGCAACGCAGCGACCGATATGGCTTCTCGAATGTCCGAGGGCACGCCTCAGGCGGACGGCTCGATCAAGGTCGAGCCGACGTTCGACGTAAAACATGTCGCTGAATCGGTGCTGTACATGGCCAATCTTCCGCTGGACACGAATGTGCAATTCATGACCATCATGGCGACCGAGATGCCCTATATAGGGCGAGGATGATTTGATAGAGAGAGCTCCCTCCCAACGGCGGGAAGCTCTATGTGCTTATAGTGGACAGGGGTTCATAAGGTGTTAGGGCCGCCACGCGCAGTAACAGGAACTGCCAGCCCCGCGATAGTCGGCTACCGTTAGCCGGCCTGCAGTTGCCTTCTTCACCCGGACGTTTTCAGGTAGCATGTGCACCAGAACGTCCGATATCTCTCAGGAAGGCTTCCTATGATCGGAGACAGGACCTCCAAGCTCCACTTCTCCTCGATTGTCGTTGACACCCATTCTGACAGCCTTGGTCGTGTGGTGAAGTCCGGTGAGGACCTCGGGCAAGAGACCGGGACCGGGCACATGGACCTGCCGCGTATGAGAGCGGGGAACGTGACGGCCCAGTTCTTCGCCGCCTACATCGATCCCAAATACCTAGACGACGGGACCGCTGTCAAGCGTGTCCTGAGGTATGTCGACGCATTGAAGGTGCTGTGCGAGAAGTATCAGAGCGAGATCGAGCTTGCACGCACCGCGAAGGACGTTCGGCGGATTGTAGCTTCCGGCAAGCTGGCCGGAATCCTCTGCCTGGAGGGCGGGCACGCCATCGAGGACGACCTGGCGGTCCTCAGGCAGTTTCACGAGCTGGGTATCCGCTATATGACGCTCACCCACAACAACACTAACAACTGGGCTGACGGCGTACTAGGCGAGCCGCGACATGACGGGCTGACCGACTTCGGCAGGGACGTGGTTAAAGAGATGGACCGTATCGGCATGATGGTCGACATCTCTCACGTCTCGGTAAAGACCTTCTGGGACGTCATCGAGACCACCTCAAAACCAGTTATCGCTTCCCACTCTTCGGCGTGGAAGATCTGCCAGAACCCCCGCAACATGCGCGACGACCAGATCAGGGCCGTCGGCGAAAACGGCGGTGTTGTGTGCGTGAACTACGAGGTGACTTTCGTCTCCAACGCGTACAACCAGGCCACGGCGGACATGGGGGAAAAGATTTCCAGCGAACTATACGAGGTCCCCATCAGCTCCAAGTCCCACGACGACACGATAGCGGAGTTGAAGAATAGCAAGGCCCTGAAGTTCGAAGAGTCCCCGGAATCCGCTCAAGAGATCGAGGAGATGTACGAGGGTCTGATCGCGGCCGAGCACAAGCGCCCCTACTACACCGAAATCGTCGACCACATCGACCACATGGTCGCCCTCGCAGGCATAGACCATGTCGGCCTCGGCTCAGACTTCGACGGCGCCAGGATGCCAGTGGGCATGGACGATTGCAGCAAGGTGCCCCTCATCACCGACGAGCTTGTCCGCCGCGGCTACTCCGATAACGATATCAAGAAGGTCTTGGGCGAGAACGTCCTGCGGTTGATGCAGGACGTTCTCGGGAACTAGTCGTTAGGTACGCGTCTTCTAATGGTTTGATGGTTTCAAAGAAGAGATCACCCTTATGGCTGAGCTGGGCAGAATGGCGCGCCACTACGTTCTCGTCCCCGATGGTATCTGGGACGGCACGTCCGACTCGCTCCTGACCGGGACTGCCGTGGTGGTGAGCGGCGCACTGATCGAGTCGGTCACGCCGGTGGAAGAGCTACAGCCGAACCTGCGTCGGGTGGACCTGCCGGGATGCACCGTCGTTCCCGGTCTCATGGACGCTCACGCTCACTACAGCGCGCCGATGGGACCCGCCTTCCTGGCGGCTGGGATAACGACCATTCGGGACGTGGGCAACGACCTGCAGTGGATACTGGACCAGCGCGCCGCGAACTCGGACCGTCCCGACCGAGGGCCGGCGATCGTGTGCTGTGGCCATCTGCAGGACGGGCCGGAGCCGTACTGGCCCCGAATGGGTCGCGCCAACGCGGACGCCGACGCGGTGAGGCGGTCGGTCCGAGAGCACATTTCCGCCGGCGTGGACCAGATCAAGCTCTATCCGAGACTGGACATCGAAATGCTGGCTGCCGGAGTGGACGAAGCTCACCGGCTGGGCAAACCGGCCACCGCGCACCTGGGCTCGTGTACAGTCGAAGAAGCTGTGGCCGCCGGCCTGGACGGTATCGAGCACCTGGCCGGCTGCCACGTGGCGTGGCGGGAAGCGACCGAGGAGGAGGACGACGCCCTGATAGACTTGCTCCTGCAACACCAGGTTGCCGTAGACCCAACTCTGCTGGTCTGGGACCGCGGCAGGGTCGACCTCGCCTTCAGACACGACGAGCGGCGCCACTGGGCCCACCCGGCGCACCGGCGCTACTGGGACAGCGTTGCGCGACGGCCCGGACCAGCCGCCGAACGTCTGCGAGGCCAACGGGAGATGACATACCTCAAGCGATTCCTGCTGCGGGCCCACGGTCGAGGCGTCGCAGTGGCGCTGGGCACCGACGTGCCGTTCCCCAGGCTGCCACCCGGCTTCAGCGTCCACGACGAGCTGGGAATGTACGTGGACGCGGGGCTGGACCCGGTCGATGCACTCCGATCGGCGACTTCGGTCAACGCCACGGTGCTGGGCATCGAGTCGCGCGCCGGACGCGTCGCCGCGGGGCTGGCCGCTGATTTGCTGGCGGTCAAAGGCGATCCCCTACAGGACATTCGGGACGTTGGCAACGTCGAGCTGGTGGTACGCAGCGGCCAGATCCTGGACCGGACGGAGCTGCGCCGCGCCGCGGACGCATCCTTCGCGGAGACCCCCAACGACGCGATCACAAACGACCTCCTGGATAGAATCGAGTCCCACGATGACTAGTCTACTGTCTCGCAAATGGCCTTACGTTGGGTGAAACTGAACGGGGCATGTCATGCTAAGAGCCTGTGAGCAGTCTCTCAGGGTGACAGCAGCTCGCCCGCCGGGGTGGAGAAGATGGCAGCTATCAAGATCGGCGTCGCCGCCTGGCACGACATAGCGACCTACTACCCTCCCGGGCACAGGTCGTCTGGCGACAAGCTGCGCTTCTATTCGGCCAAGTTCCCACTGGTCTAGGTCGACACCTCGTACTACGCGATTCCGGCCAGCCATGTCCCGGCGGCCTGGGTGGAGAGCACCCTGAAGGACTTCACCTTCGACGTCAAGGCCTTCAGACTGTTCACCACCCACCAGACCCCCCCCAGGTTCCTGCCTCCCGACGTCAGGAGCCAGCTCCCACCCGAACTCGCCTCGAAACGGAGCCTGTACTACACTACAAGGACATGCCACATGGCCTGAAGGACGAACTCTGGTCGATGTTCGAGGACGTAATCGACGCACTTCAAGGCGCGGGGAAGCTCGGGGTGGTGTTGTTCCAATTTCCCCATTGGTTCATGCCCAGGAAAGACAGCTTCCGCCACTTCGAATCGGGATTCGAGGGTTCGAGTCTATTCCCCGTTGCCCCATAGTCTATACTGCCCCCAGAGGCAGGGTTGTGCGGGTGTGGGTGCCCATGGAGAAGGTTCTATGGCCGTAGCACAGAATTGCGGAAACTGTGGAGCTGCCTTGGGTATGGGGGCGTCATTCTGTAGGGATTGCGGGGCGTCGGTGCGCTCAGTGAATGATGGGAAATGCCGGACTTGCGGTAGTGAAATCCAAGACGATGCTCAGTTTTGTGGAGGGTGTGGCACAAATCTAATTTCAGGTGAAACCTCTATCGGAACAGAGTTGCCAATGATGGGCTGGCGTAGACGAACGTCGTCGCAATTCATGGATTGCGCGTCTTCGGACGCCCGCAGTCTGATATGGGAAATGTCGGGTAGAGCGTCTTAGACGCCGTTTCCGTCCACGTCGACGAATATGGGGTTCGTGAACGAGAACGACCGGTAGCGCTCGAACGGCGGCTCCCACCCTCTATTCGAGCTGGCAATCACCAGATACCACGCGTCCCGTGCCGGTCTGACAGCGACATCTTTCTGAAAGCGCACCTGCGTCGTGCGGTCCCCGACGGCGAAGTCGTGTAGCACAGCGCCGTTCGACACGACCTCGACACGGTCAACGGGTATCCACGGTGGAGCCTCCACGCTGATGTGGAGCGTCACCGGTCGGTCGGCGGCGGTGACGACCGAACCGACCGGCACACCGTCATCCGCAGTGAAGCGGACAAAGGGCCCGCACGACGACGACGAGGCGCGTCTTCTGAGGGAATCGACGATGCTGGCTGAGACTAGCTCCACCGGGGTGTCGATTTCCGAGTGCACGTAGGTGCGAGGGTATCCTGGCAAGAGGTACGGATAGTGCCGGGGCAGCGGCCCGGACTCATACTCTCTGTTGACGATCACGTCCGTTGTCCCAACCCCAGGGATCATCACGCGTCTGTTGAGGAAGCGGAACCAGTCCTTCAGGTTCTGGTCGACTTCGCGCGTCCTGCCGATATACCCCTCCCAGTCGAGGTCGCCAGGGCGAACGCTGTCCACGGACCTGACGCCGTCCGTGAGGGCGTTGAAGACTTCGGTCTGGTCGAAAGCGAGTTCGAAGTCCTCCGACAGGACCTCTCCGGACCGCAGGTCCAGCCGCCCGTTGAAGTAGCCCTTATTCGACGGGCCGTGTCTAGGGTGGTTTATCTGAGCGATCACATTGTCCGGTCCCCCGCGCATCAACCGGAGCATGTGAGCGGGCGTTCTGGTCGCCAAGAGCGCGTTCCGGTCTCGATTCCCGTCCAGGCTCGTCATCGGGAAAACGCTGAAATGGCCGAAACCTGTGCCGACCTCCATCCCGGCCATCGTGGCCATGAAGGACGCCAGCCCCAGCTCGCTCACGTGGCCGTCCAGGTGAACTGCGATCTCAGGCGCGTCAACGTGCAGCGCGGTGAACAGGTCCAGCCCTTCGGCCGCGGCCACGGCCACGCCGTCGCACAGATTCTGTTGGAGGTGCAGGTGGTAGTCGGACGAGATGAAGCCGCCGGTGTCGACGACGCGGCTAAGCGTGGCAGCTAGGCGAGCGGTCTTGCCCTCCATGACGTCTACCTCGTGACGGTCGAGTGTGTACTCGGGTCCCCTCGACACATAGACGTGATACCGGCCTACAGGAATCGCCCTGGTCTGGCGCCCCGGCGGGCTTGGAAGGGTGTTCTTGAATCGGCCGACTGTGGGACGTGCAGAGCGCCCGTCGGCATGGAAGAAAGTGAGGCGGGCCGGCAGGGGAAGTCCGCTCGCGGAGTCCAGGACCTCGAAAGCGAGAAGGCCAAGGGGTTGCCCCGTGGCACTCACGGCTCTCTCGTCGGCCTCTGCGCCGCAGTCTGTGGCTAATCGCATGATGCCTGGTGCTCCTCGGGACGCATCGTATCATCGACCAACGCGATTATTCAGGTCAATATGTACAGCACGACCGAATTGCACTTCTAGCGCAACGAACTTCGGCAAATAGGAGCGTCCCGTCTGCCTGCCCTCGCTGCTCCAAAATGGGGATTGGTGCCATAGCTAGGGAACATCCCCAGATATGGTTGCTCCGAAAGGAAATCCTTTTGGCGTAGACACAAACAAGGGAGGGGCGGACTACGCCGGAAACACGACTAGGTGGTACGCATTGCCGCCTGATCCCGGAGGGACGTGAGGGATATAGACTGCAGGGACCTTAGACGAGCCCAGCAGCCAGCGATGTCGCATTCTGGGTAGAGCCCGACATTCGGTGGGCGCGCTGCCACTTCGTTTCGACTTCTCGTTAGGACGGCGCTACACGGCTCCACGGCGTTGGCTCGGCCTGAATCGTATCGCCGATCCTATGGTGGCCCGCTGGACCCGACAAGAGCAGGCCGTGATGCCAGCACAATAGCGGACGAAGTGATTGCTCATCTGTCAGGTCTGATGGGCTCTAATGTCAAGGTGACACTAGAAATCGAGGCGGACATCCCAGATGGAGCACCGGAGCAGGTCGTACGCACAGTCACCGAGAACAGTCGGACGCTGAAGTTCGAAGTTAGCGGGTTCGAGGAGGAGTAGAGCAGTTCGGCCCAACGACAATTCTCTCGGGTCCCGATCTGTCCCAATGTTGCTGATTGACAACACGCCTTCAGGTCCACCCGGTCTTACTTCCGACCGGAGAAGTGGAGAGCTACCTTGCGTATTGCCGTCCCTATGTCGCGGGCGTCGTCCTCGGTGTCGGTGCTCCGCGAGCCTAAGCCGCCGGTCCTGGGCAGCTCCCGCTCGATCACCGGTAGGTGCATCGATGCGTAGTCTATTCGCCGGTTACCCTGCTCGTCCACGAACGGGTACCGGGACTGGCCGTAGGTGCGCTCCTCCGCGAATATCGGGAACTTGTACAGGGGTCTGCCGCCCAGCATCGGAGCGCCCGCTTGTATGCCTTCGGCGTCTAGGGCCCGCGAGAACTCGTCGAAGGACGCGCCCATCTCTTCCTCTATGATACGGTAGCCGTAGACGTAGTATGATGTCCGGTCGCCTGGGCCGGTCTTGGGCCGCTGGAAGCCCGGCAGGTCCGCCACCATCTCGTCGACGATCTCGGCCACGCGGCCCCGGGCCTGCATCGTCTTCTCGACGCGGCCGAGTTGCGCTAGGCCCACGGCCGCCATCAGCGGGCTCATGCGGTGGAAGTCGCCCAAGAACGAATATCCCCGCTTGGAGCCCTGGTAGTCGGACGTGGGCCGCAGCGAGTTGCGAAGCCCCTCGTCGTACTCGGACCCCTTACGGGCGAACCCGATGGCCCGCCGGGTCAGCTCCTCGTTGTTGGAAATGAACATGCCGCCACCGCCGGCGGTGATCAGCTTGCCGCCCATCGAGAAGCAGCCCATGTCGCCGATGGTCCCCACCAGCTTGCCCTTGTATTCGGCCATGTGGGCGTGGGCGCAGTCCTCGATCACCGGGATGTTGTGACGGCGGCCGATGTCCATCAAGGCGTCCATGTCACAGGCGTTGCCGAACAGGTGGACTGCGATGATGGCCCTGGTGCGGTCGGTGATGCGGCGCTCGACGTCCGCCGGATCGGTGTTGAAGGCGTCGGCGTCCCAGTCGGCGAACACCGGGATGGCGTTCTGGATCATGATGCCTAGCACGGTGCCGATGTCGGTGACCGGCGTGGTGATGATCTCGTCGCCGGGCTCGGGGTTGACCGCGCCGACGGCGGCGTGGATGGCCCCGGTCCCCGAGTCGGTGGTGAAGGCGTACTTGACGCCGTGCAGCCGGGCGAAGGCGTCTTCGAATTCCTCGACCTTGTTGGCCGCGCCCCAGCCCCCGTCCACCGCCTTGTCGACCACCTCCAGCACCTGACGGCGGTCCTCCTCGTCGAAGAACCACCGCGCGCCGAACGGCTTCGTCCGCACCGGCGTGCCGCCGTCGATGGCCAGCTTCTCCGCTACCTTATCGGTTGCCATTTGTCTCCGCTCCTATCTCCTCCCCTCGGAGGGGGAGAATTAAGGCCTGTCCTGAGCCCGTCGAAGGGTGGGGCGCCCGCTCCATTCGGCCGCTACTCCCTGGCCGCGTAGTGGAGTGCGATCTTTCTGATGGCGTTGCCGATGTCGGCGGCATACTCCTCGGTATGCCTGCTGTTGGAGCCGAAGGAGACGATCTTGGGAAGCTCCCGTTCGGCGACGGGCAGGGTCAGGGCGTTGTAGTCGATCCTGCGGTTGCCTTGCTCGTCGACGAAGGGGTACCGGGAATTGCCGTACGTCTGCTCCTCGGCGAACACCGGGAACCTGTACAGAGGCTGCCCCGCCAGCGCTCCCTGGCCGCTCTGCACGCCCTCCGCCCTCAACGCCTCGGCGAACCTCTCGGGAGACACGCCGAGCACTTCCTCTTCGACCTTGAAGACGTAGGTGTAGTAGGAGATCCGGTCGCCCGGCCTGTACTTAGGCCGCATAATCCCCGGCAGCTCGTGGACCATGTCGTCCACTATCTCCGCCACCCGGCCGCGCCGCTGCATCGTCTCTTCCAGCCGGCCGAGCTGCGCCAGACCCACGGCCGCCTGTAGAGGGCTCATCCGGTGGAAGTCGCCCAGGAACGCGAAGCCGCGGGACGAGCCGCGGAACTCCGAGGTGGGCCTCAAGGAGTTGCGCAGCCCTTCGTCGTACTCCGATCCCTTGTTGGCGAACCCCTTGGCCCGGCGGGCGTACTTCTCGTTGTCGGAGATGAACATGCCACCGCCGGCCGCGGTGATCAGCTTGCCGCCCAGCGAGTAGCACCCCATGTCGCCGACGGTGCCCACGAGCCGGCCGTTGTACTCGGCGAAATGGGCCTGGGCGCAGTCCTCGATGACAACCAGGTCGTGCCTGCGTGCGATGTCCATGATCGCGTCCATGTCGCAGGGGTTGCCCGCCCAGTGGACGGCGATGATCGCCCGCGTCCGGTCCGTGATCCGGTGCTCGATGTCGGCCGGGTCCATGTTGAAGGTGTCGGAGTCCCAGTCGCAGAACACCGGGATACCGTTCTGGAGCATGATGCCCTGGACCGTGCCGATGTCGGTGATCGGCGTCGTGATGATCTCGTCGCCGGGCTCGAGCTGCACCGCCGCGACGGCTGCATGGAGGGCGCCGGAGCCCGAGTCGGTGGAGCAGGCGTACTTGACGCCGTGCAGCCGGGCGAACTCGTCCTCGAAGGCCTCCACCTTCCCGGCGGACCCCCAGTTGCCGGTGTCAGCCTGGTTGACTACGTCGAGCAGGTGCTCTCGCTCCTCCTCCCCGAAGAGCCATCGGGCCCCGAAGGTCTTGGTGGTGACCGGCTCGCCGCCGTCTATGGCCAGCTTCTCTGTCGTCATGCCGTCTCCTCCTCCGACATTCCCCATATCACGCTGCCAGGACCCAGGCAACACACCATCCTTGACGAGAGCCATCGTAGTATCACTCACGAATGCGGTCAACCTTCCTCCATTGATCTGGCAGCTTATCCGTGTGGCATCGACAGGCACGGCGGGAAGACACGGCCTTTACTCTGGAATTGGCCGCGGCTAGAATCGGCTACCGGTGGATGGCCCAGCACCTTGCAGACACGGCGCTCTGACACCCCGAACGCTTCTCT
>CAZENU010000071.1:0-9243 GCA_964513735.1 uncultured Dehalococcoidia bacterium
CGCGGAGACCGTGGCCCAGGGCGGCATGGCCGTCGAGGCCTCGGTCAAGACCTACAACATCTCGGCGCCGCCCGTGGCCGAGACGGTCGACATCGTAGTCGCCGAGTTCGGCAGGCTGCTCGCCGACCTGGGCCTGTAGTGAACTGCATCCAGTTCACGCTGGCAGAGGCGGGTTTCATAGCAGATCTACTTGGTAGCCGCCGCGGTGACCCCATCATGTCATCCTGAGGAGGACGTGACGAAGGATCTGGGTTGGGGACGCGTCCATATCGGCGTCGCCTACAGGATGGCTGGGACTGCCCAACCTCCCCCGATCCTTCGCTTCGCTCAGGGAGACAGTGCGCTGTCGCGCGCCGGCGACGGACTCGCCGCCTATGGGTCGAGCAGCATATGCGTCATGTAAGCGTACCGCTCAGCCTCCGTCTGGCCCGCTATCTCCAGCCCGTAGTCGCTATGCGGCAGGAGGCGGCGGACCTCCGGGTTGTGAGCGACAAAGGCCTCTGCGTAAGGCACCCGCGCGTGGATAGCGTGGATAGAGCCGTCTAGCGACTCGCTGAGCTTGCGTTGGAGGGGGATGTCCTTCCCGTAGTACTGGGACCTGAACCGGTTCATCGCGTTGGACTTCTTGTGGATCACGTCGGTGATATCGATGACCATTGTCGGACTAACCGGCCGGCCGTTTTCGAGCACGTTGGTGCGGCCCTGCTGGGTGTGGAAGAAGAGCTACCTGCGACTGTGCGGAGCGTAGCTTCTGCCCTCCAGCATCCCGGTCGCGGCCTCCATGGCCAGAAAGACCATCTGAGTCGCGTCGAAGGACCTCTTGAAAATGGCCGGACTACGACCCCGTGCGGCGGAACCGGAACGCGTAGAGGTCCGCGTCTTTCATCGCGAACCGCAGCCTGACCGGCTTCCCGGACAGCGAGCCCAGGGCGGCGCCTTCGCCCCAGCGCACGACGCCCTCGATCTCGTCGCCCAGCATCTCTTTGCAGTCCGCCAGCCCGAGGCCGGCCAGAGCGGCGCCGTCCGCATCCTGCACCTCGACACTGACGTGGCCTGCCGCCGACGTGGAGTAGTTCAGCTCCAACTCGTCGCCGTCGAACACCAGCGGCGGCGTGGTGAGCTCTCCCCCACCGTACCCGGCGCCGGCCGACACGAAGCCATCGAGCCGCAGCACCATGCGCTCGAAGTGGCAGGTCGGGAAGTCGCGGTTCCTCAGGATGTACATCGACAGCTCTTCGTCGCCCGTCTGCACGATGCCGTTGGACACCAGGGTCGCCCTGGACATCCAGTTGCGCGGGTCCGGTCCGGGGCGGATGTACGACTCCAGGAAGGTGCGGTCCCAGTTGATGCCGTCGCGGCTGCTCATGAACAACGAGTCGGCGACGCCGGGCCAGTTGGCGTCCTCGTGCCGCGTCTGCTCTGGCATGAACCGCCTGGGAAACGCCAGGTAGACCCCGGGCGCCCTCAGGTACGGCATCGTGCCGTTGGTGTACATATGCTCGATCGGGGCGTCGCCGGTATCGATCGGCTCCAGGGCCGACCAGTTAAGGAAATCCGATGAGGTGGCCCGCCGAATCCACCGGACCGACTTGCGAGCCGCACCCTCGGAGGCCCGGCCGTGCGTGAACCTGCCCTCGCCGTGCTTGCCCCGGGTGTAGATGACGTACGCGGCGCGCCACGGGTCCCAGAACGGGACGTTCTGCGTGTCGAAGGGCGGGTCGTCGAGGATCGGCGCCTCCCGCATCTTTCTCCAGTGGACGCCGTCGCCCGACGCAAGCGCCATTAGCGCCTCCTTGTCGTTGACGCGCTCGCGCACGATAGCCTTGTACCGCTCGTCCGGCTTCGCCTCCGGGTTGCCGTCCAGGAACGGCACCATGTCGGTCCCCGGCTCAATCCAGACTATGCTGTTGTCCTTGGAACCCTCGTACTCGACGATGCCCAGTGACGGCCTAGTCCACGTGATCCCGTCCCGGCTCTCGGCGTACGACGTGAGATCGACGTGGACCGGAATCTTCGTCTCGCCGGGCTTCATGAGGGACTCAATCTCGTAGCCGTCGTGGCTCGTTCCCCGGTAGTACATCCGGTAGGTGTCGCCGTCTTTGATCACGGTGTGGTAGTCGCAGGTGCTGCCCTCCCACGGCGCGTCGGTGGTGAGCACGTTGCCCGCCGATCGGGGCCGGTGCAGCTCGAGCTCGACGCCGTCCGCCGAGTCGATCAGGTAGTGGTCGACGAAAAGCTGCCGGTCGCTGCCGATGTTGATGGGCTGGTCCGTCACGAGTGTCACCTCCTGCCTACGATGGGCACCGGGGAGCTCCGTTTCGTTGTGCGTCTCCGACGGCGCAATTATACATCCTGCCTCACGACGCTGCCGTTTCCGCCGACGCCTGCGCTCGACTCTTGCGAGGCGGTAGTCCAGCACTTACAATCGTCGGGCGGCCGTCCGGTCGCACAAATCCGCCCGCAGGAGGCCCTGGCCCAATGGCGCTCATCGATATTGGCTCGCAAAAGCAGCTATTCGTCGACGACTACCTGATCGAGAGCATGACCAACACCCGCCAGGTCCTGAACCGGGCGGAGAAGGTCCCAGACAATCCCGTGCTCCGTCCCGAGCGTCCGTGGGAGGGCAACGACGTCCGCCTGCACCAGGTGTTTTTCAACGACGCCGAGCAGCGTTTCAACATGTGGTACCAGGGCCGGCGGTACAGCGCTGAGCAGGGTGACGGAGAGGTCATCGTCAGTGGCGAGCATGAGAAGCCTGGGCCGGTCATTTGCCTCGCCACCTCCGAGGACGGCGTGAGCTGGGAGCGCCCCAATCTGGGCCTCGTCGAGTTCGAGGGCTCCAGGGACAACAACATTCTGCCCTCCACGCACCTCCTGCCCGCCAGAGGGGCCGGGCAGAACTCGTACATGTTCAAGGACGACCACGACGAGGACCCATCGAAGCGGTACAAAGGCCTGGTCCGATCAGGTTCCACTACGACCCCCGGGATGCAGTTCGACCTGTACTCCTCCCCCGATGCCTTCAGATGGACTCCCTACGAGAACAACCCTGTGATCGACACATCGCCGAGAATAGGCCGCTGGGGGCCGACCAACTTCATGGGATGGGACCCGGTGCGGAAGGTCTACGCCGTCCACATGGAGAACTGCCTGCACCGTCGCACTCCGATGGGCAAGCGTCTCATCGGCCGCGCCGAGAGCCCCGATCTGATCGAGTGGACCGACCCCGAGACCATACTGCTGCCCGACGAGCTCGACACGCCCGACACCGAGTTCTACGCCATGCCGACATTCCCCTACGAGGGCATGCTCGTGGGCCTCTTGTGGATCTTCCGCACGACGAACATGACCCACCACCCGGAGCTGGCGTTTAGCCGCGACGGCATACGCTACAACCGGCAGTACCGGGAGCCAATCATTGAGCGCGGCGCCCGATGGGAGTTCGACTGCACGTCGATCTACGCCAAGAGACCCATCGTCCACGGCGACCGCATCCTGCTCTACTACACGGCCACCAACTGGAGGTCGCCCGAGACCCTTCTCGCCCTCGGAGACAGGAGCACCGCGGCCGTCGGCCTGGCGACGCTGCCGTTAGACGGCTTCGTCTCCCTCGACGGCGCCAAGGGGAGGGCGACGGACGTACCGCCTGGCCCGGGTCAAATAGCGGAGTACAGCGAGTTCGTCACCCGCTCCTTCAGCTTCACAGGCTCGGAGCTGCACCTCAACGTCCAGGCCGCGCTCCAGCAGTGGGGCGCCGGACCGTGCGACCTGCGTGTGGAGCTCCTGGAGCCCAACCACGAGCCGATCAAGGGGTTCACCGTCGACGAAGCCGACTCCGTCACCGAGTCCGGTATGGCCCAGGTCGTTTCCTGGGGCGGCAACTCCGACCTCAGCGCCTTCACCGGCAAAGCGGTCAAACTGCGGTTCTACTTCAAGAACTGCAAGCTCTACTCCTTCCAGTTCAGGTAGGGACGGGGCTCCCTCACCCAGACCTCTCCCAGCGGCGGGAGAGGGGTTAGGAACTAGGCCGAGCGCCCGTCTCGCCTTGGCGCGGCAGCGTCCCGATCTTGGGATGGGGCTACCCAGCCCCGACCGAGTCGGGAGGCGGGAGGGTGGGCAACAAACCGCGGGTGGGGCCAGCGCAACCTGCCGCAGGCGGGCGGTTGAGGCAGGCAGGGTCCGATCGCCGTTTTCGACCCACGACCACAAGGGAGAATCATCACGAAATGGCACCATATCGCGCGGCGGTTATCGGCCTCGGCCGCATGGGCAGCACCTTCGACGACGAGATCGACCGGGGCGGCTCGATATTCCTGCCCTACTGCCACGCGCCCAGCTACCATGCGGCGCCCGTCGTGGAGCTCGTCGCCGGTGCCGACCTCCACGACGGCCAGCGCGCGATCTTCGGAGAGCGCTGGGGGCTGTCCGACGACCACCTCTACGCCGACTACCGGGAAATGCTGGCCCGCGAGCGGCTCGATCTGGTCAGCGTCTGCACCACCACCCGTGTCCGCTCCACCATCGTGCAGGACGTGGCGCGCTCCGGCGTCGGCGCAATATGGGCCGAGAAGCCCATCGCCCTGAGTCTCCAGGAGGCGGACGACATGGTGCGCGTCTGTGAGCATGAGGGAGTGCAGCTCGCCATCTACTGCGCCAGGCGGTGGAACCCCTTCTTCACGGAGGCGAGGCGGATGATCGAGGCCGGCGAGATCGGCGACGTGCTCCAGATCACCGCATACGCCCAGGCCGGGCTGTCCCACAACGGCAGCCACGTGATCGACGTCGTCCGCTACCTGGTGGGCGCCGAGGTCGAGTGGGTCTTCGGCGAGATGGAGTCGGACGAGGTCGCGGCCGGCGACGACGATCCCAGAGGCAACGGCTACCTGGCCTTCGCCAACGGCACCAGGGGCTACATCCGCTCCATGAACACGGGCGCGGCCTACTGGGAGATCGACGTGCTGGGCGAGAAGGGCCGCATTCGCTCCGTGGCGAACTCCGAGAGATGGGAGCTTGAGCGGGTCCTGGACGAGGGCCCAAAGGGCAGACGCGGCCGCCCGGTCTCGGTCAGCTACCCCTTTCCGTGGCCGGCCATGATTCAGGGCATGGGGTTGAACGCCGTGGCCGATCTCGTGTCGGGCATCGAGAACGGGCACGCTCCCAAGTGCTCGGGCCGCGACGGCCGCGCCGCGCTCGAGATCGCCATCGCGCTCCGCGAGTCCCACCGTCTCGGCGGCGTCAAGGTCACGCTTCCCATCGCGGACCGCAGCCTGATGATCCGCTCGGTCGAGACCGTCGGCGACGATGTCCCGGCCAGGGTCCGCCGGGAGAGACAGCAGGGCAGCTAACCGCAGAGACCGCGGAGATCGCAGAGAGGTAATCATCCTAAATCCCAAATCTCTGCGTCCTCAGCGTGCTCTGCGGTGAATCTCTTGAGGAGGACGGCATGAAGGCGCTCGTCTATCACGGCAACCGTGACATCCGGTACCAGGACGTCGAGGACCCGACTCCCGGGGAGGGTGGCGCGCTGATCAAGGTCGACTACTGCGGCATCTGCGCCACAGACATCGAGGAGTACCAGTTCGGCCCCAATTTCATCGACCACGAAAGGCCAAACCGCGTGACCGGCAGGATGATGCCGATCGTAATCGGGCACGAGCTGACCGGCACCGTGGTTGAAGTCGGGCCGAGTGCGGGCGGCGTCGCGGTCGGCGACCGGGTGGTGCTAAACGGCGTGCTGACCTGCGGTGAGTGCTGGTGGTGTCTCAACGACCACAAGAACCAGTGCCCGCACAACGCCTCGGTGGGCTTCGGCGCCGACGGCGGCCTGGCCGAGTACGTCGCGTGGCCGGCCGCCCAGGTGGTGAAGCTGCCCGATCAAGTCAGCAGCCAGGAGGCCGGCCTTGTAGAGCCCACCGCGATCGGCCATCACGCGGTGCGCCGCGGCGGCATCACCGCGGGCGATCGCGTCGCCGTACTGGGCGCGGGCACCGTGGGCCTGCTGGCTATGCAGGCGGCCAGGGCGATGGGCGCCTGGGTGTGCGCCATCGACGTCAGGCCGATGAGCCTCGACGTGGCCAGCGAGCTGGGCGCCGACGCCACCATCGACTCCGGCCAGGCCAACGCCGTCGAGCAGCTCGCGGGCCTGACCGACGGCCTCGGCCCCGATGTCGTGATCGAAGCCGCGGGCGCGCCCAGGACGCCCCACCTGGCAGTCGAGCTCGTGCGTCGCGGCGGCAGGGTCGTGCTGGTGGCCATCTACACCGCGGTGCCCGAGTTCGACTTCAACACCATCCTTGGCAAAGAGGTCGAGATGGCGGGCTCCATCGGCTACGAGCAGCAGGACGTCGAGGCCGCCGTCCGGATGATCGCCGCCGGAGACGTCAAAACGGCGTCACTCATCTCAGGCATCATCGGGCTAGACGAGGTCGTCGAGGTCGGCTACGCCAGGATGCTCGCCCCAACCAAGGACGTCTTCCGCCTTCTGGTCTCACCCTCAGGAGAGAAATAAGTGGCAGGCAGACGACAAACCGGGGGTCTGGCAGGCTGCGGAGATATGGGGTGTGCAACCCCGACGCATCGGGTTTGTCGGAAGTCCGAGGGTGTCATGCCGAGCTTGCCGAAGGATCTGGGACGCGGGTCCCGGACCCCAGGTTCCGCACGGCGAGAGCTCCCGCCGTGCCAGTCGCCCCGACGGCGGATCAGTCCTTCCTGATGAACCGCTGTAGGACGAACTCCGTCACGACCTCGGCGTCCTTGTCGTCGTTGTCCGCGTTGCCCACCGAGTCGCGCGGGCCCGGCATGTAGATATTGCACTTCGAGTCCACGACGATTCCATGAATGAACTGAATCTGACCCGGAGCCTTCCACGGCAGGTGCTCGCCAATCCGAGACTTCACGTCGCCGTCGACGCCGAAGATGGTCACCCTCGGCCCGAGGCCCAGCCCAAAGTAGTTGCCCATGTCGAGGCGATTGGGCCGAAGTCCCGAGTAGTCTTCGCCGATATAGACGCGCTGGTCACCGGCCTGTCGATGTGGATCGCGTAGTTGATGGCCAGGTTGACCCATTGAGCCTGGAAGCTCCCCTCCGGACTGAAGACCTGCACCTTGTGGTTTTCGCGGTCGTTGATATAAATGTTGCCGTCGCGGTCACACGCGATGCTGTGCAGCGTGTTGAACTGTCCCGGGTGAGTCCCGGAACCGCCCCACGAGTTCAGATATTTGCCGTCGGCGGTGAACCGATGGACACATTGCCCTCAAGGTTTCCGGTCGTGGTGAGCACCCTTGCACCCGCGGGGAGACCGAACATAGGCAAGCAATTGAAGCGGTCTTGGGGTAGGAAACATCTCTGTCGCTGGCACCGTAGGGGCGGATTTGAAACCCGCCCCTACCAGCGCGGTACGGCACGCAGTTACTTGAGAGCCCTTCGACAGGCTCAGGGCGAACGGAGCGGGGGCTTGTCCCCGATTGAGTAGAAGCTCCGCGCTCTCGGCGTGCTCGGCAGTGAATACTGTCGCGGGCTACACGTCGTACTTGACCTCCACACGGCGTCCCGTGCGGGCCGACTCGTAGGCGGCGTCGATGCTCTGGAGCACGTAAAGAGCGTCCGTCATGTTGATCTCGCCCGGGTTACCGGCTTGGATGTCTTCCACGAACCGCTGCAGCCAGTTGAAGTACCACACGCTGAAATTGATGCTGGGGAGTGGCGCCACCGTGTAGTTGACGACCTTCTCCGGCGAACCGCTCCATTTTTCGGACGCGCTGTTTATCTCGATCCTGGGCGCACCAATGGGGGTCCAGTTGGCCCCTCCCTCGGTGCCGCGGAAGATCAGTGCCGGACCCCATCCGGGAACGCCCCGTGGGGTGAAGTAGCCCGATACCAGGCTCCCATATCCCCCGCCGGCGTACTCGAGGGCCAGCACCGCCAACTCTTCTATCGGCTCCTCGGTATGGCCCATCGGACGCCCGGTCATGGCCTGGACCGATTTGACCTCGGACCCCATCAGGAAGCGCATCGCCTCCAGGACATGGCAGCCCACGTAATGCAACGTGCCGCCACCCTCCGTGTCCACGCGGTACGGGATGCCCTGGGGATCTGAGCCGTGGGGACCTCCCACCTGGCCGGTAACCTGCCGCGCCTCCACGAACAGCGGGGCTCCCATTATGCCGTCGTTAATAAGTTGTTTCAGGTCCTGCATCGCCGGGTGGAAGCGCCACGGATAGTTGAGGAAGCTCGTGATCTTGTTCCGGCGGACCGCCTTGACCACCTCGTGCAGGTCCTCGGACTTGCGGGCGAACTGCTTGTCCACCATGAAGTGCTTGCCCGCGTTGGCCAGCTTCAGCAATGCGTCCGGCACGTCTCTGGGAAGCAGGACGACACACGCGAGGTCAAACTCTTCGTTGGCGATTAGGTCGTCTACGCTGGAGTACAGGCCGGCTCCAGGGTGGTGCTCCTTCGCGATGTCGAGGAAGGACGAGTCGTAGAGCTCGCAGTAGGCGACGACTTCCACGCCCTCCAGCCTGCGGAAGTCGTGAATCAGCCTGGGCTTCGAATCGTCGAAGCTTCCGGCATGCCCTACGCTCAGCCCGACATGGACCGCTTTCAGCGTCGTCTTGGTGCTCAATTCAGCCTCGCTCCTTTGGTTTGGGCCGACATACCATGCCAGTGCACCCGTCCGGACGTCGGTCCGCGCGGTGCCCTGGACGGCTTCCAGCCAGCCGTATCCTACACCCGCTCACGCCTTAGTCAAGGAAATACGAAGAGGACCACAGCCATGGCGGCCTCGCTGGTCCACCGGGTTAGCCATATTACCTAAACCCAGCCAATCCAAGGGGCGACAGGCCAGGCTTTACGGCGAAGCCTGATGAGCTCGCCGGCTATGGCGTGCTGCGAGTTGCCCTGCGCCGCACCCGCCGGACGACAGCCGCCGATGCGGAATCGGTGTGTCGAGGGGCGGCCCTTACAGGCCATAGTCAACCTCCACCCTACGACCTGTCCGGGCCGACTCGTAGGCGGCGTCGATGCTCTGGAGCACGTACAGCGCGTCGTCAATCGTCAGCACACCCCTGTCTCCCGCACGCACGTCATCGACGAACCGCCGTATCCAGTTGTGGAACCACACGCGCCCAATCGTCCCGCTGGACTGGTCGACCGGCCCGCCGGGCACCGGAAAGGCGAAGGCAGGGACGGCTGGCAGGGTGTAGTCGATCACCTTCTCAGGCGAACCACTCCACTTCTCCGACGCGC
>CAZENU010000072.1:0-8531 GCA_964513735.1 uncultured Dehalococcoidia bacterium
TCACGGCGCGAGGCGGTTCCAAGGGCATACCCCGCAAGAACGTGCTGCCGCTGGCTGGCAAGCCTCTGATCGCGTGGACCATCGAGGCAGCCAGGGACAGCGTCACCGTGGGTAGGACCATCGTCTCGACCGACGACGACGAGATCGCGGATGTGTGTCGAAACTGGGGAGCTGAAGTGCCGTTCATGAGGCCGCGCGAGCTGGCCCAGGACGACTCGCCACATCTAGCGGCAGTGCTTCATGCGCTGGAGTGGGTGGAGACCAACGAAGGATCGCGGCCCGACTACGTGCTCTTGCTGCAGCCGACGTCCCCACTTCGCACCGCCGAAGACATCGACGCCGCCGTGAGGCTGTCGGAGGACAAGGGCGCCGACGGGGTCCTGGGCGTCAGTGCCGTGAAGGCGCACCCATACCAGCTCAGGGAGATCGCGGCCGACGGCACGCTGACGGAGTTCATAGCCGATAGTCCCCCGCCGGGCACGTCCCAGACGCGCCGCCAGGCGTTTCCCGACGTGTACTCTGTGAACGGCGCCATCTATCTGATGCGCGGAGACGTCCTGGTCGAAGAGAAGACGTTCCAGCCACGGCGGACGTTTCCATATGTAATGCCGTTGTCCCGGTCGTTGCAGATAGACGAGCCCTGGGACATGCACGTGGCCAATCTGATCCTGGAGGACCGACATGGCTCCTCAGTCGATTGAGATCGCTGGGCGAAAGGTCGGGCCGGGCCATCCCTGCCTGATCATCGCCGAGGCCGGAGTCAACCACAACGGTGACCTCGACCTTGCCCGACGGTTGATCGACGTGGCGGTCGACGCCGGCGCGGATGTAGTCAAGTTTCAGACCGCTGTGCCGGAGAAGGTCGTCAGTACCAGCGCCCCCAAGGCCACGTATTCGCTGGAGACCACGGACCCGGGTGAGAGCCAGCTGGACATGGTCAGACGGCTACACCCTTTCACTCCGGAAGACTTCGCCGGGCTTATCGAGCACTGCCACGAGCGCGGAATCATGTTCATGTCCAGCCCCTTCGACGAGCCGAGCACCGATCTGCTGGACTCCCTTGGCGTCGCTGCGTTCAAGGTCCCCTCAGGGGAGATCACGAACCTGCCTTACCTCTCCAGGATGGCGGCCAAAGGCAAGCCGATGGTCGTCTCTACGGGTATGTCGTATCTGAGCGAGGTCGAAACGGCCGTTCGGACCATGCGGGAAACGGGCAACGAGCAGCTCGTGCTTTTGCAATGCGTCAGCAACTACCCGGCGGACCCCGCCGCCGCCAATCTGAGATCGATGCACACGATGTCGGTGGCGCTGGGCGCCCTGGTGGGCTACTCGGACCATACGCACGGCATCGAGGTATCCCTCGCCGCCGTGGCACTCGGAGCCTGCGTTATAGAGAAACACTTCACCATGGACCGGGAGCTTCCCGGACCCGACCACAGGGCCTCTCTGGAGCCGGAGGAGCTCGGGGCGCTGGTCATCGGCATCCGCAGCGTCGAGTCCGCTCTGGGGAACGGCCGGAAGGAGCCCGCGGTCAGCGAGGCCAACACGGCGGACGTGGCCCGCAAGAGCCTGGTCGCGGCCGTGGACATCAAGGCAGGCACCGTGCTGACCGAGGAGATGATAGAGATCAAGCGACCCGGCACAGGCCTGGCACCCGCGATGAGGCCCTCGCTGGTGGGCCGTTCAGCGAGTGTCGATATCCCGGAAGATGCCCTGCTCACCATGGAGATGCTGTCGTGAGGACCATCGGGGTCGTGACCGTAGGCCGGTCGGACTACAGTATCTACCGTCCAGTCTTGACGAGAATCCAGGAGGACGCGGAGCTGGAGCTTCGCATCTTCGTGGGCGGAATGCACCTGTCTCCGGAGTTCGGTCTCACGGTGGACGCCATCGAGGCCGACGGGTTCCCTATAGCAGAGCGCGTGGAGATGCTCCTGGGCTCGGACACGCCGGAGGCGATCGCCAAGTCGAGCGGCCTCGGGGTAGTCGGGTTCGCCCAGGCATACGCTCGCTCGCGGCCGGACATCCTGGTCGCGCTGGGAGACCGGTTCGAGATGCACGCCGCCGTCCTGGCGGCGCTCCCCTTCAAGATACCGGTTGCCCATATCAGCGGCGGCGAGATCACCCGCGGGGCCTTCGACGACGCGCTGAGGCACTGCATAACCAAGCTGAGCCACCTGCACTTCGTCACCACGGAGGAGTACGCGGTGAGGGTGCGGCAGCTGGGCGAGGAGTTGTGGCGTGTGACCAACTGTGGCTCTCCCAGCCTGGACTCGCTGTTGCCTGTTCCGCGGGAGTCCTTGAACGGACTCGAAGCCAGATATGGGTTCAGGCTCGACCCGCCGCCGCTGCTGGTGACGTTCCATCCAGTCACCCTGGAGTTCGAAGACACGGAGTGGCACGTCGGCGAGCTGCTGGGAGCCCTGGATGAATGGGGCTCCTCCATTTTGTTCACGATGCCCAATGCGGACACCAATGGGCGCTTGATCGCCCGCAAGATCGAGGAGTTCGTGGGCACCCACGCCTCGAGCTGGCTGGTGGACAACCTCGGCATCCCCGACTACTTCAGCGTCATGGCCCGGTCGGTGGCGATGGTCGGAAACTCCTCCAGCGGCATGGTCGAGGCGGCGCCGCTTGGAGTGCCGGTGGTCAACGTCGGGACCCGTCAGGAAGGCAGGGTGCGGACTGTCAACATCGTCGACGTCGGGTACTCCCGGTCGGAGATCCTGGGCGGTATCGCGAAGGCTGTATCCGACGAGTTTCGTGCCGCGGCGTCGGGAGCCACCAGCCCGTATGGAGACGGGCACGCGGCCGAGCGCATCGTTGACGTGCTCAAGAGCGTGGAGCTGGGCGGCCGGCTGCTGATGAAGCAGTTCGTCGATCAGCCAATGGTTCCCAGGTGACCCCGGCGTCTACCGGCCACATAGTGACCGCGGGAACCGGCGGGCTGCCTCCGGGTCGCCAATCGGCGACGGCCTTGCGGCTCACGCCGTTCGGCAAAATCGACCGCACGGTGGTCGTGGACTACCATCTGCACACCAGGTACACGGACGGTTCGGCGAGCCCGAAGGCAATGGCGGAGGCCGCGGCCTCCGCAGGCGTGGCTGAAATGTTATTCACGGGGCACGTCCGCCATACGAGCACTTACTGGCCCGAGTTCCGACGGGACGTGCTCGGACTCAACGTGCCCGGCCTCAACGTCATGGTCGGCGTCGAGACCAAGGTGCTCGATACCGATGGCACCCTAGACTGCTCTGCGGACGTCGCGTCGATGTGCGACGCAATCGTCGCGTCGGTCCATCGGCCGCCCCAATCGGAAGGCGTGGATAGCTGGTCGCAACTGGACGTCGACGCCGCTGTCGACCTGGAGTTCCGCCTGGCAATGGCGATAGTTACCAAAAGTCGCGCGAACGTGCTGGCCCACCCCATGGGCATGACGGTCTCTCATCTGGGCCTAAACCCACTGGAGCAGTTGTTCGATCTGGCCCAGGCCTGCAAGGAGTACGAAAAAGCGTTCGAGTTGAACACGAAGTACTGCTCGAGCCCCGAGGACTGGATAGAGATCGTGAAACGGGCGGGATGCCAGGTCAGCCTCGGCTCCGACGCACACAAACCTGCAGACCTGGGCAGCGCATGGCGCGTCTTCGTGCTTCGGGACGGCGGCGCGGCATGAGGGTAGGCGTCACGGGAGTCGGTGGCGGCGTGGGTCAGAGCATCATGAAAGGCCTGACGTTATCCAGTCTGCCTGTCGATATCTACGCCATTGACGTTCAGCCACAATCGGCCGGACTCTACCGTGCCACCGAAGGCCTGCGGCTGCCCAGACCTGAGTCGCCCGGCGGCCTTGAGGAGTGGGAGGCCGCCCTGACCGACAAGGGCGTCGAGGCTCTTATTCCCGGCTCGGACCACGACCTGCTCCCTCTGGCCGCGGCCCGCGACGATTGGGCAACCAGGGACGTGTGCCAGGTGCTGGTCTCAGACCTCGAGCTGGTGAGGCAATGCAGAGACAAGGCTGCCACGCACGAGGTCCTGCAGAAGGCGGGGTTGCCGGTGCCCAGGTCGGCCTGGGGCCTGAGCACGGAAGAGGCGGTCTCCTGGGCAGCCGATACGGGCTACCCCGTCGTGATCAAGCCGCGTGACGGCTCCGGGTCGCGGCATGTGCACGTTGCGGAGGACGAGGAGGAGGTGAGGTTCTATCACAAGCGGACTCCAAGGCCTATCCTGCAGGGGCACCTGTCCCTGTCCGGGGACATCCAGGAGTTCACCTGCGCCGTATTCGTCGACCGGGATGGTAGCCCCGTAAGGACCTTCATGGCGCGCCGGGATCTTTCAGGCGGCTCGACCTATCGCGCCGAGGTCGGCTTCTGGCCGGATATTCACGAGCTCCTGCTGGCCATCGGCTCAGAGCTCCGGCCGAAGGGGCCGCTGAACGTGCAGCTGCGCCTCACCGAACGCGGCCCCGTGCCATTCGAGCTCAACGTGCGCTGCTCGGGCACCACGGCAATCCGCGCCTACTTCGGATACAACGAGCCAGAAATGCTGCTGCGGCACTACGCCCTGGGCGAGGATGTGCCCACACCAACCCCGAGGACCGGCTACGCTCTCCGGTACTGGAACGAGGTCTTCTTGGACGGTATGGGCGCCGATGATCTGGAACGCGCATCCAACGGCTTGAGAGGCAAGGTACTTGCGTGGCCGTAGATATCCTGGTGACTGGAGCGGCCGGAGTACTGGGGCTCCAGATAGTCAGCGTTCTCCGGTCGGCCGGCTACCGGGTGATGGCCTGCGGACGGAGGGGCGCACACGGCCTGGACGCCGTATGGGACGTGTCTCACCAGGAAACGCCCGACCCCGAGGTACGGCCGAGGGTTGTCGTACACGCGGCGGCGAGGATGGGAAGCTACCGGCAGCCACTCTCCGCGGCGGTGCCGCTGTTCGAGGCCAACGTGACAGGAACGCTGCGGGTGGCCCGGTGGTGCGAGTCCCGGCACGTGGAGAGGTTCGTGCTGGTGTCTGGCGCCATTGTCTACGGGCGATGGGACGATTCGCCAAAATCAGAGACGGATCTCCCGGACCCATGGGCCGCCGGACCATACGCGGTCTCAAAGTGGTGCAGTGAACAGGCTGCGTCTTTGATCAGGAACGGCGAAACCGAGCTGACTATATTGCGACTCAGCTCTCTCTACGGCTCTGGGTACGTGAGCGGACTTCCTCAGCGCCTGCTTCGTGAGGCGCGTCATGATGGCACACTGGCCCTTGCGCCTCCGCTCGACGACGCCTTCGATCTCTTGCACGTGGCCGACGCGGCCCGAACGGTCCGGCTGGCTGTCGAGAGCGAAGCGCCCGGACTCTGGAACGTCGGGTCAGGAGAACTAACGACCGTTCACCGGCTTGGCGAGGTGTGTGCCAGGCAGGGGGGTGCGATAGTTGGCGTTTCTGACATCTCGCCCGAGCGGCCTCGCCGCATATTGAACTGGGTGGACGACGGCAAGGCCCGCCGTGAGCTTGGGCACGTCAACGAGCTGACAGTCGACGCGGGTGTCGAGGAGATCGCCCGAGGTCTGGCGTGATCGGTAGCGTGGCCAGGTAATGAGCGAGACCATAGCGTCCATATATCCCTTCCCTTATCGCATTGGGCAAGGCCATGACGTCAACTTCAGCCTGCTCTCGGGCGGCGACATCTACTCCTACGAGGAGGCCAAGATATCGCAGATCATGCATGATTCGACCTCGCGAATCCCGGAGCGGTCCATGCTGCTGGGGTTCCGGGAGCTCGGCCTGGCGCCACGTGACGTCGACCAGTGGGTGTTCGGCGCACCGTACAAGGTGGACGAGAAGGCGGCGCTGGGGTTCTTCTTCGGGAAGTTCAAAGGCCAGCCCTACGACGAGCTGCATCTGGAAGGCCGAATCCACTATGTGACCCACCACAAAGCCCATGCCTACCTGGCCATCGCCACCAGTCCCTTCGATGACGGCTGCTTCTTCACGCTGGACGGTGGCGGCGATGAGGCAGACGACGTCGACTCCACCTGGGGTGTGTTCGAGGATGGCCGCATCGTCAGCACCGAGTCGTCCGACGCGGCTTACGGGCTGACCCTGTTTCACGGCTACATATGCGAGCTGATCGGATATCTGAACTTCGTCGACCACGGCAAACTGATGGGCCTGGCCTCCTACGCCGAGCCGCCCGAGGAGCTCTGCGTGGAGCTCAGACGCTTCCTCGTGCGTGAGCTCGGGGACATGAACTTCAAGGTCACGCTACGCCGCCAGTCCCAGTCTCCGCTGTCGGCGGAGCGGATACGCATCGACAGGTACAACCAGTATAAGACGATCAACCAACCCAACCCTCCCGAGGAGCTGGTGGAGCTGACTCGATTCTTTCCTGCCCACGAGATCGCAAGTGCGGGCCAGCGAGTGTTCGAGCAGGCCTTATGCGATCTGACCACTCGCTTGGTCGAACGGACCGGGAAGACCAACGTGGTCTTCTGCGGTGGCGCCTTCCACAACGTGTCCGCCAACAGGCGAATCCACGAGTTGGAGATCGCCGATATTTTCGTCCCCATGGGTGTCGGCGACGAAGGCCTCAGCCTCGGTGCCGCGTTCGCGTTCAGAGCCGAGTCGGGAGCACCTTCCAGCACGACCAGCTACCTGACGCCCTTCCTCGGCCCTGGGTTCTCGACCCAGGAGGTGGACCGTCTCGTGTCGGAGTACGGCTTCGAGCACCGGCTGTACGAGGACGAGGCTGAGCTGTGCCATTTCGTAGCGCGCGGACTCGACGAAGGGAAGATCGTCGGGTGGTTCCAAGGGCGCGCCGAGCTGGGTGCGCGGTCCCTGGGCGCCCGGTCCGTCCTGGCCGACCCGAGACGGCTGGAGAGCAAGGCCAGGCTGAACCAGCTACTGAAGCGGCGCGACTGGTTCATGCCATTCGCGCCGGCCATCCTGGAGGGCCACGAAGAGGACTACCTGGAGCACTACATCCCGTCGCCTTACATGGCCATGGCCTTCGGAGCGACGCCCAAGGCGCTGCGAGAGATACCTGCCGGGATACATGTTGACAAGACGTGCCGGCCCAACAGCGTGTCGGAGTCGCATAACCCCAGGTTCCACCGGCTTATCATGGAGTTCAAGGCGATCACCGGCATCCCGGCCGTGCTCAACACCAGCTTCAACAGGCATGGGATACCCACCATCGCTTCGCCGCGCCAGGCGTTCGAGCACCTGGCGGCCGGCTCGGTGGACCTTCTGGCCATCGAGGGCTACGTGGTGTTTCGGGAGATGGCGGCGGACGCGGACGCAGGGGACCTTCTCACAGAGAAGGTCTTTCTCGGCATCGAGACCGTGAAGCCCATAGTGCGGGCCTGGTTGGACAAGGATGATTTCGGTCGGGCGATAAGTATGTCTGACCCGGAGGTGATCGACGGGCTACGCATTTGGGCCACGGACGAGGAGTTTAGCCTCCTCGATCACGTTTTCAAAAGAGATGGGACGGCCGCAAGCGATGAGATCGTTTCCATCTGCGGCCAGCTCCTGGTTTCCAACGGGACGCTCGTTGAACGGCTGCAGTTTGGCCGAGACCGGGTGCCGTAGGGCAAGCGATGATAACGTCCGTAGATCAGCTGTTCGTGGTGCCCACCGAGACCATTAGTGAGTGCATGGCGGTGCTCGACAAGCACGGCGAGGGTATCGTGCTCGCGGTCGATTCCGAGCGGCGACTACTGGGCACGATCACCGACGGCGACGTCCGAAGGGCGATTCTGGCCAACATGGATCTGGACTCGCCCGCCCAGGCGCTGCTCGATCGGCGCTGCTCCTCCAGGATCCCCGCTCCCCTTACCGCTCCGGCGGGCACCCCCAACGTCGAGCTGCTGGAGCTGATGGACGCCAGGACGCTGCGCCATATCCCGCTGGTGGACGGCGATGGCCGGGTCGCCGACATTGCACTGCTGAGGAAGCTGGCCAAGCCCCGGGACCTGCCGATGTCAGCGGTGGTCATGGCTGGCGGATACGGGACGAGGCTGAGGCCGCTAACCGAGGACCTGCCCAAGCCGATGGTGCCGGTGGAAGGGCAGCCCATAATGGAGCGGATTGTCGAGCAGCTTCGGGAAGCCGGAGTACGGCGGATCAACGTGACGACTCATTACAAGAAAGAGATGATAACCGAGCACTTCGGGGATGGGCACAACTTCGGTGTGGAAATCGCCTACGTCGAGGAGAGCGAGCCGCTGGGTACGGCCGGCGCCCTCGGTTTGATCGCGGCGACGCCCGAGCCGCTACTCGTAATCAACGGAGACATCCTGACCGGCGTCGACTTCGGCGCGATGCTGAGCTTCCACGAGGACAATGGCGCAGACATGACGGTGGCCGTCAAGCAACACGAGGTGCAGGTGCCATACGGGGTGGTAGAGAGCGATGGCGTGCGAGTCACCCGAATCGTGGAGAAGCCGACTTTACGGCAGTTCGTCAGCGCGGGCATCTATCTGATCAACCCGGACGTCCCCAGGTCCATCCCCCAGGGACGGGCGTTCGACATG
>CAZENU010000073.1:0-8348 GCA_964513735.1 uncultured Dehalococcoidia bacterium
TTACAAATCGGCTGCGCTACCGTTGCGCCACTGGGGCCCGGCAGGTCTGCGCGGTGGCCGTAGCGACCCCTCGCAAACATTAAAGGGGGCTAGCCACCGGCTCCACCGGTACTAGCCGAGTACTCAATTCTAGCCGAACGCCGGAGCGTGGTCAATATGCGCAGGGTGTCGTCTTTCGATGAGCACCGTCCACGCCGGTGTGGCAAGGGCAGACACGCGTGTCTGCCCAGACCCTGGACGCACGCACAGGTGCGTCCCTACCAGCGACCTCACTCACACCGTCCGCCCCGAGTGCCCCGATGCGGAATTCGGGGGGCTTTGCACAAGAAGTACCACGTAGCGTGAATTGCCCTTTGACAAGCTCGCACGGGCCGTTGTGGCACTCAGGCCGCCAAACGATCGGTTACGCAAGGCGCTGCGCAAATGCGTCCAGCAGAGCCGCAGAACACCTTATGCGGTAGCCTCGGACGCTGGGCACGACCCGGGCTACCTCTACCATCTCCTGAGCGGGGAACGCGACACCCCGAGCCGAGAGTTTCTCGAGGACAGCGTCAAGGCCCTCGAGGTTGGTCCTGGGCGGGTCACAGACCACGACATCGAGAAGCTGTTCGCAGCGGCCGGCTACCGGCGTCGAGTCCCGTAGGACGACCGACCTTCTTTCAGCGAAGAGACCCAACTCATCAGGGGGGGGGGACCCTGGGCCGGCAATATGTGCTTCAGACACTGTCCATGCCCCGACATTCGGGCTCGCATGTCTCGTCCAGGCCCGGTGTACGTTCTGCGTATGTCCTGTGTGTGTCCAGATTATGCCTGGTGACTGTTCCCAGATACGGGATTGATCTGCGTCTCAACATCGCCGATCGACACTGGATGATCATTTCAGACACGAATACGTCGACATCTGTGTTCTTTTCGACCCTTCAAGACGCTGTGTTTTCAGCTTTGACTAGCCGAAGAACCGGCTATTCGACGAGAACTACACGCAGTAGGAGCAGAACGCCTTGAGACTAATAGAGGGGACTCATTCTCGAGGTTTCAAGAAGGCGCGACGGGAATCGCCGGGGCTAGCCGATGCCGAGCTGTCCCTTGATCAGCCGGGCCAGGTCCCAGGGGTCGAAGGGCTTAGACATGAAGTGAGGCTCGAGCGGACCGTACCGGCTCGTGGCCTCCTGAGGGTCCAGTGCGGAGATGGCGACCCAGACCGGCGAGGGCGATGCCGCCCCGCCCTGGAGACGGCCCAGGAGCTTGCCGCCCAGATCGTCCGGCAGGCCCAGGTCGAGGACGACCGCGTCTACTTCAGCGGAGTCGAGGACTCGTAGCGCGTCTCCACCGGTGGACATCTCCGTTATCTCGAAGCCCGCCGAGCTCAGCGAAAGCCGGAGCATCCGGCTCACGCTCTGGTCGTCCTCCACGACCAGCACTCTGGGTCGTCTGGTCGTCGCGTCCTTCGTTAGCACGCTGTTCACCAACATTGCGATCCGCGGACGCCGAAGATCTCAGCCCTTCCCTTCATCGTTCCACCCTCCTCTGAGGATCTTTGGAACACATCGTACCGCGGGCCTGTCAACAGTGCGTAAACGGAGCGTGAGAGGACGTGAAAAAGTTATGAAGGAACCGGAGCGGCGTCGGAGGACCGGGCGGACGCGGCGACGAGTTGTCGCTATGGCCTCGGCATCCGGTAGCCGACCTGGGGTTCGGTGAAGATGAAATCGGGGTCTCTGGCGTCGTCCTTCAGCTTGCGTCGGAGGTTCCTAATGAACGCCCGTATGAGCTGTGTCTCACCGGAGTACTCGGGGCCCCAGACCCTGTGTAGAAGCTGGTCGTGGGTGAGCGCCATGCCGGAGTTGATCGCGAGTTGGTACAGCACCTTGTATTCGGTCGCCGTCAGCTTGACCTCTTCGCCGGAAACGATCGCCCGTCTTCGCGAGAAGTCTATGGTCAGCTCGCCCAGCTCGAAGGGCGGGCGCACCTCGATCTGGTCCGGTATCACCCTGCGTCGGAGGACGGCCTCTATTCGGGCCAGCAGTTCCGAAGGCGCAAACGGCTTGGTGATGTAGTCGTCAGCGCCCGCCTTGAGCGCTTCGACGGCGTCTTTTTCCCGGTCTCTGGCGGACAGGAAGATCACGGGCACCCCGGACATCTCTCGAATACGCTGGAGCAGCTCGAAGCCGGTGGTCCCGGGCAGCATGACGTCCAGTAGCACCAGCTCGGGCTCCTCCATCTCTATCAGACCGGGCACGTCTGACGGATCGCCGGTAGTGATGGGCTGGTACCCGGCGTTCTGGAGGGCGGTCTGGAGGTAGCGTCGCACCTGTGGCTCGTCGTCGACAGCCAGAATGCGCGTCCGCTGGCCGGCCCGCGCCACCCGGCCGAGGTGGGTGTCGCGCCTGCTCGTGTCCGCCTTGCGGCGGGCGGCGCCGTCCACCGAGACGGGCAGCGTGAAGCAGAACGTAGTGCCGTGGCCCTCACCTTCACTGTTGGCCCAGATGCGGCCGCCGTGGGCTTCCACGATGCCCTTGCAGATGGCGAGCCCCAGACCGCTACCGGACAGCTTCTGGCCACCGTCGTCGTGGACCTGGGTGAACTTCTTGAACAGGTGCTGCAACTTCTCGCGGGCGAGTCCGCGCCCCCGATCGCGGATGCTGATGGCGGCCAGGTCGCCCTGCCGATCCACGGATACCGTGATCCGCGAGGAATCAGGTGAGAACTTCCCGGCGTTGCTCAGCAGGTTGTCGAGCACCTGGACGAGGCGCCGCCAGTCGGCGTTGACCGCCGGCAGGTCTTCGGGAATCTGGACCTCGACCTCCTGGGCGCTGCCGGCCCGGGCCAAGGCGGCGGTTGCCTCTTCGAGCACCTCCCGAAGGTCGATGGGCTCGGGGCTAACGGACAGGGTGCCGGCCTCGATGCGAGTCATGTCGAGCAGATTGTTCACCAGGTCTCTGAGGCGATCGGCCTGCTCGTCGATGATCTCGAAGAACTCCCGGATCTCCTGGGGATCGAAGGGCTCCCGGCTGCCCAGGACGGTCGCGGCGGAGCCCTTGATGGCCGTCAGTGGCGTCCGGAGCTCATGGCTCACCATGCCGAGGAACTCGCTGCGGAGACGTTCCAGGTCCTCCAGTGGGGTCATGTCCTGGATAGTCGCTATGGCGGCGGCGATGGTGCCGTCCTCGTCGTAGATCGGCGTCGCGTTGACGAGGGTGGAGATGGTACGATCGTCGGAGAACCTGAAGCGCACCTCTTGAGCGCGGACGGTCTCGCCCCGGTTGAGAGCGCGCCTTACGGGTAGCTCCTCCGGGGTAATGGGCTGCCCGTCCGTCCCCTCTCGAGTGGCGATCTCTTCGTAGCTACTGAAGACTTCGTCCTCTGGGTGCGCAGGCCCCAGGATCCGCTCGGCCTCCCGGTTGACGAGCAACACGCGCTCGGAGCCCGCCTCCAGTACCAGCACGCCTACCGGCGACGTCCGCACGAGGGTGTCCAGTCGCTGCCGCTCGGCCAAAAGCGCGTCCTGAGACTGGGCCAGCGCTTCGTGGGCGGCCTCAGCCTCCGCCCGTGCGTCACGCTCGCTCTCGAATCGCTGGGCGTTGCGGATGGCGAGCGCCGCCTGGCTGGCGAAGAGCGCGAGCAGGTGCTCGTCTTCCGCGGTGAACTCGGCGCCGGCCTTTTTCTCCGTGAGGTAGAGGGTGCCAAGCCCCTCGCCCTGGTCCCGGAGGGGGGCGCCGAGGAAGCTCTTCATCGGCGGGTGGGCCGCCGGGAAGCCGACCGACTGAGGGTGACTCGAGAGGTCCGCCAGCCTCAGCGGCTTCTGCCGGCGGTGTAGCCAGCCGAGGAGGCCCTTGCCCTGGGGACGATCCCCTATGCGCTCGCGCTCCTCGGTGGTGATGCCGTCGGTCACGAACTGCACGACGCGGTTGTTGCGGTCAAAGACCGCCAGGGCCCCGTATCTGGCTTCGGTGAGGAGGCAGGCTGCGGCGACCACCTCTTGCAGCACCGATTGGAGGTCGAGCGTCGAGGTTATTCGGACGCCCAACTCGCTGACCAGAGTCAGGCTGCGGCGCAGTCGATCGGCCTCCTCGTTAGGGTCGATCGTCCCATCCCCATCGTGGCCGCTGCGTCCGCGTGTAGACATGTCGCTGGCGTCTTGGTGACTGGTGATAGTGAGAGCGATTATAGCATCGAGCGCTTTGTGAACTTGTTCATAACATCTTTACGGCTCGAGCTGGACTTCTTTACGGCGCCTTCACGCTCACATGGCAACATGGTTATGATGGCTGTTGACGAGGACTGAAGGCAAGAAAGGAGCAACCGGTGGCAGTCGCGAAGGGCGAAGGCGTACGAAGCACTGAGACGGTTCGATGAGGCCGACGCCGATCTCGAAGAGGCCAGAGCTCGCGAAGATTTAGAGTGGGAGCGCAGGCCCCCGGCCGCTCCCAGCCGTGGATGGTGGCCGTTCGGTCGCCGCTAGTCGGCCGCGGTCCAGGCAGCGTCTGACCTTGACTGGTTCTGACTCAGGCATAGAAAGCCGGGCGACTTCTCCAGGGCCCACTGAGTGCGGGTCCGTGGAGTGGGATGCACAGTTACTATTGGCTAGACTGTTCCCGACTCAAACCAAGGAGTTAAATGCATGCAGAATAAAGTAGCGTTGGTTCTGATAGCCCTGATGGGGCTGGCCCTTGTCGGCCTGGCCTGCGGAGGCGGCGACGACGAGGCCGCGCCGACGGCCCGACCCACGACCGCAGGATCGGCCACACCGCCTCCCCCGCCGGCGAGCGGTGGTGACGTCGTCTCCGTCGTCAACCAGGACCAGGGTGGTAGCGGCGAGTACAAGTTCGTACCTTCCGACTTCACCTTCAGCGTTGGCGAGACCGTGACGTTCAGTATGGTCGGCGAGACGGAGTTCCACACCTTCACGGTCGACGATCTCGGCATAGACGAGGCGGTGGACGGTGGAGCGACGGTCACTTTTACGGTAACCTTCGACAAGGCGGGCACCTTCAAGCTCATATGCATCCCACACGAGGCGTTCGGGATGACGGGGACCATTACCGTGCAGTAAGCAGACCACGACGAATTCGGGTACCGGAGCGCGGAAACGCCATCACGTGGAGGACTGCTTGAAAGAGAGCACCGCTATCTCGCGTCGAGGATGGTTGGCGGGATAGCAGACCGGTCGGCTTAAACGAGAAGGCACCTGGTGTGCTCAGGCGCCTCCGACGGCGTGTGGTGGGCCGGCTGGCCTGGGCCTCGTGTTAGCTGACCAGATAAAGCGTCGGGTAGATCAGCACCCAGGCGACGTCCACGAAATGCCAGTACTTCACCGAGCCGTCGTCACCAAAAGCCAGACGGAGATGGCGCCCCGGTGCGTCCTGATCGGCGACCCGTCTTCTTCAGGGGCGCCGACGCGGCGGAACCGGAGAGAGCTGTAGGCCAACACCGACATGACGAAAGTCACCACCGGCACGCCGAGAACGGCCAGTAGGGTGAACGCATCGTCTACAACCTCAGCCTCTTCGGCGCCGCTGACCGGGAAGGGGATCAGAGTGAGTGCGGCCGCCTCGCCCGCAATCGTGAGCGAGACCCACAGTACGGCCACTATGACGATGTGTCTTGCCACTAGCTGCCTCCGCCCCGGTCGGGCGCGGTCCGCGCCGCTACACCGGTCCACTTAGGGCTGCCCCAGCGTACCGGGATCGAGTGCCGGTGCCGTTCAGAACCACGTCGGCGAGGGCGCCGATGAAGACCGGCGAGTCGTTGAGCATCTCGGTGCGGTCGAGGCGGAACCCCAGCCCATCTGCCAGCTGTCTGGCCTCGACGTCCAAATCGAACAGGATCTCCAGGTTGTCCGTAACGAATCCGATAGGCACTACCAGGACCCGCTTTCGACCCTGACTGGCAAGATCTGAGAGCGTCTCAAGGATGTCCGGCCCCAGCCAGGGCTGCCCGGTGTGACTGGCGCTTTGGTATGCGAAGCGCCAGGACCCGAGACCCGCCGCCGCCGCCACCGCCTCACAGGAGTCGTGGAGCTCTCGGGGATAGGGATCGTCGGCCTGGAGGATTTTTCTGGGCAGACTATGTGCGCTGAATACAACGGCCACGTCATCGGAGGTGGCCGTGCCCAGGGCTGATTGCACCTTCCCGGCCATCGCACCGACGTACAACGGGTTCCTGTGCCAGCTCTCGACGTAGCGGACGAGCAACGGAGTAGGCAGCTCCTTCAGCCCATCCTCCACGGCGCTGAAGTACTGCCCGGTGCTCATCTCCGAGTAGTGGGGCGCCAGAGGCAGCGCGATCAGCCTCGATGCACCTTCGTCGGCGATCCGCCGCACGCTCTCCGGGATGAACGGATGCCAGTGCTTCATCCCGACATGTACGCTGTACGTCGCATCTCCGACGCTCCAGAGCCTCTCCTCCAATGCCGAGGCTATCCGATGGGTGATCTCCGTCAGGCCGGTATGTCCCCCGACCCTGCGGTACCGATCGGTCAGATCATCAACTTCCTCGGCCGTAGGTGTCCTGCCGCCTCGGATCGACCGATAGTACGGCCCCACGTCTTCCAGAGAGTTCGGGCTCCCATACGCCATCAACAGGACTGCTACGTGCTCGGACACGGTTCTCGCCTCCTTGGGGGTCACGCTAGCGACTGCCTGCGGTGCCCACCATCTCTGATGAGGGCCGGTTCGGGCGCCCGGAGATATGGCACCGTATCGCCTCCGCCGCTTCCCGCCCCTGCCGAACGCAATCGGGAACACCCACGCCTCCATAGGAGGCGCCGGCGACCAAGAGCCCTGGATGGGCTGCAAGCGCGCTCTCGACCGAGCCCACCCACTTCCGGTGGCCGACGCGGTACTGGGGCATCGCCATCGGCCAGCGGTGTACCCATGAACTCTCGGCCTGTCCGCGAAGCGCCAGCAGCGGACGCAGCTCTTCGGTGACGAGGGCGATCAGGGAAGCGTCGTCCCGTTTTGCGAACGTGTCGTCGCGTCTCCAGCCCAGAAACGCCCGCACCAGCACCCGGCCGTCGGGACTGCGACCCGGCCACTTGGACGAGGAATAGGAGCATGCCGTCAGGGCGCTGGTCTCGGCCCTGGGCACGACGAACCCGCTGCCGTCCAGGCGGTGGCCTACCGCGTCGCGGCGAAACGCCAGAGTGACGCTGGCCGTAGAGGCGAATGCCGACCGGCCCAGCGTCCGCGACGCAAGCGGCACCGCGGCTCTCACTATCTCGGCGGCGCGATGGGCTGGTACGGCCAGGACGACGCAGTCGGTGGATACGGCGTCTCCACCGCTCAAGGCCAGACCGTAGCGTCGGGGAGACCCCGCGTCGACTGCGAGATCGGTAACACCTCGTCCAAGGCGCACGTCGAAGCGCGTCAGGGCGCCCGCCACCGCACTCGGCAGCGACGCCATTCCCCGGCGCAGAGAAGCAAAGGCCGGCCTCGACGCTCCGTTGCCCGAGCCTCGTCCAGAGCGCGCGGCGCGAATGCCGCGGGCCAGGCTCCCGTGTTTCTGTTCCATCTCGGAGAGCATGGGAAACGTGTCGCGAAGCCCCAACTCCTCCGCGTCCCCGGCGTAGATGCCGGCTGTGAAGGGCTCGGCCAACGCCTGCGACAACTCGACTCCCAGTCTTCTTCGAAAGAACCCCGCGACGGTCTCCGGGGCACTGTCGCGTGCCCTCGGCACGAAGGGCTCGAGACTCGCGCGCAGTTTCCCTCGCAGCGATAAGAACGAGGCCGCCCAGAGGGCCCATGGGCGGGTCGGCGCCACGCCGACGAGCCCGTCGGGGATTCCGTGGAGCCGGCCTCGGCTAAGTAGGCCGACTCTATGAGACCCGCCGTATAGCAGCTCGTCCTCCATCCCCATCTCGGCTATGAGCCGCAGCGCCCAGGGCTTCTGCGCCAGAAAGCTGTCGGGCCCGCCCTCTACGATGAAGCCGTCTTCTTCAACGGTCACCAGCTTCCCGCCGAGGCGCCCGTCCTGCTCGATCAGGACGCCGTCGAGCTCCCAGCCCTCCTCCTCGGCGGCGCGCTCCAGGTAGTAGGACGTGGCAAGGCCGGTGATTCCGCCACCGACGACGGCCACCGATACTCTCGGGGAATCCATCAGGCGATGGCCCCGACGGCGGACTGTGAATGTTGAGAGGCGGGCTCGTACGGACACAACGGGTCGCTCTCCAGCGGGTCACCGGTGGCGGCGTACGCCCTGGCCCGCGAGCCGCCGCAGACGTTGCGGTACTCGCACCTGCCGCACTTGCCCTTGAACAGGCTGGTGTTTCGAACCGCCGTGAACAGCCTGGACCTGCGATAGACCTCCACCGGATCGTCCCGCCGGACGTTACCGGCGTTCAGCGGCAA
>CAZENU010000074.1:0-2781 GCA_964513735.1 uncultured Dehalococcoidia bacterium
CTGTAGGCCGGCGGCGAGCTGGTGGAACCCGCGGTCCTGCTCGCCGAGCAGGTTGCCGGCTGGCACGCGGACCGCATCGAACACCAGCTCGGCCGTGTCCGACGACAGCATGCCGGTCTTGTCGAGTTTCCTGGCCACCGACAGCCCGACGCTGTCGCGCTCGACCAGGAACTGGGAGATCTGGCGGTGTCGCGGCCCCTCGGTGCCCGTCTTGGCTGAGACGAAGTACAGGTTGCCGTATACACCGTTGGTCGTGAAGGTCTTGGAGCCCGTCAAGACCCACTCGTCGCCGTCTCGCACGGCCCGGGTGGCGATGCCGGCCATGTCGGAGCCGGCCCCGGGCTCGGTGATCGCCAGGGCGCAGACCTTCTCGCCGCTGATGATGTCCGGCAGATAGCGGGCCTTCTGCTCGTGGGTGCCGAGTCTCGCCAGCCAGGGCGACGACATATCGGTGTGCACGATTATGCTGAAGGCGACGCCGCCGGCTCGACACCGGGCTAGCTCCTCGGCAAGCACCATCGTCATCCAGAAATCGGCTCCGCCGCCTCCGTACTCCGCAGGGTACTCGACGCCGAGGAATCCTAGCTTGCCCAGCCGGCGGAACAGCTCTCGGGGGATCTGCTGGCGTTCCTCCCATTCGTCGACGTAGGGGGTTATCTCCTCCTCGACGAAACGCCGTACCGTAGCGCGGAAGAGATCGTGCTCCTCACGGAAGTGGTCCATCAAGCGCCCTCCAGGCAACAAGAGTAGCCCATCCCGCGTCTTGCTGCCCGCCGCGACGATTGTCCTTGGAGACTCTGAGAGAACTCACAGCAGAGCACGCCGAGAACGCAGAGGTGGGGGTATCTTTCGAAGTTTATTTCTCAGCGACCTCTGCGCTCTCTGCGGCTACGTTAGGCGGTCGAACGGAATGGGTTGCTTCCCCGTTGAGTGGTGAGCAGTGCTAAGCTCGCAGAAGCCCGGCTGGGCCAATGGAGGGACCTTGGCGCTTTGGCGCGAGAACGGTCCCTGTCCTGGTACCGTAGGGCGGGTTACAAACCCGCCCTTAACAGTGCTACGGGAAGCAGTTACTTGAAAGCTTGTTGGACCACAAACTCCGGACACTAGACGGAGGGCTTCCCCAGGGTGCCGAGGACGCCCTCTTGCCTGAGTGCGTCGATCTCGGCGGCCGTGTATCCGAGCTCCGAGAGGATGCCGTCCGCGTGGTCGCCGAGCTCCGGCGCGGCCCTCGTAGGAGTGACCGGGCCGGTGGAGAACCGGGCCGGCTGGGCCACGAACCGCCTGCCACCGATGAGCTCGAACATCCCACGCGCCCGGAACTGAGGCGAGTCGAGGACTTCGGCCAGGTCGGCGACCGCGGCGGCCGGCACGTCGGCCGCGACCAGCGCCAGCTCCCAATCCGCCGCGCTCCTGCCGGGAAACGTAGCTCTCAACGTCGCCTCTATCCGGTCGGCCCCGCGCACCCTGGCGTCGAAGTCCAAGGCTGCCATCTCGTCCAGGCCCGCGACGTCGCAGAACCGCTGCCAGAAGTGGTCTTCGTGCACGATGCCGAGGCTGAGCCACCGTCCGTCGGCGCACTCGAACAGACCGTAGTGAGGAATGAAGGTCACGTTGGGGCTTCGACCGTCCTCCGAGGGGTCCGACATTCGGCCGATCTCCAGGCCCAGCAGCGACAGCGCAGCGTCCGTCATGGACAGGTCTATGTAGGCGCCCTCCCCGGTCGCGCTCCGGCCGGCCAGCGCGGCCAGCGAGTTGATGGCTGCGTACAGGCCGGAGACCAGGTCGGAGAACAGGACTGCCGGAGGCCACGGACGTCCCTCCACCTGCGACTGCAGGCCCAGGTAGCCGCTGACGGCCAGGTAGTTCACGTCGTGCCCAGGCCTATCGCGCCAGGGTCCTTCCTGGCCGAAGCCGGAGATGGAGCAGTAGACGAGATCGGTGTTAAGTTTCGACAGCGTGTCGTAGTCGGCGCCGAGGCGCCTGGCCACGCCCGGGCGCCAGCCCTCGAGGACAACGTCCGTGCTTGCGGCCAGCCTTCCGAGCAGCTCGCGGCCGCCGTTGGCCTTGAGGTCGATTACGATGCTGTCTTTGCCCCGGTTGATGCCGGCCCAGGTGCCGGGGCTGTGCCGGAGCGGGTCGCCTCCCGGCGGCTCGACCTTGATGACACGGGCGCCCAGGTCGCCGAGAATCGACGAACAGAACGGTCCGGGGACGTTCACCGTCAGATCTACGACGGTGATGTGGCTCAGGGGGCTCTGACGATCCGAGTCCATAGATGGCCGGGATACGGCCTCGGGCGGCCGATGTCGGAAGGTGGCCCGAGTGTAACAGCGCCCCGTGAAGCCAGTCAACGGACCTCGGATAGCGGAGCCGGAGGGGCCTACACATGCGGATCGAAATCTTCATCGGCCCGTTCGATTTGGACGTGGGGCTCAAACATCAGATCGAGCGGGTTGTGTGAGCCGAGTGCGACGGGTTCAACAGCCTGTGGACCGCCCAGCCCCGGTGGGCCGACGCCCTGACGATGCTGGCCCTGGCCGGCCAGCGCACCGAGCGCATCGAGCGAGGCAGCGCCGTCATACAGAGCTTCGCCAGGCACCTTCGGGATCCAGCGTCACTGCCATGTCGGTTTCACCTCAATCACACCTGCCAAGCCTGTCCAGGTATCCGCCATATTCCGATTGCTCTTCTCGCTGCGTTTCGGGTACGTTGCCAGAATAAGAAAGAGGCGGCGCCGGGGACATTCCCGGGCCGCCGCTGCACCACCCGGTGGGTTATGGC
>CAZENU010000074.1:2791-7745 GCA_964513735.1 uncultured Dehalococcoidia bacterium
TCGCAGTGCCCGCCCGCTTCTAGCAGGCACCGTGGTTCAGCGGATCACGCCCCGTCGGCCTCCCAGCCGCTGCCGCCGCCGCCGAAACCGCCACCGCCACCGCCACCGCCACCGCCACCGCCACCGCCACCACCCCGTTCCTCGCGCGGCCGGGCCTCGTTGACGGTCAGCGCTCGGCCGTTCAACTCTTTGCCGTTGAGGGCCGCGATGGCCGCCTGGGCCTCGGTCTGGTCCGCCATCTCTACGAAGCCGAAGCCTCGGGAGCGACCTGAAAACCGGTCGGTTATGATCCTGGCGGACGCGACCTCGCCGTGTGCGGCGAACTCGGCCTGCAAAGTCTCTTCTGTTTCATCGAACGACAGGTTACCCACATATATGTTCATGTGGAAGTCTCCTTTGGTTGATTCTCCCCATCGGTGACAAACGTCCCACGCGGTCCGGGGCTTGGAAAAGCACTGGCGTATCGCAGGAAGCGGAACGACATTTCACTCTCACGTGGAGTCTTAATTATCATAACACAGGTCGAGCCCGCGAGTCATCCAATAGACGCGTACTGAGCTAGCCAAAGCCTCTCCCAGGCCTATTGAGGGGGACTCAGGTCGGGCGGAATCGGTCATTTTTCCCGCTGGTGGCGAGCACCTCCAGTCCGCTGATGGCGGGCCGGGCAAATCGAAGTAACTGGGTGCGTGGGCCACCGATACGTCCCGACGAGGCTTTGCACCAGAAGTCGCTCTGCGGGACGTGGTTCGACAGGCTGACCGCGAACGTAGCATTCAAATGCACCGTTCGTCTTAAGCTTGTCGAAGGGCAATTAGCGTTACGTGCTACTTCTTGTGCGAAGAGTTTCGATGCGGCATCTGGACTGCTCGGGGTGGACGGGTGTTTTTTGCCGCAGGACACTTGAGGCACTGAACGTAGTGCGCTTGATTGCTGCCCCCAGCTCCGTCCACCCCGAGTGCCCCGATTCCGAATCGGGGTGTATCGAGGGGCCCGACCAGCCACGGCCAAGTAATCTGCTCATTACCATCATACCCGCCCCTACCAGCGCGGTACCGCAAGCAGTTACTTGAAAGCCCTTCTACGACCCTGCGGACAGGTGTGTCGGACCAGAAGAATCAGCGAGTTGGCCTGTTCAACTCCCCGGTGGCAGCCATTCTCCGCCCAACACGCGTGGTACGATGCTCCGCACGTGGACGAGAGACGACACTCAGGAGGTCGACCCATGAGATCGGGCGAGCGACCCTTCACCGTTGGCGCGATATTCTCGGCGCAGCACGGCCACATCCGAAGCCACATGAGGACGCTGAACGAGCTCGACGAAGTCACCGACGTCCACATGTGCGCCATAGAGGGCGGCGAGCTTGACGAGGTGTCCGGGCTGTCGACCAAGTTCCGCTCTGGCACGCGAGACCTGGACGAGTTCCTGGCCCGGGACGAGATCGATTTCCTGGTGGTGTGCGCGCGTAACGACATCGGCGCCGGCGTCCTGCAGCGCTGCGTCGACGCCGGCAAGCACTTCCTGTTCGAGAAGCCCGGTGCGATGAACGCGCCCCAGCTAAGAGCTGTGGCCGGCGGGGCTCACGCCAGGGGCCTGACGACGGGCGTCGTGTTCCAGAACCGCTGGACGCCGCCCGCACGCGCTGTGAGGCAGGCGCGGATTGACGGCGCGTTCGGCCGCGTCATGACCGTGGAGACCAGGCTGGCGACGTCCCAGGTCAGATACCGCGGCCCCGACGGCTGGATGTTCAAGAAAGCCACCGCGGGCAGCGGCATCATGGCGTGGCTCGCATGCCATCACATCGACATGGCCTGCTACCTGGTCGGTGACCGCATCGTCGAGGTGTCGGCAATGCTCGGGACCCTGAACCCCGAGGCCATCGAGGTGGAAGACACCGCGCTGCTTACGGTGCGGTTCGCCGGTGGAGCCCTGGGCACCATACATGCGGGATACCACATGGCCGGGCCGCTGCCGCCGGAGATGGGCGGCAACAACGACTCGTTCATCGCCGTCCGTGGTACCAGAGGCTACGCCCGTATCGACTCGGCCCGCGGCGAGGGCTACGGGCTGTTCAGCGACGCCGACGGTTGGGCCTCGTGCGGCTACTTGGAGCAGACGTTCAACGAACCCGCCTCGACGGCCTACGGGGGCGCGTCCGGCGAGGAGTTCGTCCTGGGGCACCTGACCGCGTCCCGCACCGGCGGCGAGGCGCCCACCTCCATCGACGACGCAGTCCACGTCCTGGAGGTCATAGACGCGGCGCTGGAGTCGTCGGCGACGGGACGCACGATCAAGATCGACGGCGCCTAGGCTGGGCCGCCGATCGGCTTCGGGATCGATGTGACCTCCCCCTTCTCTAGCTCCTTGTGGGAAGCTGTGGCCCTCCAGACTCCACGGCGCGTCGGCCTTGGCACTCGCGTGGCCTAATCCCGGCCGGAAACAGGTGCCGCACCGGTTTGCTGAGTGTATCCTTTAACCACTCAGGCACTGCGATCTAAGCGACCGGGCCAGAGGAGTACGACCGTGACAACGAAGTCGGCGCTGATGGTGTGGGGCGGCTGGGACGGGCACGTCCCCGACGAGGCTACTGCCCTGTTCGCCCCCTGGCTCGAAGAACAGGGCTATGACGTCGAGGTATCGGACACTCTGACCGCCTATGATGATCTCGGCAGGCTTAAAGCACTCGACCTCGTGGTACCGGTCTGGACCCAGGGCACCGTGACTCAGGAGCAAGAGCACAATCTGCTCGAGGCGATATGGTCGGGTGTCGGCGTCGCGGGATGGCACGGCTGCATGGCCGACTCGTTTCGGATGTCAACCGACTACCAGTTCATGGTCGGCGGCCAGTGGGTGGCCCATCCGGGCGGGTCTGTCGACCACGAGGTGAACATCCTGGATACCGATGATCCCATAACCGCCGGGCTCAGCGACTTCAAGCTACAGACCGAGCAGTACTACATGCACGTCGACCCGAACAACGAGGTTCTCGCGACGACGACCTTCGATGGCGAGCAGTCTGTCAGCGGCCGGTCCACGTACGACTGTTCCTGGATTCGGGGCACAGTCATGCCGGTGGTCTGGAAGCGCATGTGGGGCAGAGGACGCGTCTTCTACTGCTCGATCGGCCACAAGATCGAAGACCTGCTCGTGCCCGAGGCGAACACGATGATCAAGCGCGGGATGCTCTGGGCCAGCCGCCCTGAGCGGGAGCAAGGGTAATGCCCGGCGGGTCCGACGCCACTATCCGGGTCGGTGTCGTGGGCTGCGGCAACATCAGCACCGTCTACTTCGAGAAACTCAGGACGCGCTACCCAGTCGTCCAAGTGGTGGCCTGCGCCGACCTGGTCCCCGAGCGGTCAAGGACCGCGGCCGAGAGGTTTGGCGTGCCGCGTGTTGTCACCCCTGAGGAGCTGCTTGCCGATCCAGAGGTGGAGCTGGTTTTCAATCTGACGAACCCCGCTGCCCACGCCGAGGTCAGCCTCGCGGCCATCGAGGCCGGCAAGCACGTGTACAGTGAGAAACCGCTGGCGATCGAACGGACGGACGGCCAGGCGATCATGGACGCGGCGACTGTCAAAGGGGTGATGGTTGGGTGCGCCCCCGACACCGTGCTGGGGGCCGGTATTCAGACCTGCCGCAAGGCCATAGACGAAGGGCGCATCGGCGAGCCGATCGCGGCTACGGCTTTCATGGTCAATCACGGCCACGAGTCCTGGCATCATTCGCCGGAGTTCTACTACCAACAGGGCGGCGGCCCGATGTTCGACATGGGTCCGTACTATCTATCGACGCTGATACACCTACTGGGGCCGGTGTCGAGGGTTACCGGCTCGCACCGACGGACGTTCGATCGGCGCACCATCACCAGCCGGCCGATGTACGGCACGAACATCAAGGTCGAGGTCTCGACCCACGTCGCCGGTGTCCTCGACTTCGAGTCGGGTGCCATCGCGACGGTCATCACCAGCTTCGACGTGTGGGGCTCGAAGTTGCCCAGTGTGGAGGTCTACGGCACCGAGGGGACCCTGAGTGCGCCGGATCCCAACCTGTTCGAAGGGCCGGTGCGGGTGATGGAAGCCGGGGCCGACGCCTGGACCGACGTCCCGCCGGCCTATCGAGAGGGCGGCAGAGGAATGGGCGTCGCCGAGATGGCATGGGCGATCCACCAGGGACGCGAGCCCAGGGCCAGCGGACAGCTCGCCAACCACGTCCTCGACGTGATGCACGCCATCCTTGAAGCGTCAGACGCGGGCCGCCACGTTAGGACGACGACGCCGTGCGAGCGCCCAGCCATGATGCCAGTGGGGTTGCCCGAGGGCGTCTTCGACCGGTAGGCAGCGGTCTCAGCTCAGGCGCGTCGTGACCGAGCCAGGACAAGAGCGCCCGAGACCGCCAGCAGCGCGCCGAGAGCCGACAGCATGACCAACAGCATCCCCGTCGGTGTGGCGTCGCCGACGGACGGGTTGGCCGGGGCGACCACCTCGAACTCCGCTAGTTGCCGGTCTACCCTGACCGAGTAGCTCCCCACCGGCTTGCTGACGACGAAGCTGACCTCGGCTGTCCCGCCGCCGGGCACCACGACACGGCCGGCGTCCTCGATTGAGTTGTTGATCCGGAGCGCAATGTCGAAGGCGCCGCTCTCAGAGCCGGTGTTGGCCACCACGGCGGTGATCGTCACCTCGTCCCCGGTCGGGGTCGCCAGCAATACTTTTTTCTTGACACTCGTAAGAGACTTTGAAGAAGGGCTCTAGCTCTTTCTTGGGCCTCACCGCCACCACCTGTTTGTCTCTGACGAGCACCCCGTTGAACAGCGCTGTCGCCATGCGGTTCTTAAGGCCGCGCCACAACTGGTCACGATCATGGCGATGGGCTGGGAGGGCAAGATCCAGACTGACGAGGACGAGCTGTGCGCCTGGTACATCAAGAATCTGCTAGAGGGACGCAGGCCCGACCGTG
>CAZENU010000075.1:0-7441 GCA_964513735.1 uncultured Dehalococcoidia bacterium
GTCTCATGACTCCCACCCCCGAACTGCAACCGGCAGCGCGTGTTGAGGCCTTTTTAGCGAAATCAGACCTGCGGGGGTGGCCTAGACCTTGTAGACGTATCCGCTAAGCCCTGCCACCCTCGGCAGTCCCCACTTCTCCGCTAGCAGGAGCGACGTGGTGTTGCTCCAGCCACGGGGGGCCCGACAAAGAGGAAGGCCACTCCCAAGGAGAGGGAGTGGCCTATTCAGACCCCGGTTGCTGTCAAGGTTGCTGTCAAACCACCGTTTCGGGGTCAGTTAGCTGGTATGGTAGTGCTATTTAGGCCGTATTTGGTCGGGGTGGCCGGGATCGAACCGGCGACCTCCTGGTCCCAAACCAGGCGCGCTGCCGCTGCGCCACACCCCGATCCGCCTTGATGATAAGTCGTGGCGGCCACGGTTACAAGAACGCCCAGGTCACGATGTCACACGAACGCACCGCGTTGACGGCCTCACCGGAGGAGCTGGTTTCATGGTCACTCACCATGGCGGGGCCGATACCCCAGGAGATGCTCGACGCGGCCGCGGCCAAGATCAATTCCGGGCAGAAGGACGAGTTCGGCGGCAAGGGCGTAAACGCCTTCTACACCGACGACCAGGCCTGGTGCCTCACCGAGGCCGACAGTCCCGAGGCCATCGGAGTAACGCTCGGCGAGGGCGACATCACCGAGGCCAAGAGCTTCGTCCCCGTGTAGGCTGATCCGGATAGACGGGCGGCCGCGACACCAGGGGTCGGCGCGGCCGTCTGGAAGCAGCCCGAGCATTACTGGCCGCGTTAACGCCTACCCTTCGCCCTCCAGGAGGATGTCCTCCCGGTCGGTCAGCATCACGTAGGGCTCGCCCCACTGGTCTTGGTCGTCGAGGTCCCAGTCGCCGTCAGTGTCGGCCGGTTTGAAGCGCACTCCCCAGTCCTCCCCGTACACTAGGTGGACCTCCGCCTGCCCCGAGTCGGACACCGGAACATACATGGCCTGCGCGGGCGACCCGGAGCCGTCGCTACTCCACTCGGTCACCTCGTAGACGCCGTGGGGCCGGCCGGTCTCGAACAGTCTGATCCTGGAGATCGGCACGGGGTCGGCCTTGGCCTCGTAGACCTGCATCGGCATGTAATCGCAGTTGTCGTTCTCTTCGACCTCTAGGTAGATGAGCTCAGGCACCTATATCCCCATGATGTTGTAGCCGGTGTCCACGTGCAGGACCTCGCCGGTCACCCCCGACGCCAGGTCGCTGCACAGATAGAGGGCGGTCTTCGCGACCTCATCGGTGGTGATGTTGCGGCTCATGGGCGACCGCTCGGCATGGACGCGCTTCATGTCACGGTACTTGCTGATCACCCGCGACGAGATCGTGTCCAGCGGGCCGGCTGAGATGGCGTTGACGCGAACATTGTCGCGGCCCAGGTCCGACGCTAGCTGCTTGACCTCGTTCTCCAGAGCGGCCTTGGCGGTGCCCATCACGTTGTAGCCGGGGAACACCCGCTCCGACGCCTGGAAGGTCATCGTGACGATGCTGCCGCCGTCGGGGGTCATCAGAGGCGCCCCATGTCGGGCGATGGGCAGCAGCGAGTAGGCGCTGACGTCCATCGCCAGACGGAAACCCTCCCGTCCGGTGTCGATGAAGGGGCCTCCCAGGTCGTCACGGTTGGCGTACGCGATACTGTGGACGATGATGTCCAGACGGCCGAAGTCGCCCATCACGGTCTCGTAGGCCCGGACGACATTCTCGTCGGTGGTGACGTCGCACTCGACTAGGACGGTCTCGGGCCAGGGCTCCACCAGCTTGGCGACGCTCTCCCGGACCCTCTCGCCCTGGTATGCGATGGCGAGCCTGGCCCCCGCTTGGTGGAGCACCTGCGCGATGGCCCAGGCGATGCTGCGGTGGTTTGCGACGCCGAAGACGACGCCGGTCTTGCCTTCCAGGTCTATAGGGTACATGGGCGCCTCCTGCCCGAAGCGGCGATGGCGGTCTATTCTAGCACCAGGCACGGGGCGGGTGCCCGGGGTGTGTGGCGAGAGCGGCAGACCCGGCGACTGCCATCTTTCGTCCCGATATCGCATCGGGACGAAAGACCTGGGGTGGAGTCTCAGGCGAAAGACGCAACGGCGCCATCTCCGAAGAAGCCTGGGCCGCGGGGAGGGACTGAGCGTTACAGCCCGTCTATGTAAGCCAGCTCCTCCTCAAGCTCCTCGGCCGTGTAGAAGTGTTCCAGCAGCAGCGTCGCGTCGAGACGCTTGATGGCCCGGTGCATCTCGGTCGGCAGCGTCCCCTTGCCGACGCTCAGGTGGGAGTCGTTCCTGCCGCGAGGGTCGTACAGGTAGTTGTCGCTCCAGTGGACGTGTCGGATGAGGTCAGGCCGGGCGAGATAAGCCATGGCGACTTCCTCGCGGCGCGAGTCTTCCGCGAAGGTCTGCGTGTAGGTGCAAACGTGGCTGGAGTCCAGGCACAGCCCGACGTTTGGCCGGTCCACGTCCAGGCAGACCTGTACCCACTCCTCCGGCGGCATCCCGAAGTAGACGTTCCGTTCGGACCAGTCCACGTGGGCGGCCGACACGTCGTCGGGCACGTCGGACCACTTGGCCGTCCCATTCTCCATGACGATCTCTATGTCGTGGCCCTCGGCGAAGGCCGCGATCTCACGGACGCCGTCAATGAGGCGGCCGTAGTCGCCATGCTGCCCCCTGGTCTGGGTGTCTTCCACCCACCGTCGCGGGGCGAAGTGGATGTTCACCTGCTTGACGTTGGGGTAGCGGCGAGCGCGGTCGACGTAGGCCGAGATGTGGTCGATCGACTCCCTGCGAAAGCCGTCATCCGTCGCGGCGATGTTCAGGCGAAGGTCGCCGATGGCGGATGGCGCGTGAGCGCTGATCAGGACCTCTGAGTAGCGCCCGATGTCGTCCAGGACGTCCGTCATCGAGGCCTCGGCCGTGAGACCGAGGCGTTTGAGGAGCTCGAGCCCGGTCTTGACCGGTGCGGAGAGGGGCGGTATCGACATGCCGCGCTAGCCGACCGGGGCCTGTACGGGCCCAAGGCGCGCGGCCTCTGTGCGGACGACCTCCATTATCTCGGGCGTGAGCTGAGGCGCAGGCGGACGAGGGCTGCCGCAGTCGATGCAGAGCCGCTCCCCGACCAGCGCCTTGACCGCGGGCAGGTAGCCGGCGCTGAGCAGCGGCGGGTACATCTCATTGGCCCTTTCCTGGGCAGCCTCGGCGGCCTTGATGTCGCCGGCATGGTAGGCGTCCCAGGCCGCTATCCAGGGTTCCGGCGCCGCACACGGTGGCCCGTCGATGGTGCCCGCCGCGCCCAGGGTCAACGCCGGGACCATCAGCATCCCGCTGCCCGTGAAGCAGTCCAGTCCCATCTTGACGAAATGGGGGATGTTCCAGAAGTTGGGCGCGGAGTGCTTGAGGCCGGCGAGCTGCGGGACCTTCTCCTGGATCTTGTCTGCCAGATCGGGCGTGATCTCCACGCCCGTCGCGCCTGGCAGGTTGTAGATGAACAGCGGCAGGTCGGTGGCCGCGCCGACCGCGCGATAGTATTCGACGACGTCATCGTCGGGCCCGTGGTAGAAGAAGGGCGGTACGGCGCAGATGGCCTCGACCCCGGCCCGGGCCGCCCGCTCCGCCTGCCTTGCGGCCTGGGCAGTCGTGGCTGCACCCACGTGCATGATGTTCTTGACCCTGCCACGATTCTGGTCTGCCGCGGCCTCCGCTATCCTGCCGTTCTCGTCCTCCGTCAGCAGGATGCTCTCGCCGGTGCCGCCCGCCACCCAGAAGCCGTGGACGCCCGCCCTGATGTTGTACTCCATCACCTCGCGGAACGCCGTCTCGTTGATCTCGCCGTCCGGCGTCATCGGCGTGATTATGGCCGGGTATACACCCCTGAATTCGCCCATAGTCTACCTCCAGGACATACTCTCGGTGGCAACTGCTGAACATCCTAGCAGCAAGACGGCGGCATCACAATTCGGCCCATGTACGTTGCGCTAACCCCTCGGAATTCGAAGAATCCCGCGGGCGGTCTTGGCCATGATGAGCCGGTCCTCCTCCGGCGAGAGACCGGCCTCGTAGTAGATGCCCAGGGCAAACGAGGGGAGTATCAGGTCCATGTCCGTCCCGAACACCACCCGGTCGGCGCCTACAGTGTCGATGGCGCGCCTGAGCACGTCGCGGTACGGGTACGACCCCGACAGCTCCAGGTAGATGTTGGACGTATCGACTGCCAGTCGTATTCCGTCCTCGCCCATGCCGTGACCCAAGATGACGGGCAGGTCGGGGTGGCGGCGGCCCACCTCGCGGAGCATCTGCAGGTCGGCGGCGCTCCCGCCCCGTACGAACGGCGCGTATCCGGGGCCCGTGGGATAACGGGGCAGCCGGGTGAAGTCCCAGTTGGGGCCGTTGAAGAAGATGGGCACGCCCCTCTTCGCCGCCTCGGCGAAGAGCCTCAGGTAGTCCTCCGAGCCGCCCTGGTCAAGGACCGTGTCCGGCGTGATGGTCGCGTGTGCCAGTCGATCGTTCTCGGCGAACGCCTCCAGCCACCGGATGGAGGCGTCCATGTGGACGGGGTTGATCACCGGGCTGCCGAGCAGGCCCGGCCTGCTCTCGATCTTGCGGAGCATCTCCCGGTTGCCCTCGTCCATGTCGTCGTAGTACGCGAAGTAGGACGAGCAGACCGAGTACTCGAAACCGGCCCGCCGGGCGAAGTGCTCGATGGCGTCCACGTCCCGCGTAGACGCCGAAAGCATCGGGATTTCCCCGAAGTGGTTGTGGACGTCAATGGCCGGCGTCGCGGGCACCTTGACGGCCGGCAGGGGCTGCGGGGCCGCCTCAGCGCGATCTGCCTCGCCGTTCCGGCCGAAGAGCCTCAGCGCGTTGGTCGCCAGTATCTTGCGCTTGGTGACCTCGTCCAGCTCCGCGTCGAGCACGACGTTGAGCGCCGGCTGCATCGGGCGCAGGGCCGCCGCTGAGGCATAGAGAACGCGGTCGGGCCCACCGCGGTCGACCAGCAGCTCTATGGCGCCGGGCGTGGGCAGCCACGACGGATCGACGTAGACGTGGCCGTGCTCCTCCAGGACGGCAAGCAGCTCCTCGAACAGGTGATAGAAGGCGCCGGCCAGGTACAACGGGCACCCGAGATCGGCGGTCATCTCCGCGAGCTGGGTGGGCAGGCCGCTCCCGGTCAGGCTGCATGCCACCAGCGGCAGCCCGGGCCGGGCGATCTCGGCGAACGCCTTCCGCGAAGCCAGGGACGCCAGGGAAGTGTGCGGGAGTACGTGGAATGCCAGGCCGGCTGCCCCGCTCGCGACGCAGTCCGAGACCACCGACGGCAGGTCTGCACTGGCGACCCTGGGACCCACGACGCCGAGGGGGATGAGCCGCCCGTCCGCGGCCGCTCCGGCGAACAGGTGCTCGTTGCCCTTTCGCCCGTCGGCGTTCAGGCCGCGCAGACTCGTTACCGCCGCCATGCCCACGCCGGTCTTGTCCATCTGGGCCGACAGCTCGGGAAACCCCATGGGCTCCGGGCTCACGGTGAGCCCGCCCACCACCGTATAGGCGTCTACGATCATGTCCGCTCCCCCCTTCTCGCTCACTCGCAGGGACCCGGCCCATATTCGCCCGGCCCGCCACGACCATATCGCCTGCATGCGCCGGTCAATCGTAGCCTGTCGGGGCCCGATGACAGGGCTAGGTCCCCGGAGGTCCTTGCCGAATTACCGCTTTGGTCTCGTCCAGCGAGCCGGTCCAGGGCTCGTGAATACGCTGGATCCACCAGGTCAGTCCCGCCCTGGCATAGGCCTCGATACGGTCTGAGCTTCGATCGCCGTCCTGGTCCGCCAGCACGACGGCGAAGGCGCCCGCGGTGCCCCGACACGTCCGTGACGTAGCGAACGACCGACCGGAGGTCCTCCGGCGTGACGTGCTCGCCGTCGTGAGGAATCGGGAAAACTCCGTCCCAGCGAGCGGCGCGACGGAGGGGCGCCCTGTTTCGCCACTTGGCGCTGACCCAGACCGGTATCCGGGGCGACTGGACGGGGGTCGGCAAAAAGACCTGCTCCTTGACCCTGTAGTGCTCTCCCTCATAGGCAAAGGGCTCGCCCGTCCACATACCGGCCAGCACATCCACTCCCTCGTTGAGCAGCCCGGCCCGCACCCTGGCGTCGCCGCTCTCGTCAAAGGTCTCGAACTCCCGGTCCGGCGGTCCGCCCAGCCCGACGCCGAGTATCAGACGGCCATTGGAGAGATGGTCCAACGAGACCGTTTCCCGCGCGAGCTTCCATGGACGGCGACGAGGGACCGGCGTGACCATCGGGCCGATGCGTAGGCGCTCCGTGTTCATGGCGATGGCCGCCAGCGTGATCCAGGGATCGAACAGTGGCGCGCCGAAATCGGTGGGCAGGATGTGGTCGAAGATGAAGAAGCCGTCCCAGCCGGATTCCTCGGCCTCTCGCGCCAGCCCAGCCAGCGTGCGGGGGTCGGCGTATTCGCCGTAGTTCGATACGTCGAGACCGAATAGCATTCTCCAGCCCCCAACGAGCCTTAACCGATGGGCGTCGTGACGATTATGTTGTGATCTTGGCAGACCCGTCAATTCGTCCCCGGCCCCCGATGCCTGCTATTGTGACGGAGGGCGCGGAGTGCTTAAATACGCAACACGGGGGACTAGCAGGCTGATGAAGTATGGTGTGCAGAGGGGCGATGCCCCTTTGCCGGGAGTCTGAGGATGTCCCTCAGATGTTATTTCTTCTCCCTTCCCAACGAGGAAGGGAGTTGGGGGAATGGTCGAAGGGGTTTTCAGCACCTTGCTAGGCGGACCGCATCGCTAATGAGCTTCAAGGAGGAGTAACCCATGAGGATGTACGTCGGCGGCGAGTGGGTCGTTAAGGACGACAAGATTGAGGTAATCAACTCCTACAACAACTCGGTCATCGACACGGTCCCCAGCGCGGACCTGGAGGACCTGGATACCGCCATTGCTAGCGCCGCGCGCGGCGCCAAGGTGATGGCCGAAATTCCGGCCTACGACCGCTACCTGATGCTCCGCAAGACCGCGGAGATCATGGAGGCGCGGCACGAGGACTTCGGGCGCACCATAACTCTCGAGGAGGGCAAGATCATCGCCGAGGGACGCCTGGAGGCCAGCCGGGCCATCCAGACGATGACGCTCTCGGCCGAGGAGGGCAAACGCCTCTACGGCGAGACGATACCGCTGGACGGCGCTCCGGGATGGGACGGCCAGCTCGGCTTCACGCTGCGGGTGCCCTGCGGGGTCGTGGCGGCCATCAGCCCTTTCAACTTCCCGCTGAACCTGGTCTGCCACAAGGTCGGCCCCGCGCTGGCCGCCGGCAACGCGGTCATCATCAAGCCGGCCTCGGACACGCCGCTGTCGGCGCTCAAACTGACCGAGGCGCTGCTGGAGGCGGGCGTGC
>CAZENU010000076.1:0-7386 GCA_964513735.1 uncultured Dehalococcoidia bacterium
GTAGCCCTAAAGGCGGCCACTATGGCGGGCGGCAGCTTCTGGATGAAGCCCACCGTGTCGGTCACAAGCAGGTCGCGGCCCGATGGCAGCCGGACCTTGCGCGTGACCGGGTCCAGGGTCGAGAACAGCTTGTCCTCCACGTCCACGGAGGCACCGGTGAGGCTGTTCAGGAGCGTGCTCTTGCCAGCGTTGGTGTAGCCGACGAGGCTTGCCACCGGGACGCCCTGGGCTTTTCGCCGGGCCCGGTATAGCCCACGGTGCCTGCGTACGTCGTCCAGGGACTTCTTGAGTTTCTGGATCCTGGTGCGTACGAGCCGCCGGTCCGTCTCGATCTGCGTCTCGCCGGGGCCTCTCGTCCCGATGCCGCCCCCGAGTCGCTCCAGGTGGGACCACTGCCCTGCCAGCCTGGGCAAAAGGTACTCGTGCTGCGCCAGCTCCACCTGCAGCCGCCCTTCGTGGGTCTGGGCCCTGTTGGCGAACACGTCCAGGATCAGCGCGGTGCGGTCTATGACCTTGACTTCGCCCAGGGCCTTCTCGAGGTTGCGCTGCTGGGTGGGAGACAGCTCATCGTCACAGATGACCGTGTCGATCCGCTCGGGACCCAGCTCTTCGCGAATCTCTTCCACCTTGCCGCTGCCAAGGTAGACCTGAGTCGGACGGTTGAGCCGCTGAGTTACCGTGCGGACCACATGTGCCCCCGCACTCCGCGCCAGCTCTCCTAGCTCGGCGACCGAGTCCGTCAGCGACAGTGCCTGCCGCCTGCCCCGGAGATCGACGCCTAGCAGCAGTGCGCGTTCTTTCTTGCGGGCCGTGGACAGCATCTTCTTTGGCATCGTGGGCCTCTTTACCGGACTAGGACGCTTTCCGATGGTTCGACAAGCTCTCAAAGTAGCTGCTGGCCGTAGCGCGCTGGTCGGAGCGGGTTCGAAACCACAGTTACTTCCATTTGCCCGGCCCGACTTCGGCGGGCTTAGCATTGCTCACAGCGAACGGCCAAACACCTCGTCCCGTTCGCCCTTCGATACGCCCCGATGGGGCATCGGGGCGTATCGAAGGGTCAGCGGCCGGACTCTGCCTATGACTGTCGCACGGCTGCCGCCGGCTCCGGGATCTTCCACGAGGTCAGCCGGTGCACCGCCCTGTCCAGGTCGGCGTCCGAAAGCGTGATCGACAGCCGGATGTAGCCCTCGCCGTTCTCGCCGTAGCTGGAACCGGGCGACACGACGATGTCGCAGCCCTCGAGCACCGCCTCGGCGAACCCGGCCGAGTTGTATCCCTCAGGCACCGGCGCCCATACGTACAGGCTGGCCTTCGGAGGCTCAACCTCCAGGCCGATGCTCTTCAGCGCGTCGCACAGCACATCACGTCGCCGCTTGTACACCTCGTTGCGCTCGTCCACCGACTCGGTCGGCTTCGCCATGGCCGCCATGCCCATCTGCTGGATGGCCTGCGGCACGCCCGAGTCCAGATTGGACTTGACCACCATCAGGCCGTCTATGATGTCCGCGTTGCCAACAGCCATGCCCAACCGCCAGCCGGTCATGTTGTAGGACTTGGATAGCGAGTGGAACTCGACACCAACATCCTTGGCGCCCTCCACCTCCAGAAAGCTGATCGGCCTGTAGCCGTCGTAGGCCACCTCGGTATAGCAGGCATCGTGCATGATCACCACGTCGTGCCGCCTAGCGAACTCGATGGCCTTCTGGAAGAAGTCACGCTCGGCGATGGCGCCGGTCGGGTTGTTGGGGTAGTTAAGCCACATCACGGTCGCCCTTGTGGCGACGTCCGCCGGAATCGCGTCCAGGTCGGGCAGGAATCCGTTATCCCTTCGCAGCGGCATAAAGTAGCTCTCTCCGCCCGCGAACATGGTGCCCACGGCGTAGACGGGGTAGCCGGGGTCCGGCACCAGCGCCATGTCACCCGGCTCGACAAAGCACAGTGCCGCGTGGCCAATCCCCTCCTTCGCCCCAATCAGCGACATCACCTCGCGCCCGGCGTCGAGGGCGACGCCGAACCGCCGCTGGTACCAGTCGGCCACTGCCTGCTTGAACTCCGGCAGGCCGTCGCTCTCGGGATAGCGGTGATTGGGGGGGGCGAGGGCAGCCTCGCGGAGCGCATCGACCACGAAGTCGGGCGTCGGAATGTCCGGGTCGCCGATGCCGAAGCTGATTACGTCGATGCCCTCGGCCTTCTTCGCCGCAATCTTGCGGCTGATCTCCACGAAAGGGTAAGGAGGTACGCGACTGATGCGGTTGGCGAGCTTCATGGCTATCTCTTTACGTTTAAGTTATCTGAGTTCTAGATTGGATTCAAGCCCTTTAAGACGCACGCGTGGGAGAATCGAAGAGGCGCCTAGTCCGGCCAGTCGCCCTCGAACACCTCGACCACCGGGCCCTCCATGATCACCTCGCCGCTTCCCGGCCAGGTGATCATCAGGTCGCCGCCCGGCAGTGATACGTTTACCTTGTCGCCGGTCCACGACTGGAGTCGGCTGATGACCGCCACGGCGCAGGCGCCGGTCCCGCAGGCCATCGTCAGCCCCGATCCCCGCTCCCAGACTCGGGCCCGTATCCGGCCGCCGTCGACCACGTTCACGATCTCGAAGTTGGCCCCCTCGGGAAACATCGGATGGTGCCCCACCATCGGCCCGATCTCGTCCAGCTTCATCTCAGCCACCGGCGTGTTAATGAAAGCCACCGCATGCGGATTGCCCATCGAGACGCAGCTTATGTCGAAGCTGCGGCCGTCCACCTGCAGCGGATAGTCCATCACGGTCTCGTGTCCGGGCACGATCACCGGCACGTCCACGGCCGCCAGTATGGGCTCCCCCATCCCGACGATGGCCCTGGTGACGCGGCCGTCTTCCCAGAGCGGCTCGACCCATCGCCTGCCGGACAGCGTATCTACCTCAACGCGAGAGTCGCCCTTGGGGAGGATACCGCGGTCCATGGCGAACGCGACCAGGCAACGTATGCCATTGCCGCACATCTTGCCCTCGGAGCCGTCGGCGTTGAACATCACCATCCGCAGGTCGGCCTCTTCCGACGGCATAGCCAGAATGATGCCGTCCGAGCCGACGCCGAAGTGTCGGTCGCTCATGGCGACAGACAGCGCGGGCCAGTCCCTGTCCCGTCCATGCCCGTCGATGAACAGGTAGTCGTTGCCAGCCCCGTGCATCTTGGTGAATCTCAACTCGGCCTCCTGAACCCGATAACCCTCGCCAACAATGTCATCCTGAGCGAAGCGCAGGAACTCCTCAGAATGACATCCTGACGGATTGTAGCATGGCGGTTCAATCCGGCCCGCGAGCCGTGCCCACCGCCTCTACGGCATACGCGGCCGCGGCGACGAGCCCATCGGGCATCGACTTGAACCAGCGGATGCGCTCATCGTCCAGCCGAAACCAGGCGTACTGCTTTCTGGCGAACCTGCGGGTCCGGCGCTTGATCTCTTCGGCCGTGTCCTCCAGCGGCACGCCCTGCGACAGGTGCCTGGCTATCTCGCGATAGCCGAGGCTCGACATCGACGGCAGATCGATCCCGTAGCCCCTCCGTACCAGCCCCTCCACCTCCCCTACCCAACCTGCACGCAGCATGCTCTCGACTCGTTCGTCGACACGGCGGTACAGCTCGGCGCGCTCCACCGTCAGGCCCACCACGACCGCATCGAGGGGCCGTCGCTCACGGGATGCGCCGTGGCCCGACGTCTCGGGCGACCGCCGGTGCAGCTCCAGCGCTCGTATCACCCGGCGCGGGTTCCGGACGTCCAGGCGCGCCGCGGCTTCGGGGTCCACCGTGGCCAATTCGTCGTACAGCGCTGCCGAGCCTTCGCTTTCGACCCGCGCCTCCAGCTCCGCACGCAACGCCGTGTCGGGCGGCACCTCGGGGACGTTCCATCCCTCCAGCAGCGCCCGGACGTACTGGCCGGTGCCGCCTACGACCACCGGGACACGACCCCGTGCTTCGATCTCGCCTATGACGCCCCGCGCCCGGCGGAGGAACAGAGCCAGACTGTACTCCTCGTCGGGGTCGACGAGATCGAGTAGGTGATGGACGACACGATCTCGCTCTTCGGCCGACGGCTTGGCCGTGCCGATGTCCATGTACCGGTAGACCTGTCGCGAGTCGGCGCTGACGATCTCGCCATCCAGCAGCGACGCCACCTTCACCGCAAGGGCGCTCTTGCCTACTGCCGTCGGACCCACGATAGCCAGCAGCCTGTTGCTCACACTAGCGCTCTCGATCGGCGGCGTCCGAGTCCACGCGGACCACGGTGTCCAGCAGGATCATGTCAGGCATCGACAGCACCGCGAAGGACGGCAGCCCGAGCCGACGCCAGCACTGGTACGGCTCCACCCGATTGTGGCGGGCAATGAGCAGCGTGATCACGGTCCCGTGGGCGACCACGATGACATTGCCCGTGGGGCGCCTCGCCAGCAGTTCGCCGACGGCCGTTGCGAACCAGTGCTCTGCGTCGGCCCGCTCGAACTCAGCCCCATCTCGGTGATATGGCACGTCGGCCCGGTCGTGCTTCCGTAGGCCGGCCTCGGTCTCCACCGACAGCCCGAGCCCCCGGCTACGGTGTCCGCCGTCTCTACCGCCTTGGGCTCGTCGCTGGCCACGATGACCGTCGGCGCGTATTCAGCGAGCATCCGGGCCAGCGAGACGCACCTCGCTCGCCCCACGTCGGACAGCCGCCACTGCGCCGCCGGGACGTCGGGCTGCACAACGACCGCGGAGTGCTTGACGAGAATCAGCTTTCGCAACCTGTTGACCTAAGCGCTGGCGCCATGGAGGCACTGTCTTTCTGAGCGAAGCGAAGAATCTGCGGTGGGGTCCGGTGAGAGATCAGCCTGGGAGCTCCGACGACTTGGAACGCCCGGACGCCTCGGACGTGCACCTATGGAACACCTAGGCCACGGCGGCCGCGTTGCGGACGAGCTCCACGAAGCCCTCGGCGACCAGGCTGGCGCCGCCCACCAGCGCGCCGTTTACGTCGTCCTGGATCATGAACTCCGCGACGTTGTCCGCGGTGACGCTGCCACCGTACAGCAGCGGGACGTCCGCCGCAGCCGCAGCGTCATACACCGACGCCAGCGTGGCTCGGATATGCGCCATCATCAACTGAGCGTCGTCCGGGGTGGCCGCCCTGCCCGTCCCGATGGCCCACACCGGCTCGTACGCGACGACCAGGCCGTCCGGCGACCCGGCGTTGGCCAGGCCCCACCGTAGTTGCCGCTCCACCACCGCCTCCGCGGAACCGCTCTCCCGCTCCTCAAGCCGCTCGCCCACGCACAGGATGGGCCTTAGTCCGGCCCTCTGAGCGGCTTCGACCTTCCTGCCGACCGCCTCGTCCGACTCGCCGAAGACGAGCCGCCGCTCGGAGTGGCCTACGATCACGAACTCGCACAGACCCGCCAGCATCGAGGCCGAGACCTCTCCGGTAAAAGCACCCTTGTCCTCGTAGTGCAGGTTCTGGGCTCCCAGGCCGACATCGGTGCTCCGCAGCAGCCCTCCAATGGCCTCAAGAGCGACGAAAGGGGGGAAGACGACGCTTACCACCTCCACGACGGCTTCCAGCCCCGGAATCATCGCCGTGACCAGGTCGCGCGCCTCGGCCACGGTCATGTTCATCTTCCAGTTGCCGGCGATGATGGTCGGGCTCATCCGGTCTGGCCTCGGGCATCGGGCGTTCAAGGGCTGCGGTCCGGCCCGCATTTTACACAATCACAGGCGCCGACTATAGTGACCGTCAACCCCCTTGTGCGAGAGGATAGAAATGCCCAGAGACGACATCGCGGAGTTATAGCGCCAGACCAGGCAGGCCCTACCCGGACCCGACTCTCGAGGAGGTCGAGGAGAAGAGTGGGCGCGAGTACCTAACCTACCGCGTCGTCATGGCCAGCTACGGTGGGCGGCGCATACGTGCCTGGTTCTCGCTGCCGAAGCAACGGGCCTCCAACAGACCACTGCCCGCCGTCATGACCGCGCCCGGCTATAGCGGCAACAAGCCCATCCCGGTGCACTTCACGGTGGCCGGCTATGCGGTCCTGACGCTGTTCCCCACGGCACAAGGCTAGAGCAAGGCGGAGTGGGACCTGGAGTACGGCACCAAGCTCACCTACAACCTGACCGACCGCGACAGTTACTACTACCGCGGCGGGTACATGGACTGCGTGCGCGGCGTCGCTTTCCTCTGCTCGCGGCCGGAGGTAGACGCCACCCGCGTAGCGATATGGGATCGCAGCCAGGGCGGAGGCCTGACGCTGGCCACGTCGTCGCTGGAGGCGCGGCTGGCCGCGACAGTGTCCGAGCAGCCCTTCCTCTGCAACTACCCGATCTCCGGACGACTGACCTCCAACCCCTACAGCGAGCTCCACGACTACCAGGAGGCCCACCCGGATGAGAGGCAGGGTGCGTTGGCCACCCTGGAGTATTTCGACCCGTTGAACTTGGCCGACGCCGTCGAGTGCCCCATCCTAGTCAACATCGGCGCCCTGGACGACACCTGCCCATACGAGAGGATCATGCCGGTGTTCGAGAGGATACCGTCGGAGAAGGCAGTCGCCGTCTATCCCAACCTGGGCCACGGCCCGTGCACCGACTTCAAACTGCAAGCGATGGACTGGCTACGCCGCCACCTGGTCTGAGACATATCGAAAACGACCGCCTAGGTTGCAGAGGCCGCCGAGTAATAAACTCCAAACTTCCTGCCTCTGCGTGCTCGGCGTTCTCTGCGGTAATTTTCTTATGGCCCGTACTTGCGCAGCTTGCCGGCGTGGGCCAGCGCCACCATCATCGCGCTGGTGGCCGACACCCGCCCGATGCTGCCGGTCGCGCAGTTGCGCTCCGTGAACCCCTCGATGCCGTCTCCCCGTGTCAGCAGCGAGCTGACCAGGAACGGCACGGGATGCCAGCTATGGGCTCCCATCACCGCCGGCGTGGAGTGGTCGCCCGCGACGACCAGCACGTCCGGCTTCAGGTCGAGGATGCGATGAATACGCGCGTCCACTTCCTCCAGCGCAGCCACCTTGGCATCGAAATCGCCGTCCTCAGCCGCCGCGTCGGCCGGCTTGTAGTGGAGAAAGAAAAAGTCGTGGTCGGCCCAGCTCTCGACGAGGGTATCCAGCTCGTCGTCGAAGCTGTCCCCCGTCGGCAGCACGCGCATTCCTGTGAGCCTGGCCAACCCGCGGTACATTGGGTACGCGGCGATGGCGGCCGAGTTCAGTTTGTATACTCTGCTCATGTCTGGAAGGCTCGGGCGCGTCGAGAAGCCGCGCAGCATCACCATGTTGGCGCCGTCCCGGTCCGCCAGCGCCCTGCGCGCCTTTGCGACGAACTCGTTGGCGGCGGCGGCCGTGGCAGTCGAGCCCGCCGATAGCGCGGC
>CAZENU010000077.1:0-7317 GCA_964513735.1 uncultured Dehalococcoidia bacterium
ATTCTTCGCTTCACTCAGAATGACATGTTTGGCAAGCGCGCCGAATGACGCCAGGAGTCGCTGCCAAGGAGATTCTAATGAATCGAAAACTCAGGATGGGCATGGTCGGTGGGGGCAGGGACTCATTCATCGGCCCGGTGCACCGGATAGCCGCACGGATGGACAACAAGATCGAGCTGGTCTGCGGTGCTTTCAGCGGCTCGCCGGAGAGATCGAGGCTCGCTGGTCAAGACCTGCTGTTGCCGCCTGAGCGGGTCTACGGCACCTATGAGGAGATGCTTCGGGAGGAGGCACGGCTACCGCACGGTGACAGGATGGACTTCGTGTCGATAGTCACGCCGAACAGTACGCACTACCCGGTCGCCATGGCGACGCTTGAGGCCGGGTTTCACGTGGTCTGCGACAAACCGATGACGATGGACCTCGAGGAGGCCAGGCACCTGGAACGGAAGGTGCAAGAAACCGGGAAGCTGTTCTGCCTCACCCACAACTACACCGGCTATCCCATGGTGAAAGAGGCACGCGAGCTAGTCGCCAAGGGCAGCCTGGGCGCGGTCCGGCGGGTGGTCGTGGAGTATCCTCAGGGTTGGCTGGCTACCAACCTCGAGGCCACCGGGCAGAAACAGGCTGCATGGCGCACCGACCCGCGGCTTGCGGGTGCGTCCTCGTGCATGGCCGACATCGGGACCCACTGCGAGAACCTCGCCGAATACATAACCGGACTTCGAATTACGGAGATGTGCGCAGATCTCACTACATTCGTAAGCGGCCGTCGGTTGGACGACGACGGCAGCGTGCTGCTGCGCCTCGGGAACGCGGCCCGAGGAGTACTGTGGGCCAGCCAGGTCGCCATAGGACAGGAGAACAGCCTGCGCATTCGCGTGTATGGCGAAACAGCCTCGCTGGAATGGAACCAGGAAGAGCCCAACACACTGATAGTCCACTGGCTGGACAAGCCGACCGAGATAAGGAGAACCGGTACGGCCTTCGTCGGAGAAGCTGCGTCCTCCGGCGCGCGCCTGCCCGCCGGACACCCGGAGGGATACCTGGAAGCATTCGCCAACATCTACAGCAGCTTCGCGGACGCGTTGTCCAGCGCCGTTTCAGGTGAGAAAGCGGACTTTGCGAATTACGACTATCCCAACGTGCGCGATGGCGTTCGCGCCATGGCGTTTCTCGACGCGGTCCTCAGGAGCGCCGGCGGCGAAGAGAAATGGGTGGAGGTTCCCGAGTAGAGGAACAGCTCAGTCATGGAATGGAGGGGACAGATGGGTAGACCGGTTACGCTGTTTACGGGACAGTTCGCAGATATCCCTCTAGCAGAGCTTGCGGCCAAGGCTGCCAGGTGGGGCTATGACGGCCTGGAGCTAGCGTGCTGGGGCGATCACATGGACGTCGACCGCGCGGCCGAGGACAAGGCCTATGCCGAGAGCCGTCTCGAGATGCTGTCCGAGCATGGATTGAAGGTGTTTGCCATCAGCAACCACCTGGCAGGCCAACTGGTCTGCGACCCCAACGATGACGCTCGTTCGGATATGTTCGCCCCGGAGAGCTGCCACGGCAACGCCGCCGCCAAGCGAGCATGGGCGATCCAGACGATGAAAAACACGGCAAGGGCGGCTAAGAACCTGGGTGTGGACGTGGTCAACGGCTTCACCGGCTCGTCCATCTGGCATATGGTCTACAGCTTTCCTCCCGCCAGCGCGGAGATGATCGAGGATGGGTTCGGGTACTTCGCCGAGATGTGGAACCCGATTCTCGACGAGTTTGACAGGTGCGGCATCAAGTTTGCACTGGAAGTCCACCCGACGGAGATCGCGTTCGATATCGTTACTGCGCGGCGGGCGCTCGAAGCGGTCGGCCATCGAGGTGCCTTCGGCTTCAACTTCGATCCGAGCCATCTGCACTGGCAGATGATCGATCCGACGAGGTTCCTGAAGACTTTTCCCGATCGTATATACCACGTACACGTGAAGGACGTCGTGCTGACGCTCGACGGGGAGTCGGGCATTCTGTCGTCGCACCTCAACTTCGGCGCTCCCGGGCGTGGCTGGGACTTCCGTACTCCAGGCCGTGGTGAGATCAACTTTGAGGAGATCATCCGCACGTTGACCGCCATCGGGTACGACGGACCACTATCGGTGGAGTGGGAGGATGCGAACATGGACCGGGAGTTCGGCGCCGCCGAGGGCTGCGAATTCGTCAAGTCACGCGAGTTCCCGCCGTCCGACCGCGTCTTCGACGAAGCCTTCGGCGAGTAGCTACTCAAGTGTTGGAACGTATCGACGGGGTCCATCCAACGCCAGGATAGCGAGCCTGCGTGGGGTCATCGACGGGTGCGGAGCTACACCAGGACCGGTGGACTTGCGACGAATGGCTGTGAGCGCGGCAAGCGTTCAGGAACATTGCGATCCCTGACCGGGTGTCTCTCGGATTGGGCAACAAGAATGCCCGCTTATGCGGACAATCTGTGCACCGGCAGCTCGGAACACTCCTGGACCCATGTGACTCACCATCCTCGACGAGAGTCATGGGAGTTCTCGCTATGAGCGTAACGATCGGCGTCTCATCGTCAGGGACGGCTCTGGAGGAAAGCGATGGAGTACGTAAACCTCGGGAGCGCAGGAGTGAAGGTCAGCCGCCTGGCGCTCGGGCTCGCTCTGAGAGGCCAGGGTGACGCGGCGGCGACAGAAAGAATGATCAGCCACGCCCTGGACTTCGGCATCAACCTGGTCGACTGCGCCAACGCCTACGGGCTGATGAACGACCCCGAAAACGCGGGAAGCTCTGAGGTCATCTTGGGCAAGGCGCTCGAGGGACGCCGCGACGATGTCGTCATTACCTCCAAGGTCTTCAGCCCGGTCGGCCCGGGTCCCAATGACTCCGGGAGCTCTCGATACCATATCGTGCGCGAGGTCGAGCGTTCCCTCAAGCGGCTGGATACGGACCGGATCGACGTCCACATACTCCACGCCTTCGATGCTACGACCATGCTGGAGGAGACCATAAGGGCCCTGGACGACCTGGTACGCCAAGGGAAGGTCCGTTACGTGGGCTGCTCCAATTTTACGGCGTGGCAGGTGTGCAAGGGGTTGTGGGTCGCCGACCGGCTCAATGCGGTCCCGTTCATGTGCGTGCAGAACTCGTACAGTCTGATGGACCGTCGCCTCGAAAGCGAAATGTTCGGGCTGGTCAGGGACCAGGGGCTCGGCATCATGGCGTACAGCCCCCTTGGAATCGGCCTGCTCAGCGGAGCGTATCGGCCATGCGAGAAGCCCTCGCCCGACACATTCTGGGGGAGCGGCCGCCGAGAGCTGTTCGAGAGTAACCTTTCCGGCCAGACGACGTCTGTGCTCGAGACGGTACGACAGGTCGCCTCCGAGGTTGGCAAGAGTGTCGCACAGGTAGCCCTGGCGTGGGTGCTCTCCCACCCGGAGATTGCAGTGGCCATCTCCGGGGGCGACACCATTGAGCACATCGAGGACAATGTCGGCGCGCTGGGTTGGGAGCTCCCTCGAGAGGCGCGGGAACGGCTGGACACAGTCTCCGCATCGATGCTGCAGGGTCTTCGGGACGACTGAAGCTGGAGGGCACAATGGCGCTGCTGGACAACGACACCCAGGTGTCCGTGCTGGTCGACGGCCTCGACCACCCCGAGGGCATCGCCTGGGGCCGCGACGGCTACGCCTACGCCGGCGGGGAGGCCGGCCAGTTATACCGGGTCGACGTTGGGAAGCAGGAGCTCACCTGTTTTGCTGAGACCGGCGGCTTTATTCTGGGCATTGCCCTGGACGCACGCCACAATATCTACGCGTGCGACGTGGGGAACCGTGCCGTGATGAAGGTCGCCCCAGACGGGACGGTATCCACGTATTCCGCGGGCGCGCCAGACGAGCCGTTCACGACGCCCAACTACCCCGCCTTCGACCCGGAGGGCAACCTCTACGTCTGCGACTCCGGGGAGTGGAAGGCCGACGACGGTCGGATCTTCAGGATTCGGCCGGGCGGTGAGACGGAGGTCTGGGACCGCGGGCAGAAGGAGTTTCCCAACGGCCTCTGTCTCGGGCCGGACGGCCGCTCCCTCTACGTCGCCATGAGCGTCAACCCTCCGCGCGTCGACCGCGTCGAGATCCGGGCGGACGGCGGCGCGGGCGCGGCTGAGACCATGGTTGAGCTACCCAGGACCGTGCCGGACGGCCTGGCCTTCGACACGGACGATAACCTCTACGTGTCGATGTACAGGCCCGACGTCATCTATCGTGTGTCCCCGTTGGGCCGGCCTGAAATACTGGCCGAAGACTTCGAGGGCACGGTCATAGCGGCACCGACCAACATCGCGTTCTGCGGCAGGGACCGCGACGTGCTCCTGAGCGCGAACCTCGGTCGCTGGCACATCACCCGGTACGAGGCTGGAGCGACGGGACACCCCCTCGCCTATCCCGACCTCGGTTAGCCCAGGGGTACAGCTACGATAAGACCGCCTAACATATCCGCAGAGAGCGCAGAGGTCGCCGAGAAATGAATCCTGAAAGGTCCCTGCCTCTGCGTTCTCGGCATGCTCTGCGATGCGTTAGTGGCTCAAAGACAGTTGGAGGAGGCGGCCGATGCAGGCGATATCCAGCAGGGCGGGGGACTACGCGTACGTGATCGGGCCTTACCGCGAGCCCATCGCGACGGTGAGCCCCGGAGAGACGTTCGCGGTCGAGACGGCCGACGCGTTCGAGAATAAGATCGACTCGGTCCAGGCCGATATCGCCAAGATCATCCAGCTACCGTACGTGAATCCCCTGACCGGCCCCATCTACGTGAAGGGCGCCGGGAAGGGAGACACGCTGGCCGTGACGGTCCACTCCATCGAGGTCACGCGAGACTACGCGGTCAGCGCTCTCATCCCCGAGTTCGGCGGCCTGTGCAGCACCGTGGTCACCCGGACGCTGAACGAGCCACTGCCGCCGAGGGTGATGCTGCACCCCATCCGGGGCGGCGAGATGACGTTCTCCGAGACGCTGTCCATCCCGCCGATCCCCTACGAGCCGTTCTACGGCACCATCGGGACGGCTCCAGAGCTCGAGGCGGTCTCTTCACTGGCGCCCGGAGTACACGGCGGGAACATGGACGCGGCCGACGTGTGCCCGGGCAACACGGTCTTCCTACCGGTCAAAGTCGACGGAGCGCTGCTCTACGTGGGTGACGGCCATGCGGCACAGGGCGACGCCGAGGTATGCGGAGTGGCTGCAGAGATCCCGACCCTCGGTGTGCTGAGCGTAGACCTGATCAAAGGCAGGACGATCGGCACCCCTCGCGTCGAGTCCGAGGACTACATCATGACCGTCGGCAGCGCCCGCCCGATGGAGGACGCGGCGCGCATTGCGTTCTACGAGTTGGTGATGTGGCTGGAGTCCGACTACGGGATGGAGCGGCTGCTGGCCTATCAGCTCTGCTCGCAGATCGCCCGCGTACGCCTGGCGAACATGGTCGACATCCTGTATTCAGTGGTGGCGAAGTACCCCAAGTCCCACCTGCCGGCCTGAGCTTCGGGAAAATGCGCTTGCCCGAGTAGGACTGCAAAGGAGACGGCGAGATCGCTCTGGCTCGAAGGCTTCATCTCTACGACGACCTCGGCAATCCGCGGCTCCACACGCTGGACTCGTTCCGCTTCGGCCGCTTCAGGCGTTTCTGGCTCGCCATCCTGCTCAGCAGCGGTGTGCAGTGGCTCCAGCAGGTCGTGGTGGGCTGGTTGACCTACGACGTGTCGCGGTCTCCCTTGCTGACCGTGCTGGCGATGGGCCTCGGGACCTTGCCTTACCTGCTGACCGCTCCCATCGGCGGTGTACTGGCCGACCGCCTGGACCGCTCCAGGTTGCTGGCCGCCGTTTTCGCTTCGAAGGCATTGGTCTTCACCGTGTTCGCTCTTGTGGTCATCTCGGACCGGGTGGAGGTCTGGCACATCTTCACATTCGTTCTCGTAATGGGCCTCTTGCAGTCGCTCGCGTTCCCGGCCAGGCAGTCGATACTCCCCAGTATCGTGCCTCGAGACTACCTGATGAACGCCTTCGCGCTCACGCTGCTGACGTCCAGCATCCTCCAGTTTGCCCTTCCGGCCGTGGCGGGAGTTTCCATAGCCTTCCAGGGCCCGGGCGCAACCTTGCTGGTCGGCGCTGTCATGTATCTGACAGCGGCTATCGCCGTTGCCACGATTCGGCTGCCCGTGGCGGACAAGGTCCAGGCCAGGCCCACGTCCTTCGTGAGTGATTTCGTTGAGGGCACGCGTTACGTAATGAGCGACCCGGTCCTGCTGCCCATCTTGCTGATGAGCGCCGCCGCCTACGTCCTCATCGTCCCCACGGTCCACGGGCTCTTGCCGGTCTATGCCTCGGAGGTCTTCGACGTGGGCCCGGTCGGACTGGGACTGATGGGGTCGGCCCTGGGACTCGGCGCCGCATTGGGGGCCGTGACTCTGGCGTCGGTGCAGACGCTGCGCCACAAGGGACGCTTCATGATCGGCTTGCTGGCGCTCAGTCTGGCCGCCGCGATGGCGTTCTCCCAGAGCGCGTTGTTGGCTGTGGCGCTCCCGCTGATCGTGCTCGTCAACGTCGGGTTCGGCAGCTTCACCATGGTCCGCAGCACGTCGATCCAGCTGATCGCGCCAAATGCCATGCGCGGCAGGGCCGTAGCGGTGAACTCGATGGGTTCCGGGCTGTCGCTGATTGGAGGGCTGGCCCTCGGCGGGGCCGCACAGCTCCTGGGGGCCCCTCATGCGACGCTGATCGGGGCCGCGTTCATGGCACTGACCCTGCTCTTGATCGCCTACAAGTTCAGGGAGATGTGGCGGTTCGACTGACGGGCCAGACCGACGTCCGTTTGCGCCGGTTATTCCTGTTGCGCCACTTCGTGATGGACGACTTCGTGCCCCGCCCCTCTTTCAGCCTGACATCAGCCGTTTGGCGATGATCTCGCGCATGATCTCGGACGATCCGGCGGCTATGGTCCAGACGCGGTAGTCGCGGGCGAAGCGCTCGACCGGCGTCTCCCGGATGTAGCCATAGCCGCCGTGGAGCTGCACCGCCTCGTATGCGACGCGGTTGGCGGCCTCGGTCGCGTAGAGCTTCGCCATCGACACCTCGGTCTCGGCCTCCTCGCCCGCCGCGAACATGGAGGCGGCATGGTACGTCAGCCGCCGTGCCGCCTCGAGTTGCGTGGCGAGGTCGGCGAACCGGTGTCGCAGCGCCTGGAGCTCCGACAGCGGTTTTTCAAAGGCGGTGCGCTGCCGGAGGTACGCCTGGGTGTCGTCCAGCGCCTGCGTCGCGGCGGAGACGC
>CAZENU010000078.1:0-6157 GCA_964513735.1 uncultured Dehalococcoidia bacterium
TCCTACTGGCGTGGCGACGAGCACCGCGAGTCGTTGCAGCGCATCTACGGCACCGCCTTCGAGTCGCAGGAGGCCCTGGACGAGCACCTCCACCGCCTTGAGGAGGCCCGGCGTCGCGACCACCGCACCCTCAGCAGGGAGCTCGACCTGTTCTCCATACACGACGAGACCGGCCCCGGCCTGATCGTCTGGCACCCCAAAGGCTCGCGGGTGAGGAACATCATCGAGGACCATTGGCGGCGCGAGCACTACCGCCGGGGCTATGACCTGATGCACACGCCTCACATCGGCCGCGCCACGCTGTGGCAGACCAGCGGACACCTGGACTTTTTCAAAGAGAACATGTACGCGCCAATGGAGATGGATGACCAGGACTACTACCTGAAGCCGATGAACTGTCCGTTCCACATCATGTACTACAAGACGGACATCCGCAGCTACCGCGACCTGCCCATGCGCATAGGAGAACTGGGGACGGTGTACCGGTACGAGCGCGGCGGGGTGATGCACGGCCTGACCCGGGTACGCGGAATAACCCAGGACGACGCCCACATCTTCTGCCGGCCCGACCAGGTCGCTGACGAGGTCAACGGCGTGCTCGACTTCACCTTCGAGATGCTGGGCAGCTTCGGCCTCAATGAGTACGAGGTCATGCTGTCGACGCGCCCGGAGAAGGCCGTCGGCGACGATGAGCAGTGGGAGCTGGCCACCGACTCATTGCGCCGTACCCTGGAAGATCGCGGGATGTCCTACGGTGTCGACGAGGGCGGTGGCGCGTTCTATGGGCCGAAGATCGACGTACACATCCGCGACGCCATCGGCCGTCCCTGGCAACTTACGACCGTCCAGTTTGACTTCAACCTGCCGGAGCGCTTCGCCATCAGTTTCATCGGCGAGGACGGCCGCGAGCACCGGCCGTACATGGTCCACCGGACGCTGCTGGGTTCCATGGAACGATTCATGGGCGTGCTGATCGAGCACTACGGCGGCGCATTCCCAACCTGGCTGGCGCCGGTCCAGGCCGAGATCATCCCAATCGCCGAGCGTCACAACGAGTACGCCGGACGGGTCGCTGACCGGCTAGTCAAGGCGGGAGTAAGGGTGCACACGAACCGGCGCAACGAGCGCATGAACGCCAAGATCAGGGACGCCCAGATCCAGAAGGTGCCCTACATGCTGGTCGTCGGCGACCGCGAGGCCGACGCAGACGCGGCCGCCGTCAGGCTCCGCTCGGGCGAGGACCTCGGCGCGATGCCCATCGCAGACGTCGCCGCCAGGATCGTCGAAGAGACCGAGGCCCGAACGTAAGGCGGCAAACACCCACAGCACCGGTCCGCGGGAACCTCCAATGGCAATCATACCGCCGCGTGCGATCTCTTTGGGCCGCCTACCTTGACGGAGTCCGGGGACGGGCCAGCGGGCAAGAGGCTACGAGATTGAGCACCTGCTGGTCAGTGCCGGATTCCAAGTGGAAGCCGTATCAGTCGACTTCGCTCGCAGTCCGCCCGGCTCCGGCCGGCTCGGCGAGCTGGTCTTCCTTGCACACAAGCCATAGCCCGAGCCGTCCGGGGCGCGCAGGATATCCACGCCACAGGCGTGTTGGGCAGAATAGTGTCGCGCGGGGGTGTTTCCCATATTGTCTGCATCGGAGCACTATGGTATATTCGTCCCAACGTGACTCGGATGCCAAGCATAGCAGGGAGCAGGCAGTATACCTAAAGATTATCGGATCAACCGACGGATACGAGTACCTGAAGTCCGGCTGGTAGACGAAGCGGGTAAGCAGTTGGGTGTCATGCCGACTCGGCAGGCCTTGGAGTTGGCCGACGAGCGTGGGATTGACCTGGTAGAGGTAGCCCCGGCAGCCGCTCCCCCGGTCTGTCGCCTGCTGGACTACGGTAAGTTCCGATACGAGGCTACGAGAAGAGAGCGAGAGGCGCGTAAAGAGAGCAAGGTCAAGGCCACCAACGAGCTCCGCGAGGTCCGCTTCAAGACTCGTATCGGTGAGCACGATAGGGCAGCCAAGACTCGGCTGGTCAAACGGTTGATCGACCGGGGGGCGAAGGTCAAGGTCAGCGTCATGTTCCGGGGCCGGGAGATAACCCACCCCGAGGTCGGGATGGCCGTGCTGAAGGCCGTGGCCGAGGACCTGGTGGACGACGCCATGATGGAGAAGACGCCCTCCTTCGAGGGGCGGTTCCTCTCCATGATCCTGACTCCCCCGACCGGCTCGGCGAAGGTTCGGGCCGCCAAGCAGGCGGAAATGACTGCCAAACACGAGGAAATGAAGGTTGCCCAAGCTTAAGACGCGAAAGAGTGCCGCCTCCCGGTTCCGGGTCACCGGAGGAGGGAAGCTGCTCCGAATGAAGGGACGGCGTAACCATTTTCGTCGCACCAAGTCCGCGAGCGTGCGAAGGCAATTCTCCCAGAAGCTCGCCGTGAGTCGCGCGGACGCCAAAAGCGTCCGCCGGATGCTGGCGGGATAGCGCAATGACCAGAATCAAAAGAGGCGTCGTCAAGAGCCGCCGGCACAAGAAGCTGCTCAAGCAGACCAAGGGGCACAAGGGAGTCCGGCACCGCCTGTACAGGCGGGCCCACGAGTCGATCATCCACGCGATGAACTACTCGTACGCCCACCGGCGCGAGCGCAAGGGCGACATTCGGCGTCTGTGGAACCTTCGCGTCAACGCGGCCGCCCGGGCCAACGGCCTCACCTACAGCCGGCTCATCCACGGGCTGAAGCTCGGCGGCGTCGCGGTAAACCGCAAGATGCTTGCTGAGCTCGCCGTCGACGCCCCCGACGACTTCGCCAAGATCGTTGACCAGGCTAGACTGCAGCTAGAGGCCGCAGCCGCCTAGTCTCGACCGCCGTCGCATCCCGCATTCCTTTTCCCACCCCGGCAACGGGGCGCGCCGCGGGCAGCAACTCCGCCGACCTGCGCCCCTTGATACACCCCGCTTCAGAATCGGGCCACTCGGGATAAGCCGACATAGCCTAGAGGGGGCACGGGACACAGGGCAGCCGTAGCGCAAATGCGCTCTGTGCGGTCGTCGCCCGGAGGGGGGTCCCGTAGAGACGCCCCGGCGAGGCGTCTCTACACCACCGACGCTATCCCGGCCCGGACTGAGCGAGGTCGGGGCCGGTCTCCGTAACCCCAGACACGTCCCAGCTTGGCCTGTTGGCCGTCCGCTACCCGCCTTCCGCGATCAGCAGACGCAGGTCATAGACGACGTCCTCGGGGTCGAAGGGGAGCGTGAACAGCGACCGAAGATCGCCGCCTCGGCCGATCAGATAGACGGGGCCAGAGTGTGACACCGTGTACGCGGTCACGATGTCCCGGGCAAGGGCCTCGGTGCTACTGGTCCCCACTTTCTCCGATGCCCCGCCCTCGTCGGTGTGACGCAGGTCGGCGGCCGACGCAACGTAGTAGGCCTGCCAGATGGGTCTGAGCTGCGACTCATCACCCACGAGGTAGTCCCAGTTGCCCAGCATCTGCCACTTCTCCGAATACTCGTACGCGGCCTCCACCGAGTCGCGCTCCGGGTCCACGGTGATCGCCACGATCTCGACCTTGGCGGCGTCTTCGCCGAGCAGGCGGTGCGTCTGGCGTAGGTGCGAGGCGATCACGGGGCAGATGTCGGGACAGTTGATGTAGAGGAACGTCAGGACTATGACGGAGCCCAGGCGGCCAGCCAGCTCGACAGGCTCGCCGTGCTGGTTGGTGAGATCGAAGTCGGGCGCCGGCTTGCTGGGCTCCAGGACAGTCCCACGCAGGCCTTCGCCGCCGGAGCAAGCTACAGCGACCGCGGCCAGGGCGCCTGCGACAACCAGCCACCCGGTCCGGCCCACTACTTCCTCTCCGCTGCCATCTGAGCGATGGCGGCGACCGTCGGGATGCCGACCACCAGTGACACGCCGATGATCATGACACCCCACTCCTTCAGGGCGGTCTCGTTGACGAGCATGAATATCACGCCCAGCCCTCCAGCGTATGCCACGATCGTGATCACCGCCAGCATCGGGAACAGGTGCCCCATCAGGCCGTCAGCACGCTGTCCACTCCTATGGCGGTGAACAGCAGCGCCAGGTAGGCGAGCGAATACAGGTACAGGCCTCGAGCGCCCTCGGACTCCGGCTGCCGCAGAAGCCGCCATGAATAGTAGATGAACAGCGCACCGAGGCCGATCGCCGAGCCCAGGTAGAACCAGCCCATCGCCCCGGTGGCGAAGAATAACACGCTGAGCGCCGCCAGCGTCAGAGCGTACAGGAATATGTGGAGCTTCGTCTCCGCGACCCCGGCCACGACGGGTAGCATGGGGACTCCGGCCCGAGCGTAGTCATCCTTAATCAGCAGCGCAAGGGCCCAGAAGTGAGGGGGCGTCCAGAAGAACACTATGGCGAACATGGACATCGCCTCGAGGCCGACCTCCCCGGTGACGGCGGCCCAGGCCACCACCGGCGGAATGGCGCCCGCGGCCCCGCCGATCACTATGTTCTGCGGCGTCGTCCGCTTGAGCCCCATCGTGTAGACCAGGACGTAGAACAAGGTGGCGCTCAGGGTCAGGACCGCGCTCAGCGTGTTGGCCATCGAGCTCAGAACGATGAAGGCCGCTACGTTGAGAAGCACTCCGAACGCGAGAGCACGCCGGGCAGAGATTCGGCCCGTCGCGACCGGGCGATTCGACGTGCGCCGCATGAGCGCGTCGATGTCCCGGTCGAAGTAGTGGTTAAGCGCCTGGGCCCCACCCGCCCCGAGGGCGCCGCCAACGAGTATCGCGACGACGATGGACGGATCAGGTAGCCCGCCGGCCGCGGCGAACATCCCGCCCATGGCAGTCAGCAAAAGGGCCGCGACGATGCGCGGCTTGGTGAGCGCTACGTAGTTCATGACCACGTTGCGCAGGCTGGCGGCCTGCGTGATCAAGTAGCCACTCCAGCAGCACTGGACATGGCCGCTCCTGGGGCCTCTGCCCGGCGAAGGACCAGCATCCCCGGGACGTAGTGGAACGCAGCCACCGAGACGATGGCGACCCAGACCAGGGTCGCCCCGCTCAGGTGAACCGCCCTGAGTGCCACCGGGAATCCCGACCAGACGGTCACGGCCCCGAGGGCGGTCTGGACGGCCAGCAACACGACTGCCACGAGCAACGCGGGACGCACATATGGGCGCCTGGGCCCGCGAGCCCAGGCCATCGCGAAGGTGGCCACGATTAGCGCTCCAACCAGTCCCGCAACGACTCTGTGGGCCATGTGGACCATATACGGGCTGTAAGACGGTAGCAAGCTGCCGCGGCAAAGCGGCCACGAGCCGCAGCTCGAGCCGTACCCCTGTCCCACCATGTACGAGCCGGAGAGCACAAGCACGAAGGTGCCGACGACCGAGGCCGACACCAGCAGGCCAAATCGGTCGTCCGCGGAGGTTGTCTCGACGTCCGACTCACTTGACCAGGCCGCGACCAGCGCGACGACCACGCACGCGATCAGCAACTGCGCCACGCTCAGATGGACCAGAACGGCCCAGGAATCCAGCTCCGTCCGTACGGTGACGCCGCCGAGAACAGCCGCTATCACCACCAGCACGAGACCAAGAGTAGTGGACACCGTCAGCCTGGGGTCATTGCGATGGGACCTCCAGGCTAGGACGGCCGCCGCGAGCACCAGAATCCCCAGCAGCGTCGCTGACAGCCGATGCGAGTACTCGATCAGGGTGTGAAATTCGGCCGGCGGTATCAGCTTCCCGTGGCACAAGGGCCAATCGGGGCATCCGAGACCTGAGTCCGTGAGTCTGACGACCCCGCCGAGAGTGACCTGGGCGACCGCGGCCAGAAGGGCGAGCGCGGCGACGACCATGAACGCACGATTCCTCCGCTGCGTTGTCGGGTTTGGCCGCTGGCTCACAAGGGGTGCCTGAAACCTGTCGCCAACCGATTGTGCAAAACGTCACGACCATAGCACAGGGCCTATGAGCCGTCAACGAAAACAGGGTTCGCCGAAACCGGCGCGGAGCCCCTGTACGACGCCGTTCCCGCTTGACGGGCGAAAAGCGCCAAAGCTACAATGTGGCGACTCTGAGGCTGGGCAGCAGCCAGCCTCATTCCGCTGAGCAACATGCGCGGCCCGCTAGCTCAATTTGGCAGAGCAACTGACTCTTAATCA
>CAZENU010000079.1:0-6119 GCA_964513735.1 uncultured Dehalococcoidia bacterium
GGGACCGGTCTCTCCAGGTTCCCCAGGTGGCCCTATCGGCCCAACTTTCCCTTCTAACCCTTGGATTCCGGAACACGCACTAGCTCCCAACACTAGCAGCGCACAACCCAGTATCAGTACAACCTTATGTCTCGTCTGGCCACGCATAACCCTGCCTCTGGGGGCAGTATAACCTTGCGGTCAATCTTGTTACTGCGGTCAATCTTGTTACTTACGGGGGCGGACGATGGCTACACAAGCAGACCTGATACGAGAACGAGAGCTGCTGGTCGCATTAGGATTTCTGCCAGTGAAGGTATGGCCGCCACGGTGTACGTGGTATCAACCAGACGGTAGCGTCGCAGGCAAACTGCCCTGTGATCCCTACTCTCGACTGCTGTACAAGGGTTCGACTACTCCGCAGTCGGACCCCTTGGAGGGCTAATGTTTGTCAGGATGTTACCAGTAGAAGGATTCACCAGTGCACTAGACTACGGCTCGGCAGTCGACGGTTCAGATTGGGATATAGAGGCTCGGGGCCTCGTCTACCCTGGTCGTCCTAGTCCGTCCTACAGGTTTCACTACACTCGGATTGTGGAACCGGGCGGGGAACAGGTGAGGTGGACACTCTTGATCACTCTAGGCGGCGGAAACGCAGTGTGGCTTTGGGTCAGAGGTGACGAGGACGACTGGACGGCGGTAGAGGCAGTAGTCGATGACATTCTTCTCCGAATGGCTGTGAAGCCGTAGTCAGGGGCGTCTCCCGCGGGAAACAGACTCAGGCAAGGTCCGCGCGACCTCGCGGTCGACACAGCTCACCGCATCCCAGCTTTTCCGAGAGCTCGGCCGCGGCGGCGAAGCGCGCCTTCAGGCTCGGGTAAAACTGCCGGTATGCCTCGTACAGTTCGTCGTAGACTCGTACCCGTGCGGAGTCAGGACCGGTCCGCGCCTCCACCGACACCCAGGCACCGGCAGCATCGGCTATGGAGCCGAACATATCCGCGCCCACCGCGGCCATGACCGCGGCCCCGTAGGCAGGCCCGCCGCCCTCGCCCAGAGTGGCCACCGGGGCGTCGAACACGTCTGCCTGCATCTGACGCCACAGCTCGCTGCGGGCGCCGCCACCGATGGCCCTGATCTCCGGGACCGCGTCCACGAAAGGCCGCATCAGCTCCAGCGAGTCCCGGAGCGCAAAACACACGCCCTCCATCACGGCTCGCACCATGTGCGCTCTTGTGTGTCCCAGGTGCAGTCCGAAGAAGACACCCCGAGCGGCCGAGTCGTTGTGCGGCGTACGCTCTCCTGTCAGATATGGCAGGAAGAAGAGCCCGTCGCTGCCCGGCGGAACACCCCGGGCCTCGGCCGTCAGCGTATCGTAGGACCCCGACGCGCCGTCGGGAAGCAGGACGTCTCGCAGCCACCTCAACGCGTTGCCGGCCGACAGCACTACGCCCATCAGATACCACTGCTCGGGGACGGCGTGGCAGAAGGTGTGTAACCGCATGCGGCGGTCGACGCTGGGCTTTGCTACGGGCATGACGATGGCGCCCGAAGTGCCGATGCTCGACTGAACTATTCCAGGTTCGACAGCGCCGCTGCCCACCGCCCCGGCGGCGTTGTCGGCCCCTCCACCGACGACGGGGATACCCGCGGCCAGCCCGAGCGCGTCGGCGCCCTCCGCGGTCACGTGGCCGGACACCTCGGTGGAGCCTGTCACCCGCGGCAGGACATCTGCGCTGATGCCCAGTGCCTCGAAGACCTCCTCGGACCAGCGGCGCCTCCGGACGTCGAACAGCAGAGTGCCGGCCGCATCCGACGGCTCGGTCGCGAGCTCGCCCGTCAGACGGTAGCGGATGTAGTCCTTAGCGAGCAGGAGATGGCAGAGCCGGCCATAGCTTTCGGGCTCGTTCTGGCGCAACCAGAGCACCTTGGGCGCGGTGAAGCCCTCGAGTGCCAGGTTGCCGACCGTGCGACGCATACCGGGCAGGCCCAGGGTCTCGGTGATCTCCCGGCACTGGGCCGTCGTGCGGACGTCGTTCCACAGCAGCGCGGGACGGATGACGTCGCGGGACCCGTCCAGGAATACCGAGCTGTGCATCTGGCCCGACAGCCCGATGGCGATGAGCTCGATGCTCCGCGGCGACAGCCGGACCTCGGCCATGGCCGCAGAGACGGCCGTCTGAGTTGACCGCCACCACAGCTCCGGATCCTGCTCCGACCAGCCGGGCCGGGGAACCGACAGCGCCTGCTCGGCATCCGCCTCGGCCAGCACGTGCCCGCCTTCGTCCACAACCACCGCCTTGACCGCGGTGGTGCCTACGTCAATGCCGAGAACGGCCCTCGTAATCTTGCCCAACCTCGCTCCTCTGTGACCTCTGTGGTGATCTCTTGCCGACCCAAAGTACCATCGGCGCCGCAGCTAGGCAAACGGTAAGCTGCTCTGTATAATCTGCCCCGCCCGCCAGTCTTAGAAGCTGACCCGCGTATCCGCCGGCTCCCAACAATCGAGGCACACCTTGGAGAAGACAAACCCGTCCGCCGTTCTGGCTGCCGTGGGCGACCTGCGGGTCGAGGAGAGACCGTTGCCGCGGCCGGGCCCGTGGGACGCCCTGATCGCCGTACGCTCCGTCGGCGTATGCGGCTCCGATGTCCACTACTGGGAGCACGGCCGGATCGGAGACTTCGTGGTTGAGTCGCCTCTGGTGCTCGGACACGAGTCGGCCGGGGTCGTGGAGGAGGTCGGCGCCGAGGTCACGGACTTCCAGCCCGGCGACCGCGTTTCCATCGAGCCTGGGGTCCCGTGCCGGCGCTGCGCCTTCTGCAAGTCCGGCCGCTATAACCTCTGCGAGGACATGCAGTTCCTCGCCACGCCCCCCATCGACGGCGCGCTGGCCCGCTACATCGCGCACCCGGCCGACTTCTGCTACCGCCTGCCCGAGCACGTCTCACTGGACGAGGGCGCGATGCTCGAGCCGCTCTCCGTAGGCGTCCACGCGTGCCGTCGTGGCGACGTCGGGCCCAGCAGCCGCGTTCTGGTCATGGGCGCCGGGCCGATCGGCCTCGCCTGCCTGCTGGCCGCCGGGGCCGCGGGCGCGACCGCCGTCGGAGTCGCCGATCTGAGGCAGGAGCGGCTTGACGTAGCCGAGACCCTCGGCGCAACCGCGTTCCGTGCCGACAGCCCCACGCTGCTACGCGACGTCCGAGACAGACTGGGCGCCGTCGACGTGTCTATCGACTGCTCCGGAGCGGAGCTGGCGGTCCGCACCGCCATCGACGCGACGGCACCCGGTGGCGCGGTCGTGCTGGTCGGCCTGGGGCCCGACGAGATGACGCTGCCCATCGTCCGCGCCGCCACCCGGGAGATCGACATACGCGGCATCTTCCGCTACGCCAACGCGTACCTCACAGCCCTGGACATGGTAGCCTCTGGCCGCGTCGACGTAACGCCGATCGTAACGCACCACTTCGAGCTCCAGGACGTGGTGACGGCCTTCGAGACGGCCCGCGACGGGGCCGACGGCGCCATCAAGGTTATGGTGACGCTCTGATGCCGGTAGCCATCGACCTGTCGGGTCACCGTGCCGTGGTCACCGGCGCCGGCAAGGGCATCGGCCGCGCGATCTGCCTCGAGCTCGCAAGAGCGGGCGCGGACGTGTTCGCCGTCAGCCGAACCGAGTCCGACCTGGAGACCCTGGGCGACGAGCTGCGGCCGGCTGGAGTCCGTTACGGGTACTGCGTCGCCGATCTCCGGGGCAGTGAGACCGCGGAGTACGTCGCAGGCCGGGCCGCGGCGGCCCTGGGCCCGCCGGACGTGCTGGTGAACAACGCCGGCGTGGCCGACAACGCGCCCGCCGCGGAGGTCACCGAGGAGCAGTGGGACACGACCCTGGACATCAACGTCAAAGGCGCGTTCTTCCTCTCCCAGGCGCTCGGACGTGACATGGTGGCAACCGGCTGGGGGCGCATCGTCAACGTCTCGTCCCAGGCCGGCCTGGTCGCGCTAGAAGAGCACGCCGCATACGGCGCGAGCAAGGGCGCAATGAACATGGCGACTAGGGTCCTAGCCATCGAGTGGGGCTCCCACGGCGTGACCGTCAACGCCGTCGCCCCGACCGTAATACTGACGCCAATGGCAGAGGCCTTCTGGGGAGACCCCGAGCGCGGCGGGCCCATGCTCGACAAGATACCGGTAGGCCGCTTCGGGCTGCCGCAGGAGGTCGCGTCCGTGGTGGCCTTCCTCGCCAGCGATCACGCGGCCCTCATCAACGGAGCGATAATCCCCATCGACGGCGGCTACACCGCCAGCTAGTGTAGCCACATATCACTTGCCACAATGACGCCGCCAAAGCATCGGCTAGGGCCGTCTGATGCAGAATAGACACACTGAGAATCGGCCGATTGTCACCCTGAGCCCCGATGCGGCATCGGGACGAGCGGGATCGGGACGAAAGGTCTGGGGATCCCGCCCCCAGATGATTCGCGGAGCCTCGACATGACATGCTCAGTTGAGCGCTTGCCCAACGTACGCCATTTGCTAGAAGGGACACTGACAGGCTGATGAAGAACGGGGAGTGCAGAGGGGCGGAGCCCCTTGCCAGGAGCCTGAGGGTGTCCCTCAGATTAATTACCTTTCCCCCTTCCCGGTCTGCGGGCCGGGAAGGGGGAAAGGGCGAAAGGCTTTTTCAGCACTCCCGCTAGATCCGGATACGCTACTGTGGTGCCGGGCGTGCTGGAGCATATTTCCTCCTCTTCATTGAGGAGATGACCCAGGTGAGGATGACATGACCGAGAACACACTGACCGCCGGGGCCGCCAGGATCGACATCACGCCGCCCATCGGCTTCAGGATGCAGGGCATAATGCGCCGCATCGAGCCGTCCGTCGGAATCCACATGCCGCTGGCGGCGACCGCGCTGGTGCTGGCCGACGACAATCACAAGATCGCGGTGATCGACTGCGACCTGATCGGTCTGGACATGCCACTTGCCGCCGAGATACGGCAGGCCGTGGCCCAGCGGATCGGCACAGAGACCAGCCACGTTACCGTGGCGTGCACCCATACGCACACCAGCCCTGCCACCGTGCGGACCAGCCTGGGCGGCCCCCACGACCTCGCGCCGAGGTCTGGGGAGATCGAGTCGCTGGACGCCTACGTCGCGGAGCTGGTCGACAAGCTGGCCGGCGTCGCCGCTGCCGCCGATGCCGGCCGCAGGCCCGCCAGGGCCGGCGCGGATCGGGGGGAGGCGGCGGTCAACATCAACCGCGAGCAGATTATGGACGACGGCCGCGTCTTCGTGGGGCGCAACCCCGACGGCGTCACGGACCACGGCGTCGACGTGCTCAGGATCGACGACCTCGAGGGCCGCCCCATCGCGGTCGTCTGCTGCTTCGCCGCCCATCCCGTGGTGATGGGCATGGACAGCTTCCTGCTGGGCCCCGATTACCCGGGCGTCGTCCGGCGGGTAGTCGAGCAGACCGTCGGTGGCACCTGCTTGTTCCTCACCGGCGCGGCCGGCAACCAGGCCACCATCGAGTTCCTCCAGGACGACTGGAACGAGGTGGAGCGGACCGGCAGCGTCATCGGCCTCGAGGCCGCCAAGACCGCCATGGGCATCGAGACCCGCCCACACGAGGTCATCATGGAGACCGGGGGCTCAATGTCCAACCTCGCGCTGTACAGCAAACGGTTCCACGACAGGCCCAGCCACCGACTGCTAGACGTGGCCACCCGCACCGTGACGGTGCCCCTTCAGCCCCTGCCGTCCCTGGCGGAGGCCGAGGCCCAGGCCGCCGACGCGCAGCGCGAGCTGGCCGACGCCCAATGCCGCGGCGTAACGGTCCGCGAGACAGTCCCGCTCTTGCTCATGGAGCGGTGGACCAAGGGGGTGTTGAAGAAGGTCAGGGCCGGCGTCAAGCAGGACGAGTTGGTCTTCGACATCGTGGGCTACCGGCTCGACGACTTCGTCCTGGTGGCCCTGCCCGGCGAGCCCTTCATCGAGATCGCCCTCGGCGTTAAAGAGCGGTCCAAGGCCGCCCACACCATGGTCGCGGGCTACGGCAACGGCAACGTCGGCTACCTACCCAGCGCGGAGACCGTGGCCCAGGGCGGCATGGCCGTCGAGGCCTCGGTCAAGACCTAC
>CAZENU010000080.1:0-6013 GCA_964513735.1 uncultured Dehalococcoidia bacterium
GCTGCGGCGGCTAACGAGGGTGCCTGGCGCGCTTTGCTCGAATCAACGGGAGCGGCTATCAGCGGGGCGTTCGAAGATTGTCTTGAAGCGGTCAGGCGACGTGCGTTCATCAAGCAAGAAGTGGTAGCGGCACTGCGGGAGGTGGACGTCATAGCGATGGCCACCGGCAGCAGCTTCGGCGACCGGTGGGACGCCAGAACGGCGACGATACACGGCAGCCCGAACGACGAAGCTCTTCTATATCGAGTCGCCTACGCCTACGAGCAGGCGACCGAGTGGCACAAGATGGTCCCGCCACTTTAGGGGGGGATGAGGTCTCTTGTATACTTGCGCCTCGACACATTGAAAGGGAGCCAATGTACGACCTCCTGATAGCCAACGGACGTGTTTTGGACGGGACCGGCAGCCCCTGGTATCGGGCCGACGTCGCTGTGGCCGGCGACAGGATCGTCGCCATCGGACACCTCGCGGGGCGCGAGGCCGCACGGATCATCGACGCCGGCGGTCAGTTCGTCTGCCCAGGTTTCATCGAGGAGCACTGCCACTCAGATGGCACCTTCCTAGTAGACCCGCTGGCCCAGAGCGCCGTGCGGCAGGGGATGACGACCATGGTGGTCGGCCTCTGCGGCATGTCCGGGGCCCCCGTGGCCGACGAAATGCTCGACGTCTATCAGCGTTCTGCCCCGCTGTTCAACTTCGACGGCTTCGAGTGGAAATGGCGGGGCATGGGCGAGTATCTTGCGGCCGTTCAGGCCGCCAGGCCGTCGGTCAACGTGGTATCTCTCGTCGGCAACCACCCGGTTAGGGCGGTCGCCATGGGGGATGCCAGCCGGACCGCGACCGCCGGCGAGCGGACTCGAATGCGAGACTTGGTCGCCGAGGCGCTGTCCGAGGGCGCCAGGGGTCTCAGCGTCGGCCTGATCTACTCCGCGGTCTTCTCCGACACCGAGGAGATCATCGAGATCGCCCGCGGGCTGAAGCCATATGGGTGGGCCTACCACGCCACGATCAGGGACTACGGCAAGTACCTGATCGACGCCGTCAAAGAGGCCATCCAGATTGCAGAGACCGCCGAGGTGCCGCTGGTCGTCGCCCACATGTACCCGGCCGGCCGCGAGTACTGGGGACAGGCCGAGGCCGCAATCGAGCTCCTGGAGCGGGCGCGGGACCGGGGACTTGAGACCGGCTACGACGTCACGCCCTGGCTACGCGGCGGCGGGCCTATGCTGGGCATCGTGCCTGCGTGGGCGCGCGAAGGGGGACACGACGCCACACTGAGACGGCTGGGCGAACCGGCGTTGCGTCGCAGAATAGGCGACGAGATTGAGCAGGGCAAGCAGTACTCCTTCGGCTTCGGCTGGGACGACATGCTCATCTGCCGCACCGGGCTCACGGAGCACCGGTCGTGGCTCGGGCGGTCCATCGGCGAGCTGGCAAAAGAGCGCGGCCAGACCGCGCCGGAGGCCGGCCTGCTCATGCTCCTGGAGGACGATGGCCAGATGTGGTTAGCCCCCACCAACAAGTGCGACGAGGACGTGGACACGCTTCTCAAGCACCCCATGGGAGTGCCCATCGCCGATGGCTTTGCCCTGGCGCCCGAGGGACCACTGGCATACCAGGACCGCCCCAACTCCTACGGCACCTTCCCGCGCGTCCTCGGCCGCTATGTCAGAGAGCGCGGCGTGCTGACCTGGGAGGAGGCCGTTCACAAGATGACCGCCATACCGGCTTCCAGGGTCGGCCTGTGGGACCGGGGCGTTCTCAGGGAGGGCCTGGCGGCCGACGTCGTCGTATTCGACCCCGAGACCGTGATCGACAAGGCGGACTACTCCCGTCCGCAGGAGTACTCGGTAGGTATCAACTGGGTCGTCATCAACGGCCAGCTCACGGTGTCGCCGGACGGTCACACCAACGCCCGGGCCGGCAGGACGCTCTAGCTGAGGAGGTGGCGGCTCCATGACCCAAGGAGGCGAGATGGCTAGCGATCAGGGCAGCACCGGTACACACAGGCAGCGGGTGATCGACAACCACGGGCACATAGGCAAGATCGGCAATACCGTCGTGCCCGACGCGTACCTCGAAATTGCCGAGGAGATGCGTCTCAACGAGCGCGAGCACATCGATCTCATGGACGCGGTCGGCGTCCATGCCGCCGTGGTCCACTGCATGGAGGACGGCCTGCCACTATGTAAAGAGCTGCTGAAACAGCATCCGGCACGGTTCATCGGAGTGTGCAAGCAAGACGAGCGGACGTCCTTCACCGACGAGGGCCTGGAGCAGCTTCGCATGTACGTCGAGGAGTGGGGCTTCAAGGCACTGTACTACGACCCGTGGCCGCCGGAGGCGCGGGTCTCGCAGGGCATGGACCCGGCCGAGTGGGGAGACCCGGACCCCTTTCACCACCTCTACATCGACAGGTACGCTCCCATCTGGAGGCTGTGCGAGTCGCTTCTGATACCGGTCTGCTTCGTCTCGTACCGGCAGAACTTCGAGACGCTATGGCCGGGACTGCTCAAGATCAAGGCCCGCTTCCCGCGGCTGACCATCGTAGTCATCCACGGGATTGACCCGCGGAGTCTGGTCAGCGACGACGGCAGTGTGACGATACCCGAACAGGCCGTAGAGCTGGTACGGCAGCACGACGACGTGTTCCTAGACCTGCTGCCGGGCCTGGACGGGATGCGCGGCCTGCCATCCCGCTACGGCCTCAACGACGAAGTTATTCGAGCCTACTACGACACATTCGGCCCGACGAAGCTGATGTGGGGCACCGAGTTCACCTTCGTCGGCAAGCCCACGCTGGAGCAGTACCGATACCAATTCGACTACCTGGCCCAACGGTGCCCGTACATGACCAAGGAGGACCTGGGGATCATCCGCGGCGGCAACGCCGTCAGGGCCTACCGGCTGTAGAACCCAAGGAGGCTGTATCAGTGGAACCCGACAAGATACGTGAGTGGCTTCAGGGCCCGATGGTCCCGATGGCGACCCCGTTCACCGAGGACTTCCAACTGGACCTGGAAGCCCTGCGCCACAACCTGCGCTTCACCATCGAACACGGCGTTCGGACTGGCAACGGCTCGTTGCTAGTCGGGGGCGCTGCCGGCGAGCATCCGCTGCTGAGCATCGACGAGCGAAAGGCGCTCATGGAGGCCGCCGTCGATGCAGTCCAGGGGGACGCGCCCGTGATCACCAGCATCCAGCATACCGACGCCCGGACCGTGGCCGACATGGCCCGGCACGCGGCCCGCGTTGGCATCTCCGCCGTACAGGTATCGCCCGCGTACTACTATCCCGCCACCGATGGCGACGTCCTGCGGCTGTTCCACCGTGTGTCCGACGCGGCCGACGTGTCGATTATGGTGTACAACACGTGGTGGCTGGGGTTCTCGATGAGCCTCGACCTACTGGAGCAGCTAGCCGAGATAGAGACTGTCCGGGCTCTAAAGTGGGCGACGCCCGACGACGACTCTTTCCGCGATGGCATCGTCACCTTCGCGGACCGGCTGGTGGTGCTAGACAACACCGACCGGCTGGCCTGGAGCCACGCTCTGGGTGCACGCGGTTTCGTCGGGCACCTGGGCACGTGCTGGCCCGAGTACCCGCTGAAGGTGTGGGGCCTGCTGGAGGCCCAGGACTACGTCGGCGTCAAGGACGTGCTGGCCTCGTTCAAATGGGACTGGCGCCGCTGGATTGCCAGGGTCGGGCAGGTGACCGCCGGCGAGGGACCGATCATCAAGGCGCCTATGGAGATCGTCGGGCTGCCGGCCGGGCCACCCAGACCGCCCGCGATCAGGCCGCCGGAGCACCTCATGGCAGAACTGCGCGAGCTGATGGACGCCGCCGGCGTGCCGAAGGTGGGCGCAGCCGATGTGTCCGCCTAGTCGGAAGTCACGCGTAAGTTGTGTGCCGTCGTGGGACCCTCGCCATACACCCGGTCAAGCAGCTTCGTGAAAATGGGGTTAGGAGCTCGGCTCTATCCTGGCTCTGTCGGCCCCCCTTTTTGAAAAGGGGGGGGTTAGGGGGGATTTGACACACGGGTGATCAAATGCAACCGCAAGCTGAAAGAGAAGGCCCGCCTCCTCCATACGCAAATGACCGATAGTGAACGTGCGCTGTGGGAGAGGTTGCGGACTAAGGACGACCCCTGGCACCGGGCGCCATCAGGTTGATCTGCCCCGGCGCGTCCCGCTTTCCCTTGAACTGAAAAGAGTACAGCGCCGCGTTGCGCAGGTGGAACCTCAGCCTGATCGGCGTGCCTGCCAGCCGGCCTAGGTCCTGGTTCCCCCGCCAGGTGGCCACGTGTCTGAGGTCGTCTCCGGTAAACGTGTCGCACTCCTCGGCTCCGTACCCATCTCTCGGCCTTCCAGCCACGTCTAGGACCTCCACGTCCAGCCGCGCGAAGGGGCCGCCGGCGCTCGACTCCGAGCCGAAGGGCTTCTCGGGAGCGCGGACGTTGAGCACCAGCCGGTCGCCCTCGAAGACCAGCGGTCTTGTCGCAAGAGTGCCGCCGGGCTCGTGGCCGTCCATCGACACGAAGCCGTCCAGACGCATGGTCGCCACGCCGATGGAGTAGCCCATGTACTCGCCGTGGACGACCTGGCCTTGAAGCTCGTAGAGCGGGTGATCGGGCGTGTTGACCCCAAGCGGCAGATTGTTGCCGCAGTAGTACCAGAGGATCTGGTCGTCGTACACGATGGGCCTGTCCATGCCGATGGTCTTGTCGTCCCAGGCGCGCCACTGGGCACGGGGAAAGAACTCCCAGCCCGGCCATAGCCGCTCCCAGTTGCGGTTGTCCCGGCTGTAAACGAGCTCGGTGCGGTACTCAGCGAACATCTGGGAGTACACATGCCACTCCTCGGCTGAGACGTCGTCGGGCTGGTCCTCCACGTGGAATGCGGTGCACGTGTCGATGACCCCAACGTAGATGTCTTCGGTGTACTGCATGCCCGCCAGGTCCATGCCGTGGCTGGGCGACCAGAGCGGCGGGTCTGCCTCGCCCCGGCGGAGCACTTCAGTCGTGTCGCCCCAGGTCTCGAAGTCGGGGCTGGACGTTCGCATGACGGCGTGCTTTCGGCGCACCGATCGCCCGTCGACGTCCACACGCTCCCGGTTGCCGCCTCCCTTACGGTGGTAATGGACGAACTCCCGATTGCCCTCGTCCCACCCAAAGAGCACTCCGTTGGGGGCGATGTCCTGTTCGAACACCTGACGATCGCCCACGTTCATGTTCCAGTGGATTCCGTCGGCGGAGTAGGCCTTCGAGAGGCCCCACTGCCCGCCGAAGTCGTCCATGTACAGCATCTTGTAGCGTTGGCGGGCGTCCGGTTCGGCATAGTCCTTGATCAGGTTAGGACGCCTAAGTTGCTCTTCGCCGCCCTCGGCCGGAGGGAGGAGGTTGTTCGCCGTGGAGCCGTCGAACTCCCTGGACCCGAGGACCGGCTTCTCCCAGTTGATTCCGTCGGCGGAGATGGCGTAGCAGGCCCGGTAGCTGCCCGAGGGCTGATGCCATTGCCCGTCAAGACCCCGCACGGGCGCCTCGGCGACCCGGTACCATATCTTGAACAGGTTGTCCTCCTCGTCGAAGAGGACCGTCCCCCCGTAGAGATAGGTGCCACCGCCACCCACTTCCCAGGGCCTGTCCGGCTTCAAGACTGGATTGGCGGGATGCCGGCGAGGACGGTGCACCTGACGGCCGACGCCGTCCATCCGGTCGACCACGTGGTCGTCCAAAAACAGTTGCTTTCGCGACCCGACCCTGACCGCGTCGGCCCTCATTTTTTCGCCCTCGACTCCGGGTGTTGAGCTCCAGGCCACGCGAGATTCTACCACCGACTCGCTCCAGGCTCACACCAGCCGGCGGCGACACCGAGTACGTTTCACGACCATATTCGGGACGTAGCTGAGCTGGACACGTCCGGAGACCTATGCCCGCTGCGGGACGCGCGCCCGTCTCCCGCGGCCGGCCGTAACGACGGACCCCCTGTGGCGGCCAGCTCGGTCCTGCTAGCGG
>CAZENU010000081.1:0-5321 GCA_964513735.1 uncultured Dehalococcoidia bacterium
GTTGATGGCCATTCGCTCGCCCGAGGACCGGACGTGGAAGTTGCTGGAGCCGACCTCGGGGATGTACCTGCGGCGGCCGAGGACCGTCTGGACGTAGCCCTCCATGCGGACCTGCGCCTTGGCCGAGTGAATGTAGTCCTGGATGCCGGGGTACTTGCCGAAGTAGGCGTCGATGAACGCTTTACCCTCGTCGGGGCTAAGGCCGGTCTGCTGGCTGATCCCGAACGCGCTGAGGCCGTAGACGACGCCGAAGTTCATGATCTTGGCGACGCGGCGCATGTCCTCGGTAATCTCGCCTATGGGCACGTTGTAGACCGACGCCGCGGTGGCGGAGTGGATGTCCTCCCGGGTGCGGAAGGCCTCCAGCAGGCCGGGATCGCGCGACAGGTGTGCCAGGATGCGGAGCTCGATCTGCGAGTAGTCGGCGGCCAGCAGGGTCCACTCAGGGACGTTCTCGACGACGAAGGCCTGACGAACGCGACGGCCAAGCTCTGTTCGTACCGGGATGTTCTGCACGTTAGGGTGGTCGCTGGACACGCGGCCGGTCGCGGAGCCGGTCTGGTTGTAGGTGGTGTGGATGCGTCCGGTGTCGGGATTGACCAGCAAGGGCAAGGCGTCGACGTAGGTTGATTTGATCTTCGTGATCTGGCGGTAATCCAGCACCCTGTCGAGGATGTCGCGGGCCTTGGGGTCCACGTGTTCGGCCTCACCCTGGTCGAGGACGTGCTTCAGGCCCTCCAGGGAGGAGGCGTCCGTCGAGAAACCCTTCTGGGTCCGCTTGGTCGGAGGGAGTCGTAGCTCCTTGAACAGCACGTCGCCGAGCTGCTGAGACGAGTTGATGTTGAACTCGTGGCCGACTGCGTCAAACATCCCGGCCTCGATGGCCGAGACCTGCTCGCCCAGCTCCGTCGACATGCGTTCCAGCATCGCGACGTCCAGGGTGATGCCGTTGAGCTGCATGCGGACTAGGACCGGCACTAGCGGAAGCTCCACGTCCCCGAGGACGGCGGTGCTGCCCTTCCGGTCGATCTGCTTCTGGAGGATCGGCTGGAGCTGGTGGGTGACGTCGGCGGCGGTGACGGCGAAGTCGGCGGCCTCGCTCGGGGACACTTGCGCCATCGTCTTCTGTTTCTTGCCGGTGCCCAGGAGGTCGGCTACAGAAGGCATCTTGATGTGGAGGCAGTCCAGGGCCAACGCGTTGAGGTTGACGGCCTTCCTACCCGCGACGTGAGCGGCCAGTATCGCGTCGAAGGCCAGGCCGGCAACGTCGACGCCGTTGCGAGAGAGCAGGGTAATGGAGAGGTTGGCGTTGTGGGCGGTCTTGGGTATCGCCTCGCTCTCAAGCAGCGGCCGAAGACTTGAGAGCACGTCCTCCAGGACGAGCTGCCGTCCCTCGTCGTGTCCGACGGGCACGTACCAGCCGGTGCCGGAAGCGTTGGAGAACGACAGGCCGACAAGCGTCGCCGTCGTCGGGTTGTCGCCGGTGGCCGAAGCGGCGAAGGCGAATCCTGAAGGAGAGTCCAGCTCGTTTGCGAGGGCCGTCAGGGCCTCGGGCGTGTCGACGACGCTGTAGCTGGTGTCACGGTCGGTCTCGCCGAAAGACATCTCCGCCTGCGCGGCGGTGCCGTCCCGTGCCTGGGGATCGGGCACGCGGCTGACGATGGAAAAGAACTCCAGCTCCGAGAGAGCGTCGACGACCTTGCCGCGATCGTATTGCCAGAACCGGGTCGCGTCCAGGTCGAGCTCTATGGGGACGTCCCTGGCGATGGTGGTGAGGAACTTGCTTTGGAGCGCCTGCTCCCGGTGCTCGCGCAGGCTATCACGCGTCTTGGGTGGGCCGACCTCGTCGAGGTGTTCGTAGATCCCCTCGATCGAGCCATATTCGACCAGGAGGCGGATGGCCGTTTTGGACCCCACACGCGGGACGCCGGGGATGTTGTCGGAGGTGTCTCCCACCAGCGCCTTCAAGTCGGGGACGACCTCGGGCCCGAGGCCCCCGTAGCGTTCCCTGACGGCGGTCACGTCGTAGAGGGTCCGCCCCTGCACCCCGTAGCTCATGAGCACGCGTACCAGTGGCGAGACGAGCTGGAGCTCGTCGGTGTCGCCGGTGAGCACCAGCGTATCTATCCCGCGCTCCTCGGCAAGACGGCACAGCGTGCCGATGACGTCGTCGGCCTCGTATTCTTGGCGCTCGAAGATCGGGACGCCGAATGCCTCCATTATACTGCGCACGTGGGGGAACTGGGCCCTGAGCTCAGGCGGCGTCCGCGGTCGCTGGGCCTTGTACTCGTCGTACACCCGGTGGCGGAAGGTCGGGCCGGACATGTCGAAGGCGATGGCACAGTGGGTCGGCTTCCGGTCGGCCAGCTCTCGGAGGAAGGTGTTGAGGAAGCCATAGACGCCGTGGACGTCTTCGCCGGTGCCGCTCACGTTCAGCGGCTGGCGAATCGCGTGCCATGCGCGATGCACCATCGCGTTGCCGTCCATCAGGATGAGCAGCGGCTTCTGTTCCAGCAACGGCAGCGTGGCCATGTGGCCTTGCAGGCGGGCGCTCGGGGGATGGGGTGATTATACGCCGTAGACGTCGGCGCGTGTATAAGCGTCGTACCGGGGTGAATGGCCTGCGCGTCGGACGGGGCGATCAATTGAGTGATTGCAGTATTGCCGTATCCACCGGTACTATGGCGCCATTCAGCTCAGCATGGGAGGGAGACTTGAAGGAGACCAGGAAGCGTTTCACCCTGGACCTTGAAGTATCATTTTAGAGACGTCTCAAGGTGATCGCCGCACTGAAGGGCGTCACGATGCGTCAGTATTGCATCGCCGCCGTCGAGAGACAGCTAGAGGTGGACGAGTCGACCGACGTGCCAGCGCTGCCGTTAGGCAAAGAGGCGCTCGACCGGCTGGAGTCGCTGCGGGCCGATGTATTCGGCGACGCGGTGCTGCCCGATGACTCGGCGGATTTAATCAGGCAGTCCAGGGAAGAGAGAGCAGTGAGGTCGTGAGCCGCGCTGTACCGAAGGACAATCCGCGGCGAGGTAGCCAATGAGCGGCGACACCACTCCTATGCGGTACAAAGAATTATCCGCGACTGCTGGAGACGACTCATCGACGGTCGCCTTTTACTATACGTATCTCATCTTTGCTGAGTCCGTAAAGCCTGTAGACGATTTGGTCAATTAGCGATTCAGAACGGGTGATGCGCTCCAGGATAGGCTCCAGTACATGTTGGCAAATTGGCCCATGGTTCACGGCGACTCGCCTTCCGTCTTCATATCTCACTCCGCGTGTTACCCACTCCCCAAATGCTGCTTGGGGCACCTAGCTCGGCTACACGCCCGCCAGCTTACGGACTGTTGCGAGGAGCGTCCTGACCTCGTCGGGCGACTCGGCCTCCGCGTACAGACGCAGCAGCGGCTCGGTGCCCGAGAAGCGGATCAGCGCCCAGTAGCCGCCCTCCAGCACGAAGCGGATGCCGTCCCTGGTGTCGAGCCGCTCGACGCGCCGGTGGCCCAGGGTGGCGGGCGGGGCAGCCTCGACACGGCCCTCGACGTCCCTGCGCCTGGCGGGGTCGAAGGGGATGTCGAGGCGGTCGTAGTGATGGGGGCCGACTCTCTCGTATAGCGCGTCCAAGAGCTCGGAGACCGACTTCCCGGTCTTGACCATCATCTCCAGCGCCATCAGTCCGCTCAGGATGCCGTCGCGCTCGGGCAAGTGGCCTCTGAACGCGTACCCGCCGCTCTCCTCACCGGCGATGAGAGCATCCTCGCGCATCATGACAGGGCCGAGGTGCTTGAATCCGACCGGCGTGTCGAACACCGGGACGCCGTATATATCGCCGAGCCGGTCCACCATGTTTGTGGTTGTGATGGAGCGCACCAGGGGGCCACGCCTGCCGAGCACCTCGAGCTGGTGGAGGCAAAGCAGGGCGAAGGACTGGAGGGTTGTCACGAACTGCCCCCGGGCGTCCACGATGCCCAGCCGGTCGGCGTCTCCGTCGGTGGCCAACCCCACGTCCGCGCCACTCTGCCGAACGGCGGTGATGAGCGCTCCGAGATTGTGCTCAATCGGCTCCGGCTGCGCCATGCCGGGGAAGGCGGGGTTGTGCTCGCCGCGGACCTCGGTCACCTCGGTCGCACCACCGCTTATCAGCCGTGGCAGATAGCCGGCCCCGGCGCCGTGCATGGCATCGGTCACGACATTGAGTCCTGCGTTCCGGATGCCGTCCAGGTCCACCAGCGTGGAGACGCGCTCCAGGTAGGCCGGCTCCGGGTCGAAGAGCTCCACAGCGCCGCTTTCGATCGCCTCCGCAAGCGGCACACGATCAGGAGCGGCCGACGCCGCGGCCGTCGCGATACGTCGCTCCAGGTCCGCGACGACCTCGGTAGAGGCGCTGCCCCCGTAGTCGGGCTTGTACTTGAAGCCGTTCCACTCGGGCGGGTTGTGGCTGGCCGTGATGACGCCGCCGCCACCCGCACTACGAGATACGACGGCGAAGCTGATGGCTGGTGTCGGGCTGGGCCGGTCGGCCACCAGCGTCTTTACCCCGCTCGCTGCGGCGACCTCGGCCACGGCCGCCGCGAACCGGCCGGACGCAAATCGAGTGTCGTAGCCGACCACCAGACCTCGGGCAGCCAGGCCCTGTGACTTAAGCAGGTCTACCGTGCCTCGGGCGCACAGACGGACGTTCTCGAACGTAAAATCTTCCGCGATAATGCCGCGCCAGCCGTCGGTCCCGAACTTGATCGCCATGCGTCCCCCCGCAACGGCACTGTGCTGGCGCCGCCCGCCGGAGGATATGGTAGCAGAGGTCCTCGGCGATACGGCCTGGCGGCCTGCAGGTAACTTCCAGGTCATCCTGCGTCACCCACGTCGCAAAGGTGTGGATGTGCTCTCTGAGAGGCCCGCGCGGACTCCTCTCCGGCCCCAGGCCCCGTTTTCGGCATCGGGGTGACATGCCCCGTTCAGTTTCACCGCAACGTAAGGCCATTTGCGGGGCGGTAGACTAGCCGGTACTGGTCTCCTCGGCGTCCTTGACGAAGGCCTCCCGCCTGAGATCGGTGGCCTTGTCGGTAGTCTCCCACGGCAGGTCCAGGTCGACGCGCCCGAAGTGGCCGTAGGCGGCCGTCTGCTTGTAGATCGGCCTGCGCAGGTCCAGGTCGCGGATTATGATCCCCGGCCTGAGGTCAAAGTGCTTGTTGATGAGGTCCACGATCGTCTCGTCGGACACTGTGTTCGTGCCGAAGGTCTCGACTGAGATCGAGATGGGCTCGGCCACCCCGATGGCGTAGGAGACCTGAAGCTCCAGCCGATCGGCCAGT
>CAZENU010000082.1:0-4524 GCA_964513735.1 uncultured Dehalococcoidia bacterium
CAGTTGAGGCTTTATGGGTGCGGTGTCCTCGAATCGCATCTTTCAGCCTCGCTATGTCCTCTGCTGATACCAGCTCTGGGAGAATCCGAGGGCGCTTGATCTTGAGGTCGAAGCCCATGCCGAAGTGGTTGAGGAATCCCTTGAGGTAGCCTGCGTAACGGATGCGGGAGTTCGTCCGTAAGTGATTGGAGCGGCAGAGGTATTTCTTGGCGCTTCTGGGGCTGATAGTGTTGCCAAACTCCCCACAAAACCGCTTAAATACTGGCGGTTTGCGGGGATGTAGTTATCTGATAGTGCCTGAGACTCAAGAAAATCGAGGTAATTTTGTAGGCGCTTCAATGGCATTGAAGAGGTAGGGAGTTCAAGTCCCTCCAACTCCACCACTGCTCCTCCTGTTCCACGACTCCTTTGCCGCCTGGTGTCTCAGCGTCATGAGACGACCGCTGACTCTTCGTCACGCTATATAATGGCTGGCGCCCAGACGAATGCGATTGGAGGCGCGGTTGGCAGATCAACGAGTCCTGATAACCGGTGCGACGGGCTACGTCGCCGGCCAGATGCTGCCGGCGTTCCGGGAGCGATTCGACCTGACGCTGATCGACTCCCGGACCGAGGACGGCGCCGGCCGGCGGGTCGAAGGCGTCGACGCCGCGGACCTGCTCGACGCCGACCGCCACTCCTATGCCGGGCTCTTCGACGGAATCGACACGGTCGTGCACCTGGCGCTCATGCGCCCGGTGCACGGCGGCAGCGTCCGGGGTGGCGTGCCGTCGCGTCCGGTCTTGCCTGGACTGCTGACCGACTCTCCGTCTGGGATTAACGACTTCTTCGACGAAGGGTCCAACATCCGCATGGCCTACAACGTGCTTCGGGCATGCTTCGATGCCGGCGTCCGGCGCGTCGTCTTCGCCAGTTCCAACCGCGTGGGAGACTGGTCCGAGCACGCGCTCATACACCACCGTAGGCTCGACATGCACACCGAAGAGACGCTACCGCGCTCCGACACCTTCTACGGCTGGTCCAAGGCGGCCTGTGAGCATATGGGTTTCCTGTTCGCCAGCGGCGCTTTCGGCCGCAAGATGGGCGTGGTGAACGTGCGCATCGGCTGGCCTCACGAGCTCGACGTCGCGGCGTTCGGTGACGACGTAACCAACTACAAGCGCGCCCTCGGCTCCTATTTCAGCGCCGCCGACGTGGCCCGGCTCTTCCTCGCGGCGGTCGAGGCGTCCGACATCGACGACGAGAACGGCGTCCCGTGGCAGGTGGTCTACGGGACCAGCGACAATGCCCGGGCATTCTGGTCGCTGGCAAACGGCCGGCGGGTGCTCGGCTACGAGCCCGAGGACGACTCGGAGGTCAAGTACGCCGCGGGCGTCGAGTCGCTGATCATGAATGACGGACAGGGACGGGCGCCGGGGAGAGTCAGCGCGAGTCTCGACGAGGCTCCCTGACCGGCCAGGAAGCAGAAGACCGCCAGCAGGAGGCCGCGATGGCAGACAGAAAGGTCCTGATTACCGGAGGCGCCGGCTATATCGCCAACCAGCTGCTGACCACGTTCCGTGGCAGGTACGAGGTGGTGTTGCTCGACGCCAGGGCGGAGGACCGGCAGGGCCGGCCGGTGGATGGTGTCCACGTCGTCGACCTGATCGACGCGGACCGTGAAAAGTATGCCACTCACTTCGAGGGCGTGGACGCCGTGGTCCACCTAGGGTACAAGCGGCGTGCGGGAGAGGCGCTGGACCACTTCTTCGCTGAGAGCGAGAACGTCGACATGGCGTACAACGTGCTCCGCTGCGCGTACGATGCCGGGGTGCGACGCGTCGCCGTCGCCAGTTCCAACCACGCCGCCGACTGGTACGAGAGCGCCCTGATACACAAGCGCAAGCTGGACATGCTCGATCCCTACAGGCTACCGCTGTCGGACAACTTCTACGGCTGGGCCAAGGCAACCTACGAGCACATGGGATTCCTGTTCGCCTGCGGCGCATTCGGGCGGAAGATGGGCGTGGTGAACGTCCGCATAGGCGCGCCCAGGGAGCTGAAGCTCGGCGACTTCGGGGGCGACGCCGGGCAGTTCAAGCGCAACCTGGGCGCATACATCAGCGCCCGAGATCTGACCCAGCTCTTCACGAAGGCCATCGAGGTCGAGGACATAGACGACGAGCATGGGGTGCCGTGGCACATCGTGTATGGCATCAGCAACAACACCAGGGCCTTCTGGTCGCTGTCCAACGCCCGGCGGGTGCTCGGCTACGAGCCCGAGGACGACTCGGAGGTCAAGTACGCCGACGACATCCGCGGCTTCCTGGTGGGCGACGGCGCGACGGCGGGCCCGGGGCGCGTCGGCTAGCCCCGGGCGGAAGAGTTCATCCGTCTGGCCCGACTGATCCGGTCCAGAGACGAGCTGGTCGCCAAAACGCGTCTTCGCCCAGAACTACGTAGCCGAACGCGAATATCAACGACAGTATGAACAGGCTGCCATCTAGGCCACTGCGAATCAGCCTGGCAGCCAGGTATGTGCACGTGACCGTGCTGACGGCTATCCAAGTCCAGGGAACCATGGAGCCGTCCTGCCCTAGGCTGGAACGCTGATGAGTGCGAAACCCGACCAGCCTTTCGGGAACAGGTCGAAGCTGAGGTGGACCGCGACGCCAAAAGTGACGCCCAGCGCGACGAGAGCGGTGTGCGGTCGGATCGGGACAGGTATTCGAAGAGACGAGGGCGCCCTACCAGAACCTGGGGACGTTGGTCTCTTCCTTGGTGATCATCTCCAGCACGGCGGGCCGGCCCTTCTTGTTGGCCGCGACGCCGTTGCGGATGGCCGGAGCGATCTGGTCGGGCCTGTCAACCTTCTCCGCGTACGCGCCGAGCCCTTCGGCCACCTTGGCGTACTCGCCCGAGAACCGGTTGGCGCCCCACTGCTCCGACGCGTAGGGCATGTGGTTGGAGTAGTTGGTCATGACGCTGTTGTTGAGTATGACCGTCAGCGTGCCGATCTCGGCCCTGGCGGCGGTCTCGATATCCATGCCGGCCATCCCGAAGGCGGCATCGCCCATCACGTTGACGACGTGCTTGTCCGGCGCGGCCAGCTTGGCGCCCATGGATAGACCGAGGCCATAGCCAAGCTGGGTGGACTTGCCCCAGCCTAGGTATCCCCGCGGCTGCGTCGACTGCCAGAACGGGACGAGCTGCTCTCGCGGGTAGCCCGAGTCGTGGGTGATGATGACGTTGGACGACCCCAGCGCCTTGGCGATCTCGTGGAAGACCCGGTACGGGCTGAACGGCACCTCGTCCGACGTGAAGTGCGGCCCCCACTCCGCCATGAAAGTCTCCTTCACCTTCCGGATCTCGTCGGCCACCCCGTCGACGTCGGCGCGGCCGTTCTCGCCGGCCTGGCGCTTCACCTCTTCGATCATCTGGCGTAGCACGATCTTCGAGTCTCCAATGGCGCCGTAGCTGACCCGATAGTCCTTGTTGACGTCCTCGGCGCAGTTGGTCGACTGCGCCAGCGTGACGCCCGAAGGCATGGGTGCATTGAAGTTGGAGATGGTGAAGCTTGTGCCCATCCCCAGAACGAAGTCGGCCTTCTTGAGGAAGTGGTCCACCATCAGGGTCGCGGAGTGTGACCCCGTGCCCAGCGATAGCGGGTGGTTCTCCGGGAAGCCGCTCTTGCCGTTGAGCGTGGTCATCACCGGTATGCCGGTCAGATCGGCGAGCGCGACCAGCTCGTCGGTCGCCTCGGCGTAGAGCACCCCCTGGCCGGCGTTGATCACCGGGTCGGAGGCGCCCAACAGCGCCTTCACGAGGTCGCGGACGTCGTCAGGGTCGGCGCCGGACTTGTGCTCGGTGATCGGGGTGTAGTTGAACGTGTCGCCGGGGAACTCGGCGGAGGCGACGTCCTGGGGGACCTCCAGCAGCACAGGGCCCCTGCGTCCATGCTTGAGCTGCGTGAAGGCCCGGGACATCATCTCGGGGACTCTCTCGACCAGATTGACGTGTGCTGCCCACTTGGTGATGCCCTGGTAGTTCTGGGTCGCCCCGAAGCTGGGCGGCACCCCGACCCGGCCCAGTGGCTCGCCGCCGGGAAACAGCAGTATCGGCACCGAGTCTGCAAAGGCCTGGGCGACGCCGCCGAAGGCATTCTCCACTCCTGGGCCGCGCTGCATGGTGAAGACACCGATGCGCTTGCCGTTGAAGATCCGGCTGTAGCCGTCTGCCATGTTGACACCGGCCCGCTCCTGGCGGCAGACGATGGGCCTGATGCCCTCTTTGGCGCAGGCTTCGATCAGTGTCTGGAACGGATAGCACGTCATCCACTCAACGCCTTCCGCTTTCAGTATCTTCGCAATGACTGTGTCGCCGTCCATCTATCGCTCCTTGTCTGCTTTGTGCTGTCAGGGTAAGACCCTCGCCTTAGCAGGGTGCTGGAAATCCTCTTCGACCATCCAAACGACCTCCTTCCTGGCTGGCCAGGAAGGAGGAAGAGATTATTTCTGAGGGACACCCTCAGACTCCCGGCAAAGG
>CAZENU010000083.1:0-2461 GCA_964513735.1 uncultured Dehalococcoidia bacterium
TCCCCTACCCGCGCATCCTCGATCGTCTCGGTCGTCTCAGCGGATACTCGGGGCTTTTTCTTCCTTTTCTTGCCGAACAGCGACCGCACCAAATCGGCCTCCTGCCGAGGATACCGCGGCGCGCCCCGGACTCTTGTCCCTTCGCCCCAACTCCAGGGCAGCCTGGGCCCGTCCTTGCCCCTGTCGAAGAATAGGCGGTTGGAGCTCACCCCGACCTCTCCGTCCCGATAGCGGACCGACAACACCCCGGTCTCGCCTCGACACCCTCGGCGGCGTCAGCGGTCAGGCTGATACCGGGATGTTAATGGGAGTCAAGCAGCTCGCCTGAGTCGAGATTATAGAGGTACTTGTCGCCTTCCCCGACGCCCTCGGTTATCAAGACCTCGTGGACATACAGCTCGTTCGACTCCATCTGCGTCGTCACCCCGGTGGTCTCCACCATGATCCCGCTCACCGTCTTGAATTTCAGCCCCACCTCGATCGAGTCCATCTCCGCGTACTTCAACGTCCCTCCCTTGGCCTTCTGGCTTGTCTGCATGATGCGTGCCGCCCAGCCGCATATACGGCCGCAGCACAGATTCTACCAGTCCGCACAGCCGTTGCCCATACTCCGTCGGTTCCAGACCCACCCGGCCGCGTGCCGGCACGCGCGCCTGCCCTTGTCGTCTGTCATCCCCTACGAGCAGCCTCCCGCTCTCACACCGCTCACCCCGAGTGGCCCGATGCCCAATCGGGGTGTATCGAGAGGCTCAACACAGCCCTCGTATTTCTTGATGGCCGCGAAATCCCTGTGTTAGCCTGAGCCCCATGAGCAAAGGACGCGTGATCGTCGCCATGAGCGGCGGCGTCGACTCCTCCGTCGCGGCGCTGCTGCTGGCGCGCCAGGGCTACGACGTCGTCGGCGTCACCATGCGCCTCTGGACCGTCGAGCGCGAGGACGTGCCGCGCCAGAGCAAGCGCTGCTGCTCCGTAGAGGACGTCGACGACGCTCGGCGCGTCTGCCAGACCATCGGCGTGCCCCACTATGTCATGAACTTCGAGCGCGAGTTCCAGGCCCACGTGGTCGACTACTTCTGCCAGGAGTACGACCGCGGCAGGACGCCTCATCCGTGCCTGGCCTGCAACGACAAGATAAAATTCGACTTCCTGCTGCGCCGGGCCATATTTCTAGACGCTGACTACATCGCCACCGGGCATTACGCCCGCATCCGGGTCAACGGCACCGGCAAGAAGCTGCTGAAGGGGCTCGACCACGCCAAGGACCAGTCCTACGTCCTGTTCACCCTCAACCAGGACGAGCTCGACCGGCTAATGCTTCCCGTCGGCGAGTACAAGAAGGACCGGATTCGAGCCATCGCCGCGGAGGCCGGCCTTCCCGTCGCCGACAAGCCCGACAGCCAGGACATCTGCTTCATACCCGACGGCGACTACCGCAAGTTCATCGCCGGCCGCGGCCGGCCGCGCCCCGGTCAGATCATCGACACCGGCGGCTCCGTCCTGGGCGAGCATCCCGGCGTGCAGTTCTTCACGGTAGGGCAGCGCAGGGGCCTGGGGCTGCCGGGAAACACCGGCGCCCCCATGTACGTGGTCAAGATAGATCCCGACACCAGCCGCGTCGTAGTGGGCGACGAGAGCGATCTATACCGCACCTCGCTATGGGCGTCCCGGCTCAACTTCCCCTCGGGAAAGACGCCAGCGGAGCCACTGGAGGTGGCCGCGAAGATCAGGTACAAGGCGTCCGAGACGCCCGCGTCGCTGCTTCCGGGCGACGGCTGGGCCGAGGTCCGTTTCAAGGAGCCCCAGCGCGCCGTCACACCGGGCCAGGCCGTGGTGTTCTATCAGGGCGAGGAGCTTGTCGCCGGAGGCATCATCGAGATCGAGCCGCCCTCTCCGAACTGAGCCCGTGGACTTCAAAGACGTCGTCCGGATGGCCCTCGACGAGTACCTGGGCGATCTGCGCAAGGCGTTGGACGGCCTGACGGCCGAGGAACATCTGTTCCAGCCTGCACCCGAGTCGCACCGCGTCGACTTCGCCGTCTGGCACATGGCCCGCGTCGAGGATAGCTGGGTGCAGCGCTTCGCCCACGGGACCGACACGGTCTGGCAGAGAGAGGGCTGGGACACTCGTTTCGGTATACCGGCGCGCGACAGCGGCTTCCAGTACACATCCGAGCAGGTGGCCGCCCTGCCGACTTCGATCTCGACGAGATGATGGCCTACTTCGACTCGGTCCGGCGGCAAACGCTCTCGTACCTGAACGGACTATCCCGGCCCGACCTGGAAAGCTGCCCGGACCCCAAGCGGCGGCCGGGCTACACCGTCGCCAGGATGCTGCCCCACCTCATCGTCAAAGAGGCCCAGCACACCGGCCAGGCGGCGCACATACGCGGGATACAGCGCGGCCTGGGCCGGTAGTCCGAGACCGGCCCGATCCGGCAGGCTGATGCAATATGGGGTGTGC